>JAHHIF010000007.1 GCA_019358875.1 Symplocastrum torsivum CPER-KK1
ATCGGTTCGACTCGTACAGAAGCGGACTTCGCCGCGCACATTACTCAGACCCTTGACACCGACCCGGAAGCTGGGTGGATATTCATCGTTGACCAACTAAATATCCATCAGTCTGAGTCTTTGGTTCGCTTAGTCGCCAAGTACTGCCAACTTGACATTGACTTGGGTATCAAGGGAAAGTTGGGCATCCTGGAATCGATGACCACACGCGCTGCCTTTCTTGCAGATCCAACTCATCGCATTCGCTTCGTCTACATCCCTAAACATACTTCCTGGCTCAATCAAATTGAGTGTTGGTTCAGTATTTTGGTGCGACGGTTGCTCAAACGAGCCAGTTTCACCTCAGTTCAAGATTTATGTGATCGCATTCTAGCTTTCATCGACTACTTTAACCGAACGATCGCTAAGCCATTTCAATGGAAGTTCAAGGGTTATCCAAGAGCTAGCTGAGGTGGTCAGTTACTTCTGCCGCGATGCACTAGTTACATTTCCATTAAGACTCCATCTCAGCTAGCTCCATCCAGCGTTCAGTTGCCGCGTCGATCGCTTTTGTCAAAGATCCCACCTGTTCATAAAGTTGTTGCACCTTTGTAGAAGAACCTGGCGGTGCATTATACAGGGCTTTTTCAACCTCAGCTTTCTCTGCTTCTAGTTGGGCAATCTTACCTTCTAGTTGCTCAAATTCTCGCTTTTCCCAATTTGAGATTCTGCGGGACTTACCATTACTTGAAGATTGCCTGTCTGACTTTTCAGCTTTAGGCAATTCTGCTTTTTTCGCTTGAGAATTAGCACTCTGTTGAGATGCTTCGGCTTCCTCTGCCTGCCTGTAATCTAGATATACTGAGTAGTTGCCAGGATACTGACGCAAGTTGCCGCCTGGTTCAAGGGCAAAGATTCGTTCTACAGTACGGTCAAGGAAATAGCGATCGTGCGAAACGGCAATCACACAGCCGTTAAACTCTTCTAGATATTCTTCCAATACTGCAAGCGTTTGCACATCCAAATCATTCGTCGGTTCATCAAGAATCAACACATTGGGTGCGCTCATCAACACCCGCAGTAGGAACAAACGACGCTTTTCACCGCCTGAAAGCTTGCTAATCGGTGCATATTGCTGGTTGCCAGGAAACAAGAAACGCTCCAACATTTGTGAAGCTGTAATCACTGTGCCATCTGCCGTTTTGACAAGTTCCCCAACTTCTTTGAGGTAGTCAATCACCCGCTGATTTTCATTAAGCGCATCCAGTAATTCTTCTGAATGTTGGTCAAAATAACCGATGTGAATAGTTGAACCAATTTCAACACTGCCTGAATCGGGTTGAATGCGTCCGGTGATGATGTCCATCAGCGTAGATTTACCTGCACCATTACCGCCAATAATACCAATGCGGTCATCAGGGCTAAATTCGTAGGTGAAATCTTTAATTAAAGTGCGTCCACCGTAGGCTTTAGAGACATTCTTTACCTCAATAACTTTTTTCCCAATCCGACGACCAGGAGTAGAAATATCAACCTTACCTTGAACTTGTTTAAACTCAGTGGCTTGCAGATCGTGGACGCGGTCAATCCGAGCTTTTTGCTTAGTACTACGTGCTTTGGGCCCTCGTTTGAGCCATTCCAACTCCCGCCGCAAGACGCCTTGATGTTTCCGTTGACTACTGACGGCTGACTCTTCTGCTAACGCTTTTTTCTCTAGATAGTAAGAATAGTTGCCAGAGTAAGTGTAGAGGTCGCCTCGGTCGATTTCAAGAATGCGATTGGTGACGCGATCTAGAAAATAGCGATCGTGGGTAATCAGGAGAATTGCCCCTCGGTAGCGGTTCAAATAATCCTGTAACCACTCAACCGACACTGCATCCAGATGGTTTGTCGGCTCATCGATCAGTAACACATCCGGCTCGGAAAGCAGAGCCGCCGCTAAGGCGATGCGCTTACGATAGCCACCAGATAAAGTACTAATACGGGCATCGAAATCTTCAATTCCTAACTTAGTCAGGATAATTTTCGCCTTTGTCTCCAGTTCCCAAGCGCCCGTCGCTTCCATTTGTTGCATCACACGGGAGAATCGCGCCATCAGTTGGCTATCCTCTGGAGCGTGAGCTAATTTGTGGGACAGTTCCTCATACTCACGCACCAGCGTCATCTGATCTCCACTGTCTGCAAACACTTGTTCCAAGACAGTGTGATTTTCATCCAAGTCTGGCTGTTGAGGTAAGTAGACAATTCTCACTCCAGAATTGACCAAGAGTTGACCGCCGTCAATTGGCTCTAGTCCGGCAATCATCTTCAACAGCGTAGATTTACCAGAACCATTGGTGCCAATTAAGCCGACTTTATCCGTGGCATCTAGACTAAAACTTGCCTCTTTGAGGATTTCCTTGATGCCAAAGTCTTTTTGAACAGATTGCAGCGTGAAGATACTCATGAGGTGAAATTAACTGAGGCAGAGGATAGAAAAAAGTACAGGTGACTGATTCAATGAACTAGAAGCACCTGAAAACCATTATGAACGCGAAGTTGTTTGACCTGTCTGGGAAGGTCGCTATTGTTACTGGATCGGGGCGTGGACTGGGAAAATGTATGGCTGAGGGTTTAGCCGAGTTCGGGGCAAAAGTTATTATCTGCGACTTGTCTGTGGCAGAGGCTCTTGAGACGGCGCAGGTAATCAATGAGGCTGGCGGTGTTGCTGCTGCGACTTTTGTTGATATCTCTCAGCGTCAAAGCTGTGGGGTAAACCGAAGGAGTTAGTTGGGCCAGTTGTCTTTTTAGCCTCGGATGCATCGTCTTATGTAACAGGTGTAGTGCTGTTTGTAGATGGTGGCTACACAGCGGCTTGACGAGGGATTTTGGCTGTGAAGAGCATAAATTGGGTTTTTTTCGTAAGCTGTCACCCATTTAAGTCGAGAGTACACTAATGAACTCCGATTGGCAGACGCACCAGATATCCTAGTACTAAAGTCACTAAATTTATGGTGATTTCTGTAAGCGATCGCCAAACCTGACCAACAGGCAAAGGGAGTTCTCATGAAGCACAAGAATCTAGGTATCTTCGCATGGCTGGCGCAATGCAGTGTCATCCTCTCAACTTTCTTGCTGTCTGTTGACCTTGCCAATGCCCAGTCTGGCAACCCAAACGCCCCGGAATCAACCCCCACCTCAGTAATTTCCAATCAGGAGCGGCAAGAACTGGAGCAATTGCGAGAAGAAAGGCGCATCAGCGAGCAGGTTCAGGTTGAGGCAAGTCGTGCCTTTACCCGAACAACAACCCTCTTCAACATTATGCTGGCAACCTTAGCGCTGCTTTTAGCTGGCTCACTCGTTGCCTTGTTCCTGTTGCGGCGGGCGGTGATTCGAGAAGTTGCAGAGCTTGTGAGAACGCACCTGAATGAAGTAGGAGACTTGGAAGGTAAAATTAAGAGTGCCAATCAACAAGCTCAAACCCTCCTCCAAGAGACGGAAGAAATTGGCGAGGAGATTAATACTGAGGCAGAAAATTTTCAACAAGAGCTTGGGTCAAAACGAGAACATTTATCCCAGCTTCTCTCAGAAGTATCTCAGTCCAAGAAACAAGCTTTAACTGAACTAGAGGCGCAAATTCAAGAGGCTAAACAAGCGCTAGAAAAATTAGAGTCAGAATTTACGGCGAGAATTACTGAACTGCACATAGATGCCCAGCAACAAAAAGAATTAATTCTACAGAACCTAGAACAACTAAGCGCTGGATTTACCCCAGAACTTGCTGCTATTCAGACAGATGTTCAAGCCCGGAAGAATACCGTCTTACTAAATCTAGAAACATCAGAAATCGAGTTTGCGGCAGCACTCTCGGCACTGCATTCAGATGCCCAACAACAAAAAGGCTTAATCCTACAAAACCTAGAACAACTCAGCACTGAATTTAGCCCACAACTCTCTGCTATTAAGGAAGATGTTCAAGCACAGAAAGATACTGTTTTACAGAACCTAGCCACATCAGAAGCTGAGTTTGCGACTCAACTGTCTCAACTCCAGGCAACTGCTCAACAGCAACGAGATTTAATTCTTCAAAACTTAGAAAAACTCAGCGCAGATTTTGCTCCCGAACTTTCGGTTATTAAGGAAGATGTTCAAGCACAGAAAGATACTGTTTTACAGAACCTAGCCACATCAGAAGCTGAGTTTGCGACTCAACTGTCTCAACTTCAGGCAACTGTTCAACAGCAACGGGACTTAATCCTCCAGAATCTAGAAAAACTCAGCGCAGAGTTTGCCCCGGAAGTTTCTGTCATTCAGGCAGATGTCCAAGCACAGAAAGATACTATCCTACAAAACCTACAAACCTCAGAGAGAGTATTTGCGGCGGCACTCTCTGAACTGCATTCAGATGTCCAACACCACAAAGAGTTAATTCTCCAAAACCTGGAAAAAGCAAACGCAGAGTTTGCCCCAGAACTTGCTGCCATTCAGGGAGATGTCCAAGCCCAGAAAGAGGCTCTCCTACAGAACTTGAAACAATCAGAAACCGAGTTTGAAGCTGGACTATCTGTACTCCAGGCAAATGTTCAACAGCAACGAGACTTAATCCTCCAGAATCTAGAAGCATTAAGCGCCGAATTTACCCCTCAGTTTACGGAACACCAGTCTGATCTTCAAAGACAGAAAGATGCTGTCCTACAGAACCTAGCAATATCAGAAACTGAGTTTGCGGCTCAATTGGGTGAACTTCAGTTAGAGGCGCAAAAGCAACGAGATATAATCCTGCAAAACCTCAGAACGCTACAGACTGAGTTCTCTCCTCATCTGGCTGAAATTCAAGCCGAAGCAGAACAAAAAGCTCAACAGCAGAGGGATTTAACTCTTCAGAATTTGGAGCAATTAGGCAGTGAGATAGCGACTCAACTCTCACAATCGCGATCGCATATTCAAGAGCAGATGGCTCAGATTCTCCAAAATCTGAAAACTCAAGAAACTGACTTTACCACTGAGCTTTCAACCTCACACTCAGGAGTTCAAGAAAAGCAGGCGCAAACTCTACAGAGCTTAGAACAAATAGAGACTCAAGTTACAGCTCAATTTGCCCAACTCCAGTCCCAGATTCAAGAGCAAATGGCTCAAACACTCCAGAACCTGAAAAATCGGGAGACGGAGTTTACCACTCAGGTTTCAGCCTCGCACTCAGGGGTTCAAGAAAAGCAGACGCAAACTCTACAAAGCTTAGGACGAATAGAGACTGAAGTCACAGCTCAATTTGCCCAATTACAGGCACAGGTTCAAGAGCAGATGGCTCAGATTCTCCAGAACCTGAAAACTCAAGAAACCGAGTTTACTACTCAGGTTTCAACGTCGCACTCAGGAGTTCAAGAACGGAGAGAGCAAACCCTCCAGAGCTTAAAACAATTAGAGACTGAGGTAACAACTCAAGTTTCACAATTGCAATCGCAAATTCAAACTCGCAAGGATTTAACGCTTCAGAATCTAGACAAATTGGAGACTACACTGGCGGCAGAGCTTTCTGAAGTTGCCTCAGATGCTCAAACCCAGAAGGAGCAAATCTTGAAGGAACTGGCTGAACTTTCAGCCGCCTCGATTACAGAGGCAGTTGTCCCAGAAGTGACTGAGAAAATCCAAGATTTGACTGAACAACTGGAACGCCTCAAATCTAACCATCCTCAGTTATTCCTGAACCCAGATGATTACGTCAATCAGGGGAATGAGTTATTTTCTCAAGGGCGTTATAAAGACGCGATCGCAAACTATGAGCAAGCCCTTGATATTAAACCCGATCACCATCACGTTTGGTATCAACGGGGTGTTGCTCTATGGGAATTACAACAGTACGAGGAAGCGATTGGCTCATTTGACAAAGCACTTGAACTCGAACCTGATCATGCTGATACCTTGTACTACCGAGGAATTGCATTGAAGGAATTACGGCGATATGAAGGAGCGATCGCAGCTTTCAACAAAGCGGTGCAAATCCAACCTGACGACTACAAAGCTTGGCTGCATCGAGGCATGACTCTGGGACGGTTGAAGCGTCCTGAAGATGCGATCGCGTCTTTTGACAAGGCCCTTGAACTCAAACCTGATTATCATGAAGCCTGGGTCAATCGTGGGGTGATTCTAGGAACCTTACAACGGCATGAGGAGGCGTTCAAGTCCTTTGATCAAGCGGTTCAGGCTCAGCCTGATGATGCTGTGGCTTGGTTGAATCGAGGCTTAGCTTTAGGGACGCTAGAACGATATGAAGACGCTGTTGCTTCCTTTGACAAAGTGATTGAATTCAATCCTGACTCCTTTAAAGCCTGGAACTACCGGGGAGATATGCTTATTAATCTAGAGCGTGATGACGCGGCACTAGATAGCTTTGATCGCGCTTTAGCGATTCAACCGGATTTTGCTAAAGCTTATTACAACAAAGCTGCCTGCTATGCCCTACAAGGACAAGGAAAGTTAGCTGTTGAAAACCTGGAGAAGGCAATCAAACTAAATCCCAGCCATCGAGCAGAGGCAAAAACTGACCCTGATTTTGAGGCAATTGCAGAGGATAGGCGGTTCCGGCAGTTATTCAGGACTAATGGCAATGGCACAAACGGCAAGGCACCAACGGCTTCACCCCCTCCTACTAAGGTAAGGATGAAAGCGACCAGAGAGTAGTTGTGATGTGGCAGAAAGCCGTCAGCTATCAGCTTTTTTGTTTTCCTTGCTCTCTCTAAGAATGCTCAACAGCAGATGAACACTCAGAAGTTGTTGGAGAACCTCGAAGCGATTACGCCAATCAGCACGAGTAAACCTAGCGCCCGACGAAAGTAGTTAACGCCCTCGAATAGCTCCTGCCACGCCCAAGTAAACAAAGAGCCAAAAGCTATTGCGTCTAGACCTGTATGGATGTTGCCACTTTTCACAATTAATTTGAGTACAGTTGCTGTAATTCCAACCAAAAGCGGCAGATTTGGCGGTTGAGCAATAACAATATTGCCCTCACTGTCTCGGAAAGTTTTATCGAATAAGCTATTTTCCATGAATCTAAGCGTACTCGGTTCTGGGATGCTCAACTTTCACTCGTTAGTCGTAACTTTTTAAAACGTTGGGAAGAAATCATCATAACGAAGTGAGAAAGTGGGTTCTTCTGCTTGTCTCAGTCCTTCTCTTGGGAATGGAAGAGAGCGGCGATCGCTTTTTCAATCAACCAAATCAAGAGAAAGGTGAAAGCGGAAGGGACAAAGGTCAGACAGATTCCTTGACCCTTTTTCTTTTACCCTTCGATTGAATTGCCCTAGATTCAAGGGTAAACTCTGGAATCTCCTGGAGTTCACTTTCACTCAAGCTGTACTGTTCACAAACTAAGCTGAGGCGAGTTCCTGGAGTTGTGACTTCATTAACCGAATGAGTCAAATCACCCTGAAAGTAAAGCAACGTATTCAATTGAGGACGGATTTGACCAACTTGGCGTTTGTTGTGGCGTAGTACCAATTCCCCTCCTTGGAGAACTGGTGGCACCTGGACATAAAGGACGCTGACAAGCGCTGGTGGTTCAATAGTTTTGCAGTAGGAGCGCAAACTCCGATCAATGTGGGGGTCTACACGAGAGCCTGTTGTTAGTAGGAGTGGATTGAGATAGAAGGCGTTACACGTTGATTGCAGAGCAACACTCAAATAAGTTTTGAAGAAGGGAAAGCGTTGTTCAACTTCGCCTAATCCTGAGCGCTGAAACACAACTGAAAATCCCTTAGTCCCTACAAAGTCGCGGTTTAGGTTGTTTACTGCAAAGTAAGGGGAAGTGAGAATTTGTCTCTCCAACTTACTGAGGTATTTAAGTGAAAAAGCATTTTGCTGCTGGTTATAGTAGCTCAAGAAATTAAGGGAACGCTGTTAGTTGTAAGACATATGCAATATACGCTCTGTAGGGGCGCAACGCCTTCATTGGTGTTCAATTTAAGAAGAATTGGCAGTTGAAACCGCAGCTACACTAATACGCACCTGCCTGGAGCAGGTTTCAAAAACCAAGGTTTTTCATCAGTCCGCGCAGGCGGACTTGGTTTTTGTAGCCCCGACTTCCAGTCGCCCTCGTCTTAAGTTGACACCAATGAACGCCTTACGCCCTTACAATACTGAGTCACTAAGGAGTAGACGGTTGCTGAAAATTACCCAAGTTGAAGAGAAAAGGCACACTGCGATTTGAGTCACCGCTCATCACTAGGACATTTGGCATCTGAGAACCGCCTTGCCTCCAAGCTTCGATCGCTTCTTTCTGAAGAACTAGCTGACCGCCTTGCGCTCTGAGGGTTTCAGCCAAAAGTCGTTGAGCTTCTGCCCTACCCTTAGCACGATTGATGTCTGCTTGCGCTTCTTGTTCCGCTTCCTGTGCTACATAGACCGCTCTTTGCGCTCTTTGTTCGGCGATTTGTTTCTCCTCAACTGCTTTGGAGAACTCTGGGGAGAACGCCAGGTCAACAACGCTGGTATCAAGTATGATGATGCCGTACTTATCTAAGCGATCGCCTAAAGCCGTATCAAAGTCTTGTTTGAGTTCCTCCCGTTTAGTAATCGCTTCCTCAACAGTTCTTCTCGCCGCCGCAACTTTAAAAGATTCCTGTGTTTGGGGTGCAATAATTTTCGACACGATATTCTGCAACGTGCCTTGTTTCCTTCTAATTTCAACAACCTTGATTGGATCGAGACGGAAGTTGATCGCAAAGCTAGCGGACAAATCCTGCAAATCCTTGGTAGAACTCTGCGCCGGGACTTCAAACTTTTGCACCGTCAAATCGTAGATATCTACAGTTGAAATCAGTGGCGGTTTGATGTGGATGCCCTCTAGTAAAGCTCCATCCCTAGCTTTACCCAAGATGCTGATCACTCCAGCCTGACCTGGGTTGATGATCACAAAGGAACTAAAGCTCAGAAGAAGGAGTGCTGCTGCTAAAATCCCCCCGACTAATGCTTGCCAATTTTGTGAATATTGATTCTTCAAGACCATTACTCCTTGTATGTAGCCACTGGGGACTATTTCCAGCCTAACAATGTTCAGACCAGACTTGCTTGAGCATCGATCTTTAGGTCAGGAGTTAGAAATTGTGGTTCTTCAGATACTAGTTGGCGTTAGAAGCTTAAAAGTTTTTGCAGCAAACCTATCACATAGCGTTACGCTTAGGTCAAAACGACTAAAAACACACTTGTCCTAATTAGATTTTCCCACCCAAGGAGACAACGATGACAGTGACCACATACAATTCTGGTCTAAAAGTCCCTGGTCCTCCTCCAGCACCAATCTTTGGGCGTGCCGCCAATGTGTTTCTCTTCGCCAAAGACTCAATCGGCTACACCCAAAAGCTCTTCCAGACCTATGGTTCAGTCGTCTCCCTAATAGAAGGTGGGGGCACCAATATCTATTCACCGCTTCCCAATTGTCCTGGTACTGTGTTTGCCTATGGATCGGAACTGGTTCGCCAAGTCTCAACCCAGCATGAGATTTACTACAAACATGCCTTATCAGGGAAGTTGTACCGCAAGAAGGACCTTTCACCACGCACTGAACCCCTGAAGCATTTTGGTGTAGGGTTATTTGGTGTCAATAGTGATCAGCACCGACAGCATCGCCAGCTTCTGATGCCAGCCTTTCATAAACAACGGATCGAGTCTTATCGCAACGATATGGTTGCTATCACTCAATCGATACTTGACCAAATGGCAATTGATAAATCTTGTGACATTGCTGAGGTAATGCGACTCCTCACGATGCGTATAGCAACCAAGACGCTATTTGGCTGTGACATTACTGAAAGCGGCGGTAATACCGGGAGACTCATACAGGATGCCTTAAGTCTATTAGGAACACCCGCGATCGCTTTATTGCCCTTTGACTTACCAGGATTGCCCTACCACCGCTTGCTTAATCTGATGGCGCAACTTGACGAAGAGATGCGTGCGATCATTACGCGAAAACGGGCGGCAGACACAGATGAGGGGGATGTACTGTCAATGCTACTGCAGGTTCGTGATGCGGAGAGTGGTGTTGGATTGAGCGAGGATGAACTGCTTGGTCATGTTAGCGTAATCTTTGGTGCTGGTCACGAGACTAGCGCCAATGCTCTGACTTGGACGCTGTTTCTCCTCTCACAGCACCCAGAGGTAGCTGCTGACTTGCTTGATGAACTAGAGAGTGTCCTACAGGGTGAAGCCCCAAGCATCGAGCAGTTGCAACAGTTGCCGTTGTTGGAGCGAGTCATCAAAGAGAGTATGCGAGTCTTGCCACCAGTACCGTGGAATGGGCGTGTCACCTCAAAACCAACTGAACTTGGAGGCTATGCTTTGCCTCAGGGAACAGAGGTATTTGTCAGCATTTACCAGACCCACCATATGCCTGAACTCTATCCCAATCCTGAGGCATTTAGCCCACAGCGCTGGGAGACAATCGAACCTACACCCTATGAATACAATCCCTTCAGCGCTGGTCAGCGTCTATGCATCGGTGCAGCCTTTGCGATGATGGAGATCAAAATTATACTGGCAATGCTTTTACAACGTTACCGACTGCAACTTCTGCCCCAGTCACGCATTGATCGCTTTGGGTTAATTGTTATGGGATCAAAAAATGGGATGCCGATGGTGGTTCATCAGCAAGATCGCCAGTTTGCTCAGGGTGTGGGTGGTGTACGTGGTAACGTGCGAGAGATGGTAAACTTGTCTGAATACTAGACCTCTTCCTAACCTCAAAGTTCTTGGGGGTTAAGTAGTGGTTGTTTGTGCCACTGGGGAAAATAGGGTGATGAGGGAATGGGGAGGTGGGCTGATGAGTGAAAAACTCCCGAAGTTTATGTATATTAACGTGCTACTTCCGTTTCCCGACCTCCCCAACATCCCAAGCTAAAAAACCTACCTTTGTAAGTTCTAGCGAATTGCCAACAAATCTACCCCTAACCAGCCAGAAAACATCTGTTTTTGAGCATCCGAGGGAGATTCCACAGGTACAAGCTGATAGCGGCTGGGTCGTGGTTGTGCCAATTTTACAGGTAGGGTACGCAATTCGTCTTGGTGGAAGACTGTTACTTGGATGGTATCACCAACCTTGTAGTCTTTTAGGCGATCGCTTAAGCTCTCAGCAGTTACTCGTATGGCATCAATCGCTAGCAACTCATCACCTGCATCAATACCTGCTACCCCAGCCGGAGAACCCGCTTCGACAAACTTGATAACCTCCTGATTGTTCTCCGTCTTCACCATTGCACCGAAGAATGGCGCGGCATCGTCTTCCTCGAAGCTATGAAGCCGTAAGCCAAACGGTTGCAGGTACTCATCGAACGGTAACTCGTCAGTACTATCGACGTAATGCTCAAAGAAGTCAGCCAAATCTGCCTGTGCTACCGACTCAAGCACATCCCGCAGTTGTTCGGGGGTAAACCCAATTTCGTCTTTACCAAACTGCTGCCACATTACTGCCATTACATTATCGAGCGATCGCTGATTTTCATGTCGCGTACGGATTAGCAAATCTAGTAAGAATGAAACCATTTCCCCTTTCAAGTAGTAGGAAATCTGAGAATTATCACTATTGGCATCTCGTCGATAAAGTTTAATCCAAGCATCAAAACTTGACTCACTCAGCGGCTGTACCTTACGACCTGGCGTTGTTTGCAAGCGTGTAATTTCTTTACTCAAGCCCTCTAAGAAAGTCTTGGCATCGTAAATCTCTGCCCTCAAGGGGATTATCAAATCGTAGTAACTCGTCGTTCCCTCACTAAACCATAGAGACGTTGTGTAATTTTCCTGCTCATAATCAAACGTCTCCAGCGCTTTCGGGCGAATCCGCTTGACGTTCCACAAGTGAAAGAACTCATGTGCTACCAACTGCATGAAGCGGTTGTACTTCTCCTTATTCCGAAAACCGAAACGAGGGTAAATTAAGGAACAGCTATCCTTATGCTCCAATCCGCCGAAACCAGTAGCAGCAAGATGCAGCAAAAATAGATAACGCTCATAGGGCAAACCCCCATACAAGTCGGCTTCGACCTCAATAATTTTTTTTGTATCCGCAATAATGCGATCGGGGTCAGCGTTGCCTTTTCCCCAGATTGCGAGTTGATGCGGTTTCTCTAGCACTTCAAAGTCATATAGTTGCGCTTGACCAATTTCAAACGGACTATCTACCAACGTGTCAAAGTCTTTTGCCTCAAATGTATTAGTTTCTCCTGAAACAGTTAGTAGAGGTGTTGTTACACACCAATCCGGTTTAGGAGGCACAATCGTTACCCGACTCGGTTGTTGCTGAAAGCCAGGAATGAAGAAGAACAATGCCGCCCCATTAAAATAGCCATGAGTCGCATCTAGGTGATTTGTCCGCACGGACAATTCATTGGCAAACACCCTATAAGATACCGTTATTTCTGAAGCATTCTCTGTCTCAACTTGCCAGTGATTTTTGCCCAGTTTGAGCCAAGGCAATGGCTGTCCTTTTTCAGCCGCCTTAGCGGAGAAATCCTGGAGATGTTTAGCATACTCCCGCACTAGGTAAGAGCCTGGAGTCCAAACTGGCATTTTCAAGTCCAGTACTGATTCCTGCCAACCTTGCACAGTCAGCGTCACCTCAAACAGGTGCGATTCGGGTTGTGGCATTGCCACTTGGTAGGAAATTACTGGTACAGTGCTAGGTACCCCAGTGGGGCGAACGGTTGTTGCTTCAGTCTTCATTTAGCAATTAGCTTTATAGCGATTAAGCTTTTAGATTAGCTAATTGTGGGGGTGGGGGGGAATTCTCAAGAGTAGGTTTCTAATAAACGCCCTCAATTTCAGGGGGAGATGAGGTGAAAAACTCCAAAGTTTATGTGTATTGCCTCCTTATCTCCCCAACGCCTAAACTCGTCCTGCTAGATGAGTCAACTGCTTAATATTAATCAGGTAGAGTGTCTGTTTTTGGGTATCACGTTTAATCCAGCCTTTACTTTCAAGCTTTTCCATGATTTTGCCAGTATCTTCAGCACTGATATCTGTGATATCTGCCAAATCCTTGTAGGGAATGTTATAGATTTCCATCCCCCGCTCAGTAGGTTGACCATAGTTTTCTGCCAAGCCAACCAGTGTACCCACTAACTTCACAGCAGGCGGCTGATGCCGTCGTTGAAAGCGGAGATTTGTCTGACGTAGCCGCCGCACCATCAGTTGCAACATCCGGTGGTGCAATTGCGGGTCTTTGAAGAGGGTTTGAATAAAGCGCTGAGCAGAAACGCTTAGTAACTGTACGTCAGATAAGGCAATGACATCGTTTGAGCGGGGAGACTCATCGAGGATTGCCATTTCACCGAAAAAATCACCCCGACCCAAAATCGCCATCGTAACAACGTTATCTCCATAGAGGCGCCGAACTTTGACCCAGCCGGAGACAACAAAGTAAACGGCGTTTCCCCAGGCATCTTCCATTAAGACAGCTCTATCTGATGGGTACTCGTGTTCGACGACAACAGACAGGAGCCATTCTAATGTCTCTGGGTTAGCTGTGTTAAATAGTGGGAAAAGCTCATTAAAAGCTTTAGTCTGCATGAAAAGTCTTTAAAGATAAAAATCTGAGGATGCAAAAACCGTGATAGTCCGAGACTCGTGTGACGCTTTAGAAGATTCCAGCTTGGCATTGGCTGCGTCTATAACCAACTAAAGATAGCTGAGCTAAGGGGCTATTACCATTAAACTCAGCGAGACTGTCACCAGCCCCGCTGGTCTTCAAAACCGTGCGTGAAAGTTTCCCTTCACACGGCTCCTTGATAATTTGGTGTCTGTCACACACACCTCATTGCCCATTTCCCATTGACCATTTCTAGCTTTCTGGGGGGCTTAGGCTCGGCACTGTTACAGCCGGATTTGTTGCCGGGACTGCCATCGCTGGCTGTCTTTATATCGTGGCAATGTCTGTGAAGGAGTTGCCAATTATCGTATTTATCCTTTCCACCTTTCGATTTCGGGATTTTATGGTTAATCTCCATCACCTCTTCCTCGCGGAAGTATAAGTTGCACCGGGCGCATTTCCCTTTTTGTTTCTTCAAGAGCATTGCTACTCTCGTTGGCATCTCAGGGTTTTCACCTTTTCTTTTGCTCCAATAGACTAGGTTTCCGTCGTATGGAGACGCTTCGCCTTTAACTTTTACATGACGAACTATAGGAGTTTTGGCATGGTCAAGTAACCGGAGAGGGTTATTTCCCTCCCTGGTCGCGAAGACCCAGTTATCGCCGCCTATGGTTATCCAATAGCGCTTAACCACATCCCCCATGTTCTTTTTGGGGTGGCGGCGTTTTGCCCAAGCACGAAGCTTTTGGTACATGAGGTTATCTAATTCTGCGTAAGTTACCTTGCTTACCACAGTTGAGTAGTAATTAGCCCAACCCCTAATGATTGGATTGAGATGTTTAATAAGCGCCGATTGGGGCGCTGCCTTATGGCGGCTAATTACGTCCGCAATTTTGTCGTAATGTACCTTTACTTTCTCTTTACTTGGGGTGATGATGGTTTTAATGCCAAGTAATTCTCCGTGTGTACTTTTACCTGTGTGGTATTTACCTACAGGGAATTGGCGTATGTTGAAGCCGAGGAAGTTAAATCCCGGCTTCTCATTTTCCACCGGATTAAGGGTGTGAGCCAATCGGGTCTTACTGGGTTTTAATTCCAAACCCATGTCTTTTAACCAGTCAGAGATAATCACCTGACATCCTTGGACTACGGTTATGTCTTCGTGGAGAATGACGAAGTCGTCGGCGTATCGGATAAGACTTACGCTGAATTTTCTATTAATTAGGCTTATACCCAACTTTAGTGACCCAACATATTCTTTTATCCGTTCTTCCATCCCGTGGAGGGCAATATTGGCAAGTAGTGGCGATATGACGCCACCTTGCGGTGTACCCTCGGATGTGGGAAACAGCTCTTTGCCATCCATTACTCCCGCTTTTAACCAAGACCTGACTTGCCGTCTTAGGGTGGGGAATGTATTTAATTTTGCGAGCAGTTTCTCCTGGTTGATGCGGTCAAAACATTTTGCAATGTCTGCGTCAAGCACGTATTTCGATTTGACGTTGATTGCCTTGAAAATTGCTCCAATCGCATCGTGACATGAGCGTCCTGGTCTGAACCCGTAACTGTTAGGTTCAAATCGCGCTTCCCATTCTGGCTCTAAAGCCAGTTTGACTAACGCTTGCAAGGCGCGGTCTTTCATTGTAGGTATTCCCAAGGGTCGTTTCTCTTCCGTTCCGGGTTTTGGAATCCATACTCTCCGGGTTGGACTTGCCTTGGTTCCCAGGTGCAATTTATTTACAAGTTCAAGACGTTGCTTTGGGGTCAGGCTTTTCAGCCCATCCACACCTGCCGTCTTTTTCCCTTGGTTATCCTGAGTCACTCTACGAACCGCCAATGCACTTGCTGACCAGGATTTCATCAGCATCTTTTGGAGTTTGCGAAGTGCTTTGATATCGCCACGATTAGAGGCTTGATAGATTCGCTTTTGGAGCTTATACACTCGTTTTTCCAGCTTTCGCCAGTCTATCGAGCGCCATTCCACCATCAGTTGTTGAGACTGTGTTTTAGACATATTTACTCTTACTTGGACTCTATCTTCCAAATCACCGTGGGAACGTCAGCATATCCAGGGCATTACCCCTAGCATTCGCTTCTTTCCCAATCTTTCCTGCCCGTTGTATGCGGTTAGCACCTGCTCTCAGTATTCGACCTCCGAGAGAACATACGGGAGGTTACTTCGTTCCGAATGACCATACTATGTACCTTTAGAGTGACACTGTTCGCCGGGTTTTAAGGGAAGTGCTTGTTAGTCGAGTAGCAAATCGCCAACTCCCTATCCTTAACCTTTTTTGGTTCCAGCCTGTCAGCCTTATTTGGCTGGTTTGGAATAACGACGATTCAATCGTGTCTTCAAGCCGAGGCATTTACTCATGTGTACTTTGCTCGATGGGTACCGGATTAGGCTTCCAGTATTGCCACCTTTTCGCCCCGCTTCAGGCGTTGATGGCTAGTCGCAAACCTGGGGGTGATGCTTTCACTCCTGCACCTGGAGGGAGGGTCTTGCACCCTCATGGTCATTCAGTTATCGTGGTTCTGATGGCTTGCGCCTCATTTACCAATCCCGTCATCCCTAAGTATTCCTACTTATTTCGACGGAACGAATCGCACTCCTACGCTTCCCATTACACCACACCAGGCATAGTAGTACTCAATTTTCCTGTGGTCGGTCACGTTGTCTGTAATTTTTGAGCAGTTGTTTAGCAGTAGGATTACAGCGGTGATGCGGTTAGCATAAGGAGTTCGTATTGTTCGTATTAAAAAAGCGATCGCATATATCCAATCACCCCACTAGCCTTACAACTTGATTGCCATCACTCGAATTCGCTTGTAGTCAGCAAACCAAGTTCCCTCCTGATACAACGTTGGACGTAACTGATTTTCAATATTCACTAAAACCTCTGTCTGCTTGTCAGCCGGAATGATTTGCAAAAAGCTATTGCCAAACATTTTGATCCAATTTTGCATCCCTTGATCTCCATCATCCAACAGGGTCGGGCGTTCAAAAAGAGTAGCAAAGGTCAACTCTAATCCTTGTTGTTCCAGTAACGTTCCATATTCCCCAATACTAGGAAAATACCAGGGATTCATCGCTTCATCAACGGGATAACCGACAGCCTCCATAGCGTTGGAAATCGCCCTAATAACGGCATTAACGTTACCCTTGCCACCAAACTCAGCAACAAAACGCCCTCCTGGTTTCAGCGCACGCTGGATACTTGCGATAACCTTTTCTGGTTCTTTAATCCAATGCAGTACAGCATTGGAAAATACTGCGTCAAATTGTTCTTGAAATTGCAAATCTCTTGCATCCGCTACTTCAAACCGTAGGTTGGGGTAATGCTGACTTGCTTGCTCAATCATTGTTGAGGCGCTATCAATACTAATGACTTCCGCCCCAGACGCTGCAATCTTGTCACTCAGATGACCTGTTCCGCAACCAAGGTCTAGAATAGATTCTCCAGATTTTGGAGATAGCAACTCAACCAAGCTTGTACCGAACTGGGAGACAAACGAATGCTTACTATCGTAGAGTTGTGCATCCCACTGAGTCTCAAGTGAGGTTGGGGAATTGCTAGCGGTTTGGCTATCCATACGGATTAATCTCTCTACATCGTAGAAAGCACTACCGTACCACGAGTGCCTCATGATGTTACAGGCGTTTCGTCTTCTGGACAGGACAAGAAGGGATACCCATTTAGATTATGGATTTTGACAACTTTCTCACAAAAGCGAGCGCCAATAGCTGGACTCTCACGCTGAGAGTATTGCCAGAAGCTGTCTCTTATGTTTCTAAGAAATTATGTAAAGTTTTGTAGTCAAAGCCTTTTTGTAGCTTTTGTTACAGAATTTTCTGGTATAGTTATAAATGTAAGGAAAAAAGAATCTAACCAAGCCTCGTTAAGGTAATCGGAGAATAATAAAATGTCTACTCAAGAACAAGCTCGCGCCCTAATGATGCGTCATCACCACATCATCAAAAATCGCCAGCAATCTATGCTTGGTCGCGCTGCCGCCGAAGTAGGCATGGAAATGGATACTGTGGACTACTGGAACCACATTCAAGGTAAGCCGCATCCTAGCTTCAGCGCTACCTATGATCGTAGTAACGCTTCACTCAGCTAGGTTGACTACCGATTGTAGGGTTCAAAGCTAGTCTCGTGGTGGTACTTCTGAGTCATGTGTAACCCCACTGAACCTTGAACAATTCTTAAAAAAATATCAATAGGCAGCAAGGCGTTTTTCTTAAAAGAAGGACGCCTTGAATTTTTTGAGCAGTGCCTCAGCCTACAGAATTGAACTCTTGAACACTCCTTATATTTTGAGTAAACCGTTCACGACTTGCTCTACCTGTTAAAGCTCAGCAAAATGACAGCGCTTTACCTGATGGAAAAGCAGCCTGACAGGACTTGGCGGATTAATGGCTGTTATTTGGTTCCTGTCGAGAGAGGAACAATCTGATCAGCTTTTAAGAGATGTTGCGCTGAACTTGCAACATTTGGTTGCCGCCCTTTTGAAACTCATAGGACACTTGGTGAATTTCTACGTTATATCCCTGTGCTGTTAACTCTTTTATTACCAACGGTACTAAAGGTGATAGTTCTGTAGAAAAATTATTCAGCAAGGGAAAAATTCGTACTTGTGTTGCAACGCGGCATAGTTCTCGGATTGAAGCAAGGTGAAATTCTTGCGAAAGTAGATCAGAATAGGTAAACAGCAAATGCGAGCAAAGCGCTAAATCAAAGAGATCGCTATCGAATGGCAGCGTTGGCAACTCAGCAGTAATGTAGCGTCCTTGCTGAATTCCCAACGGTAAATCTTCTAAGAATTTTTGCATCGCTGACATCCTGATTTGCCCTAGATGTTCGGGTGATTGGATATCCTGCCAAACGAAGTCTTCACGAGTTGCCTGAACGCCGTCTATTACAGATTGGTAAGTATCTTGAATGCGCTGGGCAATTACACCCGCAGAAAACTGATAAATTGGGTCACAGGAAATAACCTCATACCCTTGGTGCTTCATTTCAGCATTGAAGCTAGCAGGGCCACCCGCACAGTCAAGAATATTTAATTGGAGATCGTCAGGAGTCAGATTGAACATCTTGACATATTCCTCCATCGAACGACCCCAGGGAATCACTTTCTCAAGCTGGAATCCCATTTGATTTTCTAATTGCGATCGCCTTGATGAATAGTACCCCTCTTCTATTTAACTATTAATCAGATAGAAAAGAATAACACAGTTAAAAATCAAGCTGTATCCATGTAACAGCACGACGCTACTCCTGAAAAAATAGCAGTTTATTACTTTAGTACAGATTTTAAGAAAAAAGCGATTCCTCGCACTGTAAGGCAATCGCATTAGTCAAAGATTTATTGAAAAAACTGCCAACAAAAACGGATTTGTTTAAGTGTTGCTCAATTATGTCGCGATCTCATCTGTCAACGGTTCTGGCTGTCCCTCTTCAGGAACTCGCTCAATTTCGATACCGAACGTACCTTCAAAACCAGTTCCTACAACATCAAATTCCCAACCATCAGCGACTATCCTCATTTCCTGCTCATTCGTTGGCTGGAATTCGTCTAGAGCAAACTCTTCACCTGTATGGAGGTAAAGCTTTAAGTTAGGTGATAACAGAGCACGAACGTAGTAGTGCTTGCGGAAGATCAAGTTATCGGAAAAACCAATCCCAAACAAATCACGTTCGCCAACATAGAAGTCTAGCCGCATCACCATGTCCTTAATGGTAATGCTCTCGTCGTTGATAATCGGCAGGGTGTTCAGGTAGCCCTCCCAGATGAGCTTGTTGTCATCTGCCCAAGGGAAGGCAATGTTGCGATCGCTCAAATCAACATTACGAAATGGTCCATAGCAGTTTTCCGCTTCCGCACTTTGGTGGAAAAGCTCAAAATCTACACGGCGTGGCTTGATAGAAACCCCCAGGAAGAATTCACTCTTACCAAACAAATCTTGACCACGGGTAATCTTTCCCCGTACCAAGCGTAACCGTACCCGCACATTCCCAAAGAAAAATCGCGTTGCCACCTCAAAGGACTCACGGGCTGTAATTAGTGAATCAATACCTCCATGGCACTTGTGAACAAAAGTTCGCGGTGCCCCAGGAATCTGAGCAAACGCTTGCTTTACCAACCCGTCACTCCGGTTGTAGTTTTGTCCATATTCACCCCCAGCAGAGAAGACACGGTTCAGCATGATAGCGGGGGTCATGCTGTAAGAACGGTAGTTAGTGCCAACAACCGTTAGCAACCGTTCTACTGGGAAGTGGTCTTGAAAATGCTTATAGGATGCACGATTGTTTTCGTCAGCTTGAAACTCAGGACTAAAATGCTCAAATTCCTTTTCCGCTTGAATACCAATCCAATCTTTGAAAATTTGAAAGGTGACACCTTGGTGTGGCGTTCCTAAAGTGACAATTTTGTTGATGTAGTCCTCAGCCTTGCGGTTACTGTCTGGGTAGGTACACTGCACTGCCTCGCGAACGAGTAGCCCACCCATAGAATGAGCAATGATATTGACCTTGGGTCTAGTACCATCCTTGTCTACTGCCAGTTCGCGAATAAAGTCGATCAGCCGAACCAGTGCTTGACCGTATGTCTCAAAAGTCCGGTCATTGAGGTCGTAGTAGCGAAATACCCAGAATGTGTGCCGCAAATCTTCAATAGTCTTGATCAGATGTAGCGCCATGGCTGGATCGATCACAACTTTGTCGCCACTGAAGAATTCTGGATTAAAATGCTTGAGTGCCTCTGGAATAAGCGCTGGTTCTGTCACTCTATTTGAGTAATATCCCACCACATTAGTAGCGTCATGATAACGCCAAGACGATTTCATCAGCCGTAGGATTAGTCCCTCATAGATGTAGTTTTCCCCGCGCTTATGAGGATAGACGGTGCCGTTGTTAAATCCCTGATAAGCAACCCTCTTCTCATCATCAGTGTTGAAACCGCCAAATCCGCGAATTAAGATTAGCGGCAAGGTACGGCGCGTGGGTACAGACATGGTTTCCTCCAACTGCATCTCACTTTTGATTATTAATCGTTACCCGTGACAGTTTTCGCTTTCCGGATTTTTTTAACGGATATGTGCAACTGCATCACTTCATTATTGAGGGTCTTTATTACAAACCTACCCTTAAAAGCCTCCAGTGCCTCCCCTGCTCCCCCCGCCTATTTTCTGAGAAGTAGTGCAAATAACTAAAAAAATTGGATCTAACTAGGCATAGGCTAAGCTATTCGTCATAGTTCTAACTAAGGCTGCTTTCATTGTGAGGCAGCAACTCTTGTTGTATGTCACGGACACCTTTAAGCGAAGGACGCAGTAGTGTCCCGCTAGGCGATCGCGTACAGCGCGCCGATGAAAATAGCAAAATGATTTTGCAGGCATTACCAATGCTGCGGACTAGCGATCGCATTGAGCATCTGCCACTAATTCTGGTCGGCCCAATCTTGCGGCGTACAGAGAGTAATGCTGTGACAGTTTGGATTGCTCTCAAAGAGCCTCGCGAAGTCACTCTGAAAGTTTACGCGACACAGGACAACGGTTCTACAATCAAAACTGTGTTACTCGAAGGTACACGCTCCACTGTGCCACTTGGTAAGTATCTGCACATTGTTGCCGTCACCGCGAAGCCAGTGAATGAGGAGGAGACGGAAAAAGTTGACTTTTTTACCCCCTCCGGCGTATTAAAATCTGGACAAATTTATGCTTACGATCTAAGTTTCGGTAGCCAGGAACAGAATCTGGCTCAAGCATTACAGTTGGCGATACCTTCTCCCCCAATCACAGTCAGCTATTTTGAGCATCAGCTACCCACCTTTGCCATGCCACCGGAAGACTTAAATCACTTACGGCTGGCTCATGGTTCCTGTCGGAAGTTACACGGTGGTGGACACGATGCCTTACCAATTCTAGATGACTTGATTGAGCATTATGCTGAGGAGCCAAATTCCCGACTGCATCAGCTATTTTTCACGGGTGACCAAATCTACGGTGACGACGTTGCTGACCCGTTGCTGTGGCTAGCCACTGATGTCGGTGATACTTTGCTCGGTTGGGAAGAAAATTTGCCTTTTCAGATCCGACCAACTGATGGCTATGAAAGCAGGAAACCGAGTGAACTTAAGCCTGGAAAACGCACTGACATTGCCAAGGATTACGCTGGGCTGACAGCGATGCTGCTCGATACTCCAGAGGAATCGAAAAGCCACCTGTTTAGCTTGGGTGAATACTTCACCCTCTATATGCTTGTTTGGTCGCCGATTCTTTGGCCCGATCGCTTTCCGAGGGGTAAGGATATCCACAAAGACCCAAAGTTGGCAAAGCACTGGGATCGTGAAGCCGTTTTGCTGAAAGAGTGCTTTAGTGAGCTTTGGAAAGTCCGACGGGCAATGGCAAATGTGCCAGTTTATATGATTTGTGACGACCACGACTTGAGCGATGACTGGTACCTGAATCGTGCTTGGTGTGAGAGTGTGTTGGGTAAACCACTGGGTAAACGTGTGGTGCAAAATGGGCTGTTAGCCTACGCTGTGTTTCAAGCCTGGGGAAACACCCCCGACCAGTTTCAGGAAGGACGACCGGGTGGCAACTTGCTGAAAGCGGCAACACGTTGGTCAGCATCGGCAGGAACCGATGAATCTGCCTTAGGGGAGATTGCTAAGTGCCTCGGACTTCCTGCGGTGGAACCGGAAACTGGTTTGCCAAAGTTTAAGCTTGATGAAGATGTTTTGGTCATGGATCGAGATTATCCAGATGGGACACAACCGATCGAGTGGCATTACACCGTCCGAAGCTTCAAGCATGAAGTGATTGTGCTTGACACTCGAACTTGGCGAGGCTATCCACAAGGTTCTGAAGGAGCGATCGATCCCCCCATGCTTTTGTCCCCCTCGGCTTTCAGAAAACAAATTCAAAAGCCTTTAGAGTTTACCGATCAGCTTAACCAAACCCATGAGTCAGACATTGAAGCCACATTTATCGTTGTACCTACCAATCTCGTAAGCCTACGAATTATTGACATAGTTCAACAGTGGGAGCTGGAGAAAGGCAATGTTTTCGACTCGGATGTAGGTGATGCCTGGAATTTGCATGAGGTGGCATTATCGAGGCTGTTGGCTGAATTATTCAAGCGACGGCAGCAGGTGGTAGTGCTATCCGGTGATATTCACTTTGCGGGGGCGATTCGCATCAGTTATTGGGCACGTCGCCATTTTGAACCACCAAAAGGAGAGCCTAATTCCGCACTGATAAACGTTCAAGGTCGAGGAGCACAAAACGAGGAACAGCGCCCCTACCCAAATGGACAAGTGCTTGCCCAACTGACGGCAAGTGCCTTCAAAAACAGCGAGTTGAAGACCTATTTCATCCACACTAGAGCAAAATCTCTTGCCCCGGAACAACCCCAAGATTGGGCAGGCTGGAATGAACCGCCAGAACTCGTTGAAATCCAAGTCACACAGGAAAGTGTAAGAGTGATGGATGTTGAGCTTCCCCCAACGGGTGCTGTTGTACGGCAAATCTTGGGAGCGCAAGGTAACTGGGGCATTGCCTGGGAAATTGCCCTCAAAGACGCTCAATGCCTCCCTGACTGGCAATACCACGTTGAGTGGCTTAAACGCGGGAAAGCCACGCTTGCACCTTGGGAAGGTAAGCCGGGTTCATCAGCAGCATCTAAGGAAGAAAATCCTGGATTGCTTACAGGGTTGGGAAATTGGCTAGCAATGCTTTGGCGGAATCCGTGGATTCAAGAAGGGGAAGAAGTGATTGGGCATAGCAATTTTGGTGTGATTAGCTTTGAATGGTCACCCAAGAATGACAAAGGGAAAGCTGTCATTCAGGATAGCTTTTGGCGACCGCCTTGGAAACCCCGCAGTGTCGTCTACAGCCGATACTATGTCCCACTGCGTGTTGATGATAATGTCCCACCTTTACCGAAGGTTGTTTCGCCAAGCCTATTGGGAACACGAAAGGAAGGCTTTCGTGATTCAGCTAAAGGACAAGACTTCCAGAGAGCAACGAACAAGTAAACAAACCTCTGGAGATTTAGAAAAGAGATAACGACACTTTCGGGTGTCGGGTGTATGATGTAGGAGAGGTTGAGTGTAGTAATCCACGCCAAGTGGTAGTAATTCCCGTACACTTACCCAAAAAAGCTTGCACTCTCTTCCTTAGATGCGCTACAAGAGTAAATGTCTGCTTCCTTGCCGTGCAGAACTCTACGAACCGGCGCAATACAAAAATCAGGAAGCATTTTAGTTCAAGCATTTGCAAAAGTTATTTGAAAATTATTGAGAGTATGACTCAGCAATTAGTTACTCACCCAATGGTGAAGTTTCAGCGTCAGGTGTATTCACTCGTTGAATCTAAGATTATTAAGCCAAGCGATAGCCTTTGGAAAATCGCCCTTCTCTATGGGGATGAATGGTCTTACTGGAAGAAGGAACTGATTGACTTTGGTTTTACCATGCAAGACCCGATCGCGGATTTACTCGCAGTAGAAGCTTGGGACGAAGAATAAGTTAGCGGTTGGCTAACTTGAGACATCATCGATTCTTCAAGCTAGGTGCGAAACGTGACGCTGATACTTAGCGACAAGCCGCTAACGCTTTCGACAGTTCTTTCGCTGTCTGGTAGCGATCGCGAACTTTGGATTCACACACTCGTTCAATCACTTCCCGCAATTGGGGAGTGATTGTCGGGATTGTTGAAACATCAAACCCATATCCAGAACCACGCTTTTTGTAAAACTTTAAAGGCATCACGCCTGTCAGTAGAAAAATTAGCGTCGGACCAATCGCATAAAGGTCAGATTGAGTCACGGGATTACCTCGGTCTTGTTCTGGGGAACTGTAACCCTCAGCACCAATCCGTGTCCCAGGAGCCGTCCCAATCTCTTTGACAGCGCCAAAGTCTAGTACCACCACTTGATTATCGCGATGGCGAACCATCAAATTAGCGGGTTTAATATCCCGATGAATTAAAGGCGGGTTACAGGAGTGGATGTAGTCCAGAATCTCACAGGCCTGAATCATCCAGTCAATCGCTTGTGGCGGTGCTACAGGACCAGAAACCAAAACGCGCTGCTCTAAATCCTGACCATGGATAAGTTCCATTGCCAGATACTTCTTACCCCCTTCGACAAAGAAATTGTAGTACTTAGGAATTCCTGAATGGCTGAGTGATTTTAGCGTGCGAGCCTCACGTTCAAAGAGTTCTTGTGCTTTTGCCACTTGCGCCATATCAGCGTTCATTTCCTTAAGCACCAGTAGACTAGGGCGCCCCTTGATGCAGCCGCCTTTGTCCCAAGCGAGATAGGTCGTACCCATTCCCCCCTGTCCCAAAGTCCGTAATACCTGGTATTGGTGAATGACTTTCTGGATTGGCACCAACGGTTGACCGCAGTGAATGCAGAATAAGTTCGCTGGTGGATTACCCGTGTGGGTGCATAGGTTAGGCTTTTGTGAGAGAGTTGGCCATTCCTCTTCTTCTTCTAGAGGCAGAGGCACAGGAGAGGAAGTCGGAGGAGTTGTTGATTTGTGGTTTTGAAACTTCAGCATTGGTCCCTCACGGGCAAGTCGAATCAATGCTTCATCCGGGACTAAACCTCGTGATACCAAAATGCCATTGAGGAAGGTTCCATTGGTACCCTGATTGACCAACTGCCATAAATCCCCGGATTGGGACGAACTAACCCTAAGTTCCACATGATGTCGTGAAACTAGAGGGTCATTCAGAATGACATCATTATCAGGAGAACGACCAATCCGGATAATTGACTGGCTATCGAAATTCCACTGTTGCAGAGGGGTGGATGCCTGAGGATGTAAGAGGGTCAGCGTGACCATAGCTTCGCCGAGACGGGGAACTGGGAACTAGAAAAGTAATAGGCGATGGTGGAACGAGGAATTTCTTGCCCATAGCCTATAGTTCATAGTCCATAGCCCATAGCTCATCACCCCAATCTCCATCTCCTACGACTAGAGTAATTGTTGTTGATCAAAGTTTGGTCGTACCTTCACCCGGATTAACACAGCCGTGATGTTATCGTGACCATTGTGTTTATTGGCGAGTTCGATTAACTGAAGGATACCCTGATCGAGGTGGGCACGAGAACTGAGTAAGGGGGCGAGGTGACTTTGCCAATGCGTTTCTATGAAATCATTATCCGACAGACCGTCGGAACATAGAACAAACAACGTGTCTTCATTAAGCTCCAAAAACTGGACATCAGGATTGATGAACTGTTCGCTGCGGGGTCCTAAGGCTTGAGTAAGCTGATAGGCATCAGGGCGAGAATAAGCAATTGCCTGTTCCACTCCCCGCTTCATTTCGCGTTGACCCACCTCATGGTCTACTGTGATTTGCTCTAAGCCCCGCTTGCGGGTCAAACGGTAAAGGCGGCTATCTCCCACATGAGCAATCATGGCATTAGTGTTTTGAATCAACACCATTGCTAACGTTGTGCCCATACGACCATTGCCAGAACGGGCGTTTTGTTGATTGACATCATAAATTGCCTGATTGGCTAGCAGTACCGCCTCACGGACACTGTCTTCTGTAGGTAGCTGCTGGTCTTGCCAATTGTCTTGGAAATAACGCTTGATTGTCTCAACCGCCATTGCACTAGCAACTTCTCCTGCGGCATGACCTCCCATGCCATCACAAAGAACATACAAGCCATGAGCTTGTACAGATCGACCCATTGGGCTTTCCTGCTTTTTGACTTGGGTGTGGATGCCAAAGCAGTCCTCATTATGCTCTCGTTGCTGACCGATATCTGTGCAACCGGCATCATCCAAACTCAGCAACTGCATTGGCAAAATTACAGTAGCATCACCATCATTGTCACTGGCGTTATTGAAAGGAGATTTCATCGTCATAGGCGTTCCCCCCTCATCTGCGATATTTATTGGCATCGGGCTATCTGATTCGTCCCAAGCAGAATCCGGGGATTGAGCGACTGTTGGGCTTGACGATTGCTGTTCGTGGGCAATTGCAAGCAATTGCGATCGCAGTTCATCAACGGTTTTGATTTCATTCGTACATAACTGCCGGAAAACCGCCCCCAAAGAAGTAAATTGTGTCTTCTGGGACTGACTAAATAACTGCTGCCACAGTTGCCCCAAATCTTGAAGGGTCAGTTGTTGCTCGCTTGGTTCTGGATACAGGCGTACTAGACCCAGCACTTGGTCTTCATCTACCCGGAGATTTTCTATCTCCAAAAGACTCTGACGACAATGCCAGTGTTCTAGTGCCTCCCACAATTCGGCAATTTCACCAAGCCAGTATAAAATCTGCAACGTAGAGAGCTGTTCGTTGCCCCATAAGTCACTTAGCAACGTCCACTCAGAGCGGTCTTCTAGCAGCACAACGGCTTGTCCATCCTGTTGCCATGCATCATGAACTTCTGGCAGCGTTGGGTAGTACGATTCTTTAAGAGCAAGATAGGGTTGTGCGATCGCTGGAATGCCAAGGGCTTTCCAGGAATCTGAGTGTATGTTCGCCGATTTGCCACCTAGCCCCTCAAGTTTCTGCGCTTCACTGGGTTGTTGTTCGAGCAGCGCTTCTAAGGGTGATTGCTGGAAAGGTTGACAATCCAGGACTTGAACAGCTGTACCGTAGCGGGTTTCGGCAGCCGCCGCTATCTGTTCTAAGCTTAAGGGTTCTAGCAGTCGGTAGCGCTGTTGAGGGTCTAGATAGACAGTCGTTGGTGTGCCAGAAGCTACCTCGCTATGATTGTTGTCATTGTTAACCGGTTCAGCTAAATCTGATGGAAGTGAACTTGGCGTTTGCGAACCTTCTTCATTTGCCGTCGCCTCAAGCGGTTCTACAGGTGAGAGGGGAATAGATTCGACATCCGGGGGGTTCACGCCCATTTGTGGGGAACTAGAGGTCGATTCATGCCCCTTTGCCTCCGAATCAACGGGTTCCTGTAACGGTGATACCTCTGTTTGGTAGGTGTTATCCGTTACTGACTCTAGCGCCTCAAGGGGCACCGCTTGAGCATTGGTAAGGGGGGAGAAAGACTCTAGGTCTTTTGCAATAATCGCCCACCAAACCGTTCCCGTGAACTCCCCACAGTTGTGGCAAGTCGCGGCATTCACTGGGACTTGAGTCCCACATTCATGACAAGATTTATGGGTCAGGGAAGTTCCACATCGTTGACAAAACTTATTAGTATTGGGGTTCTCGAACGGACACTGGGGACAAAGTAACATAATGGAACTTCCTCAATTCCTGTCAATATTTTTAAATTTTGGTATATAAGCTAACTGCCATCTAGTTTGCCACGTCAGAATCGAAGGTTGCAGCTTTTGGGGTTGGTTGCTGGGTGTATGAGTGTAGAGGGGAACTAAAATCCCTCAGTGGTAGTACTGGATTTAGTTTGTCATAGCTGATGCAGAGGTTCTAGTTCTGCTGGTGTGAGATCACGCCACTGTCCTGGTTCCAAACCGTCTAAACGCAGATGAGCGATGGCAATCCGCACCAGTCGCAATGTAGGAAACCCTACAGCGGCTGTCATCTTCCGTACCTGACGGTTCCGTCCCTCCGTTAAGGTTATCTCCAACCAAGCCGTTGGCACCGTTTTACGGAAGCGTATCGGAGGTTGGCGCTCCGGTAGAGGGGGGTGGGTTGGGAATAGTTGCACCAACGCAGGTCGTGTACAGTAATTTTGAATTACTATACCCGCGCGTAACTGGTTCAAGGCGGCTTCATCAGGAATACGTTCTACCTGTACCCAGTATGTCCGAGGATGACGAAACCGTCGATCTGAGAGTCGATGCTGTAAGCGTCCATTGTTCGTCAACAGCATTAGCCCTTCACTATCCCTATCAAGGCGTCCCACTGGGTAAACTGAGGGTACTGGAATGTAGTCTTTGAGTGTAGCGCGATCGCTTAGTAATGAGCCACAGCCTTGCTGAACTTTACCGACGTTGTCAGTAAACTGGCTTAAAATATCGTAGGGTTTATGGAACAACAAGTATCTATACACATTGTTTGAATCTAACTTTCGCTATGGTCTACCTATAGATAGAGAGACTTTCAATTGGACTCAGTATCCGTTGAAACAGGAGAATTATCATTAAACCGTTGCTGGTCATAGAGATAAAGTGTGCGAATCGGGTAAGGGATGTTAATCTCTGCTTGATCAAAAGCTTTTTTGATCGCAATAATCGCTTTTGTCTTGACTTGGCGCACCTGTTTTTGCGGCGGTAATGTCCAGTACCGCACGACAAAATCGATCGAGCTATCGCCAAAACTCACCAAATCTATTTCCGGCGCAGGAGTAGACACAACTCCATCTACACCCATTATCGTGTGTTCTAAAAGCTCGGTAACCTCAAGTAGAGATGTATTGTAATCAACACCTACCCCTAAATCTGTTCGGCGATGCTCATAAGCCGTCCTGACTTGCACCGCTGTGGTAAATACGGTTGAATTGGGTAATAGTACGCGCTCTCCCTGATAGGTACGAATTTGTGTGCAACGAATGTTGATCTGCTCTACTGTACCTTCATACCCTTCAATAATCACCTGATCATTAATCCGAAACGGTTCCTGCAATAGCAACAGTACACCTGCCAGGAAGTTCTTGAAGATGTCTTGAAACGCAAAGCCAATTGCGACAGAACCCAACCCCAATGCCGCAATAATGTCACCGAGTCGCAAGCCTGGAAAAGCAAGCACACTTGCGGCTAAAATTCCAATGACCCACGCAGCAACATAACTCGTCTTCGCCAGCAGTAGTTGTAACGATTGACTACGCAGAGTCCGCTTGCCGACTTTCGTGGTTAATCGCTCGATAAAGTTAGCACCCAAACGGGTCAACAGGAGGATTACCAATCCTACAATAATTCCTGGTAAAACCTCGATACCTGAACCAATTAGATTCAGTAAGCTTGTTTGAATTTTTTCGATGAGAGCTTTCACAACTTAAGGACAGATTTTGTCTAAACTCCTAGTATGGTCTGTCATCTAGACAGCACCGAGAGAAAGTTTAGTCAATTCTGACCCGGAAGCGAACAAATCCGACATTGTTTGGAGGAGTATTTGGAATAGAAGGTACAAATTGAACGAGTACCGAGCCGTTTGGGTTATTGGTATCAGGACAAGGAGCCGTTACAGGGGTCAGCGGAGAAGAAAATGTTCCTTGGTCAGTATCTGGTGCATTGGTTTGTGGAACTTGTGTCCCCCCTTGATTTAATAAAATCCCACTACTTGACCCAAAACTTTCAGGGATAAATGTTGTCCCAAGGGGAATCGCGTCACAAAGCCTAACGTTTTGACTCTCCTCGGTGCCATCTGAGATGAAGTAGATGGTGTACTCAACTTCGTCTCCGCTTTCTAGAGGGGTTTGTGGGTCTAATTCTCTTAGTCCCACTGGCTGTAGTGTTGTTGGCCAAATCCCTGGATTGTCATTTACATCCGCTGGATCATCAACAACGTTGTTGAAGGGGGTTGTATTCACGCTCGTTATCCGCTTCACTAAACGCAGACGCGGTGATACTTCTCCAACCGGATCAATCGGACCAATCGGGATAATGTCCGGACCACCTGTCACTGGGGCTTCGGTCAATAGGGGAGGCAGGATAACTTGGTCACTGGCTACCGCACCTTGGTTTTCAATTTGGGTTACGCCTGGGGGATTATTAATGCTGACCTGGAACTGAACTGTAGCCGTGTCATCAGGAGCGATTTCTCCTGGGTACGCACCAACGCTGTTAACAAGTGCGCCATCACCAGAAAACGGCATGGTATCGCCAGGAGCATCATCTACGGGTGTGCCATTCAGTGTTGTTGTACCTGGAATATATGTTGTTCCCTCCGGGATTTGGTCGGTAAAGCTTGTCCCTGTAGAGGCGACAGAACTGACGTTAGAAATGGTTACTGTGTAGGTAATTGCTTCTCCAGGGTCTGCGGCTTCATTGTTATTAGCATCGTCGAGTGTTCCCTCTTTACTCGCCGTCAAGACATCCGTGACAGTCGTTGCGTCTTCTGCTATATCGTTGCTTGGGTTATTATCGGCTGATGTCGAAACGGTTGCAGTATTGATGTACTCACCAGGCGTAGAAGTCACATTAACGTTGATCACAACTGAACGGCTCTCACCGACCTGGATTGCTGGGTTGTCTGTCTCAGGAGAATAGACACAAGTCACCGTTCCCGGTGGGTTTTCCGAGCAGTTCCAGCCATCACCACTAAATGATTCAAAGCTGAAGCCGGGAGGGAGAGTGTCTGTAACCGTAGTGGGACCATAGGTTTGATTATTACCGACGTTCCTCACGGTCAAAGTGTATTCACCAGTTTCCCCAGCGACAAAATTACCAGCGTGACTTTTGGTAATCTCCAAGTCAGGCTCTGGAGCCTCCGTGACCGTTGTAATTCTGAGGTTCCGGATTTCATGAATGTTCGTTGCATCTCCAGTTGAACTCGCAAAACCAAACTTGAACGAGCTGGGCAAAGGAGCTTGACCGCGTGCTGGATCGTTCAAGTTGATTGGGTCAAGAACTTGTTGGAAGTTGTTTCCCGTCCCTGTAAAGTCTAGCTCGACTGATATCCTATTATCCTCAGTCAGCGTAATCCTGACCCTTCGTTGTGCTACCTCGCGATTGAGCGCATCAGGAACGTCAATGCCCTGAGGTAGAACATCGGAATTTTCGAGATAGCAATATCCAGTATTTCCATTACCCGAACCCCTGAGAGTTACAGAATCAAGGACTCTAGTGTCTCCTGTTCCAAAGGGAGACGGATTCTGACAGCCTGCACCACGTCCCTCGCCATCATTGGCAAAGTTGCCATACTCATCTAGTCCGACACCAACATACCCATTGGTCAAACCAGGAGGATTGCCTCCTCCAGTTCGTTGAGCGTAGCCAAGCGAACCACCAAAAGCACCAGGCTGAGGATTAGTGGTTTCGCCACTGAATAAGAAAAAGGTGACTCCATCTGCTGTACTGGGAGGATTGCCAATTTCGGTACCACCGTATGAGAAGTAGTCGAAGGTAATTACTAAACCGGAGCCTGAAGGAATAGTGAAGTCGTAGAAAGCAAAGGCTGATTGCCCGAAGTTATTTGTCGTGATTCTCAGCGCTCCTTCTCCCTGTACATCCGGTTGTGCAGGATTACAGGCTCCAATTGAACCATCCGGAGTAAATGCGTCTCCTGCTGTTAAACAAGGAGGGGGTGTGTTTGGGTTAGCTACATCAACTGACCAACCAAAGGTAGTGTTGTCATCAAATTCCTCTTCAACCAGAGTTGTTTGAGCGGCGACTGGGGAACCACTGATCGCTAGTAGCAGAAGCACTGTGCTAGTCAGCCAGCCAAGGCGCTGGGAAGAATTGAGATGAGTAAAGAGTTGCCAAGGTTTTCTCACAGCTTGCTTATCTAAGATTGGAAACATGGATGCTAAAGAAATTGAATGACTAGAAGAATGCACACCCAAGCAAGTCTGTAGCTTAGATTGATGGGAAGGTTTGACCATTACCTAGTGCCTCCCCTGGATTCTGGTTGCAGGTCTGTTTCTTGCTCTTCAAAGATGATTTCTAATCCTCTGGTGTCTTGGAAGATGAACTCGGCTCTGCGATCGCGTGCGTAATCCAAAATCTCAGCCCCAGTTGTGCGACGCTGTGTTTCCCCAAAGGAGCGAATCGTCATCCGTTCTGGTGCAATTCCTTGGCTTAAGAGGTAATTTCGCGCAGCTAATGCCCTGCGGTTCCCCAATTCTTGGTTGTAGGCGTTAGTGGCACGGGGGTCAGTGTGACCCTCGATCTCAAGGGTGAGGAAGGGATAGGTACGCAGTACGTCGGCAATTTGGTCAAGAACAGCCGCGCTGGCAGAGCTAATCGTCGCTTGGTCGAGCGCAAAGTGGATAATTCTTGGCACCCGAAGTGTTATGGGTGTTGGGGGTTCTTCTGGCGTTTGGGCTTGCGGGGGGGCAGGAGGTGCGGGTCGAGTTGTGCATTGGGGTGTCACTGGGGTTGGTGCGTCTGAATTGGGGGTGACGGTAGCTGTTGGAGATTGGACTAAGGCATTGAGCGCAGGTTCAGAGGTACCGTATTGGGGATGAGTTGCGATCGCACTTACTATATCCCCAGGTTGTAAATTATTGAGACTAGCGCGAAACTCCCCTGTGGCATCGGTCGTAGCTGTTGCGATCGGCTCACTTAATGGCCCATGGCTAATCTCCGTATTTTCACTGACTCGATAGAGTTCAATGCTTGAACCTGGGTCAGCCTTACCCAAAAGTTCGACCTGAGAGTTTAGGACATAGAACTGTGAACTGAGAAACTGGGGGGCATTAATTGCCGAGTTTCCGGTTTCCTTGCGTCGATTGGGTGAATTGCGTAGAGGATTGGGGCCATCCCCACGTTGAAAATGAATCGGCTCAACGTTCTGCTGCGTGTTGAGGTCAATGCTTAGCCCTTCCAGTCCAGCAAAGCGATTCGCCTCAATCACGTTGCCATCACTCTTGGGATAAGCCGTAATTACAACACCTGGTCCCGATTGATTGCGAATTTGGTTGCCAGTGACTTGGTGATTATCTCCCATCAAGTAAACAGCCGCCCTACGCAGGCGTCTACCGTTGAATGTGATTTGGTTATCCCGAATTTGGGTTGACCCTTCAGGTTTAAACAAATACACTCCACTGCCATCGTTGCCACAAATCAAATTCCCGGTAATCTGTGAGTCAGTGATGACTCCTTCTAGGCGAATCGCATCAGGCATCCCAGCAATGCCATTGCCAACGATGATGTTTTCAGTCACTAGCAGATTGTTTGCTTGAACCGAGGTAATAATGCCACTGCCTTCGTGGTTACTGATGCGATTGCGTCGGATTGTCGTCCCATCGGCGTTAAAGACTGACACACCAAACGCCGATGGCTGCTCTGGCATTGATTCATCTGGGGGAATACCCAACCAGTTTTCCTCAATCACAACATTCTTAGGGGGAATCTCATCTGAGGAGAATGGAGGAGTATTATTTGAGGGTTGCTGTCGTGAGATGTTTGGTGGCGGGGAAGGGTGAGCGATGAAAATATCGGCAGGTGGTGTGCTTAGTGTTGCTCCACGCAGTTCTTTGAAACCATACACACTTAAACCCCGAACTGTAATGCGATCGCCAACAATCGTTAAACCCCGTAAAATCTCCTGCTCAGGTGCTGGCGTAATGGCGACTACAGGTATCGGAATCGCAATTTCAGCAGTGGCTGAGCGGGTGGCATCATAGCCAGGTTGTGTGGTGCCATCAACGACTAATCCCGGTCTTTCCAGGTCAGGTAACATTTCCTGGAGGCGGATGGTCGTTTGTTCAGGCGGTAAATTAAACTCAATCCGTGAGGGTGTATTGGCTTGTGAGGGTGCAATCTGGGCTCTTTCAGCTTCGCTTAGTTGCTCAATACTTAGCTGACCATTGACAATCTCAATTGCCTCTCGTAAAGTTAATGCCTCATCTGGTTGAATCGCTCCATCCTGATTACTGTTGACAACGACAACCTGATTAGTCGCTTGAGCCGTAGCTTTTGTAGGAAAGGCGAAGAGGCTAAGGAGGAAAAAGACGATAAGAGGACTTCTATATGTGTGCAAAAGGTCTACTCTCGTTTGTCTACTCTTGAGAGCATCCCCAGTCTCTAGTTTTGTACCTGTGTGATTCATTGAAAGTTTAAACGGCTTGCGTTCCACCAGTAACGATTCGCTGAAGAAAAAAAAGAGGAGGTGAGGGAAAAATTGCAGGAACCATCCCTTGAGGCTATTCCCCTCTCTTTTACTGACTCTCTCTTTCACTCCCTTGACCGAGGCTTGTAGGATTGACGGCACTAGGCGTGGCGGGGGATTCACTAGCAACAGGTTCCACACGCGATTCCTGCTCTTGAGGTGGTGTTACTCTTTGCCGCCCAAACCCACCAAAGAGTTCATTAACCTTAAAGGTCAAACCGAAGTAGGGCCCACCTTCGGAACGATAGCCACTAAAATCTCGGTCATCGACACTACCAAAGCTATAGCCAACGGCGAGGCGTAAATCTGGCGTTAGGTAATAGCCAGTTTCCACTGCCACCCCAAATTCGTTGTACGTGGGTGAGGACTGTCCAATCCAGCGTCCCTCAACCGCTAAATCCATCCGATACCCTAAGCGGTACGATGCCCGTAGCTGGGAGAGGAAAACGCTGGAAGAATTCTCGAAATTATCGGCTAAATCGGTCGTACTAATCCGCATTGCTCCTTTGCCGTAAAATTCCCAGCGCCAATTGGGGGCATAGATAGCTTCAGCGGCAAATAGGTGTTCGGTGGAGTCAGTACCACTGTCAATTAACAACGCTTCAGGAATTGTTGAGGGATTTCTCCGATACTCGTAGCGCAAGAGAGCATTCCAGCGATCGCTATTTGGGTTACGGTATGCTAGCCCCAAGCGGAGTGTTGCCGTATCTCCCAGTCCCTCTAATAGCTGGTTGGCAAAGTTTGCTTGCTCATAACGTCCAAGAATCGTTAAAGCTGGGGTCAGTTTACCTGCTGCGGCGAGGGAGAAAACGGTGTTGTTGTTACCCGAACCAGTACGATGCTCAAAGTTAGCCGAGGCTTGGAAGCCGGGGTTATCGCTGTATTCAATCCCAACTCTATAGACATCACCACCGAGAAGTGCTAAAGAGGCAGCCGTTTGACCAACGGCATAAGGTTGAGCAAAGCGTTCTCCTGCGGCTGTGGAGATATTAGTATTGCTGAACGTGTGTTCGTAACCCAGGTTTACCCTCAATCCAGGGGAGACAACCCAACGATGATTTAACCCGACAGCCCCTTGACCCGTAACGCCATTAAAACCGCTAATAATCGAGTATCGACCCGTAATATCGGTGTTTTCGCCTAAGCGGTGTTCCAGGATGGTGTCAAGGCTGGTGAGTGAGTCACTACCGAGCAATCCGCCATCAAAGAACTGATGTGCTAGTCGTACCGTAACGCCGGGATAGACACCCCAATCCAGTCCAAACGTTGTGCGATCGGGGTAAAGGGGGTCGCTATCCCCAATGTTGAGTTCGTTCTGGGCACGGAAGGTAAGAGATTCAGTTAAGGGAAGACCAAGGTAGGAAACGATTTGGCTGGCATCACTATCAAAAACATCGTCGATCCGGTCGTCACGGGAGCGATTGACATAATCAACACCGAGAGTAGCTTCCCCAATTTCTTGTTGGATACCAGCACGGATGGTTGTTAGAGAGTTGTTGACAGGTTCACCAGGTGCGGCTTCAACACCGGGGTTAAATAGGTCAAAGAAGTCGGTGCGGACTTCTGGGGCAATGCCAAAGTTTTCTTCGTAGTCATACCCAGCCTGAAAGCTGGTGGTAGAACCGAGTTGATAGGACAGCGCCGCCCCATATCTTGTTTGTCCGGGTGTAAAGCTCGTCGTTGCATTATTGACAAAGCCTTCTTCCACGGAGCGATAATACGCTCGACCTGTCAGACTTGGGATAATATTCGCCAACAGTTCAAAGCGATACGCTGAACCCGTGACATTGCCCAGGAAGAGGGAGTTGTTACTAGAGTGAGCATATTCACCAATCAGCCGACTATTGGTACCCAACGACACCAAGAAATCAGCTCCATATAGCTCAAAATCGCGATCGCCCTGATCTTCTCGTAAGTAAGTCGCAGCAAGCCAGCTTTCGGAGTCGAAGTCTTGAGAGAAGTTGTACTGCAACCGTCCTGCATAGAGATTCGTATCATCTCCACCAGCGTTGTCATATTGGTAAGTGACAACAACCCGCTGCACTAGCAAGGTTGCTCCCTCAGTTACGCCACCTGTATCGGCATCAAAGAAAACGGTTTCTGTTGCCAGAACCGGACGCCTGAACAAAATGGTGCCTCGGTCATAATCAATTTCGTAATCGGTACCGCGATAGAGCGGTTTGCGCTCAATTACGGTTCCAGGACGATTGATTTCTTCCTTTTCAAGAAAAATCGTTTCACTACCTTCTATGAGCAACCGTCTGGAGAGGAAGTAATAGCCACTGGTGCCGTTGGGAGCAATGGTGTCTCGCTGGAACCCGTCAATATCTGGGCTGTAGAGGGCAGTGATTTGCAGATTGCCTAGGTTGTAATTCCCTTTGAAGCCGTGCAGTTGCCTAGTTGTTGCGGTAAATAGCTGGGAATTCCTAGTAAATTCTTGGGTGTTGTAGTCTCCCCACATCACATAGTCCGGTTCTGCGCCAAACACAGGAGACGTGCGCTCGAAGCGGAGGTACACGCTATCGGTGGAGGGAGTCAGGTAATCAACTGTGGAGCTATCACCATAAACCGGATATTGTTGCTCACAAAATTGTGGCCCCCGGAATAAACGGGTGATGCCATCACAAGTTTCATTGAGAGGGCGATCGCTATTATAGGCACCTGTAAACAACCATTCCCCAATCCGACCTGTCGCAAAAACAGCCCCATCTAAATCAACCTCAGTTCCCTCATCAATTAGGTCTGGGTTCAAGAAATCGCGTCGGCTTCCCCAAAAGTCAGTTCCAGAAGCACCAATCCGTAAGTTAACAACGCCAGAAACCAGTGAGGGTCGGAGATTAGTAACAAACTCGATCTGGGTATAAGCCTCAAAGGGTGATGTGATCGGGATTAGAGATTGGCGAACTTCCTCTCTTTCCTGCTTCAAATCTTCCACAGCCGCTCGTATCCGGACTTTCTGAGCTTCCAAACCTGATTGCAACTGGGCAGTAAATAAGCCTTCTCTTGCCGTAACCTGGAATCCCAGTTGGTCTTTATCCTCATCAGCACCAACAAACTCACCAGCACTTGCCGTCAGGGTAACAACAGTGTCCTTAGTGATTAGTTGACCATTCTCATCTGTAATTCGCCCTTGCAAACTGATAGTCGAGCGACCATCAGCAGGTACACGGGGGTCGCCAACTGGAGCAACTTCGATTTGAACGGTTTTCTCTTCAACCGTTAACTGAACGCTACTAGGTGTCCCGTCCCCTGCTTGAACCGTCAGTGTATTTTCTCCCTCTTCCAAGGGGATGTTGTACCAAACTTGGGTAATGATGTTTTGAACCTCATCCCGCTCCTGCTGGGTGATTATCGAGGGGTCGATGGGGTCTTCGTTGACGTTGACTTGGATTTGGGCATCTGCGTTGTACTGAACAACTAGATTCGTCGAGCGTGATGAGGTGACTCCTTGTTGGGGTGTGAGGATGCGTACCTCATTAGGAGCTAAAGTCGCTGCTGGCTCAGCTAGTGGAGCGTCGTTCTGAGATACTGTTTCGGCTGGAGTATCTGGCAATCCCTCAGCACTATCAGGACTTGGGTTAGCCACCACTGGTTGCGGTTCCGTCGAGTCTGCCTCTTCTAGCTTTGGAACCGTATCAAGAGGAGGTGGAGTTTCTGGGATTTGCGCCGAATCGGTAGACAATCCTGCTTCCTCTACGCCTTGACTCTTGGGCACAGTTAAGGGGATGGTACTCTCCTTTGTTTCCTCAGTTCCATCTACGTCAGGCGTTACAGTCGAGAGATTAGATTCTAGGTGCTGTTCACTAACCAAGAAGCTAGAAAAACCTCTCTCCCCATTTCCCCATCTCCCCATCTCCCCATCTGCAACGTTTAGGGATTCCTCGTTACTCAATTCTGGGTTTAATAATTCCGGCAGTTCATCAGCTTTAGCGGTTGGGAGAATTCCTACCATCCCTAACACAGTTGTCAGTAAACCAAGCGTGACGGAGGAAAGCCACTTCTCCTTTGTCCTGCTAGCCACGACTAATAGTCGATAACTAGTAATGCCTTTCACCTTATTTTGAGAATTGTTCACTGCTCCTCCTGACCATAGGCTGGCGTCACAGCAAAATTCATTCGAGCCATTCCTCCTGGTTCGAGTCGCACCAAGCGCGATTGACTATTGCCTTCAATGAAGTAGAGGTTGGGAGCTAGACTGTATCCGGGTAGGCTGCTCAAATCCAGCGTTCCGGTGCGATGACCAGAGATAACGTTCGCTAAGGAGAACAATCCGTTCGGGTCGGTGGTGATGCGATTGCCATCATCCATGTAGATCACAGCATTGGGGACTCCAGGCTCTCCTGGCTGCTGTTGTCCGTCAAAGTTTTTATCAACAAAGACTCGTCCTACTAACGTGCCGCAGTCGGAGAGGATGCCTTGTTCAATCCGCAGCTGATAGCTGGCGATGTTACTTCGACTCTCCTGTGCAACATTTCTGCCGTCGCCTCGGATAGCATCCGGTGTCACGACGGCGGCATAGACTATGTTCAACGTCTGTTCAGGGGACAGACTCGGATAGGTAAAGGTTACTGTCCGGTTTGATGTTACAGCCGGAGGTAAGTTGACTGGTGTAGTGCCAAACTCGGTGGTGAGAGAGCCTTGCAGTGACTCTGGCAAAAACTGCAATCCCAGTGGCAATGTGTCTGTAATGGAGATGTTGGTCGCTGGACCTACTCCGGTATTTTTCAGGGCGAGGCGGTAAACCACCGTGTCACCAGGTTCAGCCGCCGCACGGTCTGCGGTTTTGATTAATTCTAGAATTGCTTGACCAGCGGTTACGGTAGTTTCGTTGGAATTAACAGTTGGGACATTATCACCTGATGCTGAAGCTGTATTTTTGATTTCAGCCGCCGCAATCGGCAATGCACCATTCACGAAGAAAGCAGGCAGTAGGACAGTGAGGAGCAGTCTGTAGCTCCCCAACCGCTGAGTTGGGAATTTCATCAGAAGGTAGACACCTTGGCAATCTGGGTTCTAGATACTTATGAAAAAGCTTGTAGCTTAGCTCTGTTGTTATGGCACTGATAAACTTTTTCCGTAGATTCCCTGATGCGGAAACTGAGATATTAGCATACCCACTTAAATCACAGAAATAAACTATCTGTGTAAAAAAAAATAAGGAATCTAACTGCTTATATAAGAAAAGACAATGCTGTAACCTAAATCCTTGACGGTAGCAAAAGGCTATGCGACAATCATTGCTTTTTTTAGAAATCCCGATCTTACTGATTAAGGAAAATTAAGTAATTCTGCTATGTACACAAGCCTTGGATGAAAATCTTTTGCTCAAAATAGAACAGTAAGACAGAACCTCAACAATCAATTGAAGCGACAAAATGTGGGTTCTAAAATGATTCCATCATCAGTGCAAAGGCTATTAACTATGCCACAGTTTGACTCTCTGGAGGAAGCTCTCAAACATTTCTTTGGTTATGATACCTTCCGTCTAGGGCAGCGACAGATTGTTGAAGAAGCAATTGCCCAACGGGACTTGCTGATTATTATGCCCACAGGTGGAGGGAAGTCTCTATGTTTTCAACTACCAGCATTACTAAAACCTGGCTTAACGGTAGTGGTATCACCGCTCATTGCTCTGATGCAAGACCAAGTGGCGGCGTTGCAAGATAATGGCATTGGTGCAACGTTTCTTAATAGTAGTCTGAACTGGGAAGCGGTGCGATCGCGTGAAGCAGACATACTCAACGGCAAGATTAAGTTACTCTATGTTGCGCCAGAACGTCTACTAGGAGAGAAATTTCTGCCATTTCTCGATAAAGTGCGATCGCAAATTGGGATTTCCGCTTTTGCCATTGATGAAGCGCACTGTGTATCCGAGTGGGGACACGACTTTCGCCCAGAATATCGGCAGATGAAGCAACTGCGCCAACGTTACCCAGATATTCCTCTTCTCGCCCTCACCGCCACCGCCACCGGGCGCGTGCGTCATGACATCATCCAACAACTGGCGCTTAAGCAACCTGGAATTCACATTGCTAGCTTCAATCGCCCGAACCTTTACTATGAAGTACAACCCAAAGAGCGACAAAGCTACAACCAACTCTTAAAGAAAATCCGCTCTCATAAAGGTTCAGGCATTATCTACTGCCTCAGCCGTCGCAAAGTCGATGAAATTGCCTTCCGACTACAGCAAGATGGCATTCCTACTCTGTCCTACCATGCAGGAATGACTGATGAGGCGAGACTAGCCAACCAAACTAGCTTCATCCGGGATGATGTTCAGGTAATGGTAGCGACGGTTGCCTTTGGTATGGGTATCAATAAACTCGATGTACGCTTCGTCATCCACTACGACTTACCCCGCAACCTGGAGAGTTATTATCAGGAATCAGGACGAGCGGGGCGTGATGGAGAACCAGCCGACTGCACCCTATTCTTCGGTGCTGGCGATATCCGCACGATTGACTATCTCATCGATCAAAAACCCGATCCGAAAGAGCAACGAGTCGCCCGTCAACAACTGCGTCAGGTACTTGACTATGCAGAAGGAACAGACTGTCGCCGCACGATTCAGCTACGCTACTTTGGCGAACGGTTTCCAGGGAATTGCGGTAACTGTGATAATTGTCGTTCTCCTAAACCTGTAGAAGACTGGACAATTGAGGCGCAAAAATTTCTTTCCTGTGTGGCGCGTTGTCGGGAACGGTTTGGGATGACTCATATTATTGATGTGCTGCGGGGTTCTAGGAAGCAGAAGATCGAGCAGAATGGGCATCACTTGCTGTCTACCTATGGGATTGGCAAGGATAGAAGTGTAGAAGCGTGGAAAATGCTAGGGCGATCGCTTTTACATCAAGGCTTAGTAGACGAAACAACTGATGGATACCGAATCCTGAAGCTCAACAAACTCAGTTGGGAAATCCTGCGAAGCCAGCGTTTGGTTTATATTGCGGTGACTGAGACACCCGTAGCGAAGGCATTAGCTGATATTAACCCCAGAGGTGCTGAAGTAGAAATTCTTTTTGAACGACTGCGAAAGCTGCGTAAACAGCTAGCTGATGCCCAATCAGTTCCGCCTTACGTCGTCTTTGCAGATTCCAGCCTCAAGCTGATGGCACAGCAGCAGCCCCAAACCTTGGAGGATTTTGCAGAAATTTCTGGTGTCGGTACACACAAACTCACTCAATACGGTGACAAATTTCTCTCAGAAATTCGCGCCTTTTGCCAGGAACAGAAACCACCAGTCCCCCTCCCTTCCAGTACTCATATGGTGACGCTGCAATTCCACCAACAGGGTTTGAGCATTGAAGAAATTGCTCAACAACGTGGCTATAGCGCTAGTACGATCATCAACCATCTCGGTGAACTACTTGAGATGAAGCAGCCAGTCGATTTAAACCGACTGGTATCCCCAGAATTGCAACAGCCGATCATCCAAGCTATTCAAACTGTCGGTGCTGAGTCGCTCAAAAGCCTTCGCGAACACTTGGGAGAAAGTTATAGTTACGAAGATATTCGGTTGGTACGTGCTTGGTGGCGGCGGGAAAACTAGATGACACGACAGCCTCATCAGTAATTCCGAGATAAGCCGTCATGAGGATTAAAATTAAAACTGTAGTTCCAAGTAAGTCTACTCTGTGTGAAATGGATTTGAACGTTTTCTCCAGAGGGTGCTAGAAATTTTATTAAGTTTATGAACCAAATTAAGAGAAAAATCTTAGTAATCGAAGACGAAGCAGATATCAGAGAGAACCTGGAAGAACTGCTCTCAGAAGAGTATGAAGTTCTTGTTGCTTCTGGTGGGAGACTAGGAATAGAAATAGCTTTGAAAGAAAAACCCGATCTTGTCATTTGTGATGTCACAATGGCAGGCGTAACGGGTTATAACGTGATAACCGCTATACGTGCTAACCAAAATACAGCAAAGACTCCTTTTATTTTTCTGAGTGCAAAAGTATCTAAAGAAGATATGCGGTTAGGAATGGAATTAGGCGCAGATGATTATCTGACTAAACCATATAACCGAAAGGAATTATTTAATGCGATCGCAGCTCGTTTCAGACGGTTTGATTCATAATAGGTTCTCGCTTATGAAAGAGTAACTGGCATTAGGAAGTCAGCAAAGCGATCGCTACGATTTAATTCTCAAAATTGAATTTTCAACAAGTGCGATCGCTCTTTAAGTTACTATCTCCTAGCCAATTTATAAGAATACACGGCAGCTATTTTTTGTTGTAGTAAGTAACAGTTGCCTTCAGTTCTTCCTGCTTCCCATCTTCACCCTGATCGAAAAGTGCTAGTTTTTTACTCTGTGAATTGTTGAAGTAGAGTCGGCAGATAGTTTTATTCTTATTGTCATCAAGCAAAATACCACAATAAGAGAGGACATCTCTGTAAAAGATGCGATTTGGGTCAATGCTCTCTCGGAGAATAGACTTGACGATGTAGAACCCCTCAAGCTCCTCCTCTGTAGTAACAATCTGTTTAGAAGACTCTGAATTGGTTACATTGCTGTCATTGTCAGAATCTACTTGTTCTACTGTACTGACAGAGCTAGAGTTAACAGAACTACTATTTCCAACTACTGAAGCATCCAACAGGCTTTTTATCTGTTCTCTGACAAACTGCTTAAGTGCTTTTTGTGTAAAAGTAGCAAACTGCTGCCTTATCCCACCTCTAAAACTTTTGTCTGGGCAAAGCTTACGGAAGAAATACTCAGCAAATTCTTCATCAGTAGACGTTATCTGCTGTGTAAGTAGATTCAATATACCACCAACAAACTTGAGTTCATTCGCTGATGTCACCATTCCGTCAATGTCAAAAGCTGATTTAGTTAACTTCTTAAGCTCCTCAACTAACGACTCTTGGAAATTGAGCATATCAAGTTCCAGAAATGGTGTTTTATCCATAATATGGTTCTTTTCTAAATCAGCATAGAACCGATAGATAATCCCATTAGTAGCAATAGCAATTCCAATGCTCTAATAAAAGGCTCAACTAGAGCCGTTCTAACAGCAGCTTCAGTCTTAATATGCTCTAGCAATCCAGTGGTTTTTGCAGCTAAAGCTCTAACTTCATCAATAAAGTCCATAGTGGTTCGCCTTGTTGTTTATGTCCGCTCAACAGAGAAGTAGTCCCCTCTCATTCTTTTGATAACCTATCTCAACAAGAAATCGCACCCCACCAATTACAATCTCAAAGCTGAGATCGCTTTCCTGTGCAACTTCAACAGGCGATCGCATCTTCTCGCTTAGACTAGTGGTTTCATGTATCGCTCAGTCTGCCAAATCCTCTAGTGTGAAATGCAGAAGATCGCACAATGCTTTCATCTGTGTTGGAGTTAGCTTTGGGATATGTCTGCCAGCTTCCCAATTTTGCACAGTCGTCACAGTCACGTCCAATTCATTAGCAATTTGCCGCTGCGTTACATTCAGCGATTCTCGTCGTTGTTTGAGCTTTTCTCCCAAACTAGCCATTCTTGTCTTATCCCCAAATTAGCTTAACCAACTTGACTTAATTAAGCTATTAGCCTAATATAAAGTCATGGTTTTACCAGGTCAGAAAGCCAGTGCATCCCGGCTACCAACCTTTTAGCACTGGCTCTGGCTCCAATTGCAATGGAGACAAGTTAATTATGCCTTACAAAGAACGCCTTCACCCTTGGGTACTTGTTCGCTTGCTGCCCAACCTACAACAAATCACTGTAGCTCAATACCGCTCTCGTTCTGATGCAGACGGTCATTTACGGGTCATTCGTCGCCTAATGCCTAATGCTAAATTTGAGGTGATGTTCAACCCTGAATTATCAGCCAAACATCAGGCTTAGCGCACCTAGCCCTATCAAGGTGTTAGGTCGTAGGTGGTAGGTGGTAGGTTTTAGGAGAAAAGCAATGGCGCTGTCGCAAAGATCAGGGTTTTGAAGAGATTTGGAAGAGCAAGGCATACCTGTAAACCCCTACCACCTAACATCTAAAACCTGTCACCTTAGTTAATCGTGCCACTAAGCGGAGAACTGGCGCTGGCATAGGTTTTTACCGGAATGCGACCTGCCAAATAAGCAAGGCGTCCTGCTTCCGTTGCCATACCCATTGCCCTACCCATCGCGACTGGGTTTTGAGCCAATGCGATCGCACTATTAATTAATAAAGCATCTGCACCCAACTCCATTGAATACGCCGCCTCGCTGGGCGCACCAATTCCAGCATCCACCACCACGGGTACACCGGCTTCTTCAATAATGATTTGGATGTTTGCCGCATTCTTTATCCCTTGTCCCGAACCAATCGGTGAACCTAGAGGCATCACTGTGACACACCCAACCTCTTCCAGGCGCTTAGCTAATAAGGGGTCAGCATTAATATAAGGCAACACAGCAAACCCTTCTTTCACCAATTGCTCTGCCGCTTGTAGGGTGCCAATGGGGTCGGGTAACAAATACTTGGCATCAGGAATCACTTCCAACTTGACAAAGTTATTGTCCTCTTGCCCTAATAACTTCGCCATTTCGCGACCCAACCGCGCTACCCGCACCGCTTCCTCTGCAGTTTTACAGCCTGCGGTATTGGGTAGCATCCACACTTTTGTCCAATCCAGCGCCTCTGCTAACCCTTCATGTCCTGGTGCTTTGGTTTGTACCCGACGTACTGCCACCGTCACAATCTCGCTACCGCTTGCGGCAATACTTTGCTGCATCTGTTCAAGGCTGCCATACTTGCCTGTACCCGTCATCAAGCGAGAGCGAAAGGTACGACCAGCAATCGTTAACTGGTCAGTTGGGTAGTGTTCAGTAAGAGTTGCCGCTTGAGAAGCAACCAGTGAGGAGGAATTAGGGTTTGGCACCGGAGTTAGGTTAGAGTGGCTCGAAAAAATCATCGGACTAGTCTTAGCTGGGGCAGATTTAGTGTAAAACCTGTCGTAGCGAAAATGAGCAAGGATTGGGTCAGACTTTTGCTCACTAATCAAGTCTGCCAGTAACAGGGCAGTCACTGGTGCCAGGAGAATGCCATTGCGGTAGTGACCTGTTGCCAGAGTAAGGTTCTCTAAGGAACTACTGCCAAGGATAGGTAATTCATCGGGTGTTGCAGGTCGAAATCCCCACCAACATTCCTGAATTTGCCAATCCTGCAATTTTGGATAAAGTCGAATCGCTTCCCCTAGGAGGGTGTGAATCCCAGCTGGGGTGTTGTGAGGTATCCAACCAACATCTTCATTCGTTGCGCCGATTAGGATTCGCCCATCTCGTCGCGGTACTAGATAAATGTCAGAACCATAGAGTACTCGTTGTAGGGGTAAAGGCTGATTATTGCCTTCAGGTGCTTGTAAAGACAACATCTGACCTTTTTTTGGGCGTACTGGCACGGGCAATAATTCATTTGACCAAGCCCCTGTTGCTAGGACATAATGATCGGCTTGCAATTCCCCTGCTGAGGTTCTGACACCACGAACTTGCCGATTGTGTTGCTCAAATGCCTCGACTTCAACCCCTTCTCGGATATCGACACCCAATTCCTGCACCGCAAGCCGTAACGCTTTCGCCATTGCCCGGTTATCGACTTGAGCATCTTCGGGATACCACCAACCGCCAACGACTTCTGCACCTAATCCGGGCTGATACAAATTAATTGAATCTCTATCTAGCCAGTCGGCAACGTCTATGCGATCGCGAAGCGCTGCTGCGTAGCGCAGATCGCCTCTTGCCTCTTGTCGCTTACCTCTTACCTCATACACTGGAGCCAAAATCCCGCAAGGCCAATAACCTGTTGCAACACCTGTCAGTTGCTCAAGTTTACGAATCCATTCAGGATACAAAGAGCGTGACCACAGGCATAAGTCCAACATTGGGCCTTCGGACAGTTCTTCTGCCTGAGGTGCCAGCATCCCCGCAGCAGCTAGAGTAGAGGCTTGCTTGAAGTCGCGGCTAACGACAGTTACGGTTGCGCCGCGTAACTTCAGTTCGAGTGCGATCGCCAAACCAATAACGCCACCACCGATGATGAGAATGTCACTTGCTGCGTTCATTTGAAAAAAATTAGACGTGCTTGCTCACACGTCCGTATCCTTGTTAGTTACTATCTCAAACCTAGAAACTAACAACTCAAGAGGCATAGTTTACCACAGGGCACGAATGGGTTCACTGGGATTGGTTTGCCCTGTACCAGTTCCTGCCGTTCCCTCTGGGTCAATTGTTGGGACAGTTGTCTGGGCAGGAGCTTGGACAGTTCTTTGGTTGTTTTGCGCTTGCGCTGTTGTCGTTGGCTGATTAGCTGGTTGTACTCGCGTTGGCTGGTTCGCTGGTTGTACTCGTGTGCGGGTTGCAGGTTGTCCAGCAGTCGGAGCATCTTGAACCGTTTCTAGCTGATTTGAACTGCGACTCTGACCGATGAAGGGAAAGCGCCAGCCAATCGCTGCTCCCACCAGAGCGGCAACTCCAACTACTGTAAGAATTATTCCAAGAAATTTGCTCATACTCTAGTTAAGGCCAAGAATTTCGCGTTCGTTACTTTCAAAAATTACTCAGAACTAATCTACAAGCATTTTTAGCTTTTGTTCTGGTAATGAATGCTAATTAAGTGTTTGCCTCGCAATTTTAACTCAAGCTTACTCAATTATTGTCCCTAAGACTCTGGTAATTTCGCTCTTTCTAATGAAAGAAATATTTCTTATCTTCCAGAGCTATAAGGCTTTCAGGATAGATACCAATGGTGTCAGGGTAAGTACTTCTGCACAACCTGCCAACCTGTAAGTGAAACCCAAGTAAACCCTACAAGCAGTACTATATTTGTCCCGACATGAACAGCACGCGCCCAAGGCTGACTCGGACTAATTTGGGTGGAACTAGCGGCTGAAAGTAATACTAAAACGACAACAGAGCAGCCAGCAATCAAGTGTCCAGAGTGCCCCAAACTACCAAAATGCCCAAGGGTACCGACAATACCGATCGCAAGAAGAAGCAAAACTAGAGCTACCATCACCCAACCCGTGGTGTAATGGGCTGTACGCAGCCAATTGGGTTGTGGATGCTCATTGTTTCGTCTAGAGAAGAGGTTAATTCCAGTAACAGCCAGAATCAAGTAAGCCAAGAGCGATAAGCCCATTGACCAGGCGGCTATCTTCCATAGCCAGATAAAAGAAGGCAGATTCACTCTTTAATTTCCAAAAATACTAGAGACTCTTACCTCCCATCATAAAAACAAGAGGCTGCCAAAACGTGACAACCTCAACCAGACTCTTTATGTAAAGAAAGGATGAAAATGAGCTAGCCAAGGGTAGCCAAGGTTAAAGATTCTGTGGTCAATCGAATTTTGCTGCTAACTGTTCCTATGCTAGGTTTAGTGACATTAGCCTCGGCTGCTGACTTTGGGAGTGACTCAGCCTTTGAAGCAGAATTCCCACTATCCTCCACACATAAGCGATCGCACGGTATAGTATCTGAGAGAATTGCACTTGCCATCATGCCTGTATGAATTTCCAACAGCGCTTGGGCCATGGCTTCAAACACTAAGCGTTGCCCTGGAAAAACCACACGCTCAAAATACCAGTTGGGAATATTCGAGATTCGGGCAATTTGAATATGACTAGTCGCATTCACATAGCAGCATAAGAGGTGATTTTGGTTATCTGGTGGTACGGGATCAAGAATTTGAGCCATGATTGCCTATGTGCTTACTCTAAAACTTGTTATTACATCATTCAAGTTAGCACCTGCGATCCCCACTGGCTGTAAACGCGACTACCAATCAGTTTTTCTACCCAGTCACGTCTAGAACATTAGACTGGGAAAATACTTGATTTTGCCGCTTATTTGTGTTTTTAACCAAAACTTAGCAATTTTAAGTAAAAATACTCAGGTTTTCTCGCGTTTGCTAGCTTAGCAAGCGCCTGACTTAATTTCTGAAGATATTTACTTCCTCAAGAAAAATACCACACAGTTGAGAGAAGTCGTTAATCTTGTTAAAGTTAAGTTATATGAATAAGGCTTTCAGAATTCGTGTCAGTAACTTCACGGTTGAGGCTGGGGCTTTATAGAGGCGACCCTAATCCACCAGCGGATAAGTGTTGGCTTAGTCTATCTAAGCCTTCCGAGGCATGTCGGATAAAGCAATATGAGGTAAAACTTCCCTAAATTTTTAATTCTGAGTAAGCAATTGATCTAAGAAAGAACAGCTTCCACCTGAAATTAACAATGCAACAAAAAATCCTCTATGTACGCCTTCCCTGTAATCCAATCTTTCCGATTGGCGTTGTCTATCTAGCCGATCATGTTCACAAACTGTTTCCAGAGGTTGAGCAGCGCATCTTTGACTTGGGAACTGTGCCTCCTCTAGATTTTGCGTCTGCCCTGGATGCCTGTGTGGACGAGTTTCAACCCACCCTACTGGTATTTTCCTGGCGCGACATCCAAATCTATGCCCCAGTCGGCGGTAGAGGAGGTAATCCCCTGCAAAATGCTTTCGAGTTCTTCTATGCCTGGAATCCCTTCTTAAAGTTCCGAGGGGCTTTTGGGCTGCTGCGTCTAGCCATTTCCTACTATGCAGAACTTTGGCGTAATCGGGGGTTGATTGCAAGAGGGCTTAAACGCGCTCAAAACTATAACTCAGAGGTTCGTGCTGTTGTCGGTGGTGGTGCAGTGAGTGTTTTCTATGAGCAGCTAGGGAAAGAGTTGCCAGCCGGAACGATTATTTCTGTTGGCGAAGGGGAAACACTTCTTGAAAAAATTCTCAGGGGTCAAGAGTTTCGGGATGAGCGCTGTTACGTGGTAGGTGAAACAAAGCCACGCGATCGCATGATACACGAATGGCCCACTCCCATTGAAAAAAGCGCCTGCAACTACGACTACATCCCAAGCATCTGGCCTGAGTTTCAATACTACCTGCAAGACCAAGACTTCTATATAGGTGTGCAAACCAAGCGCGGTTGTCCACACAATTGCTGTTACTGCATCTATACAGTTGTAGAAGGCAAGCAAGTTCGGATTAACCCCGCTGATGAAGTCGTGGCGGAAATGCGCCAACTCTATGATCGGGGAATTCGGAACTTCTGGTTCACCGATGCTCAGTTCATCCCAGCGCGGAAGTTCATCGACGATGCCATTGAGCTGTTGCAGAAAATTCTCGACTCTGGCATGACTGACATCCATTGGGCAGCTTACATCCGTGCCGACAATCTCACGCCGGAATTATGCGACCTTATGGTGAAAACCGGGATGAATTACTTTGAAATTGGCATCACCAGTGGCTCTCAGGAACTAGTGCGGAAGATGCGGATGGGTTACAACCTGCGTACAGTGTTAGAAAACTGTCGTGACCTAAAAGCGGCTGGCTTTAATGACCTGGTTTCGGTCAACTACTCCTTTAATGTAATAGACGAGCGACCGGAAACAATTCGTCAGACGATTGCTTATCACCGGGAGTTAGAACGAATCTTTGGTGCAGATAAAGTCGAACCCGCGATTTTCTTCATCGGTTTGCAACCGCACACTCACTTAGAAGAGTATGCCTTTGAGAACAATATCCTCAATCGGAACTATGACCCGATGAACCTGAAGCCTTGGACGGTGAAGAAACTGATGTGGAATCCAGAACCGTTGGGTTCCTTCTTCGGTGAAGTTTGCTTACAAGCTTGGCGCCAAAACCCGAATGACTTTGGACGTGAAGTCATGAAAATTCTTGAAGAAAGACTGGGTTGTGCTGAATTGGAAGAAGCACTCGTTGCTCCCGTCGAACCCAAGAAGAAACAACTCGTCACAGCGGGTTAATACAATAGGCAACTTCTTGTGGTTACCGATACAATTTTTGAGAAAGCAACGTCCTTTAACACTCTTTACTTAGCGTCTTCGCAGTTCATTTAATAAAACTCTCGCCATGCTGGAAGGTTCGATTTTACAAAAACTAGAAGCAGCCCATCGAGGAGGTAAACGACCTCTAAACTTTGGTGTATATTTCAAGAACACTTTGGTTGCTCTGTGCCATGCCTTAGAAGACTTCATCCTGGAGTCGGATAGTCCGCCGATTGTGATTACAGCTTTCCAGCGGGGTAAGTGGTATCTGCAAGAAGCGGAACGTTATGGAGACTTAGCCGATAAGTCAGCTCAGATAGCAATTATGGCTGCCCCTGATGCTGGTTTTGCGGAACATCCAACTAGCCAAAAGTCAAATGTTGCTCTTGTAAGTCTGGAACCAACAGACCCAGTAGCGCAAGAGTGGCACCTGATGATTCTCTCTGAGACCTACACAGCAATGGTGTTATGTCAAGAGTTGTCAGCATCGGATTATGGTGAAAAAGGGCTGCCGGAAAATGACCCAGAGCGCAAGTTCTACGGTTTTTGGACATTTGAGCCGGACTTGGTACGGGAGACAGTGGAACTTGCGATCGCTCATATTGGGGAGTACGACCCACAGTTACAACAAACCCTAAAAACACAAGTCGAGAAGATTACGGCTACCTTTGGGACTAGGTCGCGAGATGACATCAGCGTTGTCGTGTCGCGTGTGGTGGATTATCTCCAACACAGTCATGAAGATTTATCTCACCTTGAAGAAACCGCACTGCTTGGCTCACCGATTCAAGAACAAGCTTTGGATGACAACCTGCTTTCTAATGAGATGCAGGCATTCTTACGCATGGCGCAGCTAATCGACCAAGCCGATGCAACCAACCCAATGGCGGCAGCCGAGGTGGCAGCAATCTCAGAGGCAATGGGGCAGTTGTTGGATTTACCCGCTTGGCAGCTCAAGCGTCTGCGTCTTGCGGGTTTGCTGCACGGGTTGGGTTCTTCGTTGGTGACGGCGGTTCATTCTCAGGAAGAAGCTCCCTGTTGCCCTCTAATGCCGGGGGTGCAGGCACTACGAGCAATGCCACAGCTACGTGCGATCGCCCAAATCCTGACTCACCAAACCGAGAAGTGGAATGGCACTGGTATCCCGGCAGCGATAGCTTATGATGCCATTCCTTTAGAGTCAAGAATTTTAGGGTTAGTGACAGATTTTCAGTGGCGTGTCAGGCAGGTACAGACGTTGCAGGAAGAGGAGGATAAGCCAACCCTGAGCCGGGAAGAAGCGATGTCCAGAGCTTTGGCTGAATGTCAGGCACTCTCCGGTGAGGCATTTGACCCTAAATTGGTAGAAACCCTCACTTTGTTAGTGATGGGGATGCAACAAGGTATGAGCTTCCAGACGCATCAACCAAAGATTGCAGCAGGGATGTGGTTGCTAGGCTCTCACCCTGTGGAAGAAGAATTGTTAGGTGTTTCTAGCATAAAAGCATAGGCAACAAGAAATGGTGATGGAGATAGATGCAATTCGGGCAGGAAAACTCAAGCAACTGCCAGGAGCCGATTTAGAAGACGAAGACCTTTCTGGTAGCCAACTAGAACGGATTAATCTTGCGGGTGCGACATTGATAGGAACAAATTTTTCAGGTTCCAACCTCAATGGCGCACGGCTAGATGGTGCGAACCTCGTTGGTGCCAAACTAGTGTCAGCGGACTTACGCGCAAATTTCCTGGGAGCCAACTTGATGCAAGCTGACTTAACCGGGGCTGATTTGCGAGGTAGCAACCTCCGAGGCGCTAATTTAATGGGGGCAAAGCTTACTCGCTCGTCTTTTACAGGGGCGTTTTTGAGTGGCGCAAATTTGATGGGTGTTGACTTGCAGGGCGTTGACCTACGAGGGGCAGATTTGCGAGGGGCGAATCTGAATGGTGCTAATCTCAAAGGCGCAGATTTATCGCAAGCGGATTTACAAGGCGCTAGCTTGAGCGAAGTTAATTTTGAGGAGGCAGACTTACGTGGGGCAAACCTGTCCGGTGCAAATTTAACAAGAGCAAGTCTCCTCTGTGCGGAGTTAGAGGGTGTGAATCTGGATGGAGCCAATTTAACTGGAGTTTGTCTAGTTGGCACATCTCTATCAGCCGTAATTCCACCACCGCAGCTTGTTAAAATCCCCTTACAAATTGCTGAGTTTGAGCATACTTCGACAAAAGAAATACCAGAATAAACTGGGCATCGCACATTAAGTTGTTGCACAATCACGGGATGATTTTGTGGTAGGGGCGTATGGTATACGCCTCTTAGACCTGTTGGTTAAAACTGAAATTTTAAAGGGCGTAAGGCTTGTGCCCCTACAAGGTTTATTTAAGTGTCAGGCTCGTCTTAAGACGTTCCGCCGGAAGATCTCTACAAATATAGAACCTCTATTCAGCATAGTCTTGAGAAGGGATTGCCCCTCTGGTTCAAAGTCCATAAGCTTACACGATCGCATTTTCCCCATCAAATACAAAAAGCGATCGCACTCGTAAATCACAACACTGTCTCAAGAGCTTCTATCAGTCGATCAACTTCCTCAATAGTGTTGTAATGCACCATACTGACTCGCACCACTCCGCCTTGCTTATCTAACCCCAAATCTTCAATCAATCGCTTGGCGTAAAAGTCACCAAAGCGAATCCCAATATTATGCTTGTCAATTTGCAGTGGAATAGTTCCGCTGTTCATTCCATCGACAACAAAAGAGATAGTTGGAACTCGTGAATGGCGATTGGCTTGGGGTTGACCAATTATCCGAACATTAGATTTACTAGTGAGGTATTTGAGGAGGCGATCGCCTATTACATCCTCATGAGTACTCATCAACTCAAAGGCTTGCACCATCTGGCTTCTCAAATCTGGAGCCATCTGCTCACCAGAGGAAACTTCTGCCAGTTCACTCAAATAATCACACAAACCTAACATCCCATAACTCAACTCAAAATTGACATTTCCTGGTTGAAACTTGTAGGGGATATCACTCTGACCAATAAAGTAATGGTTTATCCCAGGCATTGCCAGTAAATGCTCTTGCTTGCCATAAAGTAAGGCGTAGTGCGAACCATAAACTTTGTAGAAGCTAAATACATAGAAATCCACATCTAGATCTTGGACATCCACCAAGCGATGAGGTGCATAACCAACACCATCAATACAGACCATTGCTCCATGTCTGTGGACAAATTCGGTAATATCTTTAACCGGATTTATCGTTCCTAAGACATTAGAGGTATGAGTGAAGGCCACAAGACGAGTGCGATCGCATAGTAATGGCTCTAAATCCTCTAGGTGTAGCTTCAATGTGTCAGGATTAATTCGCCACACTTTAATCTTGATTCCCTGTTTTTCCAGGTCAACCCAAGCACCAATATTTGCCTCATGGTCACAGTTAGTGACAATCACCTCATCACCTGGATTCCAAGTTTGGCTAAGGCATAGGGAAAGAATCCGCAACAGCAACGTAGTTGATGAACCCATCACTACTTCTGAGGCTGATTTCGCATTAATCAAGGTTGCCATTGCTTGGGCAGCTTTTGCAACGCGATCGCCTGCTAATTGTGAGACAGCATAAGAAGCGCCCAATTGCACATCAGAGGTTAGTAAATATTCGCTAATTCGCTCTACCACCTGCTTGAGCGTTTGTGAACCGCCAGCATTATCAAAAAATGTCCAATCGCCAGCAAGAGAGGGAAACTGTTGACGGACAAAGTCAATTGGGAGAGATGTTTGATCAGTCATGATTTTCCAGTGCGGATAGTTTGAGGCTTGGGAGTGAATTCACTTCTGGAAGTTTACATTAGGCGATCGCTTTTTCCTGATGCTTGATTGTGAGCGATTGCTTATACTTCCTTACGGTCAGTATCTACCTTACGAATCCTCCTCCAACTCTTCCAATATTGCCTCGATCTTCTCCTTCAAGTCTGGCAAATCTTGCTCAATAACGTCCCAGATAATATTTAGATCAATTCCTCCCAAATAATCATGCACTAAAATATTCCGAAAGCCCGAAACACTACGCTAATCAACCTCAGTTACCCTTACCTTTAAATCATCGGAAAGGCGTTGTGTCGATTCAGCTAATGTTTGCAAGCGACGGAGAGCAGCATCTTGAATCATTGTATTAGCAAAAAACGCTTCTCTTCCTTCGCTTGTGTATTCAGTAATGCGCTCAACACACTCGCGAATGTACTCTAGATAAGCGCGGTTGTCCGTCATAATGGCACAGCTTCTTTGAGAACCCGTTCCCGGATTAGTCGATGCAGTCCATTTTCCGTGACAATATCGACTTTACAGCCCAGCAAATCTTCTAAATCAGCTAATAGACCACCGGGAAACCAACGACTGTGATTTGCCCCAACATCAATTAAAAAATCAATATCACTCTCATTAGAAGCTTCCCCCCGCGCCACCGAACCAAAAACCCGCACATTATAAGCACCGTGCTGTGCTGCAATCCTTAGTATTTCTTCTCGTTTTTCCTTCAGTAATTCATCAATTCCCATAACTAAATCCTCAAGATTCTGTCGAATTTCTGCTCCTCATTTCACTCTCTCTTAGATTGCTTGCTTCCTCATCCAGAACGCAAGAACACTCAAGAATAACAGCCCCATTAATCCTGCAACTGGGTTACTATCAACGCCAGTAATCCAGGGAGAAACGTTGCCAGAATATTGTACTAATTGCCCCACATTAATAATGTAGTAGCCCCAAACTAGACCCGCGTGCAGTCCGATTGGCAGACCCAGACGGCCTTTACGCGATCGCTTTGCCCAAACTAATGTCAACCCCAGCAGCAACAAACCTGGAAATGCAGGGAATGTGCGAATCACTTCTTTAAACGGCTTGAGAAAGTGCAGTACAGCAAACGCGATCGCATCAATCCAGAGTGATGCCTTTTGGGTATAATCTCGTTGTAACTCATCCAACAACCAGCCCCGAAAGACTAACTCTTCCGCAAAACCAATGCCAAGGGCGCTGAGTAATCCTTCTAAAATCACCCGTAGCAGTACTACTTTAGGTGTCTGAAATTCCAGCCAACCCAGCAAGCCTTCCAGGGCAAATAAACTCAAGGTAAACATTAGACCAATACTCAATCCCTTGAGCAGATCTAATCCATTCTGTCGCGTTCGTTCCAAACCATAACGTTTTAGGAGTTTGGGTTGTTGATAAACTTTTCTACCCCACCATCGCAGCAACAGCAGGAATTCCCCAAACAATAGCCCCATCGTCAGGATAGTAACCAAGTTTGAGTCAGAAATTAAAAAGTAAATCGGTGCTGCTACCGGAAGCCAAAGTAGCACTAATATTAAAAGAAAAAATCCCAGCCGCATTGGTGCTGGGTATTGTCTAAATTTAGGAAGGTTAAATTTCAAAACTTTAAGGCTATGTAGCTCAGCACAAAACTAGAACTAGTTTTTGAAGTGTACCTGCAAACTGTTCGCTGTAGGCGTTCCCAACAAAAATTCGGCACCCCATAGATGAAGTCTATTTATAGAAGCTCTAAACGCAGGCTGCTTTGTCTACTTAGTCACAATTTTTTGAACAGAGTGTAGTACTTGAGGCGATGCCTAACCCATAGCCCTTAAGAACCCAACCTCTTATTCATCCGGTTCGATTGTGCTAGTCAAACCGTGATTTTTCAGCGTTTCACAGTAGAACTCAGCATGTTCTTGAGCGCAGGTAATAACCAAAGCAATACCCGACATATGGGCTTCCATCATAATGTTGACCGCTTGAGGTTGGGTCAAACTCGATACTGTTGACATCAAAGTCTGCACCACATGCTCCATCGAGTTGAAGTCATCATTGTGGAGCAAAACGCGGTAGCGAGGCGCGGGTTTACGGACTGTTGATGTTGAACGCTTCTCAATAGTTTCGACAGACACTGCTCTACCCTCTCCAGTTCATGTGTAGAAACGAATTCCCATTATTACAGGGAATTATTTTATCTTTAGTCTTTATATTACTCAACATTATTCGTCCCAACCCATGATATTACATCAGTTTCATTGCCTCCTTATCGAGATGACAGGGAAGCGCTAAGCCTGACAGTAGGCTAAGAGCGACGCTCGTTCCAGTTCTTCGCCAACGCTAAAATAAATAAGTTAACGTTACTTAACATTTCCCGTGACCACACAGGCAACCCAAGATGCCGCTACCAGACCAATACCAGGCACTTACTGGCAGTGGCGAGGGCAATCTATTTACTATGTACGAGCTGGTGAAAAAAAATCAGGACACCCACCCTTATTGTTGGTTCATGGGTTCGGGGCATCCACAGACCACTGGCGCAAAAATATTGCCGAACTGAGTAACGATTTTGAGGTTTGGGCAATTGACCTTTTGGGATTTGGACGCTCTGCTAAACCTGAGTGGCAATACGGAGGCGACTTGTGGCGTGACCAGCTAAATGACTTTATCACCGATATCATCGGTCAACCTGCTGTCTTGGCAGGAAACTCTTTGGGGGGTTATTCAGCGCTGTGTGTGGCTGCACAACGTCCTGAATCTGCGGTTGGTTTAGTCTTACTCAACAGTGCTGGTCCATTTACGGATACCAAGGTACCGACTCAACCAAATCCTCTGCAAAAGTTCATCGGTGATGTCAGTCGCTCAGTTTTGCTGCAACCTTGGGCAAGCTTTCTCTTGTTCCAATATGTACGACAACGCTCAGTGATTCGCAATACGCTTGAGAAAGTTTATTTTGACCAGAGTGCGATCACAGACCAACTGGTAGAAGAAATTTATCGCCCTTCCTGTGATGTCGGTGCCCACAAAGTTTTTGCTTCTGTCTTCAAGTCACCCCAAGGAGAAAAAATTGATGTCCTACTCAAACAACTAACCTGCCCGTTACTCCTGCTGTGGGGAGAAGCCGACCCCTGGATGCGTTCAAAGGAACGGGGCGCACAGTTCCGTCAATATTATCCCCAACTGACCGAACACTATCTTCAGGCTGGTCATTGTCCCCATGATGAGGTGCCAGAGCAGGTGAATGCTATTCTACGGGACTGGGTACTGTCGATTGCCAGTGATTCACCGACTTGAAATACAGCAAAAGGCTCCAGGGGAGAAGGCAGAAGGCAGAAGGGATGCATATTGACTAGTCTTGGTTTCAGTATGAGAGCGAGGGTCAAGAGTCGCCAAGACCACCTTTACTTTGAACCACCATCTGTAGGGGTGCAAGGCTTTGCGCCCCCACCAGGTGTCGTGTCTGGGCGTAAGTCTTGTCAGTAAAACTGATAGATGCCTTAAGAAATTCTGTCCCCATCTCGCCGACTTCCGTATTACAACTAAAGAATCTTTATGCCAAAACTAGTTGATGGCTGTTCAGTGATTCTGCTACCTCCCCTTCAACCTGCAACCCGTCAAAGTATAGATTGCTGACTGCTTCACATTTTGTTACAAATTATAAAGAACTCTCGTGGATGCACAACGTTATGTTTGGTGGCTTCGCCGGTACAAAGAATACACCTGGTACCGACTGGGGAGAGCAGATGCTCAATACAGTCGCCAGCAAGACGATTCGCCACCTATTCACTCGGAGCGAGTCAATAGAGGTTGCAGTTCGCTGCTATCCGTCTAGCAAATTGTTACAGGGTATTATCGACAGTTTTAAAATGAGTGGTCGCGGTTTGGTAATCCGCAAGGAATTCCGGACTGAGGAGATGTCGTTTGAAACTGATGCTGTCTCGCTGGATTTTGGCTCAGTTCTGAAGGGTCAGCTTAATCTAAAGCAACCCACACAAGCGATCGCACAAGTTGTACTCACTCAAGACGACATCAACGAGTCTTTCAAAGCCGAACTGGTAAGAAAGCGCCTGGAAAATCTTTCGATCCCAGCGTTGGATGAACTCTCTGGTGGTCAGCCAATTTCTTTCACAGACGTGCAGGTGCAATTGCAACCCAACAACCGGATACGGCTTTTTGCAAAAGGGAATCTCCCTGAACACGGTTTAGTACCGATTAGTATGTCATCAACCTTGGCAGTTGAGCGGCGTCGTCGTGTTCTCTTTCAAGATGCTCAGTTTGAACCGGATGCTGTACCAGAGTCTTTTCGAGAAATTTCTCAAACCTTGACGACGGCATTGGCAGAGATATTAAATAATATGGTTGATCTGGATCGCTTCAACCTTGATGGTGTCACGATGCGTATCAACCGCTTAGAAACCCAAGGAACAAGGCTGATTTTCAGTGGCTATGCTCAAATTGAGCGCGTCCCAAATAATCCCTGAGCTTAAAAGCCAATAATGTCACTCGGCAACTTCTTTACTTTAGGTGGGGTTGTCATGTGGCCCCTGTTAGCGTTCTCCATACTTGCGATCGCATTAATTTTGGAGCGCATTATCTTTTGGCAGCGAGTAACGAAGCGTCAGAACAAGGTCATCCGGGAAGTTCTCAAGCTATACCAATACGATCCCCAAGCCGCATTGGTCAAGCTAGAACAAAATAGCGATCTACCGATTGCACGGATTTTTATCGCCGCTTTGGAACTCGAAAAAGCTACCCCAGAGGAATTTCAACTGGCGCTAGAAAGTGCAGCGCAAGCCGAGTTGCCAACACTCAGCCGTTTCAACACGGTGTTTGAAACGATCATTAGTATTTCGCCACTTCTTGGTCTTCTAGGAACTATTCTCGGATTGATTAACGCCTTTGCCGCGCTTCGGATAGGCGATATTGGAGGGAGCAAAACGGCTGGTGTTACAGGCGGCATTAGCGAGGCTTTAATCTCAACTGTAGCGGGATTATGCGTGGCAATCTTTACACTACTGTTTGCCAACACATTTCGCGGGCTATATCGGCGCCAACGGGCAGCGATTCAGGAGTATGGTGGTAAGCTTGAGCTGCTCTATCGCCGTTATTATGAGCATGGAAGACCACCGTATAGTGAAACATACAAGAAGGTGGTGTGATTATTTCTGGATTACTGGTATGAGGCTAATCGAGCATTGTGCGATCTGCTTTGCTCTTCTCGCTTGGCGATCGCTTCTACAAATACCTCAAGACAAGAGAGAAACAAAAAGGGGAGTTGTTAGCATTGACCTAATGGTTGGTAATTAGCTTTAAGGTTTGTTATAGAAGGCAAAAGTTGCATATCTTATAGCTTTAAAACCAATCTGTCAACCAACTAACCGCTAAATTTAGTGTGAGGCTGTGAGGTTTAATGCGAGTTTTACTAATCTATCCCCAGTTTCCTAAAAGTTTTTGGTCGTTTGAGAAAGTCCTTCAATTAGTCAACCGCAAAGTTTTACTGCCGCCTCTAGGGTTAGTAACAGTAGCAGGAATTTTACCCCAAGAGTGGGAATTTAAGCTGGTAGACCGGAACGTTCGTGCCGTTACAGAGGAAGAATGGGAGTGGGCAGAAGTCGTGATTCTTTCCGCGATGATTGTCCAGAAAAAAGACTTACTCGATCAAATTCGTGAAGCAAAACGCCGAGGCAAGCGCGTTGCCTGTGGTGGCCCCTACCCAACTTCTGTACCTTACGAAGCAACAGAAGCAGGTGTTGATTACCTGATTTTGGATGAAGGGGAAATTACCTTACCGATGTTTGTTGAGGCGATTCAACGGGGTGAGACAGCAGGAATTTTCCGTTCTGGTGGCGAAAAACCTGATGTGACGACAACGCCTGTTCCTCGCTTCGATTTGTTGGAGTTGGATGCTTATGATTCAATGTCGGTGCAATTCTCACGAGGTTGTCCTTTCCAGTGCGAATTTTGCGACATTATTGTCCTCTATGGTCGCAAGCCTCGGACGAAGACACCAGCCCAGTTAATTGCAGAGTTGGATTACCTTTACGAGTTGGGGTGGCGGCGTAGCGTCTTTATGGTGGATGACAACTTCATTGGTAATAAGCGCAACGTCAAGTTATTCCTCAAAGAGTTAAAAGTTTGGCAAGCTGAACATGAGTATCCCTTTACGTTGAATACAGAAGCCTCGATTGACCTTGCCCAAGACCAAGAGTTATTGGATTTGATGGTTGAGTGTAATTTTAATGCTGTGTTTTTGGGGATTGAAACACCAGATGAAGCGAGTTTGCAACTGACCAAGAAATTCCAAAATACACGCACAACTCTTAGTGACTCTGTGGAAGCGATTACACGCTCCGGTTTGCGGGTAATGGCTGGGTTTATTATTGGCTTTGATGGTGAGAAAGCTGGGGCAGGTTCTCGGATTGTCCGGTTTATTGAGCAAACAGCAATTCCTACGGGTCTACTTGGCATCTTACAAGCTTTACCGAATACTGCCCTCTGGCACCGATTAGAAAAAGAGGGTCGGTTGTGGAGCAAAGATACCGACATTGACCAAGCCACCTTGATGAACTATATCCCAACTCGACCTCTGGAAGACATCGCCAGGGAATATGTTGAGGCGTTTTGTGAGTTGTATGACCCGGAACGCTTTTTAGACCGTGCCTATCGCCATTTCTTGATTCTAGGGGCGCCAAAGTGCAAACCTCCTGGAAAACTACCAAGTTGGGTAGATCTCAAAGCCCTGCTACTTGTCTGCTGGCGTCAGGGAGTCAAACGCAAGACTCGCACGAAGTTTTGGCATCATCTCTTTAGCATCATTAAGAATAATCCTGGTGTCTGGGAGCATTACCTCACAGTCTGTGCTCATAATGAACACTTTTTAGCATATCGCGAGATTGTGCGTGATCAGATTGAAGCTCAACTTGCAGAATTACCCAAAGAGGTTTTACAGGCACAGCCACCAGTCCTCAGTGCTTAGGGAATTCGTGAAATTAGTTTTATTCGTAGAGACGTTCCGGCGGAACGTCTCTACAAAGTTCGATGGGTGCCGAAAAAGGGGGTAGCTGACCCGGATTCGGTATGATGGCATTGGAAAAGCGATCGCATCAAACCCTTGTGTGATAAGGAATGTAACCATAATTTCGCCAGCGTTGAAAAAAACACCTACCTCCCCAAAGGCGATCGCATTCTGCCAACCTATCCAAAAAAGCGATCGCATTTCTAGTCATGTGTAAAGTGCGATCGCCTCTCCTTGAGCAGTGATAGGCTAAACCTTAGACCCTACTGAACCCGTAGAATTTTTCGTCATGAACTCTCCTATCCTGAGCCAGTATGACAACTATTGAGATTGTTTCAGAAGAAAGAACAGAGCAAACAATATATCGAGCTATCTGTGGTGAGCAAGAGGCTACAGGCGCAACACCAGGACAAGCACTCGATAGGATTGAGCAGGAATTGACAGCACGGGGAGGTGAACAGAGCGGTTGTACAGTGGTGATTGTGCAGCGATTTCTTCCCGATGACTTGTTTACAGCACAGCAACAAGCACGGTTACGGGAACTGATGGATCGATTGCATGAGGCTGTTGCTGTTGGAGAGGTGCTTTCTCCTCAAGTTCAGGAAGAATTGGAAGATTTGGTAGAGGCTGAGTTGAAGGCTATGATCGAGCGTTCTGCTAGAATTCTCAAGCAAACTCAACGGGATGAAAAGTAGCCTCACTAATTTTGTCTCAATATCGTGAATCCTAATCATCCCTTCGTTGCAAAACGGGCAAGATATCAATCTTATAACTCAGGGCTAGAGAGCTATAGATCTCAGTGGGAATATTTTAAGGCTGCGTGAGTGCCTTCGGCTAACTATCCAAAAAGGTGATCGCATCAGAGCAGTGTGCAAAGCAAGAGCACATCCCTTAGCAAAAGAAAGGAATTTCAATAGAAGAATTTGGTTTTACAATTGATAGTTGATAAATTTTTAAAGTCTGTATAGGTAGTAAAATCTTTGGTTGTATCTTCCGGTAGAGCAGATTTTGGTTTTAAGATTGACTTTGTTAGGGATACAGAAGATCCGGCGAGAGTTTTCCGTGCTTTTTCGGGACTTATAGATTTTTGTCAAGTAACAGATAAAAGTTTAATCAGATCTCTTGATATAGATATTGAACCCGATCTACTCTTAGACAATATAGAGCAAGGCTCTATTAGTGTTTGGCTAAAATTTGCTTTCAAGTCTGTAAATAACAATTTAAGCAATTTAAATTTAAAGCTCCTTAGTTCTTATTTAGTAGAATCTAAATCTTGTATTATAAAGTTTATCAATAAAAGGGATACTATAAAGAGTCATTCTGAAGTTTTAGAGTTACAAGATAAACTAAGACCTTTAGCTAACCAGACTAATATTAACACTCTGGGCATTTATACCCCTCCAAATGATAAAGATTTATTGTTAAGTATAGATAAGTTTCAATTAGCTTCATCTGAGCTTCAGGCAGCAGATAATTTATATTATCTAACTCGCTCATCAAACTTGCCTGTTAATCGGAATTTTAGTATTTCTCCGGAGTCGAGAGATAATTTATTAGTCAAAGAGACTATCAAATCTGAACAATTGATGATTTTAAAAGTTAAGAAGCCGGATTATTTAGGTGAATCCAAATGGGAATTTAGATATGACGGGAGATCGATTGATGTAAAAATTACTGACTCAGAATGGTTAAAAAAATTTAAGCAAAGAGAGGTTATTATCGCACCAGGTGATGCAGTTAAAGCGAAAGTTGAAATTGTAGTTAAGTATGATTTTAAAGGGGAGTCAATATCTACTCAGCATACTATTCAGAAAGTGATTGAAGTTATACCTATGCCTCCTGATAACCAACTTTCCTTGTTTAAAGACAAAAAATTAGGAAGCTAAATTTTAATATTCATCCATTCTTGAGCATTTTCTTGAGCAAATATCTTCAGATGCCGGATATTTTTTGTAGCAATCAAGACAGCACGTCCGGGAAACGCTTCACTTAATATACTCCAATGAGCTGAAATAATCATGTCTGCATCAATATTTTTATCATCTGTTGTAGGTACATGGTTTTGACGTGTATCAGCCCAAAAATCCGCAGCTTTTTGCATTACCTCTGTAGTTAGTGGGAGAAAATCAATCACCTCTCTAAGGCTGTTTAGAATTGCCAAACCATCACTTTGTATACGAATAAACTCTCGCCTAACCTCGTAATCCGAAATTTCTGAAGTTACTACATAAATGCCTTTAGAAAGTAATGTGTACAACCATTGTGTACATTGGGATATTTCATTCTCTTCTTCTTCAGATGCATCCTGAACAGGACTCGCTAGTAAGCCAAGGACTCCGGAGTCTAAAATAACAATCACGCTATAAATTTTGTCCCTTTCTTTTACTTTGAATCTCTTCAAGTCTTGCCTTAGCCCACGCTATAGCTGCTTGGTTCTTTTCTAATTGCTCTTCTTCATCACGTCCTAAGTGTCTTAAATATGGTAATAATGTTTCTTGGGCTGTATTCATTCCTTTTGCACGTTTCAGTAAAGATTGTGCTGTAGCCTGTAATCGTACAGTAGGCTTTGAGCCTCTAAGCTCTATAGCTCTATCCACAGCTTTTGGTATAAACAAAAAAGAATCTTTATATTTTTTAAATAAATCTTCTTTTTGTTGAATAGAGAGGAAAAGAAGCCGCAATCTAATCAATAGGCCCCTCCAGCCATAAAATTTTGAACTTGCTCTACAGAGATCCCAAGCTAAGTTAATAAAAAATTGATGACTTTCCTGTGAAAAAATATCCCAGCAAGATTCTATACCTACAGAGATTTTTTCGAGTTTATCTGCATACTTATTTACGTTTGTTGGTATATCATCCTTAATCTCAACAGGTGTATTGACTGCCTCTATGTATTTTTGACTCCCTGCAATCATTTCAAGTAGTGTATCATCAACACTTTTACCTTTTAGTGCAGCTACTTCTCTAAAGAACTCAGAGATTTCATCTTCTATTCCATTAGAAGTAAGATGACTTTCAAGAATTTGCTTGATACTATTAACATCAAGTGCTGTTTCATTAAATTGATCTTTTTCAAGCTCCCAGATAATTTCGTTAAGCATTTTTTGCGCCTCCTAGAAAGAAGCTATAATTGATAATTTTACCCTTATTGTGTTCTGAGTTCTGTAACAAGCTTATGCTAACGCTATGGAGCTTAAGATGAGGCACAGTAGAACAAAATCATCTAAAGATTTATAACAAAAACTTGACCTTATTGCAGAAATCACTCAATCTGCTAAGGTAATCTTAATTAACTCAGTAAACCTAAAAATCTTAGCGCCACTCAAAAGCTAGTTCAGAGCTTAAGAGCGGCTAACCCCCCAACTGAGTAAGCAGTCTGGAGGCTAGAAGAAATGGTAACACTCCTCTAGCCACCCCGACTTTCTATGCAATAAAGCGGGGTGGCTAATATTTTGGGTCACTACACCTTCACCCAAAAACAGGAGCAATCTACCCTCATGTCCCAGAACTTAATCACCGCCGGGTTCATCGACCCCGGACAATTACCCCTCGACCAAGTACGGCAGCAAGTTGCCACTTTCCTCAAAGTTTCCCTCAACCAAATCGATCGCATAGAGTGCTGGCAGCACCAAATCTGGGTGAAACTCGTTGAATCCCGTGCCAAATTCATCAGTTATCGCAGCTTGCCCCTCTGGATTGAACAGGGAATTGCTGTTATCAAACGCTGCACATCCCGCGCCAGCCTCGACCAGTTAGGCGGAATCTTACGCAGCGAACGAGACTGGTACGATGAGCATGACAATCCTCAAGCCGTGCAACCGTGGCGGGACGCTTGGGCGCAACAAGCTCAACACTTGCGGGAAGAAGAAGAACGCACTCTTCCCATTCGCGCTCATCAGCAAGCCGGAAGCGAGTGGTATTCGGCTTGGCAACAAGTGTTGTACTGTTGCCGAGATTTTACGGGACTAGAGCGATTAGCCCCGGAAATTCGACAGCAAAGCCAAGAATTTTCTGACTTACCAGAGGTGATGCAAGCGATGCAACAACTGTGGAACCAGCGCTGGCAAGAACTAAAAAAAGCCTACGCTTGATTATTCCACCTTCGGATTGATTGTGTATTTCTCTTTATTTCGCCTGAAATGGCGTGAACTTGCCTCCCAGTCCTTCCACTATTGTTTGGGTGTTGGCAATCAGCATCTTCTCGTAAGTATCACCCTCTGAACCCTTTTCTCCGATTCCATCGGCATACAATTTTCGGTCTGAAACTTTAACATTCGCTTCTTTAGCTACCGACTCGATCAGCTTCGGATTAACTGTAGTTTCAGCAAAAATTGTGGGTACCTTCGTACTTTTAATTTCTCCCACCAGTTCTTTTACCCGTCCTGCTGTTGCTCTTTCGTCAGTGCTAATACCCTGTAAAGCACCTTCTACAGGAATACCATAAGCGGTAGAGTAATAGCCCATTGCATCATGAGTTGTGACCAATGTGCGTTGATTCGCTGGAATTGTGCTGATTTGCGATTTAATCCAGCTATCTAGCTGCGCTAGTTCACTGGTCATTTTTTCGGTGTTGCTGGTGTATTGTGCGGCATTGTTGGGGGATAACTTTTCTAGATTGTCGCTAATTGTCTCAGCGATGCGGATACCATTTTGGGCATTATTCCAAACATGGGGGTCAGTTTCACCATGAGCGTGACCGGCTTCTGCTTTTTCCTCACCTTCATGTTCATGAGCGTGACCGGCTTCTGCTTTTTCCTCACCCTCATGATCATGCTCTTCACCAGCAAGGGGTTCAGGAACAGCTACTTCACTGACAGCGACTTTTGACGCAGAATTTTTGCTTGACTCGATAATCTTGATCAACCCCGGTTCAAAACCATAGCCGTTGTAGAGAATGAGTTGTGCTTGTTCGATCGCTTTGCGATCGCTTGGCTTTGGTTCATACACATGGGGGTCAGTCCCTGCCGGAATCAAACAGGTAAGATCAACGGTATCTTGGGCAATTTCTTGGGTAATGTCGCAAAGGACACTACTAGTTGCGACAACTTTTGGCTTTTCGCTATTTGCTGAGGACGGTGATGTCGCCGTTGTGTCAGACGCTGAATTAGTTGTCTGCTGACGGACACTACAGCTTGTTATCCCTAGTACCAGTAGCAAGAAAGCTGTGCTTCCTAAGCTGCGAGTTTTCATGACGATGCTTTTTAACATGACCAGTCTTTGAGCCAATATAATAGAACGATAATGATTCTCATATTGCTCGTTAATGTTAGAAGTTCAAGACTTAGCTGTCAACTACCGGGGGGTTCGCGCTTTAGGGAATGTCAGCTTCTACTTACAACCAGGACAGTTAGTTGGTGTGATTGGTCCCAATGGTGCTGGTAAAAGCACAATGATTAAAGCGATGCTGGGATTAGTGCCTACGGCAAGTGGTGTCGTGAAGTTTTGCGGACAGGTACTCAAACAACAGCTTCGTTGCTGTGCTTATGTGCCACAGCGATCGCAAATTGACTGGGATTATCCGACAACCGTTTGGAGTGTGGTGATGATGGCACGTAGCAAACACACCGGATGGTTCCGTTCTCCTAATCATCAATCTAAAGAAATTGTTGCCACCGCACTTCAACGGGTAGGAATGTGGGAACTGCGGCATCGTCAAATTGGAGAACTTTCGGGTGGACAGCAGCAACGGGTTTTTTTGGCACGAGCGCTAGCACAGCAAGCCTCTTTATTCTTATTTGATGAACCCCTTGCAGGTATTGATAAAAAGACTGAAGCGATTATTTTTCAGATATTTGCTGAACTAAAGGCAGAGGGGAAAACTTTATTAATTAGTTCTCATGAGTGGGGGAAGGAATTGTCTCACTATGATCGCTTGCTGTTGTTAAACCAATATTTAATTGCTAATGGTTCTCCTCAAGAGGTGATGACATTAGACAATATTCAACAGGCTTATGGTGCTGGTTTACAGTCACAACTTTTGAATGAGTCAGCAGAGACGATATATGTTTGTTAGAGCTTAGTGATTATTTGAGGCTAAAACAGGCATAAAAATCCAAAATCTACCATTAATATGCTGAATTGGTTAATAGAACCACTGGGCTACGAGTTCATACGAAATGCGATCGCAGTAGGCATTCTCACGGGAATTCTTTGCCCGGTGGTGGGTACCTATCTGATTGTTCAGCGCATGGCTTTGCTGGGAGATGTGATAGCCCATGCGGTTTTACCGGGACTTGCGATCGCGTTTTTCTGGGGCGTTAATATTTTACTCGGAGCTTTCATCTCCGGTGTCTTGAGTACATTTGTAATTGCCTGGATTCGCTCACAATCCCGTGTCAAAGTTGACGCAGCAATGGCGCTAACCTTCTCTAGCTTCTTTTCTTTAGGTATTGTTCTAATTACCTTGCTAAAAAGTAATTTAGACTTGGATAGTTTTCTATTTGGTGATATCTTGGGCGTAACAATCAATGATGTTCAGCGCACGGCTATCATTACTGTAATTATTTTAGGTTTAGTTAAACTCTTCTATAAAGAATTACTATTTTTTACCTTTGATAAACTGGGTGCTAGAGCGCTTGGGTATCCGATTAATGCCCTTCACTACGGTTTAATGGCGGGTATCACGCTCACGATTGTTGTGAGTATGCAAACGGTAGGTGTTGTGCTAGTCATTTCCCTACTCGTTGGGCCTGGGATTACAGCATATCTCTTGGTGAAAGAAGTACACCAAGTCATGATAGTGGGAGCAATTTTAGGAATTATTGCTAGTATCAGCGGGGTTTACAGCAGCTACTACTTGAATATCCCCTCTGGCCCAGCGATCGTATTGGTAACCTTCAGTTTATTTTTACTTGCGCTTTTATTTAGCCCTTCACAAGGCATTTTGACACGTCCAGAAATTGCTAATCGCACAACTGCAATTTTGCGATCGCTGAAATCTCGAAAACATGGTGATAAGTAAACGGCAAACTGAAGGCTAGATTCCCGTCTTCTTTGAGAAGACGGGAATCTGAACCGCTGATAGCTGACGGCTTTGGAGCTATATAGCAGTAGCCACTTAGGTTAGGACCTTAACGGGAGCTTGCGTTCCTTCGCTAGAGCCTAATTGACTGAAAGCTGACCGCTGAAAGCTGACTGCTGATTGCTATATCAAGCATTTGCTGAGAGGAAAGGAATACTCTGGGCGAGTGGATCTTTAACCGTAATCTTTTGTTTCATTGCCCAATATTCACTTAAAAAATGAATTTGTCTGAATCCAACAATTAAATTTAGTCCTGGTACAAAAATCCAGCAAACAACAAGCGGTGCTTTCAAACCTTCTTGGCGATAAAGTTCATTCACCGTTTTATACAACCTGAATTGAACAATATAAATCCAGGCAACACCTAGCAAAGAAAACCAGCCAAACCATCCGGGAACATCCGGGTCAAATATCCATAAAGCTTGGGGAACCACTACACCTAAGACAAAAGGAAGTAAGCACAGCGTACCCGACCAACCATCGCCATTGTAACGACGCAATTCTTCTTGGATTATCCACTTGTACCAGCCGTAATAGAGCATCAAGCTGGCACCTGAGAAGAGAATGACTTGCCATAGAGGGCGCGGTTTACCTAAAACTTTGTCAGACATGTTCCTATGGATAGGTTTTTTTGTTAATTAATATTTCTTAATATATTAGAAGAAAATCTCTAGCGCTACTACCCTTCTGTTAATCCCGCAGTTCTAAACCCGATTTAGAGCTATTAAAGTCAATCAGCCTTGAGACAGATTGACTTTGTTAGCACGGTCGCTGGGGCTGCTGCTAAACCCTTGGGTGACTATGACAAAGAGTCCTTTGTCTCCTCTGCCTAATTTCAGCTACCAACCAAACTTTGGAGGCAATACCAAACTCGAATCAATATCATCAACACACGCACAGCCACTCAATGCCATAGCAATGTCTAGTTCATCGCGTAGCAGTTGAAGGACATGACGTACTCCGGCTTCTCCCCCAACAGCAAGTCCCCACAACACGGGACGCCCCAGTAAAACGGCTTTTGCGCCTAGGGCTAAAGCTTTGAGAACATCAGTTCCTCGGCGAATACCACCATCTACCAAGACTTCAGCTTGCTCAGAGACAGCCGCGACAACTTCACTTAAAGCCTCAATTGATGCGATCGCACCATCAAGTTGTCTCCCCCCATGATTCGATACAATTACGGCGTTTGCTCCATGTTCCACAGCTTTTAGCGCGTCATCTCCTCGCAGAATCCCTTTGACAACCACAGGCAAAGGTGATAAAGAACATAACCAATCTAAATCAGCCCAGGTTAGTGCTGGATTAATTTGTTCGGAAAAGTAGGCAAATAAGCCAGATTCGCCAAAACGTTCAGGGATTTTCAAGTCTTTGAGAGTCGTTAAATTGGCTAGGGACATTCCTGTAGGTAGCGTAAACTGGTTACGCTTATCTTTCTCCCGGTGTCCCATAACTGGAGAATCGACAGTTAGACAAATTGCTTGATAACCAGCAGATTGGGCACGTTCTACTAAAGCTTGAGTTAAACCGCGATCGCGATGTACATAGAGTTGAAACCAAAAATTGTTGGATGCTAACTCCTCTTGTTGCTCAATTACTTCCTGGTTTTCCTGTCGCCATTGGTTCGAGGTATCAGCAACGTCTTCCAAACTTTTTGTCGCCAGTGTACTCACTACCATACTGGTTCCCAAACCACTAGCAGCTCTGGCTGTCGCAACTTCTCCATCTGGATGAGCTAAACACTGAAACGCCATTGGGGCAATGAGAATAGGCATCGATAAGGTTTGCCCAAGAACCGTTGTGCAAGTTGAGCGATTGAGGACATCCATCAACATCCTGGGACGAAGCTTGATGCGATCGTAAGCTTCCCGATTATCCCGTAGGGTGACTTCATCCCAAGCACCACCAGCATAGTAGTCAAGCGCCATCTGAGTGAGGTGTTCAGTAGCTCTTGTTTCGTATTCAAATAAATTAAGGAGTGGAATCTGAGCGTTCATCTGGAGAAAAACTGAGTTCTATCAGTTTACCGCTGCCGATGCACAGTGACAGTTCTACCTGATAAGCGATCGCACATTCAACTCGACTATTTTTTGCAACTGCACTAGTAACGTAGATTCAGATAATTCCTGAAGCAACAAGGTCGTAAATCACTGATTGCTTGTCGTTAACCTTCAATGCTAAACGTTCAAATGCAGAGGTACGAGACGATGGTATTGCTGAGGCAACCAAGCATTGATAAGCTAATTCGTACTCTTGGCGCATCTGTAACGGCTTAACTAGCGATCGCATAATTGGTGCCCAGGGAATTGGATCGACCTCATCACTGGGTAGTCCCTGACTTAATATCCCAGCATTCGCCCCCAGAATGTCGAGCCACTGATGCGGGTGAAGTTCTTCTCCCCTAACTAACTTGCCGTAACCTTTCTCCAGGTAAACTCGTGCTTGTTCTTCATGCGCTCGCGCCGCGTCAGCTAATGCAGATAATCTTATATCTTGATGCTGTCCACCCCTGATCATGTCTTGCCGCCATGCCAGCCAAGCCGTCAAAAAATCATCATCCTTGGGTGCTTTTGGTATGGGGGATAATGCGATCGCTTGTCCATGAATTAGCTCACCCCAATGAGCAAGAAGCCAAGTCCCAAAGCGTGGCGCAAAAAAGTTTAGATCACCAATCAATATAGATAGGATAGGTTTTAGCGATCGCACAATAGTTTTTGACCCAGATGCATTTGCCTGACGTAGTGCTGGCTCAAACGCATGTAGCAGATGATGGACGTTAAAGGTATCGAGTGAGCCTTGTAAATGTACAGGTAAAGGATACTCAGCCCAGATTGCTGTTGCAACGTTCGTCTCTAGAAAAAGTGTGGGAACGAGTAAGTCAACAATTGCAGTACCATCATACTGACCAATTTGTGCCACAGCACGCTTCACTCTCTCGGCAGCACGATGATAAATTGATACCACCTCTGGCTCATCAGCCAGGAAGCTACAAGCAAACAGCAATACCCGCGCTGTCATCCGTTCTACCTGTGGCTCTTTACAAGGTGGACTATCAAGAATGTCAGTTAGCATTGCCTGGGTTGTAGGCGGTAACCCAGAACCAACAATCACTCCTGGCTCGATCAGTTTCTTCAGTAATTGAGCCGCCTGAAAAGCAGCACCTTTTGGTAATCGTGGCTCATTCAACCATTTTGTCCACGATTCCTTGGTAATGCAGCGAATCCAGAACGCATCATTACAACGACGCACAGGCACAGTGTTCATCTCCTGAGCATCATCCAAAAAGATTTCAGCACGGACTTCTCCAAACGTAGCGTCCATCCAATTAACCAGAGGTTCTAAGGACTGAGGTGTGAAATCCACAGAGTCTCCTGGCTGTATCCAAATATCAATCTGTGTCCCTTCCCGACGCACTACCTGGTAATTCAGAATACCCTCAAGGGCTGGCATGGAAATTTCACCTGGACGCTTTAAGCCCTCAATTGTGCGAACATTGTCCTCAATGCGTCCCAAAACCTTGGCTGTAAAACCAGGACGACCACAGGGACAGGGTTCTGTGTTTAACTCTACAAGGTCGCCGCATTTGTAGCGTACAACTGGCATCACGAGGTTGAAAAGGTCGGTTGTAACCAGTTGCCCATCGATGACTTCATACAAGCAGCGCTCACCATCGAGATGTAGGTGTCCGGCTTCTGGACAAGTCAGCCCGAAAATCCCTGTCTCTTGACACCCGTACTCGTTAATAACTGGAGCGTGGAAAACTGATTCTAGTAAAGCTTGTTGGTATTCAAAGAGGCATTCTCCAGTACAAATGACAGCAATGACACTTGGTGTACTCTTATTTTTAAGCCGTGTCGCAACTTCACACAATCGGCTAGGATAGCCGCGAATCACAACTGGACGCTCTGTTATTAGGCTGTTCAGTATGTGAATAAAATATTGCGTAGGTTCACCTGCGATCGCAACATCAATTGCCCGTACAGGTTGCATCCGACTGGCAACATTAATGATTGGAGTATTTTCACCTATACCCCACCATTCAAGCGCTCGACGACGTGAGCTAATCCTCACCTCGTTCCACTTTGTACCCGCAAAATAAATAAAAGACTGCCCTCGACTGCCACTGGTAGCACCGCGATAAACAATATCGTCAACGTCTGCGAGAAACAAACCCGGACTCTCACGAACCGTCTGTTTATCAATTGGGCGGAGGTTCAAAAATGCCTGCTGCCAGTCAGGTGAAAGTTGAAGGCAATCATTACTATGAATCAAACCTGCTTCACGAAAGCGATCGTAATTGCCTGGTGTTGTTACTGCTGCTTCTAGCATCCGCCTCAGGTGTTCAAGCGTTTGACTCATAGGGCTTGCTTTGAACCTTTGGGAAGGTACTGTTTATACACAACCCTGGTGCGCGTTTGAGTCCCTTTCGCCCCCTAAATCCCCCAATTCTGGGGGACTTTGAACTGTTGAGTGGGAAACTGGTGGATAATCGGCTTGTAATGGGCACTCGTAGAAAGTCTCCAATCTTAAACTATGTCACTTACCTATGCCACCTAAGCGCATCCGGGGAACCACTCCGAATATCGTTGCTGCTGCTCGACACCTCCGGCAGAACCTAACTCCTGCTGAGAGGACTTTATGGCAAGCTTTAAAAAATTGCCAACTCAACGGCTTCAAGTTTCGCTGTCAGCATCCAGTGGGTTCGTTTATTGTTGATTTTTACTGTCCTCAGTGTCGATTGGTGGTTGAACTGGATGGAGAAATCCATGACCAACAAATTGATTATGATACAGCTCGCACCAAGCAACTCAACCGCTTTGGATATCAAGTGGTGCGGTTTCACAATCAGGCAGTAATGACCAATTTGGATGGAGTTCTCCAGCAGATTTTAGAGGTCATTGGTGAAAGAATCTAATATTTTTTTGTTCAAAGTCCCCCAGAATTGGGGGATTTAGGGGGCAATAAGCTTCATCCTGAAATGAAAAACGCGATCGCTTATTTCTTAGGAATCCTGCTAGCTATCCTGTCACCCATTTGCACCCAGTCTTCATTCACTAGAACCTGCTTGGTTCCAGATAACGCCTTGAGATTGCTACGCATCATCGACACTGGCTTTTCACAAAACGACCCAAGCTGTCTTAAGAAAGCTGTTGAAACCCAACCGCTTCGGAGCGTTGGAGCGGAAATGAAAGAGGGGTAACGATAGTAGGTGCCATAGTCAAGATAAGTCCATCTGCCAGTTGGGTCTTTCCTACCTGGGACAACAGCCCAGCCATTGGGTACTGCACCGATGATTCTCCCGTTAGGGCTGGAACGGATATTGACGGAACCTCCCTGTCGAGTTGTCACCCTCGCATAAGGTGATTTAGTGCCTCCGTAGGGGCAACTCTGAGCCAGGATTGTTTCACCAGGATTGAGAAATGGTGTTGAGCTTTGGGTTTCGGGTTGTGTTGTCTGTGCCGTTACTGTAGTCGCCGAGGCAGTCTTAACTCCAATCAAAGATAAGAACGTCAATGTAACAAAGGCGATCGCACTTTTCCAGTTACTTACCTTTTTCACTCTTGTGTACCTCTGTGTTTCATACGTTATCTCTAAATCTCTAATTGCAGGGTAATAATGCCCAATCTATGGCGCTAAACCCGAAATCCGTATCTGTATATATACTTACCGTTTCTCAATAGAGCCTTTTCCTCTGCTCTCTCTAGCTCACATGGGTTTTCGTCGAGCTTGCATTTTTTCGTAATAATGCTTCCTGTTTTGCTCTACAAGCGGGGCTTCTGTCCATTGTTGGTTAGGTTCGTGAGGCAAATGTAAATACACAAGTTCTGGACACCTGCACAAGAATCGCCCACCGTCAAGATACCGCTCAATGATGTCTTGATCTTCCCCACCCCAACCAACAAAGGCTTCGTCCCAACCACCGATTTCGACAAGACGAGACTGATTAAATAACGGCACAACGCCAAAGCGTTCTTGTCGAATAAGCTGTTTCCAAAGTGCTGTTGGCATATCTTCTGGAGCAATTGATGTCTGTTCGATTTCAGTGGCTAAGTTATCAACATCAACACTTAGAGAACTTGACATGACACGATATCCAGTTACTAGAAAATGCGGCGATAATTCTGCCATTTTGAGATGTCGCAGTAAGGTGTTTTCTATAGGAATTAAATCAACATCAAATGGTGCGACAAATTGACCTTTTGATAGTGCTAAGCCTAGATTTAGAGCTTTTGTTTTGTGAAAGGTTCCACTGTTAAGCAAATGAGCATATTGGATATTTGTGGTATCCTCAATCTTTTTCTCAATCCAATGCGATCGCTCTTTGTCAGCTTCAACAATCACAAGTTCGCACGTATCCAATAATCCTTGCACAGATTGCTTTTTCCACCAGGCAAGCTGTGTTCTCAAATGGCTCTCACGTCCACGATAGGCAACAATTAGGGATAACTTCATCTCTTTGTCTAAGCACAGGTACGCTAGCTTTTACAGAAAAACAAGCAAAGCCCACCTCATTCATGGGTGGGATGTAGCGTATGCACTTTTAAGTGCAATCATCGCTAGGTAGAGGTGGTAGTCTATCAATCCAATCTTCTATCAGTTGGGTCATTGTTTTCTTTTTTAGATTGGCGTACCCCTTCAGCTTTTCTAAGCGATTTTCTTCAATTCGTAGACTCAGTGGTTTTTTCTTCATGGCATCTATACATTGTATAGATGCATGATATCATTAAAGATATGAAGAGTCTTAAGTTCAAGCTATACAGTCATAGGCGGAATAGATATCTGAAGCGGTCAATTAATGCTGCCGGAGTTATCTATAATCACTGTATTGCTCTCCACAAACGTTATTACCGAATGTGGAAGAAGCACTTGAACTGTGCGCGACTTCAGAAGCACATAGCTAAGTTGCGAAAGCGTAAACAATTTTGGCAATTAGTTGGTTCGCAAGCAGTACAGGATATCTGCCAGCGGATTGAGAAAGCCTACCAGTTGTTTTTCAAACATCATAAAAAAGGAGTCAGATCACCAGGATTTAAGAAAGTTCGGAAATACAAGTCTTTCACTCTCAAGCAAGCTGGCTACAAGTTTCTGGGTGGTAATCGAGTCAAGATAGGTAACAGGGTCTACCAATACTGGAACTCCAGGGAAATAGAAGGAACGGTCAAAACACTGACTATTAAGCGATCACCATTAGGTGAGTTGTTTATGGTTGTAGTTGTTGACAATGTTAGTGAGTCGGAAATTAAATCAAGCACAGGTAACATTGGCGGATTTGATTTTGGACTCAAGACATTTCTCACCTGCTCTGACGGCTCTAAGATTGAATCACCATTATTCCTCAAAGTGAGTCTTAATGAGATCGCACGGGCATCCAGGCAACACTCCCAAAAAGTGAAAGGGTCAAACAATCGAGAGAAAGCGAGGCTCAACTTAGCTCGAAAACATGAAGCTGTAGCTAATCGGAGACGTGACTGGTTCTGGAAACTTGCTCACAAATTGACTGACCAATTCGATGTGCTGTGCTTTGAAGCATTAAACCTCAAGGGAATGAAACGTCTTTGGGGTAGAAAAGTTTCTGACTTAGCCTTGGGAGAGTTTCTGCAAATACTTGAATGGGTAACAACCCGGAAATGCCAAGTAGGGTATCCAAACTCCTGAAAAAGCAAAAAGGGAAGTGTGCCTACTGCGATATGTTTTTCCGTGAAGATGATGTGATGGAAGTTGACCATAAAATTCCAAAATCGAAAGGTGGAAAGGATTCCTATGACAATTGGCAACTTCTACATAGACATTGCCACGATACAAAGACAGCTACAGACCTAGCAAAAGCTAAAGCTAAAGAAAGGGAAATAGTCGAAAGATTTGAACGTGTCAAAGCAATTGCCAAGGCATACGCAAATAACGAAGACCCAAATCTGAAGCAATCTGTAGATGTTCCTGGCAATAAATCCGACTGCAATAGTGTCGAGCCTAAGCCCACCAAGAGACTTGAAAAAGTCGAGGATAAATGGGTAATGAGGTATGCATGACAAGCACCAAATTATTGAGGAGCCGTGTGAGGTGAAAGTCTCACGCACGGTTTTGAAGACCAGCGGGGTTGGTGACAATCTCGCTGAGTTTAATGGATGTAAGACAGTCTCCGACTGCAATCCTTGCATGATGCCTGAATCCCCCGTTTTCAAAACGGGGAAGTGGCTCAAGCCATCTCATAGCCTAGCGACACCGGAAGCTGAATGCGGATTACATAAGGTTTCGGTTCAATCACTGCTTCCATCTGCAAATCTCCCATAAGGACTCCCTCAGCCAAAGACTGCATTGAGGTAATGATGTTGCTGTTTCGAGTTTGAATCGGCTGGACATTGCCATGATGTCTATTACGGGCTGTGTCTTCGTGTGAGAGGTGCAACACCCTACCAGTTGCACAGATCTGGATACCAAGAACGCTAGCCCGAAGTAGTAGATCTTGGTCTTCCCATCCCCATCCTGTAAAAATCTCCTTATACCCACCTAAGGAAAACAGCGTCATCCTTCGAGCACAGATCAGTCCACAACCCGGTCGATAATTCCCTGCTTGGTCAGACCCTGGTACAACTGAAACCAAGGCAACATCATTATCGAGGTGCAAGTTGTAGGTATAGCGATCGCGCTTCAGGGCAACTGAGTGAGCAACAGATTCCTCTACATCCTGGACATAGCAAATTGTCTGGGTATCGGACAAGACATGGTTCAACAGAGCATTTAAGCTAGCTTCATTCCAGAGGATATCAGCGTCTGAAATCAGCAGACAGTCACTCGTTGCCTGAGCGATCCCCTGATTAATCAGCCTCGCTTTATTAAATCCTGAAGCGGGCAAGTGCATAACCAGGACATTATCCTGCCGTTCTAGTTCGTGGAGAGATTCAACACATCGGGCTTCAGTTGAACCGCCGTCGCATACAATAACCCTGGCTACCTTATCCCTGGATTGGGTCAGTGACTGAACACATGGCATCACCTCAGCCCTATCTTTGACAGGAATAATTACCTCCAACTTTGATGCGTTAGCTTCACCCATATTTATAGACAAGTACTTTAAGCGCTAATTACTAAAATCTCAGTAAAGCTTCTCGATTCTAGCTGTACTCTTACAGGAAGCTATCTGTGACCCAAGATAACTGAGGTCCTGTGATATGCGAAAGTACGATAGGTTCTGCTTTTACCAAAGGCTCAAGGCAGGGTTGCTGTCCTTCACGGCAGACAGTGTAGTTCGTTAAGGCTCGGTTTTTCAAGGTCTTGAGAAGCTCAATGCGGACGGCTGAATCTAATCCAGTGTCAGGGGCAGTTGTTAGCGAACCTGCCCGCTTCCTACGGAAATAGCAGTAGTCGGGAATATTAACAATTCTTGCTACTAATGCGGCACGCAACAAAAACTCGGTATCGCCGCCAAAGCGTAAACCTGTCGCAAATCCGCCGAGGCGCTGTACCAAGTCCCGTGCAACTAAACTACTTGGGTGAAGTAGAGGATGCCCTGGTTTTTCGGCTAACGCAGCATTGACATCAAGGGGATAAACTACGGGGTTGAGCTTAGATTCTTCTTCAAAAACTCGTAATTCCTGTGTGCCAACCAACTCAGCGCCACTCACCTCAGCCGTGTGCAACAGCTTGTAAAGGCGATCGCTTGTTGACCAGTCGTCAGCGTCTTGAAATAGATAGGCATCGTAGTTGGTATCATCAATGACTTGCTGGATTAGTCTATACGGTCCAACTTGATGAGGTGCTGTTAAAAGCGTGACACTGGGGAATTCCTCAACGATGGTGACAGGTGGCTTACCAGAACCATCATCAATTACGACAATTCCTTCCGGGAGTCGTGTCTGAGTCACTAACGAGCGAAGGCACCGATGCAGCCAGGTTTCACAGCGGTAATGAGGCACGAGAGCGAGAACTGTGGCAGTGGCTGTTAACGGTACAGGTGAACCGCTTTTTTGCTTGGGCAACTCTGACTCACTCCCAGATATTGCACCCCACCGGAACGGGATGTTACTTCTTTCTAGGGCTAGAGCTACCTCTAAAACTGTCCAATTGTCTAGTTCGTTAAGTTGTGGCAAGACAGACTGGACAATACTACGCGACGCAATCCAAGCAACAGCATCAACAGGCATTTCTTTTGCCGTTTCCTTAGGTAAATCAGCGTCTGGTAGCCAAGGGGTTAGGAAATTGAACTCAACTGAGGAAATATCCGGTAGCCGTAAGCTTGAGGTGACTCCACGAGGGATGTAACCAATGAAGTCAGTTTGTAAAGTTTTGATGAATTCTGAGAGATTGACTCTCGTCGCTACTCTTTGTAGAGAAGCATTCGAGTAAAGTTTTCCAGATATTGTGAAATCATATTTAGGCACTTCTTGCTGATCAGAAATGACTAACAGTCGAGCAATGTCAATCTGTCCAGCTTCGTGTAAAGTTTCAATTCGCTCAAGCGTCCTCTGCTCATCGACTGTCTCATCAAGGATAAGTCCAATTGTCAATTTTGTTGGGACTGCCATGGTATTTTGGAAGGCATTTGAGTCGAAGAATTTGATTATTGAACTAATTTAGGGGGTAAGAGCCATTACACTGACCAAAATTTTGAGTTACCATCTAGCTTTTTGTTCTCACTCCCGAACGAGGCAATGGCGAAGCGATTGGATGGAGCTTATAAGCTGGCTTTACCCCCTACCTCATTTTTCCCCTCGTCTCTAGCTAGTGAAAGAGGTCTTGCTGGGTAATCTAAAGGAGAGGGGAATTCTACTGCTTAGCATGAGCAAGTATCATAAACGTGCATTACAGCAATAGTCTTGAATAAATTGATGAGGAACCCACTCTTGGATGAGATCAGAGATATTCAAAGTCGCTCCGTTGTGTTGATGTTTTTCTACTGAAAAACACGGGAGGAGAGCAACTTATGAATGATTTCTCACAACTTGATGTTTAAACCCATCACTCTATTTTTCTCTCTTCCAGAAATTTTAGGAAGGCGATCGCCTTTAAAGTCTGTAAGGAAAATTCAAACATGATTGGCAGACAGGAGGCTAGCCTGGATAAACAATCCCAATAACCTCAGCAAGTATCTACCCAGATGGCAACCTCAAGTTATGCACATTCTGATTTATTCCTATAATTACCATCCTGAACCCATTGGGATTGCTCCCCTAGTTACAGAACTGGCAGAAGGTTTGGTCAAAAAAGGACACACAGTTCGCGTTGTTACTGGTATGCCTAACTACCCGCAACGTCGGATTTATGAAGGATATCGAGGGAAGTTGTACCTTACCGAACTCACTAACGGGGTTGCTATTCAACGGAGTTATGTTTGGGTTCGCCCTAAGCCAAGTTTACTGGATCGATTATTACTAGAAACTAGCTTCGTTGTTACAAGCTTTGTCCATGCGCTCAGGGGTAAGCGTCCAGATGTCATTTTTACCACTGCACCACCCTTGCCAGTTGCCGTTCCTGCTGCCCTGTTGGGATGGATACACCGCACTCCTATTGTTCTCAATCTCCAAGACATCTTGCCAGATGCCGCTGTTCACGTTGGCTTACTAAAAAACCCAAAGCTGATTCGCATCTTTGAAGCGTTGGAAAAGTTTGCATATCGGACAGCGACCAAGATAACTGTCATTGCAGACGACTTTGTTGACCACTTGCTCAAGAAGGATGTACCCGCTCAAAAAATTGTGCAAATTCCCAACTGGGTTGATGTCAATTTCATTCGACCGTTACCGAAAGAAAATAACGGTTTCCGTGCTGCTCATCAGCTTACTGATAAATTCGTTGCGCTTTACTCCGGCAACATTGCGCTAACCCAAGGACTAGAAACTGTTATTGAAGCAGCGACTCGCTTGCTTGATGTTCCTGATATTGCCATTGTGATTGTTGGTGAAGAACACGCTTTACAGCGATTGCGAAATTACTGTGAAACCTGTGGCGCGACCAACGTTACCTTACTGCCGCTACAACCTCGCGAAACACTTCCGGAAATGCTGGCAGCAGCGGATGTGGGATTGGTGGTTCAAAAGCAAAATGTGCTTTGCTTTAATATGCCTTCTAAGATTCAAGTTCTGCTAGCCAGTGGTCGAGCGCTTGTTGCTTCGGTTCCTGCGACTGGCACAGCTGCCAGAGCCATTCAACAAAGTGGCGGTGGAATTGTTGTTCCGCCTGAAGACCCAGATGCCTTAGCTGCAAAAATTCTGGAGTTGTATCACAATCCTGACAAAGTAAAAGTGCTGGGTGAGAAGGGTAGGCAGTATGCCCTTGAGAACTATACGTTTGAGCAAGCTCTCAACCAGTATGAAGAACTCTTTGCCGCCATTCAAAAGCCATAAGCTAAAATAGAAACATTGAGCATGGTTTCATTTTTGTCGGTGCAAAAGGTGTTACCACCAGATAACAAGGAGAAAGCACCATGTATGACTGCAAGTAGCAGCCTTGCTTGAGAATAGGCGAGGGGAGTTGGCGTTGTTTGCCATCAGGCAGCACGTTAATCAAAGGATTTCTTGGGAATCCCTGCTGCTGCAAGCAGATTGCAGAGTTGTAACGTTGCCATTAGGAGTTTTTAATGTAATGCGTGATCAGGTCTTAACCTGGTTAGCAGATAACGTTCCTGCTTCTCGGCTTCAGCATATTCTGGGTGTTGAGCAGATGTCCATTGAACTCGCTGGGCATTACCATCTTAATGTTGAGAAGGCAGCTCAAGCCGGATTAATGCACGACTTGGCTAAGTACTTTAGCAAGAGTGTACTGCTAGAAATGGCGAGGAACAATTGCCTCGAAGTAGACCCCGTATGTGAAGCCACTCCTCATCTATTGCACGCAGATGTCAGTGCGATTGTCGCCAAAGACAGATTCGGCGTACAAGATGAAGAGGTACTGCAAGCGATCGCACTTCACACCTTGGGATGTCCCGGCATGAGTGACTTATCGTGCGTTGTATTTATCGCTGATACTCTGGAACTTGGTCGTGGTAATACACCGGAGTTGGAAGAATTACGAAGAATTAGTCGGCAAGGCCTTTATAAATCAGTCTGGCTAACCTGCGACTATTCTTTAAAATTCCTGCTTAATAGCCGCTGTTTGATTCATCCCCGCACGATCTTGACTCGAAATTGGGCATTGGCAATGTCGTCAAGCCAAAAAACGCAATCAAAAGACCATCCAGCAGACACCGTAACAGCTTAAATCGTGTGGTGAAGCTTGAAGTCATAAACCGAATAGTAACGCGATCTCTTTGGGATCAGCTTGGATTGCTTGTACAGCAGCAGCACAACTGTTGCACTGAAACTATGAGATTCGAGGTAGTGCGATCGCTGTAGCCTTCGAGTTCATTGTTGATAAATGTTTGTCTTGTGCGTGAACAAGGAAATTCAGATTTGATGAGAGAACAATTAAAAATGCCTTCTACTTTAATCGCAACGGATGCCCAAAAACAAGATTTGAGCCGAGAGCTAGCCATAACTATTGCTCAGGCAGCAGATGATCGCAAGGCAGAGGATATTGTTATCCTCAAGGTGTCAGAAGTGTCTTATCTGGCAGATTACTTTGTGATTGTCACAGGTTTTTCTAAAGCGCAGGTAAGAGCAATCTCGCAGTCAATTGAACAGAAGGTAGAAGATGTCTGGCAGCGGCTACCTCTGAGGGCAGAAGGACAAGCTGAAGGAAGCTGGTTACTTCAGGACTACGGTGAGGTGATTGTCCACATCTTGCTGCCTCAAGAGCGGGAGTTTTATAATCTGGAAGCGTTCTGGGGACACGCCGAACAAATCGAATTCCAGGTTTCCCAACCGCTAAGTGACTAAAAATATGATGGAATCTCCTGCTGCTGTCTGTCCGGTTCCAACTGAGCAACAACCGATTAATGAGTATCAGGCACTAAGGGACTCTTGGTTCTTTAGCTGGGTAACTCTGGACTTGCGAGTTTATGTGACAAAGCTCGCTTGGGTATGGGGCTGGAGTTGGCTTATCGCCGGGCCGTTGGCAGCAGCGAGTTTTGCACCGAAGAAGTACATATTGCAGTTTATGCTTTGTGGTGCGGCTGGAGCAGGAGTGTTTGTCGCGTTGATCATACTGCGGCTCTATTTAGGGTGGTCGTATGTACGCGATCGCCTTTTACGCGAGACAATATTTTATGAGGAGTCGGGTTGGTATGATGGTCAAACCTGGACAAAGCCACCAGAAGTTCTGACACGCGATCGCCTAATTGTCTCTTATCAAGTTCAGCCGATTTTACAACGTCTCAAACGGACGTTCTCAATCCTTGTTCTATTTGTCTTCGGTGGTAGCCTAATTTGGAATTTCTTATAAACTCAATCGAGTCAGTTAAGGCAAAGTTTATGCTGCTGACATGGCAATTATTGTGTCCCCTTCTCGTGTTAGAGTCTTACGCATGACAAGGGGAAATCGTTTTCAAGCACCAGTTATAGAAGTTCGCCTCCTGCGGGAAGGGCTTGTTGAATCGACACATCGCGTCCAAGCTGTCGTCAGTGACGTTCGAGGACGGGTTCTTTCTGTTGCAGGTAATTCAGAAACAGCGACATTTGTTCGCTCGTCTCTTAAACCGTTTCAGGCGCTAGCAATTACAACGACTGGCACCCTGGAACGGTACAGCCTGAACGACCGTGATTTGGCAATTATCTGTAGTTCTCATCACGGGACAATTGAACAAGCACGACAGGTTTTTAATATCCTTTGGCGCTGTGATGTAGATTCATCAGCACTACAATGTCCAACGCCAGAAGGGAAGCAAAGTCCCTTACAACACAACTGCTCTGGTAAACACGCCGGGATGCTAGCTGTCTGCCAGCAACGGCAGTGGCCACTGAATAATTATTTGCAGTACAACCATCCTGTCCAAAAGCTAGTTTTGACCCAAGTTGCTGAGTTGATGAAGATGCCGGGAGAAGAGTTTATTCGTGCTCGTGATGACTGCGGCGCACCAACTTATCTCATGCAACTCCGTCAAATGGCATCTTTGTACGCCCAACTAGCTTCTGGTGACAATTTGGCAATGGAGCGGATTGTTCGCGCTATGACCCATCACCCAGACATGATAGCCGGAGAAGGTGCATTTGATACTACGCTCATGCGGTTGTCTGAAGGTGAACTTGTGAGTAAAGCTGGAGCAGAAGGAGTTCAGTGCATTGGTCGTGTTGGGGAAGGCTTAGGTCTAGCCATTAAGGTAATGGATGGCGCACATCGAGCAAAATACGCTGTTGCTATTCATCTACTCAAGCAGTTGGGCTGGATTAGCCCTACAGTATCAGAAACGTTGTCAGAAACGTTTATGAAACTGAGCAGTTTCAAGCGGTTAGAGGTGGTGGGCGAACTCTCCATGCTGTATTAAGGACGTTATCAAGCACGGCGCAAACCAGACAGGCTAATCTTTTTGCCCTTTCTCCTGCCAATCTCTAATTTTTAGTTGTCACATTTTCAAATTAAGAGTTATACTAGAAAAAGCGACGCGGGATAGAGCAGCCTGGTAGCTCGTCGGGCTCATAACCCGAAGGTCGGTGGTTCAAATCCGCCTCCCGCCACCAAATAAAAAGAAGCCCTGTAAGTGTTAAAGCTTGTGGGGCTTTCTTGTTGGATTGTGTTGCTGTAAGTTTCCTTGACAAGTTGATGAGCAGTTCTAGCTTTTGTAGTAGCGATAACCTACAGACAGAGCAGTAGCGATCGCAATTCCCGGTAAGGTAATAAAGACGGCTAAGGGAGAGCGTAACCAGTTCGCTTGTTCGTAGCGTTCCTGATAGGAATCAGAATTCCTTAGTGAACAGGGTTGAGCCGAACTCGCTGAACTCAACAAAACACCAGTAGCAATTGTAGTGGTAGATAGGAGAGCGGCTAAAGCCAATTTCCGTTTGATCATTGTTGACTGCTCCAACTTGTTTTAGTTCAGGTATAACCTATGCGCTAAGCCTAGAGAGCATGACACAGAGCAGCTATCAAGCATAAGTTTCATCAATTCTAATCGAAACCCCTAAATTCGGTGAATGTCTCTCCTTAAGGGGTCAATGTAGGATTAGCTTCTCTTGAGGCAACTGTTCCTCACAACTGCGGCTCAATTCCTGCTGCTCGTAACTGTGCTATCAACGCTTCAGCACGTTGCCGTTCCTGTTCAGCACGTTGTCGTTCCTGTTCAACTAATTCTATTCCCCACGGCAACATTTGCCCATTTTCATTCCACCAACGCAACCAGTAACCCGTTCGGTTGCTCTTTGTTCCCTGCCATACACCAAGAAATAGATTTAGTGCCTCAATTTTATAGTGATTTTCCGCATTAGGCTGTTGCAGGTCATAACGCCCAGAATTATTTAGCTGATAAACTTCTAGCACTCCTTGTTTTGGCTCAAAAATCGCGTATTGCGGTACTTGCAACACTTGCTCGTAAAAAAACCACTTACCGGGTGGATAAGTCGGTTTAATAGAATATTCGCTTCCCTCTGTCTCCGAGAGAAACTCCATCACGATTCCCGGAATTTCCCCTTGTAGCTGTGGCGTATAACTACGACGAACTTCGTCTCGTACAACCCCAATTTGAGGCACGTACATCCAATCAGGCGCTTTAACAACGATTTTGCCATCTAATGTGGCACAGACACCATAGTTAGTGCTGACTAACACATCTTCTTGCAACCGCCCTGCTTGCTCTAAACTATCACTCAATGCGGCTGCTAATGCAGGCTGATCTATATTGTCCACTGGGTCATTGGGTAAGAGAAAATCATCAGGTAGCTTCTCCCAAGTGATTTTATAACTGGCTGTAGCGATTGGCATAGCGCATCTTCATCCCTATTTATGAGCCTTAAGGGAATTGTAGATAAATTAAGAGAGCGATCGCTTTTATTCGGTGCGTCCTCTGTAGGCTAAATAAAACTGTTTAAAACCTTTAGCTAAAAAGCTTTCAAGTTTTCAGTTTATGTTGGAGCGCTCACAGTAGGAAGATGGCGACCAACATAACCGATAATAATCTTTCCTGGTAGTACATCTGGAAAGAAATGAATCCGCCAGTTGCATAACCTCAGTTTGACGTGCCAATCAAACAGACGCTCCTTACCATCAAGACAACGAAAGGTTCGTTGCTTGCCGTATTTATTGAGGGTCGGTTGACTTTCACGAGAAACTTCGATTAAGTAGCCTTCCAGACTGAAAGTACCAGCATTCCAATTTTTACAGTAGTTCTCAAGCTCAAACAATGCTTTGACAACAGGTTGTAGCTCCAGGTTTCCAGCACGGATGCTTTTCAGTTGCTTAGCAACAGACTCGCAGAATTCCAAACTAGGAAGCAACTCATCTTTACGATTCCACAGATCTAACCCGTCATTCACTTTGGTTCGGATAGTGTTTTTTATCCAATCAGCGTGTTCCAGAACATGGTTGCTACAACTGGCGTGGATAATCTCCACTAGTTCATCAATGAAGTTCTCATTTTCATCAAGTCGTGTGACTTCCAACTCTAAGCGACTGAGATACCATTGTTCCTGCGATCGCAAGCTCAGGGCGAGGGCATTTAGCAAAAGAGCATGACCAAGTCCACTTGCTTGCACTCCCTGGTGCTTAAAGTCAGACAAATCAACCCTGTTCTCAATCTCTGGATCTACAACATCCGTCAAGAGGGGAGCTTTGGTTATCAGAGTCTTAAAGAAAAGACGAGTCTCTCGATCTACCTCACCGTCATTGCGCCAGCGAACCAGAGGGTAGTCAGGTGCAAGGAGAGTACTCTGAAAGTCGATCTGAGTGCGAATGACCTTTTTCACGCCGTGGGCAGTTGCTGTACGCACAGTGCTGATTAAGTCTGACATCCATTGTCGCGCTGTTTGAATATCAGGAGCGGGAGTTCGCAGGGAGAGTTCATTCAACACCATCTCAAGATCCATTTACTACTCTCCCGCCGGTTCTAACAAAGCCTCCAAACTCTTGTCCCACTCGTCAAAGAAGCCATCGGGCCATTTATCAATGCGTCCGTTGCGATCAATATGTGGTGACACTACTTCAGTAAAAGCTTGCCCTTCTTTCTCTTGTCGCTGGAAGTAGTGCAACTGGACATCTTCAGGGTTAAGCTTGCCGTCATGAACGGCAAGACGAATTCCGTTTAAAACATGGTCGCTATGAGTTTCTATCACAACTTGAACGCCACAACTCGCTGCAAGTGCCAGCAACTCACCCATTTTTGATTGCCCTTTGGGATGGAGATGAGCTTCTGGGTTTTCAATTAGAATCAGTGTGCCTGCGCTGGACGAAAGCGCTGCCACAAGGATTGGTAAAGTATAAGTAATTCCAAACCCAACATTGGTTGCACGGTAGTCGTTGCTGATTCCGAAGGAATATCGCAAACTCACTAAATCCATACCTGAGTTTGAGGCAATTTCTATGCGTGTACCTGGGCTTACTTCTCCCATCCATGCCTCTACTTGGTTTTTTAGACTAAGTGACATTGCCTGCGGATGGCTAAGTGCCTTCTTGGTAATATCTTTATTGCCAAAAATTGAAAGAAAGTATGCTGTGTATTCACCTTTAGCACCAAGTTGTCGATGCTGGCGCACCTGAAAATCTGATATCTCGAAGGACGTGCGAGGTCCAATACGTTCTGCCTGAAGATAGTGGAAATTATCGTTGAAAAGACTTGATTCATAGATATCAGCAGAAATCACATCATAGGCAAGAGCTAACACATCAGCCTCACGGTTGTAGTTGAAACGCCAAATCCCCTCCCTTCCATCAGCAAGGATAAGATCAAAACTAATCTCGTCCTCCTTAGCTCCTTCAAAAAGAGTATCTTGAGCGGTGCCAAGACATACTAAATCACCATTGAGTGCCAAACCTGTCTCTGGCAATAAGTCCTGTTGATAAGATTGACGCAGCAGTAGTAGAGATTGAAGCACTGAGGATTTACCTGTGCTATTGAGACCTGAAAACAGGGTAAGTGGTCTGAACTCAAGGGACAGATCCTCAAAACATTTGAAGTTTTGCAAACGCAGTAAATGAATCATTACAGGACTGCCTTGATGAGTTGTTCAATATCACTAAATCGACGCAATGCAGTTTTAATGCTTCCAGTACTCCTATATACAGGATTATCGAATTTACCTTCATTCGTCAAATCTATAATTTTTTGTTTTAAATCATCCTTTCTATCTTTTAGAATCTTAAGCTCCTCTTCACTAAGTTTATAAAGGTTGACTGACCAAGCTTCAAATAATGCCTTATTAACCGGATACTTTGCTTCGTTCGGCTGAGAGGGCTTGCGAAAACCATCTTCCTCGAAAATTTCAAATGCTGCAACCATTAATTGTGAAAACTCTTTTTCAAGAAGTTCTATTTGTTGAGTAGACATTCGATTTATATCTGACATTCTTTCATTGAGAAACTCATCAAATTTTTGTTGTTTTTGTTCAGGATCGGGATGAATCATAAAAGCTAAAACTCTAAGAATACACTCCCTATCTACCATTCTTTTATTACTGATACTATTGCTAGTTGCTTTCTTAAATTCATCTGAATCTGCGAGTTTAGCCAATAGGTTTGTTGCTGGTCCCTGATTTAAAGCATGACGAATTTCTTGCGAGGATAGAGGCAAAGCGCTTGTGTTAATCCGTTTAAATATAGTGAATTTAACTTCAGGAGATGTGCCCTTTTCAAGCAGAATCACTATCAGTGGCGTCTCAAGGATTCGACGCTGATAATGACGGGGTAGTTCATCATAGGTTTTGCCCTCAAGCTGAATAAGAGACTGTAGCCCACTTAGCGTTAGTTGCTTGTCGATGATAAACTGCTTGAGAGCTGTCAACCGTTGTATCCCATCGATAACCAACCATTTATCGTCATCAGTTGCATCTATGTAAAATGCTGGGAGCGGAATACGGATGAGGATAGACTCAATTAGCCGACTTTTAGCATCGTTAGTCCAAATTCCCTCACGACGCTGAAACCCAGGAGCTATGTCAAGTTCATCATGCTGAATTCGTGAAAGTAGTAGATCGACAGTCATTTGCCTGGTATCAACCCTAATCTTGGTAGGGTCAAACGGCTCAGTAATTCCCTCTTCCTCTGGCTCGATATCCTCTTCCTCTGAGTCGAACCATGTACCCTCGTTGAGGTCAGTGTCGTCATCGAGGAATTCGGCATTTGGGTTCTTCAGCTCTGTCACGGCGCGTACTCCTTGGCGTTAACATCCATTTAGTCACCCGCTGCTCATGCTTGGTGGAACTACATCAGCAAAAGGGAGTTTTCTTGGATGACGTACTTGGATCGTACTATCTTGCAGAGTTAACGGATGGGCTTGCCATAAATGCGATCGCCCCAATCCCCCACGCTCGAACTCTCCTAAATCCAGCTAAGCTGAGTTGTTGAGATGAGCCGCCATAAAAAAAGGGCGATCGCACATCAGATCGCCCCTAACAATTGCCTATTACCTATTAAGAAGAGACTTTTTTCTTACTCCCCTCTCCTCGTAGGAGAGGGGTAGGGGGAGAGGTCAAACCTTAGCTTCTTCCTTCACCAGCTTGTCCCAACCTAAGTCTTTGAGATTGTTATTCCGGCGTAGAGGACGAGTTGCCAGTTCTAGAATGTCACGAGCATTCGTAAAGCCGTGAATCTGAGCAAAGGTGAATTCAACCGACCACTTGGTATTGATACCTCGTGCTTCCAAGGGGTTAGCATGAGCCATACCCGTGATGACTAAATCGATTTCCTGTTCTTGAATCCGCTTAATCTGGTTATAGTTGTCCGGCTTCTCGACAATCCTCGGAGTCGGGACACCCATTTCCTGGCAAGTCTTCTCTAGCAACGCTAACTCAGCCGCTTGATAGCGCTTGTCCATGTAAGGAATACCAATTTCTGGGCAAGTCATGCCACAACGAATCAAGAAACGGCCAAGCGAGATTTCTAGCAAATTATCACCCATGAAGAAGACTGACTTGCCACGAATCAGCTTGAGGTAGTCTTCCATACCTGCCCAGATTTGGGCTTCCCGCTCATCCAACCCTTTGGGTTCAATCCCGAAGACGGAACAAATCTTTTCAATCCAGGCGCGGGTGCCATCAGGACCAATTGGGAAGGGTGCGCCAATCAGCTTACACTTGCGGCGACGCATCAAGGTGGTGGCAGTGCGGCTGAGGAAGGGGTTGACACCAGAAACGTAGTAGCCTTCTTCAATGACTGGCAACTCAGTGTAACGCTTGGAGGGTAGCCAGCCGGAAACCTTAATTCCCTGTTTTTTAAGTTCTAGTGTCAGGTTAGTAACAACAGGGTCAGGCAGGGAACCAAACAATACGAGAGGTGGATGATCGACGTATTCTGTCTCTTCGGCAACCACATCTTCTTTCTTGCGACCGAAGTTGAGGAGTTTAGCGATCGCATTCCGTTCTTCTTTCTCTGCTTCCATCACAGGAGCTTTATCAGGACAACGGTGAGCCATTGCGGCTAGTACGGTGTCTTCACCCTGGGTAAAAGCATAGTCTAAGCCATTGGCACGAGCGGTAACGATGGGGATACCAATCTCAGCTTCTAGTTTAGGAGCCAAGCCTTCCAAATCCATCTTGATGATTTCAGTGGTGCAGGTGCCAATCCAGACAATCACACTAGGGTTGCGATCGCGTTTAATCTGCAAGCACAAACGCTTCAGTTCTTCGTAATCATTCAGTTGTGCCGAAATATCCCCCTCTTCCAACTCCGCCATCGCATAGCGCGGTTCTGCAAAAATCATCACGCCCATGGCGTTCTGGAGGAAATAGCCACAAGTCTTCGTGCCAATCACCAAAAAGAAACTATCTTCAATCTTCTGGTATAGCCATGCAACACAGCTAATTGGGCAAAAGGTATGATAATTTCCGGTTTCACACTCAAAATTTAAAGGTTCAGGTTGAGCAACGGTCATGGAAAAATCTTATCTCCTCTTCTCTTAAACAAGTCATTAAAAACCTATCAGGAGACACCCGTCTCCCAATAACTTTGTTTTTGGAAGCCCAGCTAGAAGGGCTTTGCTTGTGTAGCTTTAGCTTTTATGCGGCAAAGCGATGAAGCTATCAAACCATCATCAGGTCTAACTCTTCTTCCTCTGTCCTCACTGGCGGTTGAGCCGGATTGAGGTAGAAGTCAGATAGCAAGGAGAACAACTCCCGATCAGGAGAGTCATTCGGCACAACACCTTCTGGACACGCCAAAATCTGGTCAGCAATGTTCAGGTAGTAATCGCAGACGTAGTTGAGAGAAGGGTCAGTCTCTGCCATCTCAAACAGAGTTTTCCCCTTCACGCGAGAAACACGGATGTCTTCAATTAGGGGCAGAATCTCAAGAACTGGCATCGGTACTGAATCAATATATTTATCAATCAGGTCACGCTTCGATGTCCGGTTGCCAATCAAACCAGCAAGACGTAGGGGGTGAGTACGAGCTTTTTCACGCACAGATGCAGCAATCCGATTAGCAGCAAACAAGGCATCGAAGCCGTTGTCTGTGACAATCATGCAGTAGTCAGAATAGTTTAGGGGAGCAGCAAAACCACCACAAACCACGTCACCCAGAACGTCAAACAGGATAACATCGTACTCATCAAAAGCGTTGAGTTCTTTGAGTAGCTTTACTGTCTCACCAACCACATAGCCACCGCAACCTGCACCAGCCGGAGGGCCACCAGCTTCTACGCAGTCAACGCCACCGTAACCCTTATAGATGACATCTTCAGGCCAGACATCTTCGTAGTGGTAATCCTTTTCCTGAAGCGTGTCGATAATCGTAGGAATCAAAAAGCCTGTAAGAGTAAAGGTACTATCGTGCTTTGGATCGCAACCAATTTGCAGCACCTTCTTACCACGACGCGCTAAGGCAACTGAGATATTGCAACTGGTGGTTGATTTACCAATACCGCCTTTTCCATAAACTGAAAGTTTCACTCTTCTTCGTCTCCTATCGTTCGGATTAAAACTTGAATATTGTCTTTGCCGCTTAAATGGTCTGCATATAGCAGAAAGCTGTCAGCTATCAGCCATCAGCTTTTTTGTTTTCCTGACTAGTAGGGCTGTTTCACACCTTTTAGCTGTATCTCATTTAACTGAGAACTGCTACATAAGCGCTGGAACTTAGTTGCCGCTTCACTAACGCACCTACAGCCAGCGAAGAAAGTGCTCCTATTGGGGCGTTGATTGCATTATTGACTAACTACAAACGAAATGAAAGAGGCATTTCTGCTGGAATGGGCAATAAAAACTACATATTCAGCTTAAGAGTTCACTGAATTGTCTTGATAGTCTCAAAAACAATCTGAATAAATCTGTAGACCTTATTTTAAAATTTGTTGTTTTACTTTATGTAAATAGGTACAAAAAACAAAAAATATTGTTGCTTCTACTGAATCAGCACTATGAACCATTAGCTCACAAGGCTGTTTAATCCTAAGCTAAGGCATCCAATAGCTTATACAGCAAGGATTTCAATCAATTTAACCAATGAAAACTGAGTGAAGCGTGTTTGAGTCGTTGGCTTAGCTAGATAAGCAGTTAAGACAGCGAGTCAGGCCTTTGTGAACGGAGCCAGGGTTTTTGTGAATAAAAATAAATTTTTCCCGAAGTGATTGCACTTACTTAATTTCCGACAGCTTAAGTGTCCCAGAAGCTAAATCTGGCTCAAACACCACCTCTGTAGCGCTTCATATTTAGTACCTGACACTCTAAAGCCTCTTTCTCAACGCAGAAGGCATAGTAGTCGAGGTTGCTCCAAATCCATTGAAGGGTGTTGCGAACTTTTTCTCGCTTAGTGAAAAGGCGTTTCTGTACAGCTTGGTTAGGGCAAAGAATCTGGAATATGAGAACACCGTCTTCATCGTGAATGCGGAATAGGCAAGCCTGCAAGATGGCACGGATGCTGCTATCAAAAGATTCGTGGAATCGGCGGAGTCTACCCGTCATGGTGAAGTCTTCTAAGGTGCGACCAAAGAGGTCTTCATCTAATGGCAAGTCGTCATCCGGGTCAAAAGGATTCACCATAGTTTCCTTCTTGCGATTCTTTTTGTGTTTCTATCTACGATAGAAGCACAGACTAGAACGAAAGCTACTGTCTTTAAAACACTATTGCTTATGAGTTCTGCTTTCACACCGATAGAGTTAGGCTACTCCTTCCCTGACCATACTCAGCTCCCGGAGTCAGATGGTACCTTTGTGAAAAATCTCCAAGAACATCCTCAGAGCATCCTGCTAACTGACTCAATCCAGCCAATTTTGCAACAACTCCATCCGGATGGGCAATACTGCATCGGGCAAGATTCCGGTATCTATTGGCGCATTACTGAACCACCCGAAAGAGGTGCAGAAGCTCCAGATTGGTTTTATGTGCCGAATGTACCGCCTACTCTAAACGGTCAAATGCGGCGTTCTTATGTTTTGTGGCAAGAGTACATTGCACCACTGATTGTCTTAGAGTTTGTTTCAGGTGATGGCGACGCTCGAAGACTCGCTAACGCTTCGCTATCAGAGGAGCGAGATAGAACGCCCATGACTGGGAAGTTTTGGGTTTATGAGCAGGTGATTCGTCCGGCGTTTTATGGCATTTATGAAGTGAGCCGAGCCAGTGTAGAGGTGTATCACTTAGTAGAAAATCGCTATGAACTCGTAGCAGCTAATGAACGAGGACACTATCCTATCTCTCAGCTAGGCATTGAATTAGGCATTTGGCAAGGTCAGTATCTCAATGCAGAATTGCCTTGGTTGCGTTGGTGGGATTTGCAAGGAAATCTTTTATTAACAGGTGAGGAACGAGCTGAACAGGAGCATCAACGAGCTGAACAGGAGCATCAACGAGCGGAGCAATTGGCAGCACAACTTAGAGCATTGGGAGTAGAACCAGAGGTGTAAAAAAGAACAACAATACTCTATCCTCCTTGCCCCCAGTTGGAGCTTGAACAGAGGAAGCAACTGTATTGGTATTGTTAGTGATTGCTGGAGCTATAGGGTGATCCCTACCCTGCGAGTGAGGAAGGTATTACTAGCTACTTAGTACAGATAAGTTACATTCAGTGTGTTGAGGAATATGCCCCAACCCCTGATTTTACGTCGATTTCTAGTACAGAAGAGCAATTGTACTCGCGACTTACTATAAAACAGATTATGGGAGATTGATACTCTATGCAACCAAATAACCCTAACCAATTTACAGAAAAAGCCTGGGAAGCGATCGCACGTACCCCAGAAGTCGCGAAAGCCTCTCACCACCAACAGCTAGAGAGTGAACACCTAATGAAAGCCCTCTTAGAGCAAGAGGGACTCGCCAGCAGCGTTTTCAATAAACTTGAAGTACCGATGCCGCGAGTGCGCGATGCTGTAGAACAATTTATCCAGCGTCAGCCTAAGGTATCTGGCAGCAGTGAGTCTGTCTATCTAGGGCGCAGTCTCGATTCCCTGTTGGATCGAGCAGAGTCCTATCGCAAAGAATATAAAGACGAGTACATCTCAATTGAGCATTTGATGCTGGCTTATGTCAAAGATGATCGCTTTGGCAAGGCTTTATTCCAGGAATTTAAACTAGACGAGAAGAAGCTCAGAAGCGTGATTGACCAAATTCGAGGGAACCAGAAAGTGACCGACCAAAACCCAGAAGGCAAGTATGAAGCACTGGAAAAATATGGACGTGACCTAACGGCAGCTGCTCGTGAAGGTAAACTTGACCCAGTAATTGGTCGGGATGATGAGATTCGCCGCACGGTTCAAATCCTCTCTCGTCGTACCAAAAATAACCCAGTGCTGATTGGGGAACCTGGGGTCGGTAAAACCGCGATCGCAGAAGGACTTGCAAAGCGAATTGTTGACGATGACGTTCCCCAATCTCTCAAAAATCGGCAATTGATTGCTCTAGATATGGGGGCACTGATTGCAGGTGCCAAATTTCGGGGTGAATTTGAAGAGCGCTTGAAAGCCGTTCTGAAAGAAGTCACAGACTCTGATGGTCAAATCATCATGTTTATTGATGAAATCCACACTGTTGTAGGGGCTGGTGCGACTCAAGGCGCAATGGATGCTGGCAACTTACTAAAACCGATGTTGGCACGAGGTGAGTTGCGCTGTATTGGCGCGACAACGCTTGATGAGTACCGCAAATACATTGAGAAAGATGCCGCATTAGAGCGACGCTTTCAGCAGGTCTATATTGATCAGCCGAGTGTAGAAGATACGATCTCGATCTTGCGAGGACTGAAGGAGCGCTATGAAAACCACCACGGGGTCAAGATTTCTGACAGTGCCTTAGTCGCAGCAGCTACCTTGTCTACTCGCTACATTAGCGATCGCTTCTTACCAGACAAAGCGATTGACCTGATGGATGAAGCCGCCGCACGGCTGAAAATGGAGATTACCTCCAAGCCCGAAGAACTCGATGAAATCGATCGTAAAATCCTCCAGCTAGAAATGGAGCGGTTGTCGCTGCAAAAAGAAAGCGATCGCGCCTCCAGAGATCGGTTGGACAGACTGGAACGAGAACTCGCTGACCTCAAGGAAGATCAACGTGCGTTGAATGCTCAATGGCAGTCAGAAAAAGATGTCATCGAACGCATTCAAGGCATCAAAAAAGAGATTGAGCGAGTTGATGTCGAAATCCAGCAAGCTGAACGCAACTACGACCTCAACCGAGCAGCTGAGCTGAAATATGGCAAACTAACTGAGTTGCAAGCCTCAGTACAAGAAGCCGAATCCCACTTGGCAGCCACCCAAACCAGCGGCAAGTCCCTGTTGCGGGAGGAAGTCACAGAATCTGACATTGCTGAAATCATCTCTAAGTGGACAGGTATTCCAATCAGCAAGCTCGTAGAATCTGAGATGGAGAAGCTGTTGCACCTGGAAGATGAGCTGCACAATCGGGTAGTCGGTCAGGATGAGGCAGTAACAGCGGTTGCCGATGCAATTCAGCGATCGCGTGCAGGTTTGGCTGACCCCAATCGCCCCACAGCTAGCTTTATCTTCCTTGGCCCTACAGGTGTCGGTAAGACAGAACTGGCAAAAGCTTTGGCAGCTTATCTCTTCGACACAGAAGATGCCTTAGTGCGGATTGATATGTCCGAGTACATGGAGAAGCACGCTGTTTCCAGACTGATTGGTGCGCCTCCAGGATACGTTGGTTATGAAGAAGGCGGTCAGCTAACCGAAGCCATTCGTCGCCGTCCTTATGCTGTGATTCTCTTTGACGAAATTGAGAAGGCTCACCCCGATGTCTTCAACGTGATGCTCCAAATCCTGGACGATGGTCGCGTCACCGATGCTCAAGGTCATACGGTGGACTTCAAGAATACCGTTATCATTATGACCAGTAATATCGGTTCCCAGTACATTATCGATATTGCTGCTGATGACAATCAGTACGAAGAGATGCGGAGCCGGGTTATGGATACAATGCGTTCTAGCTTCCGTCCAGAGTTCCTCAACCGGATTGACGAGATAATCATCTTCCACGCCTTGCAGAAACACCAGTTACGGCATATTGTCCATCTGCAAACCCAGCGTTTAGAGCAACGGCTAGCCGATCGCAAGATGTCATTAAAGCTCTCTGATAGTACTCTCGACTTCTTAGCAGAAGTGGGCTATGACCCTGTTTATGGCGCACGTCCCTTGAAGAGAGCGATCCAGCGCGAACTGGAAACGCAACTTGCTAAGGGCATTCTCCGAGGTGAGTTCCAGGACGGAGACACCATCTTTGTTGATGTAGAACTCGAACGCCTTGCTTTCAAGCGCTTGCCTGCTGAGTTATTGACGGCAAGCCCAGCGAATCCAAACGCTTAATGTTGATCTTAGACAGGTTGCGCCACAGCGCAGCCTGTTTTTTGTGTCAAGACAAAAACGAGATACAGGTTTTTTGGTAACATCTCCAGCTTCTAGCATAAGCAGTTACGCTATGCTGAAGCCAGATTGAAATCAGTGGAATAGGGATGAGTGAAACCCTTGCTCAAAATGCATTGGCTCCCAGTGGGTTGCCGCCTCAATTTCCCGACCACACGCAGCTACCAGAGTCGGATGGTTCGTTTGTGAAAAATTTCCAGGAGCATCCTCAATCTCTGATCCTGACTGACTCGATCGGGACGACGCTGGAACGAATTCATCCAGATGGACAGTATGCGATCGGGCAGGATTGCGGCATCTACTGGCGTGAAACTGAACCGCCAGAGAAAGGGGCAGAAGCACCAGATTGGTTTTATGTACCGAATGTGCCACCAAGATTAAAGGGTGAGATTCGCCGCTCTTACGTTTTGTGGCGAGAATTTATTGCACCGACGCTCGCCTTAGAGTTTGCCTCTGGTGATGGCAGCGAGGAGCGTGATCAAACCCCACTTTCGTATGCAGAAGAAGGCGCAACTACTCGCCCCGGTAAGTTCTGGGTGTATGAACGGATCATGCGGATTCCCTACTACGGCATCTTCTTCGTCAACAGCGGCGAGTTGGAGTTGTATCAACTAGTAGGAGTGCGCTATCAGCGAATGATTCCGAATGAGCGCGGACATTATCCTATCTCACCGATGGAGGTAGAAGTCGGTGTCTGGGAGGGAGCTTATCAAAACCAGACTCAACAGTGGCTTCGCTGGTGGGACTTGCAGGGCAATCTGTTGTTAACAGGCACTGAACGAGCGCTCATGGCAGAGCAACGCGCAGAGTCGGCAGAGCAACGGGTAGAGTTAGCAGAGCAACGCGCAGAGTCGGCAGAGCAAAAGGCAGTTAGACTGGCTGAGCGATTACGTGAGATGGGAATTGACCCGGATTCAATCTAGTTGAGAATTCCAGCTTGAGCTTTCACTCTTGCGTTAGGCAATAAATGCCTTGTTGAGCTGAGTTGTTGTTGGTAAACCAGTGAATCCAAATACTTAATGTTGATTTTAGGCAGGTTGTCTTCTGGCGTAGCCTGTTTTTTTGTTGAAATTCTGTAAAGGCAACGTAAACCCTCCTGGTGTAAAGCAAGTAGGATGGACAATGCTCACCTACAACGAGCGACTCAACAGTAGAGGACACAATTCATGGCTTATTACTGGTTCAAAGCATTTCACTTGATTGGGGTTGTCGTTTGGTTTGCCGGGTTATTCTACCTGGTACGTCTTTTTGTCTATCACGCTGAGGCGGCACAGGAGCCGGAACCCGCCCAAACGATTCTAAAAAACCAATATCAGATTATGGAGAAACGTCTTTATAAGCTGATTACAACGCCAGGAATGGTGCTGACAGTCATAATGGCGATCGCGTTATTGACTACTGAGCCAGAAGTGATGAAAGACGGTTGGTTACACATCAAACTGGCTTTTGTTGTCGCTTTAATTGGCTACCATCATTACTGTGGTCGCCTCATGCGCCAACTAGCAGCCGACAAATGTACTTGGAATAGTCAGCATTTTCGCGTTCTCAATGAAGTCCCAACCGTCCTTTTAGTGGCAATTGTCTTGTTAGCGGTGTTTAAAAACAATTTACCCACAGATATCACCGCTTGGGGAATCTTAGGCATGATTATTGTCATGGCAGCAACGATTCAGTTCTATGCTAAAAAACGCAAGCAGGATAAGGAAAAACTCCTTGCCTCCCAAGCTGAATCTCAACGGAAAGAGGATGAGATGACTGGACAGTTATCTGCTTGAGGGACTTCCAGAAGAAAATTGCCCTGAGTTGGGCGTTGCACAATGAAAGGGATGGCGATTCATCCACCTGTTTCTTGCCTGAATTTGTGTAGGGGTGCAAGGCTTGCACCCTTTAAAATTCCGGTTTCAGCTATAAGTTTAATGGGCGTAGATTATACGCCCATTCCACAAAATCATCCTGTGATTGTGCAACACGCTGAGTTCTCATGGTTCTTCATCAAGAAACTACGCGACTTCAAAGGAAATGGGAGAGGGCTGCCTTAGCTTTTGGATCAAGTTGAGAGTTTGGCGATAAGCTCTCATCTGTCTTTGATTACAAAAGCATTTCGCTGCCCGATACAAATCTTCAAAAGCAGCTTGCTGATACCCAATTTGGTAACGAACAAGCCCACGATTGACATAGGCTTCTGCTTGATTGGGATGGTGTTGTAGTGAGTGCGTGAAGTCTCGAATTGCACCAGCATAATCTCCTTGTCGATGACAAGCGCAGCCTCGGTTATAGTAAGCCCTGGCATCATTGACATTAAGGCGAATTGCCCTAGAGAAGTCTAGCATTGCTCCAGAAAGGTTTCCTTGCTGCAAGTATGCCAGTCCACGATCGTTGTAGATTGTAGCGAGTTGTTGATTGTCTTGCTGCAAAATCTGGCGTAATGCCTGGTTGTAATCTGCGATCGCACCTTGATAATCTTCCTGCTCAAAACGCGCTAGCCCCCGGTTGTAGTAAGCTCGGTAGTCCACGGGATTGAACTGAGTCACCTGGTTATAATCAGCGACGGCCGCTTGATAACGTCCTTGTCTGTAGTAGGCGAGACCCCGATTGAGATAAGCTTCAACGTTATTAGGATTGTATTGCAGTGCCTGAGTACAATCTTCCGTAGCATACTGATAGTCTCCTAACTGGATGTAGACTAGACACCGATTGATGTAGGCAACTGCCAAGTTAGAATCAAGTGCGATCGCTTGTGTGAAGTCTTCAATCGCTTGCTGTAAGTTCCCTTGTGAAGTCTTCTCCACGCCCAAAATCAAAAAGTCGTTAGCACTTATTGCTGTGCTGGATGTTGGTGCAGCCAAAGCTTGTGTCTTGAACGGAAGAATAAGGATGGCAACAACAATACCCAAGCTAATCAAGATTCTGTAGAAGCGACTCATAGCTGACAGATGTGTAATGTAGGTTTTAGTAAATTGGTATATCTCAAGTCCTCGTTTGAGAGAACTCAACTCGGAAATTTAAAAGTTGTCTTATTTTGTGAGGAGCAACTGTCAAGGTCAAAAGACAAGCTGTCAAACTTGGCTAATCATTTCCTTGTTAAGAAATGCGCTGACAAAGATTAGCTTTTCCTTATGTTTGTGGAAAACTCGCAATTTTCTGTGGAAAAGTGCCCATGTCTGTGGAAAACTATGAGCTTTCTAGGTTGTTTCTTGCTCAAAGCTAATCTGATGAGACTGGTAATTTGGTGGCTCAACATGAATCACAACTCGAACAGGACTGAAGCGTTCTTCTAAACGATGTTCCACAGCCTCGGTAATTTGGTGCGCGGTTTCCACGTCTTTGGCATTTACAATCATGTGCATTTCAATGAAGACTTGACGCCCTAAAAGTCCACGGGAAGCAATGTCGTGGCAGTTAATAACACCAGGAACTTCCATGACGATGGATTGAATGGCTTCAGGTGCGATCGCCATTTCATCGACTAGCCAGGGTAAATTATCCTTCAACACATTCCAACCACTGCTAAACACTAGCAGCGCGACAGGAAAAGCGAGAATTACATCCAACCACTGTAGTTGGGGAAAATTTAAGACTCGCCCCTGCCAAACTCCAATTAACCCTACCAGAACAGTAATCGTTATCCAAACATCGCTCATCGTATGTTGGGCATCAGCAATCAAAATGGCGCTGCCGACTCGCTTGCCGACATGTCGCTCATAGAAGGTAACAAAAATATTGACACCCAGAACAATCAACAGCAACCATAGTTCAGAGACCGAGATATTAATCGGAGTCAGCCCCTGAAACAAGCGCTCAATCCCTCCTTGAAGAATTTCAAAACAAGCAATGCCCAAAAAAGCAGCAATCCCCAACGCACCTAAGGCTTCAAATTTCTGGTGTCCATAGGGATGATCTCGATCGGGTTGAGGGGAAGAAAAGCGACTGGCAATTAAACCCAAAACATTGTTGGCACTATCAGTCACACTATGCAACGCATCCGCTTGCAGACTGAGAGAACCCGTCGAAAATCCTACAACTGCCTTTAATCCCATTACAAATAGATTGAGTAGCAGAGTAATCAGTAAGACTTTACGAACTTCCGAGCGGTTATCTAGCACCATAGACGCTACCCAATTATTTTATTAACGCCCTTAGCATTTAGTTTAGTGGCTAGAATGCCTGAAAGCCTTACTATTAATTAAGCTGAGTTCTATTTAACTTCAGTAATTTCCCCAGCTTCTTGAGATTCTTTTTAATAAAGACACCCCAACTCACCTGATTCTTTGGTAAATTCTTCCAGGAACTTGATTACATCTTCTAGCATTAGTATCAAATATAAAGATTCATTGCCCATGGCTTTACCTCAACTCACTCTCAATCTGGTCGAGGGTTCGGTTTCGTTTAGTTTCACAGCAGAGGCGGCTAGAGATTTGCAATCTGCGATCGCGCAATTGATGCAAAGCCTAAAAGCGGTAACTCAAGCTGCCAGTGGTGGCGGCAAACCCAATCCTCAAAAACCGATGGAGTACCGCTTTTCTGGGGATGTCTTTCTCGAAGTCTTCTGCAATCCCAACATTTGGCCAACTCCCTTTGCCGCCAAAGTTTTAATTACTCTGCGCGATGAGCGTATCCGCCTAACGACAGAAGCAGAACTGACTCGCCTGATTGAGGATGTAAGCCAGTATCTTGAGCAAGTAGGCTAGAGGCTGTTGAAGAAACAGGGATTCAGTGTTAATTAGGTGAAAAGACGTGGTTAGTTTTTTGCTATTGGGCGACTTTCGAGGCAGTCGCTACAACCTTATTAAGGTCATAATTTGGTAGCACCGTCTCACATCTCGCAACCAACAGCGATCGCCTTACCAACCAGTCAGCGTAAAAATGTCAACTTGACGGGTATTCTCTCATCCCGGCATAAACTCACAGCAAAGATTACTTAGATGAACTCCAACAATCTCTTAGAACTACTACAAACTGGGTTTCGAGTTTCTCTAGGGGCAACTACTTCCCTCGTTGAAACGTTGCAAGACCCTCAAAAGCGAGAAGAAAACTTAACCCAGTTGAGATCAGAATTAACTCAGCGGGTGACGGAATGGGCAGAAAAAGGACAAATCACCGAGCAAGAAGCCCGAAGTTTTATTGAGTCGATATTAAGGCAACAAAGCAACTCGAATCCCTACCCAACAGCCGGAACGTCTAGCGATAGCGTTACAACCCCTCCAACGATGACGACTCCGCCGAATGTGCAACTGGAGATTGAGGAACTTACTGCCCAAATCGCCGCTATCCGAACTGAGCTAGAGAAGCTGCGTAACCCTGAAGCCAACACCTAAGGTTCGCACTCAATCTGCTGTAATTTCGGGAATCAACTATAGGTTGATAGTGGATTCTGTAAGTTGGCGCAACTCCTGCGCCAGCAAGATGATTGCGTTGTTTTTATACCAAACTTATTAATCTGTGTCTTTTTGTGAAGCAATGAAGCTGATCATTATCATGTCCACTTTGTGAACTAACTCTTTCTAAAGGAAGATTATTTAGGAGAGTTAAACAGGGTACAAAGTAAAAGGTCAAAAATTGACCAGTGATTATCGCCCTTAATTTTTGAGGCAAGAATTAACTTCTAAAACCAATAGGGGTGTGCTTTAACAAATTTTTAGTATCAACAGGCACGAAACCAGGTAGAGCTTAAGGGAACACTATGCTCTATGTTGCTTGATCTGTTCAGATATCCGTCTCAAACTTCGCCAGTGATGATCGGCAGGCTAGCCAGTTAATCTCACATTCCTCTAGTGGCATTCAGGCAGTGTAAATTGATTTTCAGTGCCTTGAAGCACCTAGCGCTTGTCTTCCTTCTGTTCAACACACGCAGGACTTAGTCGTTATCCCACTCTTCGTTACCCATCAAATCAGCAATGCGGTCTCTGAGCAAGAAGTTACACCGCTCTAGTTCGCATTCAATGCAAACCCACTCACGAGCAGGGATATACTGGCAAAGCACATAGATTGGTTGCTGACGACTAACGATGCCCTTCTCTACCAAATGCCGTGCTTCGTCTTGAATCACGTCGATAGAGTAGTGTACTGGGGGCGTAGATTGCATTAAGTTAGCACTCATAGGTATTAGCCTGGTAAAGAACAGAGCTACGATTAACTATAATCGAATACTCGCTAGCGGGAAAAGAAATTTAGTTCAGTATAGAGAGTTACAAAGATTTTTGCTTTTTTGATAAGAGTCACTAAAGGTAAACATAGTGAGAGATGCTCAAGCGTAGCTGCCTCACCCCGAAATGCTTGCGCTTTGGGGTTCTCCTTAGCTAGTTTGGGGTGTCTAGCTAATCGCTTTGTAAAGGTTAGGTTGACAAAATCTTAACAAAACTTAAAGAAAGAGCGCGAAACTACTAAGTGGCACATTTTGAGAAAACAAAACTTCAAGAGCGATCGCTTGTGCTTCCGGCATCTGTCCATAGGAAAACACACAAGGGGTCTCGGCTGGCAAATGTGGGAGAAACTGCGTTAGGACATAAGGGCTACCGTAAATTATTAGAGCCTGTAGATCATCCGTTTTTAATAATTTCTTAAACCACTGCTCAGCAATTGGCGTTAATCCAGCACTTCCTCGGAACGGGTTACCCCGGATAAATAGCTGTAGCAGTGTTGGTTGCTTAGCGATCACAGCATCAGCCTCTTCCTGCGTCGGTGGGGTATGGCTGTCAACAATTTGAAGTTCGTAGCCGAGTTGAGTTGGGAAAGCGACAGCAGGTGTATTGCGTCCCAGAAAGTCACAAGCTAGGGCATCATCTACGACAATCAGGTTGCGTAGCTTATGGCTACTGTAGGATTTCGGTTGTAAAGGCAGGGAACCCGCAACTTGTTGGGAATCTTTGAGAATCTTCGCTGCCGTAGCTAAAGCAACAGGTTGGGCAATTTGATTCAAGGCAATGTGAATAGGGGAGGTTAGCTTAGAGGTTTCTTTCTGTGCCTCTGACGCTAGAGCTACCTTTTCTTTAGCTTTCCAAATTCGCTCAACAGAGTCTTGAATGCGTTCGGGTGAGATGCGCCCATCCTCGACGGCATCACATACCGCCTGAATCGCGCCTTCCGGGTTAGCGGGCATCAGCAAAATATCAGCACCCGCTTCTACAGCCATTACAGGGGCAACGTTTTCTCCATAGCAGTTGGCGATCGCACCCATAATTAGGGCATCTGTGACAATCAAACCCTCAAATTTCAAGCAGCATCGCAGCAACTCCGTCAACACTAGCTCAGATAGTGTTGCAGGATTTTGTTCATCCCAAGCCGGAATCAGCAGGTGGGCACTCATTACGGTATCGACACCCGATGCGATCGCATTAGCAAACGGAGGAAGTTCCACTTTCGCAAGTCGCGCTGGCGAGTGAGGCAAGACAGGCAGATCGATATGAGAATCGGTTGCTGTATCGCCATGTCCGGGAAAGTGTTTAGCCGTAGTTAATACAGGATACTGTTTCGCTCCTCGGATAAAAGCAGATGCCAATTGGCTCACCGCTTCAGGTGTCTCACCAAATGCCCGGACGTTAATCACGGGGTTGCGGGGATTGTTGTTCACATCGACAACGGGAGCGAGAACCCAGTTGATCCCAATTGCCAACGCTTCCTGAGCGGTAATGGCGCCCATTTGCTCGGCGTAAAATTCAGCTTGTCGTGGATCTTTCAAGGCAATTGACCCAATTGCCATCGGTGGGGGAAACCAGGTTGCACCAGCAAAGCGTTGACCTACGCCTTCTTCAATGTCAGCAGCAATTAATAAGGGGATTTTTGCCCAATCTTGAAGTTGCTGTGTTCTCAGCGCTAGTTCCCCAGCACTACCTCCCAATAAAATCACACCCCCGACCCCTAAATCTTGCAACCAGTGCTGCAATTGAGCCGCTGGAGGTTCCCAAGCCGGATATCGAATTTGGTGATCGAACAGGTAGCCAGATGCCCGAACTACGACCATTTGCGCGACCTGCTCTTTTAGGGAAAGGTCATTCAAATCTGGCAGTGACTTCAGCCCGTTTTTCAATTTTCCGCCTCAGGAATATCCTCTTCTAGTTCTTTGCCTTGACGCTCTTGGTTTAGCTGATTCAGCAATGCCAACATGCGATCGCCTCGCTCAATTCCTCTGTCTTCGATAAACACCACCTCTGGTGTTCGACGCAGACGCATCCGCCGACCTAACTCACGACGGACATAACCTGTGGCTGACTTTAACCCAGCCATTGTCTCTACTCTTGCCTCATCAGTGCCATAGATCGACACATAGATTTTGGCATGTTGGAGGTCACCCGAAACATCGACATCGGTAATGCTAACCATCCCTGCACCTACACGATCATCTTTGATATCGTGAAGTACCATCTGGCTGACTTCTTCCTGAATCAGCGCAGCAACGCGAGAAACCCGGCGACTTGTAGGCATAACGCCCCCCTTGTTACAGTACAGGAATTATTTCAAACAACTCCTTGTAGTTGCCTACAGGAATTGTGACGGGGAGTTGATTCTTATAACGTCCGTCAAAAGGGAGATTCAGCAACTAGTACCCGCTCAAGAGCCTTCGAGTCAGGCAAACTAATAGTGACCTGTCAAGCTGGAAATGACAGATACAGATGCTGCTTATACAGACACCGTTTTGTTGCATCTTTAAGCGGATACGACAAAACGACTCAAGTGATTGATAGAGTACTAGTTTACATCGGACTCAACCCCAGCATGGCGCGGAGAGTGAAGGTAAGGAAACAGAAGCCTCCAATGAATACCCCAAGTACCGCGATCGCAGTGACAGGATTTTTCATCAACGGCTTTAAGTTCCCAAATAGCGCAAAGAAGATTCCTAAGACGATGGTGATAAAGTAGCGTGGATAGCGAGAAACGTTTTGCAAAAATTCATTCATAAGTAGAGCCGCCGAACCCAAACGGCTAATAGTCACTGCCTCTTAACTGGTAGCATTTGTGAGCGCGATCGACAAGCAATGGTGTTACGTTTGAGTCCTGCTAACTAGACGAAAGCCTTTTCCAAACCTTCACAACAGCATCCAGGTTGCTCTTTGCGTAGGCTCTAATCATAATCTTCCTGATGTTCTAGGCTAAGACGCACTGTTTGGCTAGTATCGTTGCCGTTACCATAGTATTCTCTTGGCAAACGGAACTACTTCAGCAGAGAGGACACCCAGCAGGCACCGAAGCGAGAATAGAGGTTAGTTTTTATCAATCAGCTATTTTTAGATAAATGTCTACTAGTGTTCTACAATCTCCTTCACCACGTCCCTTTCTCAAGTGGGCTGGTGGAAAAAATAAGCTGATTCAGCAATATATCCCTTATTTTCCCAAGAGGTTTAAGACCTACTATGAACCTTTTTTGGGTGGTGGCGCTGTATTCTTTTATCTCAATCCCTACTCAGCTACACTGACAGACATTAATGCTGAACTCGTGAATGCTTACCGCTGTGTTAGGGATAACGTTGAGGAGTTGATTGAAAGCTTAGAAGTGCATCAACGCAACCATTGTTCCGAGTATTACTATCAGATTCGTCAAAGTAACTGTATTAGTAATACGGAAAAAGCGGCTCGTTTAATTTATCTCAACAAAACTTGCTTCAACGGCTTGTATAGAGAAAACTCCAAAGGGGAGTTTAATGTTCCAATTGGGAAATATAAAAGCCCTAAAATCTGTAATCCTCCATTACTCCGTTCAGTTTGTGCTGCATTGCAAAATGCCCAAATTGTGGTTAGACCTTTTGAGGATATCCTTGAATATGCAAGCAGTAGTAATGATTTCGTTTACTTCGATCCACCCTATCACCCTTTAAGTCCTACGAGTAACTTTACAGCGTATAGTCGCAACTCTTTTAATCAAGATGACCAGATAAGACTTAAAGATGTCTTTGCAAAATTAGCAAGTCGTGGCGTTAATGTGATGCTTTCTAATTCAGATTGCGAATTTATCCGAAACCTCTACAGTGACTTTAACATTAACCCGATCTCAGCCTCTCGATTAATTAACTCAAAGGCTAGCAAGCGGGGTAGAATTTCTGAAGTCTTGATTACTTCCTATCAAAGATGATTATTTGCCCAAATCATAAAACTAGCTAAGTTATGGACAGCTAGGAGGTTAGGGTTAGAACTGACTTGCTTGGTTAACCACGCGATCGCACCCTTCTTCATCCCTTCCCCATCAATCAACACTACAGCAGGGGCTGGATAGCAAGTTTGGATATTTAAATTGAGATAAGGAAGTTTTTCATCAACCGAACCGCCCGATTGCTGCCATTTGCACTCAACAATTAAACCAGCAGGAATTGATACCGTATCAAAAATATAAAAGTCTACATAGATATCCGTTCCATAAATTCCTGACCCAATATAAACTTGCTTGGCATAGCGTTTCAGGCATTCCTTCGAGTAGACAAGCCATTCTCGCCGTCGCTTTTTCGGCAAGTCTCGGCAGATTTCGGTATATCCATGGACTTGTAAGATTGTTTCAACTGTTCTTTCTAAGACATTGCCAAAAATAACAGCCCTACCACCCTGATTCATTGTGCTTTCCAAGGTCGATGGGTGAATCATATAGACAAAGATTACCTCTACTAGCTCTTTTTTTCTAGTTTTCTGGATTCATCTACAAGATGCCAGAAAAAATTAGCAAAAAGTCGCTTAGTTTTAGATTAAAATAGTACTTATGTACTGCCGTCGATAACGTTGTGGTATTAGCTTAATACAGATAGACTTGCCACTTCGTAATTGTGCACTTGAGATAAAAGTATGTGTGGAAGATATACCCAGAGCAAGTCCGCCGAAATGATTGCCGAAGCCTTTCAGATAGATAATGTATCTGACATCAAGCCTCGATATAACATTGCGCCAACTCAATCAGTCCTAACAGTTTTACAACCCCCAGCATCGGCAAATCGGCAGGGTAAAATGTTGCATTGGGGTCTAATTCCTAGCTGGGCGAAAGACCGGAAGATGGCGTCTAAGCTAATTAATGCTAGGGCAGAAACCGTAGCTGAAAAACCAGCGTTTAGAAGTGCCTTCCGGAAACGGCGATGCTTAGTCGTTGCCGATGGTTTTTATGAGTGGCAGCAACAGGAGAACAAGAAGCAAAAGCAGCCATTTTATTTTCGTCTGAGTGACGGGGAACCATTCGCCTTTGCTGGGTTGTGGGAGCATTGGCAAGATGCCACGGGTGAGGAAATTGAGTCTTGCACAGTCCTAACAACGGAAGCAAACGACTTGATGCGTCCAATTCACAACCGGATGCCAGTGATTCTTGAACCAAAGAATTATGATTTGTGGCTTGAGGAGGCAACAAAACCAGAGTTGTTACAGCCACTGCTGCATCCCTATCCCACTGAAGAAATGACGGCTTACCCAGTTAGTACGGTGGTAAATAAGCCTGTTAATGACAGTGCAGAGTGTATCAATAGCATTTAGGCTGAACATTCACCCGATCAGGTGACCCAATAGTATGAAGGCGATCCTCCTTCGGAGGCGCTTCGCTAACGCATTTGAGATCAGCCAACTTAGTCATATGTCATAGAACAGTAGCTAGCAACCTCGCTAGGTAAGACTAATAAGGGCAGAGTGTCGCTACCTAGGGGGGAAGTTTCCTAAATTGAGTATTGCTTGTTGATAGGCTTTGACTTGCAGATCAATACCAGTAATCGCTGTACCCACAACAACGGCATACGCTCCCAGTTTCAAAGCCTCTTGAGCCATCTGAGGTGAGGCAATGCCACCTTCGCAAATCGCTGGAATATCTAGCTGTTCGACAAGCTGGGTGAGGAGGTCAAAACCAGGAGGGGAAAGGTGTTTAGTTTGAGCTGTGTAACCATAGAGGGTTGTACCGACGAAATCAGCACCCGCCTTTTGTGCTGCGATCGCATTTTCAATCGTATCCACATCAGCCATCACTGGTTTATTCAGTTCCTCGTGAATTCGAGCAATTAACGTCTCGACGGTTTCTCCACCAGGACGTTGCCGTAAGGTCGCATCAATAGCGATGATATCAGCCCCAGCCGACGCAACAAGGGCAGCATGGTGAAACTGCGGTGTGATGTAAACGTCAGACTCCGGCAACTGCTGCTTCCACAGCCCGATAATTGGAGTTGTCGGGAGTTGTCGGCGTACTGCCTCGATATGGGCTGGTGTATCAATCCGAACACCAATCGCTCCGTGATTACTAGCCGCTTGTGCCATGGCGGCAATGATGATTGGGTCATGTAGGGGTGAGTCAACTGGTGCCTGACAAGAGATAATCAAACCTTGAGGCAAAGCAGTACTGGGGTTGAGATGGTTAGCGGGCATATTAAGTCGAATGTCACTGAGTTAAGCGAAAAGTAATCGTTCGTTGGAAAAACCCGGATTGGGGGACGTTGCCCCCCAAACCCCCTCCTCACCTTCGCTCCGGTGGGGGACAAGCGTCTACCTAAAGCCCCCCCGCGCAAGGGTTGATCGGTGGAGAGTCGTTAAGTTAAGTCAGTGCCATTCATATTAAGTCAGTAAAATTCAGCTTAAGAAGGGGTGTCATCCGGGAAGGAAAAGTAGACGGAGGCAAACAAAGATAAGTGCGCCTAAACCGCCCGCCACAGGAAGCGTAATTAGCCATGCCAAACCAATAGATTTGAGTGTTTGGAAGCGGAGACTCTTCCAGTTTTGCACCAGTCCAATGCCAACAACACCGCCAACCAGGGCATGGGACGTGGAAACGGGTAGCCCAATCCGCGAGGCAAGCAAAATGGTGGTAGCTGTAGCAAGTTCTGCACAGAATCCACCACTAGGTTGGAGAGGGATAATATTTTCCCCAATCGTGGCAATTACTTTTTTGCCCCAGACAGCTAACCCAAGAACAATACCACTACCGCCGAGGATAAGAATCCACAAGGGAACAGTGAAGCCAGTTAGGGGAACAGAATTAGTACGAATAATATAGGCGATCGCGGCTAGAGGACCGATCGCATTTCCCACATCATTAGAGCCATGGGCAAAGGCAACAAAGCAAGCACTTAGTACCTGAAACTTCCCTAGTTGGCGTTCTACGGGGTTGGGGAGTGGGGAAGAAGAGGTTTTAGAAGGAAGTGTTGGTGTTGAAGTGAATCGCGCTAATTGGCGCCAGCTAATAATAGAGAGAGCAACAGCCGCAACAGCACCTGTGGCAATTGGTAGATCGTGAGCTGGAAGCGGGAAACTGGCAAAGAGAGGGCGTTCAAATATGGTCGGTAGCACAATGATGCCGAAAACGCCCAAGAGTGTTGCACTTAGCCAGGGAATCCACTCGCGTAGCTGCCTGATTGGATTGGGTTGGTCGAGAATTGAATATTTTATAAGGCTGTAAAATCCTGCTGCCAAAGCGCCACTCACAAGAGGCGTTACTACCCAGGCGCATGAGATACGACCAATATTTGCCCAATCAACTGCACCAAACCCTGCGGCTACCCAGCTAAATCCTGCGATCGCTCCGACAACGGCATGGGAAGAGGATACAGGCCAGCCCTGACTTGTAGCAATTTGTAGCCATACACCAGAGGCAATTAAAACGGAAACCATACCAAGGATTAGCACCTGAGGCATTCCGGCAAACAACTCAGGATTTGCCACTTCAGTTGCCAAGGTTGCAGAGACACCTTGACCAAATAAAACAGCGCCCGTGAACTCCAAAATCCCTGCAATTACTATGGCTTGCCGTAGTGTGACAGCCTTAGAGCCAACAGAGGTTCCCATCGCGTTGGCGACATCGTTCGCTCCCAAATTCCAAGCAAGATAGAAGGCGAGGATTCCCGTCAGAACTAATTGCAACACCGTGGATGACATTACCCTTGACCTTCTTCCAGCAAAATATCCTTCACCATCGTCCTATGGCGATTGTAGGACTGACGACTCAAGCCAACATAAAACAGGCTCTCCTTGTTGACCATCTTGCCAGACTGAGCCAACCGTATAAATCACCCTTTGGGCGGGGAGTGCGTTGACAATTGCATCGACTTGTAGATGCGTAATATCTCCTTCAGTTACAGCTATTTTGCCTGGTATCATAGAAATTATCCATTAAGAGTAATGAGCATTACATAAGCGGATGTTAAGGCTTTTGAATTAGTATCCTAGAATCTGGAGTCTAAAAAAGTAGTGTTGTGCTTACGTGCTAGCTCTGTTCTAGAGAAGCGCTCCTAAAGCTTAAGCCTCGCGAACCTCCAAAATTAGAAAAATCTGGAGCATTTTGGTGGGGAAAAGCCAAGATTTAAATAAAAATACCCACCTAGCTAAGCTGAATTTCTGTAATATAAACTCGCGCAATCGCTCGCTTCAATTGCACACAACTTAGAACACTTCTGTTCTAAATACAACTTATTTCAGCTATGCAAAGAAATCTTCTCGCTATTGCTCTAAACGATATGCCGTTGTCATCTCAGCTCCAAACTGGGGAGCGCTGGCCGACTTTTGAGGAAATTTTGCAGCGCCTCCATACTCAGGGAATCTTCATCCATCCTGAGCAATTAGCAGAATTTCTACTCGCACACGGACTACCTGTTCATCTTCGTTATGTCCCTGCTCGTTTGCGGCTCAAAGCGCTAGTAATAAATCAGAATTATCAAGGAGATATGGTACGCCTGATTGAAGAACTTGAGCCACCGTCCTGGGATTTCTCGTGGATGGATAGCATCCAGAAACCTTTTACTCAGGACGACCATAGTACTTTCGCTCACCTGTTTGAACAACAAGAGCAGCCTTGTTGGGATTATTTATGATGCGCTAGCCGTTAGTCGTTGTTATCTGAACTCTTTTAATGAAGATAAATTCCCCGATGAACTCAAATGAAACTTTAGAATCCTCTAGTGTTGCTGGCTCAGAATCATCTGGGTTGACAGCAGAACAGTATCGCGCCAAAATGCAGCGACGAAAGGAAGTACAGGAACAACGCCTTGCACAAGCGTCGCAAGAGAAGGGTTTAATTGTTGTCAATACTGGTAATGGCAAAGGTAAGACAACAGCAGCTCTAGGAATGGTGTTGCGATCGCTTGGTCATGGTTACCGAGTTGCGATCGTACAATTTATCAAGGGAGCCTGGGAACCAGCAGAAAAAGCAGCATTCCAACATTGGACATTAGCTAAAGATGGAGAAGCACCCCAGTTGGAGTTCCACGCGATGGGAGAAGGCTTCACTTGGGAAACTCAAGATCGAGAGCGAGATATTGAAAAAGCTAAGGTCGCGTGGGAAAGTGCGTTAGGGTTTATTCGTAATCCTGACTTTCGTCTGGTACTGTTGGATGAAGTTAATATTGCCTTAAAGCTGGGTTACTTGAGTGTTCAGGATGTTCTTGCTGGACTGGAAGAAAAGCCAGCGAATACTCACATCATTCTTACAGGCAGAGGCGCACCAACGGCATTAATTGAAAGAGCTGATTTGGTGACGGAAATGACGCTTGTTAAGCACCCCTTCCGCGAACAGGGCATTAAAGCACAACCTGGTATTGAGTTTTGATGTAAGAGATTTTAATAAAAAGCTCAAGTTGCAGAGATTATTCTTGACACTGCTGAACTGGCTTTAGTAGGACTTACGCACAAGTGAAATATCTGGTAGGGGCGCAAGGCTTGCGCCCCTACAAATGGTGGTTAAAAGGTGGATTTCCGTTCCAAACTTCACTCGATAGGGTGAACCCAAAAAGAGGAAGTATAGCGGCTACAGTCAGTCGTAATTTAAAGGTGTCGAGAAACTTGGATGAATAATGTTAGTTATGCTCAAGGCAAGAGACCTTAAACTTACCCGCCTTGGAGATTTTACTCTGGGAGGGCTACATCACAAAATTAGCAATTGGCTAGCCCAGAATCCCGAAGCCAACATTCTCAATATTACTGCTTCGTCTAATGTCAAAACGACGGGTTGGGACTGTTTAATTTGCTACAGTGAAAGCTAAGTCAATTACGACATCGGTAACAGTACCGCTCACGGCTGGCTGAATTTCTTAAGTATTTGTCTTCTATCAACTACTGCTTACTATGACCTCTCCCAATTCGCTTGACGGATATGGGTTGTTGTCAGGTATTCCGAAAAAGCAGAAAGGCGATCGCATTAAAGCCTGAACCCTCAGTTGTTTTTCTCCCTACGGTTATTTTGATTCTGTATAGATGGGAATAAGTTGAGGCAAAGATTCGGTGAAGCACCCGGAATAATTAAGTACTTTAAGTAGTTGTGTGAAGCAGTGAAATCAGATAGCCGTGAAATCCCTTAGAAAGTCAAAATCGTCAGGTTTGGTTTCCGTAGGTTCGCTGTTTCCCTGTAATGTGTCCTGAAATAGGATGCCCCTAATACTTTTCCGTCCTTAGAGGTTCTATCAATCAATGAAATCTACACGACTCCAAAAATTAGTTCACTTTTTAAGGGATGACTTAGCAATTCCTTCTGCTTCGATTGACCTCGCTATACGCCATCAGCCTGATATGCCAAATCTTTTACCAATGATTCTTTGGCAGTATGGGCTGGTTACATTAGAGCAGTTAGACCGAATTTTCGATTGGATGGAAACAGCATAGCCTTAGATTCTGCCTAAGATGGACGTTTCAATTAGGCAAACGATACTTCGTCAAGTGATTTATTTTTGTTCAAGCATTCTAAAGGCTTCGAGGTATTTGAGTCCTGATCCGGTGTTGAATAACACAACCCTTTCGTCCCGGCTTACCTTACCTTGGCTGATTAATTGTTTCAGCGTGGGCAGACAGGCTCCCCCTTCAGGAGTGACAAATATACCTTCAGCCGCACCGCTTTCTTTTACTGCCCAAAGTAGCTCCTCATCAGTCACAGCGACAGCACTGCCGCCACTGTTGCGAAGGATGTCAAGCCTCATGAAATCACCAATAGCGCGTGGAACCCTCAGTCCTGTCCCGCCACCTGTGGGATAAAGGATGACATCAGGTAACTCCCAACCAAGTTGTTCGGCAAGCTCATAGCCCATTGTTTTTTTACCTTCAACTTGATAAGGTTCCTTGAGTGTCGAAACATCAAACCACCCTTCTGCCTCTTTGCGATCGCTCACAATACGACCACAATCCGTAATCAAGCCGTCGATCAACGTTACATTTGCACCTGTTTGTTGACACTCGATGATGTTTGATGAAGGAGTATCGCTAGGCATAAAGATAAGAGACGACGTGGTTCGTACTCTTTGCCACAAGATGAGCAATACAGGTGTGAGACGTTCATTGTGTTGCAAAAACTTCTAGAGGACAAAAGATCTAGTCGTCCTAGCTAGTCTATTGCCCTCTATTATTCTTCATGAATTGCTGTAGGTTGGCTCAAGCCAAACCAAAACCCAACAGGCATCTGATCGGTTTTATTGGGTTGTTCTAGAGGAAGCCTAAGGCTTTATTTACCTCAAGTCCACCTACACCACTTAATGTAGTTTCTGTTCCTAAGAGGACTAACCCCTGCTGAGTCCAGATCTAGCTTTGATATTCGTTCAGACAGGAACTTAAAATTTGCTGGTCGTTCTCGCTAATTTGATTAATGGGTTGATATCCTTCGAGTCCAACAGCATGAGGATAACTTAGAGAGTCGTAGGTGTTTTCAAGGTTTATCTGTCCGCCAGCCGCCGCAATTGGGGATCGCTGTGTCCGAGCAATTGTATGGGAAAATGCCGTTTGATCGTAAGGGTTGGCAACAGTCAAATTCATTTGATTTGCATCAACCGTACCCTGAAAACAGCTATATTCTGAGCTTGGCATATATAGGGCACCAACTACCTTGCCCTGACGCGCTTCAAATACGATATATTCTTTGCCAATTTGTTCCGGTTCCGAGGACTGACCGTAGAGGTAGGTGCCATCTGGGATTGCGCCATCTGGAACTTGAGCAATTGCAACCGAAGTGGAGTTAGCCGCTTGAGTTTCTTGCAGAGGTGCCGCTGCTTCTAAAGTCGAGGCATTGGTTGCCAACCCTACGGTTAGAAGTAAACCAGTTAGCGGCAATTCCCAACGATTGAGCAGCGGACGTGACGAGAGAAAGAATCCAACTAATCGGTTAATCACCGTGGTTACCTCCTTAGAAAAACTTCGAGACACCCTGGAACTGAACGTTTGGGAGCTGGACTGTACAGGTTTTAGAAGCCAAATTGCTGAAAATCGCTTGATTTAGGCGAGAACAGAGTTTTGTTGAGCAGCAGCCCTAAAGATATTTATAAACCGGAACAATACTCGCTTTTACTTCTCTTCTGACCGGTTTGTTAACCGTCACACCTTGCACTTGATCTTGTTAACAAGTTAACAAAGTTCCTAGGGGTGACGATTCCCTCAAATGGGTGAACACTTGCTCACCTAAATGGGTGGTCTTTATCAAGAGCAACAACCCGTCACACGGTAGTTTTGTGGAGAATAAATTGGATCTGGGATTGAGCCAGTGTATTGAGTTCAAGGAATTCACTCTCCTAACCCTGCTGAACAGACTTATTGCAAAAGGCAATTGTTATGGCGTTGCACTAGTATTTATCTCCTAGGGATTTGACACTTATGCAAGAAGTCTGCTGATTGGCGTCTAGCTAGCCTATAACTTCAACGGTAAGGAGAGGGATTTCGCAAACATTCAAAAAATTTTTGCAAAAAAAAGAAGTGGTAACATTGCTTGCTACCACTCCTGTTTGTGTATTACTCAAACCGTTTTACATTAGCTGGCGATGTACTCCCGGACGTTTCCGTGACGACGGCGCAGCTGTGCCAAAGCTTGGTGTTCCAATTGGCGCACTCGCTCACGGCTGAGGTTGAGCCGTTGACCAACTTTTGCCAGTGACAGCTCATTGCCGTCTTCTAACCCAAAACGTAGCGCTAATACTTCGCGCTGCTGAGGGGTCAGTTCTGCTAGGAGGTTATCCAGGTCTTGCCGTAGGGACTCCTGAGTTGTGAAATTCACAGGAGTTAAGCCATCATCTTCCAGGAGATCAGACAGTTCGGTATCCTGGTTGTCTCCAACTCGAACATCAAGCGAGATCGGTTGACGAGCAATACTCAAGTATTCCCGAATCATTGAGGGTTCTAATTCCAACTCCTGAGCAATCTCAGCGGGAGTGGCATTGCGCCCTAAGCTCTGAGCAAGTTCTCGTTGGACTTTCTTGATTTTGTTGAGTTTTTCGGTGATGTGAATAGGCAGACGAATGGCACGCGCTTGCTGAGCGATTGCACGGGTGATTGCTTGACGAATCCACCAGTAAGCGTAGGTTGAGAACTTGTATCCCCGTGTGGGGTCAAATTTCTCTACACCCCGCTCTAAGCCTAGGGTGCCTTCCTGGATTAAATCCAGAAATTCCATATTCCGCTTCTGATACTTTTTCGCGATCGCAACGACTAGGCGCAAATTTGCCTCAATCATCTTGCGCTTTGCTCGCGTCCCCTGCGTTAGTATTTTATTCAGGGATGCTTCGTCGATATTAACGTGATCTACCCACTCTTTGGTCGTCGGTTCACGCTGTAGCTTTTCAGCCAAGGCTTCTTTCGCCTCGATCAGCGTCATCATGTGCTGTACCTGCTTACCGAAGACAATTTCTTGCTCATGAGTCAGCAGCGGCACACGACCAATCTCATGCAGGTAAGTGCGAACCATATCTGCTGAGAACGTGGGCTTGGTCGTCTTTTTGGTGGTGTTAGCAGTGGGCATTTGTTGAGTTGTAACTCCGTCGTAAACAAGCAGTAAATCTTTCGCGGATTTCGACCTCAAAAGCGACGATCATCTTTCACCATGAGGTTACTTACGCGAATCGGTAAAATACATCCTACAAAAGATGTATGGATCGCCTAGTTTCTCCAACGAGAGTAGGAGATCTAAAACGTGAAGGGGTTGAGCTAGATACTGAGGAAAGTCTCTCTTCCGTAATTCTGCTGTGTTTCCCAGCCTATCGCTGCCTATAACTGGAAAACGAGCAAAAAATCGAAGTCAATATGACTTTGCTTTAGTACTATCGTATTACAGATTTAGACGCCAGTAAAGAGGAAAAGGTTCAACAACTTGGCTAGATAACTCTGGCGATGGTGTCGCAACATTAATTAATACTCCTAATGACACCGACAGAACTAAGTGGCTTGTATCGCTTCCTTTATATAATGATCACCCACTAAGCATTGAACTGAGCAACCCCTCGAAGCGAGAAAACCGAACCGATCTATGGAGTAATGTCTGGAAACCCAAAGTTTAGCAGGAATGGATAGGAATTGCATACCCACTTTGATTGGTCAAAGGAGGTGTTATGTAGAGAATGCAAAAAGCAAAGCCTCCTGCTAATGCAATCGTAGCCTAAACCGAGAATTTTTATATTCCCAACGTACCACCCTTGCTCAAGGCACAGGTTCGGCGGGACTCTCAAACTTTAGTGGCTTCCTCCCCGTTCCATAGCTCTCTGTACGGGTTTATTACTCGCCTGGGTCGCAGTTTTTTCCCAATCTGCCTGCTCTAACACCGCATCCAACACATCCGTAATGTTGCAACGTTGCTCAAAAGCAATGCGCCTCAAAATTTCGTGATGCTCTGGCTGTATGTATACTGGCTTTCTTTGTGTCTGTGCCATTTCCCGTATTTTTCAGTAAGTTGCGTTCAGCCCATTGTACCTTAGCTAAGGAAATAAGTTGACAATTAGCTAATTATCTAATTTAATAATTTTATAGACAACCAATACCCCCGCATTTTGGAAGTATCGAAAACAGAGCGATCGCATATTTTTAAAGTTTGTGATTTATTTACGGAAGAATAGAAAGTCAATGAAAAAAACGATAGTCTCTTTGTTTTCGGGCTGCGGCGGATTGGATATAGGCTTTCGTAAAGCCGACTTCAATGTCCTATGGGCAAATGAGTACGATAAAGATATTTGGTCAACCTACGAACACAATCATCCAGATACATTTCTCGAACGACGAGACATCAGAAAAATTGCTTCAGAAGAAATTCCCGATTGTATTGGAATCATTGGCGGTCCTCCATGCCAAAGCTGGAGTGAGGGGGGTACTCAGCGAGGGATTGATGACGATCGCGGAAGGCTGTTTTTAGAGTACGTGCGTATTTTAAAACACAAGCAACCTCTATTTTTCCTAGCAGAGAATGTCTCTGGAATGCTGCATAAAAAGCATGGCTCAGCACTACGAAACATCATTGCAGCCTTTGAAGAAGCTGGCTATGCTGTCTCCTTCAAGTTACTGAATGCTAAGTGCTATAACGTCCCACAGGACAGAAAGCGAGTCATTTTTATTGGCTATCACGTTGATTTGAATAAATGCTTTAATTTTGAATCGTTAGTGCCTGGTTCTGGGGTTCCTACTCTACGAGATGCCATTTGGGATTTACGCGATTCGGCAACTCCAGCCTTAGCAAATAATAAGACACGAGGGGAAGCTTGCCTTGTACCAAATCATGAATACATGGTTGGTGGGTTCTCTAGTATTTATATGTCGCGTAACCGAGTTCGTGCTTGGAATGAACCATCTTTTACTGTCCAAGCTGGTGGTCGTCATGCACCCATCCATCCCCAGGCAAACAAGATGATTCAGGTGGGAAAAGATCAATGGATATTTGACCCTAATTCATCAAAACCTTATCAGAGATTATCAGTGCGAGAGTGTGCCAGAATTCAGACATTTCCTGATGAATTTATTTTTTACTATGAAAGACTGGCTGATGGATATAAGATGATTGGTAATGCGGTGCCTGTAAACTTGAGCTATGCTTTAGCACAGGTAATACACAAAGATTTATTTGACTCCAATAAAGATGTAATAGAAAATGAACAATCCAGTAAGATTGTAGAGCCAGTACAGTTGAGTCTTGCTCTTTTTTAAGAGAATACTAGGCTACTGGCTTTTTTCAATCATTAAAAAATATACTGTTTTTCTATCCACTTCATCAACATCGTCTCTCCATCCAAGTCGTGGAGTTCCAACGACATCATTAAATACCCAAGGAAAATTCCCTGGCTTGCTTGAAAGACCTAAAGCCCTTTGATGTTCACTATTACTGGACTGCCCTACTCATTGCCTTCTAATAGCTATTTGAAAATTTTCTTTGTAGGTCTCGAAGTACTCATCAAACGAGTAAAAGAAAACCTCTGATATACTTATATTTATTGCTGGTGCTTCTAAGATAAACTCTGCTGGGTGAATTGATTTTCCTATATTGGGACTTCCTAGCATCATCAAATAATTCAAAAGCGTTTTAAAATCTTTTTCTGATAGAAATTCTTGCCAAGGGAGATTTCTATTTGGAAGAAGACCCTCATGGAATTTTTTAATCTCTCTATCTATCTGAGTTATTTTTGATTGAGGCTTAGTCAATCCTAGAGTTGAATATACTTCAAGGATATTTGCTCTCTGTAAACGATTAAAAGCAAACGATCCTCCGGCTTGTTTTACTGAAACCCCTGTGCTATTGAGATAAACATCTGCTTTTTTTCTAGAATCCGTAGTTAATATTTCTGATATGTCATCTAAAGATTGTGCTGAGCGATAGCCTGGTCGATTACTTAAAGGTATTCCTATTTCCACAAGTTGACCAATGTGCCTGAGACTTATACTTCCCATATTTGAGAAGAGAAATTCACATATCGCTTTTTCATTACCCGCCACACTTGCGCCTCCTAAAGGTTGTTGACGATTTTTTCAAGGAACACCTAAAACTCTTTGTATTATGTTATGACATTGCTCAAAGGCAATGTACCCCAGAATTTTATAATGCTCTGGCTGTATGTATACTGGCTTTCTTTGTGTCTGTGCCATTTTGCATGTTTTCCGTAACCGACTTTAGGTACATTATATCTTAGCTAAAAAGCTAGCTTGAAAATTAGCTAATTATCCAATTTAATAAAATGACTTGATGATTCTCTTGTTATTTCTGTGGTCTGAGGATTAAAAATGAAAAAACTATTTATAGATTTATTCTCAGGAGCCGGAGGACTTTCCTGCGGCTTAGAAATGTCTGGGTTCAAATGCTTGCTGGGGATCGATCAAGATAAGACGGCTATTGAAACTTTTAAATTAAATCACAAATATGCCAAAGCTATTGCTGGCGATATTAGAGAAATATCTACAGAATCTATAAAGGAGCTTATTGGAAATCAAAAGGTAAATCTTATTTGCGGCGGTCCTCCTTGCCAAGGATTTTCAACAATTGGTCAAAACAATAAAGAAGACGAAAGAAACTTCCTTTTCTGGGAGTTTGTCAGGTTTGTCGAAGCCTTCAAGCCAGATTATATTTTAATGGAAAATGTGACAGGTCTTCTTGCAAAAAAGAACGAGAATACCTTAAATACAATTATTAAATGTTTTACAAATTTAGGTTATACCATTGATGTTAAAGTTTTATCAGCACATCAGTATGGAGTACCGGAAAAGAGGAGAAGAACTATTTTCCTAGGAAATAAATTTGGTGTTGTTAACATCTATCCAGAGCAGTTGTTTAAGAATTCAGAAAACGAATGTACTAATTTACCTTTACCCAGAACTGTTGACTGGGCATTCAGAAACCTATGTGAAGTTAATGGTAGAGCTTTTAATCATGATCTAGACAGTGCCCAAATACCTAATGAGATAGAAAAGAAACGGCTCCAGTTTATCCCTGAAGGAAAAAGTGTTAGGTATGAAAAAGATGAGGTAGCGTACCTTCCTAAAGAATTATGGTTTGACGTAGATTGGGAAAAGCTTCATGAAGAAAGATTTAGAGAAGCAAAGCTAAACAGACTTAGCAGAAATAGTTGTTCTGGCACAATTAATACAAATCGTACAAGTTATTATCATCCAATCGAAAATCGTTATTTAACTGCTAGAGAAGCTGCAGCAATTCAATCTTTTCCTCCCGATTACATTTTCTGCGGAAGTCTTAATCAACAGTGGAGGCAAATTGGTAACGCAGTTCCACCTCTGTTAGCTAAAGCCATTGGGGAAGCAATACTTAAACTTGATCAGTGTAAAGATTTAATGGAAAAAACTCTTTCCATTCAAGATGTAAGTTCAGTTAGAGCTACGGCTTTTTCTTACAGAGAAAATGTAGATGAACATCAAACCATAAGAATCGCCTCGGTTATATCTCAGAGTAACCCTTAAGTTTTAGTGATAGTGATGCAAAGCAGACTCGTCAACTGTGTGTAATCCATGAAAATGCGATCGCGCCAAGTCACTCAAACTACGGTAGCTAAATGCGATCGCGTTTCTCTTGAGCAGCATTTATGCGATCGCGATGAGAACTAAGCTCAAGACTTGCTCAACGATCCCAAAGTGTGAAAACTAACTCCATCTAGGTATGACAGCCGTGTACTCAGGAGCATCACACCGTTGGCGAGGCAATAATAAAGACAGACTTCCTAACTACCTGCCTGCATGAGTTATTGTCTCAATCTTGGTTGCCCGGAACCTGAAAATCCAGATGATGTACACTCTTGCCAAAGTTGTGGCTTACCGTTGCTGCTAAAAGAGCGTTATCGAGCGATTGAACCAATTGGTCAAGGTGGCTTTGGCAAAACCTTCTTGGCAGTGGATGAGGATATGCCGTCGAAGCGGCAGTGCGTGATTAAGCAATTCTTTAACCAAAGTGGTCTAAATGCTCAGAAAGCCAAAGAATTATTTGTTCAAGAAGCAGTGCAACTGGAGAAGCTTGGCAAACAACATCTTCAAATTCCTGAACTGTTCGCCCACGTTGAGCTAGGCATTGGTCTGTTCTTGGTGCAAGAGTTTATCGACGGACAGAATTTGCTTCAGGAACTGAAACAGGAAGGCGCCTTTGACGAAGCCAAGATTCGGCACTTGCTCAATGACTTGCTGCCTGTGCTTAGGTTTATCCACAGCCAGCAGGTTATTCACCGGGACATTAAGCCTGCCAATATCATTCGTCGCCAGGTTGATGGCAAACTTTTCTTAGTGGATTTTGGTGTTTCTAAATTTGCCACTGAGACTGCCTTGGCAAGAACTGGAACTGTGATAGGCACTCAAGGATACGCAGCACCCGAACAAAGCGAAGGCAAAGCTTACTTTTCTAGCGATCTCTTCGGTTTAGGTGCAACCTGCTTTCATCTGCTGACTAACACTCACCCCTCTAAGGTATTTTCCCAATATTGTGATTGGGAAAAATATCTCAGGATTAATCTGAACAAGAGCGGTATAGGCGATACACTGAGGCGTGTGCTAACCAAGCTATTGCAACCAGATATCAGTCAGCGCTACCAATCAGCAGAGGAAGTTCTTAAAGCTTTGGTTATCCAGCAGACAGAAGCACCCCCTGCTCATCTGAGTTCAGCATTAGGGATAGATTTCAGCAGATTAAGGGATCTATTTGCAGCTAATAACTGGAGAGAGGCTAATGAAGAAACTATATCTGTAATGCTCCAGATAGCTGGTCAAGAAGAGGAGGGCTGCCTGGAACTCGAAAACATTGAAAGATTCCCCTGTATCTACCTTCGCACCATTGACCAGCTCTGGGTTAAATACAGCGCTGAACGCTTTGGTTTTAGCGTACAGAAGCGCATCTGGCAGAGCGTTGGTGGTACGAATACTCATGACGCAGAAGCAGAATGCCGTTTTGGTGAGGGTGTCGGATGGCTTAGAGGCGGGTTTTGGTTGTTTACTTCAATGAACTCTCGTCCTACCCTTGAAGCTCCGGAGGGGTACTTCCCAGATTGGTGGATGGTATCGGGTTGGAGTATGCAGTATTTTGGGGAAGATTGGCGGAGTTTTCGCCTCTTCTCTCGCATCGAGACTTGTGGATTATAGTCTCTAAGCCTTAAAGGCTGTTTTTAAAGTAAGATAGTGTCTCACTCTTGTAGAAGGCAGGTTGGAACTTGAGAAATCTCAGGTTTAGCCTTGAAGCGGTGAAATTCTTGCATAGGAAAGCTTTGACAGTCGCTTAACATTTGTTTAGAAATAGTCTCTTAGCCTACTGCAAACTCTGTAAATTGCCTTTTGAAGGGTGAATGAAACGCTAAGACAATATCGCTTTTAGGAACCCCTAGCTCTACTAATTGATTAGCAATACCAATCTCAGTGCCATCGTGCTGTATCCAGATTTTGCCATCTTTGATATCTAGATGCAACACACAACCATATACTCGTCTTTTGTTATTCCAGCCAGCATGAACTAATTGATAATGGTCATGTTCACTATCAAAGATGGTTTGGGATTCAACATCTTCAGACGCTGACTTATAGCTAGCGTATTCTCTCAGTAAGTTTTGAATATGTTGGCGATATTCGTCTACTTCTCCCATTGGACAATCACCTCAGTCTCAGGTTCATAAACGATTAGCTTGAGTTGATGATGCTGGATTGCCATTTGGGTAAAGGGAAGAGTAAAGAAAGTATCGTAAGCATCCACAGTAATAGCTAGATATAAAATCCGCTCTGGATCTTGTCTTTCCAAGACTAAACGATAATTCAAAAACTGTCCCAGAGCCAAATGAAACTCAGAAATGGCAGATGGTGCTAGAAAACTCTTAATCTCAACGGCTATCTTTTGTCCGTCTTTCTCAGCAGCGATAACTTTTTCTGCACCTAAATCTATATAGATGTTAATGCCGCCAAAGCGAATGAACAACGGGTCATCAGTAATTAGCCACCCTTCTTTTTGAAGGGCGTTCTTTACAGCGTTGTGAAAGACATCTTTAGCAGACATTGCCTATAGCCTCAAAACCCCAAATCAGCTTTAGCAGCTTCGGCAGCAGCGAATACTTCTTCATCACTCATTTCATCCCAAGCTGTATCACCAATTTCGGCATAGAATTTTTCGTCATAAGGACGAGTCCGCACCACGACTGGCATCGGGACGGCGTGACCTAGAATTAAGGCTTGTTGCTTGGAGTCGAGTTTGGCAAGTACCGATCGCAAACTTTGCCCCCCAGATACCCCTGTAAAGATTGCCTCAATATCTTTGTCATCATTCAGCAAGGCTGTAATACGGGTACCAATCTGGGACATCACTTCGTTGTCAATCCCAGAAGGACGCTGATCGACTACCAGTAGGGTGACAAAGTATTTACGCATCTCACGGGCAATGATCCCAAAGATTGTTTGACGAACTGTAGCGGGATCGAGGAAACGGTGTGCTTCTTCGATGGTAATGACGAGTGGGCGGGGGCGATCAATTGGATTTTTCGACTGCAAGAACTTCTCTGCCTTGCGTACATAGCTGCCATGAATGCGGCGAGTCATCACGTTCGTTGCCAACATATAGGACAGCATATTGGACTGGGAACCGAATTCCACCACCACATGCTTACCCGCTTCTAGGGATTGCAAAATCTGATCGACATAGTTATGTGGACAAGCGCTACGCATATATTTCAACTCATCCAAGCGCAGCAGTTTGCGCTGCAATGCCATGATTGAGGATTTGTTGCCTCGCTTCTCGTCGCAAAACATCTGAATTTCTTCATTGGTCATATTGAGCAACTGAGTAATCCAGGATTTGCCAAACTCGTTACGGAGAATGATCGCATTTTCCAAACTTGCCTCAGAAAGGTTTAACTCTTGACGCACCAACATGATGTCTTCGACTTCAATTTGGTCGTAGCTGAGATAAAGTTCATGGGCATCACGTATCCCCCGACGTTTGGTTGATTCGGGATCGAGGGTGTAAACCTGCACCTGGCTGGGAAATAGCTGGCGCAAGCCTTTTACCGTGCTGAATTGTTTGCCCTCCGAGACGGCTTCCCAGCCATATTCCGAGTGCATATCAAAAATTAGGTTAACTGCCGCTTGCTTGCGGATAATTCCCGATAGTAGTAACCGAGTCAGGAAAGATTTTCCCGTGCCAGATTTGCCGAAGACACCATTACTGCGTTCGATGAATCGATCTAAATCGATGCATACGGGAACGTCCATGTCAAGGGGCTGACCAATGGCAAAATTCCGCCGAGTCGGGTCATCTTCCCAACCAAAGACAGCACGAAAATCGCGATCGCTTGCGTCATATACCTGAGAGAAGTGGCTAGGAATTGTTTTCACTGGCAACAATTCCATACTCTCGCTACTTTGGGCTTGAAAGGAGCCAAGTGAAGTGTTTCCATTAAGGACAATGGCTGACTTCCCATTGCTCAACTCTTGTGGCGTAAACATCAGCATTGGCGTGAGATTAACTGTCCCAAACGTGCCACTACCAGCCAAAACTTCTCGTAAAAAGTCATCGTCAGCGCTGGGAGGGTTGGCAAGAATTCGTTGGCTGGATGTTCCTAGAGTGACATCAGTGAGCATACAGAAAAAGCGCGATCGCACGCCTTGGACTACCAAAAATTTGCCAACTCGCATCTCTTCCACAGAGACATCAGGGTGCAAACGCACTTCCAATCCTGCGGAAAGAGAACCTTGAATAACTGAGCCTAATGGCTGATCTAAATTCATCGCGGCAACTGTTCTAATGCTAGAAAGCATATCTCAGGTTTAACTTACTTATCTCGTATTCTTGCCCTGTCAAATGCAACTGACAGCTCTTTTTTTATTCCCCAACCGTCAGTTACCTTCAAAACACAAAGGAAACTAATCATACCTGCTAATAGTACATAAGTACCATTATTTTGCATCTAGTGGCATCTATAGCAGTCGCCAAGACGACTCTTGACTCTCGCTTTCATACTGAAACCAAGTCCCGTCAATATGCATCCCCTCTACCGTCTGCCTTTTGTCATACTGCATCATTAATTAATTTCAGGACTTACGCAGAAAATCTAGTAGCAGGGTGCGTTAAAAAACACACCCTGCTACAGCTAGCGTTTAGCCTTTGATGAATAATTTTGCGTAAGTCCTAAACCGACTCTAATCAATTTCAATTGATGTCGGTGCAGAACCACTACTTGGTGTGGTAGTAGAAGCTGTCAATGGCTTACGGTAATCAGCATAGATGCGATCGCGCCAATCGAAAAATGTTTCGTAAAGAGTGCTATCGGCTAAACCAGGAATTCCCTTACCTTTAAGGGCTTCTGGCAAATCCAGGTAGGGGCCCGCAGGAAACTTGAGTAGCATACTTAAGCCTGCTACCGCAAAATCAGCAAGGCAAGGGGTATCTGAAACCAGATAGGGACGATCTAAAAGCAGCAGACTCAAGGCTTCTAAATCTTGCTTCAGACCATCTTTTGCTTCTTTTATCGCCTCTCCACCAAACCCAACACCAGTACCCAAGAGGTCAAGAAGTTCTGGAGGAACAGCACCTACGACAGTCTTGAGGAAATCAGGCGCGGTATTGGGTAAAACTGAGGTGCGGAAGCTTGGATTTTGGCTTAATGCGCCAAACAACACCTTACGACTTTTAAGACCAATCGATTCATCTGCCCATTCTTCCATGAGCAAGCATAAGCCACGTTCTTTAGGATCTGTTGGGATTAAGGGTTTGTCTGGGTACTTGCGATCCAAATACATTGCGATCGCGGTGGAGTCACTAATCACTGTACTTCCATCTTTGAGGACTGGTACTCGCCGTTGACCAGACAGTCGGAAGAGATCTAGCTGTCCTACTCCTGGGGTGACTTCAATTTTGCGATAAGCTAGCCCCTTGTAATCCAGGATTAGCCGTATTTTTTCAGAGTATTGCGACAGTTCAAATTGGTACAATTCCAACATCTTACATCTCCTCGCCGTTTACTTGGGAAACACTGTTAATTTAACGTTTCCAGGTTGCTACTTGTTACCTTCTGATTCCTGAGTAGGGTTTTGCCCATTCTACTCAAGAGACTGATTTAAGTTGATCATTAAATTTGCTAACTAACTTATGCACACTCAACAAAATTTCAGGTATTTCTAAATCTTAAAAATTAAATTCATGGAAAATCCCCCATTGAAGAGATGGGGGAAAATACTTGAGCGATCAATTTAGGAAAGCTTTTGAAGCTGTTTAGGCGGCGCGTCTGGTTACTAAGCCCCAAATGAAGATAAGGATCAGGGCACCAATGACAGCAAAGAGGATACCAGGAATACTGAAAGCTCCTGATGTACTGATCCCTAGTAACGTGCTACCTAGCCAACCTCCAACTAGAGAACCTAAAATCCCTAAACCAATTGTTGCGAAGATACCGCCGCCTTGATTTCCTGGGTAAATAGCTTTAGCGATCGCACCAGCAATTAGACCTAAAATAACCCAAGCAATGATGTTCATTTGGTTCTCTCCTTAACTTAGTTGATTAACGTTTTTTTCTCGTTTATGTTTAGAACAAAGCTTTTTGAGTGATTTATGCAGCTCGTCTGGTTACTAAGCCCCAGATGAAGATAACGAGCATTGCACCTAGAACCGCAAAGATAATACCAGGTATCGATAAGGCTCCGGCTGAAGCGGCTGATGCTCCTCCTATACCTAGAGCGCTACCCAGCCAACCACCAAGTAAGGCACCGACAATACCAAGAGCCATCGTGGCAAGGATACCGCCACCTTGGTTACCGGGATAAATGGCTTTGGCGATCGCACCTGCAATTAAACCTAAAATAATCCAAGCAATAATACCCATATCTTCTTCTTCCTTTTTATCAACGTTTTCTTTTCTCTTTATGCACCTAGAATATCAACGTTAAGAAGCTAGGCACCTCTATCAGAGGGAATAATCGAAAGGTAGAGAAATATTAGGTAGTTTTAAATCTTTTCTTACTAAAGAGGCAGAAGTTAATGAGCATTCGCTGCTCAATCAATCATTTAATCTTAATACTTTAGTACTATTGAGGCTTTATTTAAGAGGAAAAACTATTTCCTAATAATGCAAAATAAGGCAGTTCTGCACTTTGGTTCAGCTATTCCCCTTAAAAATCAAGAATATTGTCCCAGTCAGGATTACTAGACTTAAGCAACATCATGCTGTTACAAGATATTTTGTAAAGTGTGACTGGAGTTTATTTTAAGAGACCCGATGCAAGAGTTCTAAGTTGATCGGTTCTCCAGGTTGAGGGTCAATTACCTGGGTTTGCAGGTTGTGTAGAGCCAGTTGCGATCGCAATTCATCCACACTCCCAACAGTACGCAGCAAAGAATTCACTAATCCTTCATACTTCACATCACCACCCGCTGCCGTTGGAAGAAATACTTGTGGTTCCAGCCATTGAGCGAGCTGCAAAGCCGTTTTACTGCCCTTAATGATTGCTCCAGCTAGCGGCAACTCTAAACTCACCACAGGACTAATGACAACATCCACAGGTGCATATTTTTTTAACTCAGCCGGAGGAAAACCATGTGGTTCGTAATAGAGCGTTGTCGCGCTATCCAAATGCTTCAGGAGATAGCTGTTTTCTACCTGTAGTCCAATCGGTGCTCCTGGTAACGCTCGAATTTCAATTTGATTAGCTAGAGTGAATGTCTGACCAGGGCTAAGACTCGTTACTTGGGTATAGCCTAACTGTTCCACTACCTTAGCCGCGCTGGGAGAAGCAACAACAGGGATTGTCCGGTTTAGTTGCTCTAATGTGGGTCGGTGAGCATGGTCTTCTAAACCTTGAGAGAGAATAATCAAGTCAATCTTATCGGGTAGAGAAGCTAGTGGTTGCGATCGCTCACCTTTAAACAACCAACCCAAATTGCCAAAAACCAACGAACCAACTAGCCAAGGGTCAATCAGTATCCGTTGCAACCCCAGTTCAACTAGCCAGCTATTTGCTCCGAAATAAGTTAGGTGCATGGACGTTTAATTATTAGATTTATTATTAAAAATTGTAAAAGAACTGATTAATAATTTTAGTTTAGGCAGACATCTATGACGAAACAGCTAGTGCTAATGGATCACGATGGCGGTGTAGATGATTATCTAGCCCTACTGCTGCTGCTGACGATGGAACACATCCAGCCGATTGGTCTTGTTGTTACTCCTGCCGATTGCTACATCCAACCTGCTGTAAGCGTCACACGCAAGATTTTGGATTTGGTCGGGCGTTCAGACATCCCCGTTGCAGAGAGTACCGTGCGGGGTATCAATCCTTTTCCCACCCTCTACCGCCGCGATTCCTTTGTCGTTGATCATCTCCCCATCCTTAACGAACCCGAAGAGATTCAGACACCTGTGTTGACCCAATCCGGTCAAGAATTCATGGTGCGCGTACTACTTGAGGCACCTGAACCAGTAACATTACTCGTGACAGGTCCCTTGACAACCGTAGCGTCTGCCCTTGATCTAGCCAAGGGGATCGAAGCCAAAATCAAACAGATTATTTGGATGGGTGGTGCGATTAATGTTCCTGGCAACATTGCTCCAGACATCGAGCCAGGTCAGGATGGTTCAGCAGAATGGAATGTTTACTGGGACCCTGTTGCTGCTTATCGGGTGTGGCAGACACAGATTCCAATTGTGCTGTGTCCCTTGGATATCACCAACACGGTGCCAGTAACAACAGAATTTGTCCGTCAACTAACAAAACAACGTCGATATCCTCTCTCAGATTTCGCAGGGCAATGTTATGCACTCGTGACAACGCAAGATTATTACTTCTGGGATGTTCTGGCTACCGCCTATTTAGCTCATCCAGAGTTTTATGAACTACGCGATTGGGAAACCGTAATTGTGACAAGCGGCAAGAGTCAGGGACAAACCAAAGTTAAGTCTGGCGGTAGAGTAATTCAAGCGATGAATAAGGTAAAGAAGGAACAATACTATGCCTACATCTTGCAACAATGGGCACGCTAATCAATGAATGTACAGCTTTTGGGACTCTACACTCTTGTGACAGAGCAGAAGGCATTTTGGTCAAATCGCTCAGGAGAATTCTGAGAAATCTTTAGTTATTTTAATATTCGTAAATCTTTTTACTTAGAAATAAGTAAAATAGGTAAAAGTACTAATATGCTATCGTTTCTTTTCATACAGGGTCATCCAGCCAAGCCAAAGCAGATCCCCTTCTAGGGAAGACATCTAACACAAGCGCATTTTACCTAGTTCCTAACCTATATCCCTAAGAACTAGAACCAATTTATCTACAGTTATCTATAAAGGAAGCGACATCACCCGCCCCGCTTTCCTCCCATATTCCCTATAAGAAACTGGGTTTCTAGCGGGATGTTTTATATGACTCACCAATTAGCATCCGCCGTGTCCGCATCTCACTCTCCTGAGATTTCAGCCCGTCAGTCGTCAAAATCAAACGTGCATTCTCTTGCTGCTCTTTGGGCACGGAAATATTATGTTTCCGTTACAGGTATGGAGGAGCAGCCATCGATTGAAAAAGATGAAAATCTCAAAGAGGTTACATCTAAAGAAGGTCGAGAGCGCACGTCTGATAAGCTGAGGCAAAACTTAACGTTGGCTAGCGCTCAAGCTTGGTCTTTGACGGAAACGTTGCTCTCAGAAGAGATTCGTCGTCACGGTATTGACCCAAACTTGATCAATCCCTTACAGATTGCTGCAGATACCCGTCACCTATTTCAAAAAGCTTTGGCGGCTTATTCAGAACACACAACACCAAGACGCTTGTCTGTGGTTGTGAGTAAAGACTTTGGTCAGGTACGGCAAAAATATACAAGTGTTGACCGCCGTGCAATTGGCTTCGTCAGTATGCAGTTCCACTACACAGGTCAGATGTTGCTGAAGTGGCTTTCCCCCGCAGAACAAGCGCTGTGGATACCTTACTTGAAGGTGATGGATGACCACATGTATATGCCACTACAGGCGGCATACGAAGCTGCTGCGAACCATTCCTTTGATTCTCCAGCGCTAAGTGCCGTTCAGCATCTTCTACCTGTTAGTAGCAAAATTGCTGTCTCGGTTTGTCAACAGATATGCCGTCAACATCCCAAATACGCAAGTTACAGTGGTCCTCTAAATAGCATCACCGTCAAGACAGCTAGCATTCGGGATGTTGAGATGTTTCAGGTTTATCTGTGCCTATGCGTGTTAGAGGATGATATTCACTCGGTGCAGCGAGAACTCTTTCCCTTATGCGTGATGCTATATCCTCGTCTGCGCGTGAGCTGGAGATTAGTGCAAGACATGATAAAAACTCTAGGTTGGGATATGCATGATCGTCTATCTCCAGACGATATGGCAGCCTTTATACCTTATCTGCGTACCTTGACAGAGATGTTTTCTAGTGATGTGTTCAAATAGGCTCAAGTCGCATCAATCCCATATTCCGCCCTTCCAACTGTCACAGTCGATAATTTTGATAAGTAGAGGTCAAACGTAGCAGAAATTGAAGGGGTGCATTGTGGTGTCATCGGAAATTCGCGTTCAAACTTTAAACCACCTTGGAGTTAGGAAAACAAAAAAGCTGATGGCTGATAGCTGACAGCTTTCTGCTTCTATTAATTTGGCGAAGGAAGAGGACAGTTTTGTCTACAATAAACTTCAACAAAGCCGATAGATGCTGGTTTTTGGAAGTCTTTTGTTTCCTTTAATTCTGCTGTGGAGGAGGGATAATTTCCGGCAAATTGCTGTCCTTTCGGTGCCGCAACCCGAAAGGCGATCGCTTCTGAAGGGTCTTTGGCAAACTTGACGTATTCTCTCGACTCATTAACAGTGCTGTACGATAAGGTTGCCTCTCCGTAAACTGCCTCAGCTTGTGTGATTGGTGTTCCAGAACCAATGCCTTGAGCAGTTCGGTAGTTAGGATTATCTGTGACTAGCGCTTCAATGATATCGGAGTCACTTAAAGGTACTCCGGCTGGGTAAAGAATGTAATATTGCGCTTGCCCGGATTGGACAATAGCGATCGCATCAAAATCAACAATAAAGGGTGACTTTACCTGAAACTGCGCCTTCGTCCCCAATCGCTTTTTGAGTTCCCCGAACGTCATCCCTACCTTCGCTTCACCAATTCCCTCTGCTGAAATAAGCTTGGTTTGATTAGGTGCAGTTGAATTAGGGGCTGCTGCTGTTGTGCCCTGAGGCCTGTTGCTGCTAGTAGGGGCAGTCGCTACTGTTGGACTCTCAACTGGGGAAGAATTGGTAGTTTGGGGTGTAGTGGTAGTGACGGGTGGAGGAGATGTCTCTGGAGTTTGCGTTGAAGGACTCTTTGCCTCACCACAACCCACAAGCAAGAGCAACGCACTAATTGTAAGTTTGATTTTAAGTTGACTCATCATTGGTTTTCTTCTCCCAATTCCCAATTCCCAATTCCCAATTCCCAATTCCCAATTCCCAATTCCCAATTCCCAATTCCCTACTCCCCACTCTCATCTAAAGTATTCACTTCCGGTAGAGCCTGATCAGGAATCGCTAAAGCTAACTGATAGAGTTGACGCCGAGGAAGTTTGGTGAGTTGCGCTAACTGGCGCGATGCTTGCGATCTCGATACTCCTTGAGCAATTATCTGTTGCAACTCTGCTTTTAGAGCATCTTCTGATAGCACTGTTGTCACAACTTGAGCGCCCGTAACAACTAAAGTAAATTCTCCCTTGGGTTCACGCTGGGTATAGTGAGCGATCGCATCCTCAATTGTGCCTCGCCAGAACTCTTCATACAACTTCGTTAACTCTCGTGCCACAACGATCTGACGGTCTTTTCCCAAATGGTCTGCCAAATCTTGCAGACTCTTTCGTAAGCGATGAGGAGATTCGTAAAAAACTAAAGTTCTAGATTCTGCTTCCAGAGATTCTAGACGTGTTCGCCGCTCTTGACCACTTGCAGGTAGAAAGCCTTCAAACACAAATCGGTCTGTTGGGAGTCCTGCGGCGCTGAGTGCGGTAATGGCAGCCGTAGCCCCAGGAATGGGTACAACTGTTATCCCGGCTTCATTACAAGCTTTAACTAACTCATAGCCAGGGTCTGAGATTCCCGGTACTCCAGCATCCGTAACCAATGCGATCGCTTTTCCCTCATGCAGTTGACTGAGTAACTCTGGAAGACGTTGAACTCGATTGTGTTCGTGATAGCTCAACTGAGGTGTATGTATCTGAAAATGCTGCAATAGTTTTCCCGTATGGCGTGTATCTTCTGCTGCGATCGCATCTACCGATTGCAAAATCCGTACCGCCCGAAAGGTCATATCTTCCAGGTTGCCAATCGGCGTTCCTACTACATAAAGCGTTCCTAGTTCCATGAAAATTATGGCTGTTGTTCTTGTAGTTCCCGCTCATCTACTCGGTAGATATGTACTTGATTGCGCCCTTGCTTCTTTGCAGAGTAGCAAGCCGTATCTGCTGCGTTTAGAATATTTTCTGGATTTAAACGGCAGTCGTTGATTGATACAAGCCCAATACTAATACCAAGGGTAAAGGTTTGGTCTTGCCACACAAATCGGAACTCTTGAATAGACTTGTGCAGTTTCTGAACAACTCGTGTGGCTTCCTCTAAAGAACATTGATAAAGTAGCAACCCAAATTCATCACCGCCTAAGCGAGCTAAAGTATCCGATTTGCGGCACCGATTTTGCAGTAAGGCGCTGATTTGGCGTAGCAGTTCATCACCAGCCAGATGACCACAGGTATCATTAACAATTTTGAAGTGGTCTAAGTCCATGTAACAAAGTGTGCATTCCTGATCGGAAGCCCTCGCCGTACTAACGACTCTCTCTAAGCACTTCTCAAATTCACGGCGATTCACTAAATCCGTGAGAGCATCGTGGCTTGCTTGCCAGGAGAGTTGCTCATTTACCTTTGTCAGTTCAGCCGTTCGCGCTCCCACCAGTTCTTCTAAGTGTTCTTGGTAGAGTCGTAGCGCTGTATCTGACTGCTTGCGCTCTGTGATATTTTCTACCATGGCAATGCAGAATTGGGGATTGTCTTCGGCATCACGCACCAAGGAAACAGTGAGATGTCCCCACACCATCTGCTTCTGTTTGGTGATATAAATCTTTTCTAGCTGGTAGAAGTCGCGAAGACCCTCGACCATCTCTTGATAAAGCTCCGCTTCAGTTGAGATAAAGTCTGAATGAGTGAATTGTGTGAAATGCATCCTACTCAATTCGTTTTCGCTGTAGCCCAGCATCTTTTGGAAAGCTGGGTTTGCTGCCATAAGTTCTCCAGAAACGTCCGCAAGTACAATTCCAGTTGCCGCATCCTCAAAGATTAAACGAAAGCGAGTTTCGCTTTGTTTAAGTGCAGCTTCGGCTAAGATGCGATCACCAATTTCCTGAGCGAGTTTTTGATTAGTTGCTTCTAATTGAGCAGGGCTAGGCAGCGCTAAAGCTTGAGGAATTAAGCCAAATAGTTCTATAGCTGTGTACAAGGAAATTAACGCTGTAGTCAGCTTAATCCCTCCAGACAGCCAATAGTCCGGATGCCAGAGTGTCCAGACAGCCATCAGATGACTTGTTCCACAAGAAATGATGAACGCCCCAAACATTAGAAAGATTCCTTGAAAGGGCATATCCCGTCGCTTGTGGACGAAGTAGATTAGCATAATTGGAATTGAAAAATACGCTAACCCAATTAGTGAGTCTGACGCTACGTGTAACCAGACAAGTTCTGGCTTCCACAGGTAGCAGTGACCATGGGGGATGAAAGAGCTTGAGGAAAAGAAATTTTTTACAGGTTCCAGCATGAATCGCTACTGCTCCTTAAGAGCGGATAACAAACAATATGCCTAACGTGTCCATATTGTCTTCCCTCCAAGGGACAACACATGTTGAAGCAAAACCTGAAATTTAAACTCTACAATTTTGAGCGTCAGCCTGAACTGGAGAGAGTCGATGGCAAGAAAGGGACTTTTTGTTGGAATGGTAACGTTAGATCTGGTTTATCTAACCGAAAAGCTTCCGGATAACAATCAAAAAACTGTTGCTTCTGACTACACTGTTACCGCTGGTGGACCAGCCACGAATGCAGCAGTAACGTTTAGTTACCTGGGTAATCAAACAACACTACTCGGTGTCGTTGGCACTCACCCAATCACCTACTTAATTCGAGGTGATTTAGAAAATTATGGAGTGACTGTTGCTGATCTTGCCCCTACTACTACTGAACCGCCACCTGTTTCTTCTATCATCGTTACCGAAACCACTGGCGATCGCGCCGTGATCTCAATCAATGCTACTAGGATACAAATTAGTGCTGAACAACTGCCTACAACTATTGGCTTAGATGTTGTCGATTTAGTGATGATTGATGGTCATCAAATGCTGGTTGGATTTGCGATCGCTCAAATCGCAAAAAATAATAATATTCCAATTGTCATTGATGGAGGTAGCTGGAAGCCTGGATTTGAAGAAATATTGCCATTTGTGGATTATGCAATTTGCTCGGCTAATTTCTATCCACCAGGTTGTACTACTTGTGAGGAAGTCATTGCTTATCTTGCTGCTATGGGGATTCCTCACATTGCCATCACCCAAGGCGAAAAACCAATCCAATACCTTAGCGATGGTGTATCAGGTGAATTGCCAGTCCCCCAGATTAATGCCGTTGATACGATGGGGGCGGGTGACATCTTCCACGGTGCTTTCTGTCACTACATCCTAGAGCAAAACTTTACCGATGCCCTAAACGCTGCGACAAAAATTGCCTCTCGTTCTTGTGAATTCTTTGGGACTCGTCGCTGGATGGAAAACGATTCCAATCCTGGTTGATAAGCGACAACAAATTTAACTTACATACTCTACTGGTTCTTATTGACTGTTGACACTCCTATTTACCCAGCGAACAGTCAACGAAATAAGGCTTGGAGTTGAGAATCGTAACAAAATACTGCTTGAAAGGAAGATGTTGAAAGCTTCAAGCTAAAGCAGAAATCTCACTGACTACCTTCATCCGTCCCCGACGCAAGGCACGCAATAAGCGATCAATTGCATCTCTCTCTTCTTGGGTGAGGGAATCTTCTAGCAGTGCAGCCATTAACCCATATCGGTCAGCTAGTGTAATTGTTCCAGAAGTGCTGACATGAGCAAATAAATCGGAGATAGCACCAGGTAAGAGGCGAACTTGAACGTACATCGGACTCCATAGAACTCGATACTCTTACTATGAGTCGTTTTACATCGGTTAGAAGTGATTGAACACGAACAATCATCGTGACAATTACCCACTTTTTAGGTGAGTCAAGTCGATTTTTTGGGTGACATTACTGTTGTTTTTGTGTGAGTTACGTGCTAATGAATGGTGATATATATCGTTGTGTTTTGTGAGCTTAGTCACAATTAGTAATACTCTGCTGGTTCGATCAAAGCTGGTAGGGAGTTTGCGGAGCTTACCTCAGATGAATAAAAAGCGATCGCGTTCCCTTCGTGACTTCAAAAACAGCTAAGACAATCAACGAGGAGGCGCAGGTGACGTAAGCACTACCACAACTGTTCCTTGTGCAAGTTGTAAAAACTGTCTATTTGCTCCTCTATCTCTAAATTGCGATCAATATGATGCGAATAACCTATTAAAGATTTCCGTTGAGGTAGAAATGACAATGCAATCACCATTGAATAACCAAGTCCACAGTACAGGTTGGATTGTTCAAGCTTGGGCTTCTTTTGTCCTGTCTGTTGGGGCTATGAGTGTTGGTATTCTGAACCTGCCTGTGGATAATTGGGTAAAAGGTTATATGGGAATGGGTTTAGCCTTCACGGTTGGCTCTACAATCAGCATGGCGAAAACCACTAGAGACAACCACGAAGCCAAAAGACTAACAGCTAGAGTCGATGAAGCAAGAGTGGAGAAACTTCTCAGTGAACACCACCCTCTTAAATAAAAGCAAATCCCCAATTGCATTTAAGCATTGAGGATTGTTCGACTAAGAAGCTGTACCAAACCGACTGTTCGTTTTTTGTATTAAAAGTTAATAATGGCTTTTCTTTTTATTCTGTTGATTCAGCTTCTTACGCCGAGCTAGGGTAGCAACGACACTAGGGTCAAGTGGATAGCCGACAAGTGGAATTACCTGATATTGCCGCTCTTCTTCAAGATGTTTCAGTTCGGTGTAATCAACCCAATGAATGCAATCGACTGGACAGGTGTCAATTGCTTCTTGAATCACCTCTTCTGAATCCCCATCTTGCTGAACTACACGCGATCGCCCGTAGTCTGGTTCGATATAAAATGTATTCCGGGCAACATGGGCACAATGCTTGCAACCAATACAGGTGATTTCATCAACATAAACACCCTTTTGCCGTAACGTCCCTCCCAGTTCTGGCTCCAAACCTGAACGCTCTGGAGCATCCCGGAAGATACCTCCTAATTCTGGCTCTAGACCCGAACGCTCCAGTGACGATGAGGAATCAGACATTAAGCACTCCAGCGCTGTACTACCAAGCGGATTGAACCATCCTGATTTTGTTGTTGTTCGGCAACTTGAAAGCCTTGCTTAGCAGTTTCTTGCATTACGGTATGGTAGGCATAACGCTGGGTTACCCGATTGAGGAAACCATCGACAGACAAGGGCTGCTGCCAGTACTGCAAGTCGGCAACGAGTTCGTATTCATTTCCATTCCAACTAAAACCAATGTCATAGTCATTGTCTTGTTCTATGACGACTTCGGCAGTGCGGGTCTGACCTTGGTATCCTCGAACTGAGCGAGGGCCAGATTTCCAGTCAACTCCCAAGTCTGACAGAGCCGCTTGCAAAGAGACAACGTTGCGGATTTGTGTTTTAATGTTGCTGAAATGTGACATCTTAGTTTGAAATAATTTACTTTATATTGAACAAAAAAAACTTACCAATTGCTGAATGTCGCTTGAGCGGTTGCTGTTGCTGACTGCTTCAACGGCTGGGCAAAATATTCTGATGTCTGCTCTTGAGAGACGACTCGCCCCAATTGAGCTTCGATGGCTGCTGTCACCTCTGCACAAGAGGCTCCAACAATACCAGTAACTTTTTCCTGTACTCGACCATCTGGATAGATGACAAACTCCAAGGTTTCCATGCTCATGGCTGACTGTTGGGTAATCCTCAATTCCGGGTGGATAGTGATTTTAGCGATCGCTTGCGCGGAGCCTTCATACCTGTTTACTAACCAATTAATTGGCTAGTAAACAGGTAATCAATCGTGAGCAATCGCCTCACTCCGAATCATATTTCAACAAAACTTAGTAAAAAGCCGGGATCGTACTCTAGTCTTTAAGTAGTTTCTCTTAACTTTATACTGCCGTCAAGCTATGACATTCCCTAAATAATAGGTGTTAATAAAACTATACATATCCAAATTTAACCTTACTTGTGTCTTTGGGCTGATCTGTAGAGCCAGGAACTCAGATAATTAAAGTCTGTTTTATTGAAGTCAGGCATTATGAGTGAAAAGCAAAGCACCAGTCCAGCTAATGTGACAACGGCTGATTCTCTAATAACGACACCAGTACGGGTAGGCGTTCTGGGCTTTGGGGGGTTAGGGCAAGCCGCCGCCAGAGTCCTTGCCCCCAAGCGTGAAATGATTTGGGTAGCCGCCGCTGACCAAAAAGGTTATGCCTATGAGGCGACTGGATTGAATCCTGATACCTGTATCGCTACTTACGCCTCTCAGGGTTCATTAGGTTATTTAGAGCCAACGGGTACCCTCAGCAACCACAGTATTTCAGACTTAATTGAACAAGCGTCTGTTGATGGGTATTTTCTAGCATTGCCAAATTTGCCCAACACCTTTATGTCATCCGTAGCACGTCAATTTATTCAAGCTGGATGGCAAGGTGTGTTAGTCGATGCCCTGAAGCGTACCAGTGCAGTCGAGCAGTTGCTGGAGTTACAAGCTGAACTCCAAGCAGCAGGCATCACTTACATGACGGGCTGTGGTGCGACACCAGGGTTATTAACAGCCGCCGCCGCTTTAGCCGCTCAAAGTTATGCCGAGATTCATCAGGTGAAAATTACCTTTGGGGTCGGGATTGCGAATTGGGAAGCTTACCGGGCAACGATTCGAGAGGATATTGCTCACCTCCCTGGTTATGATGTTGAACGTGCTAGGGAAATGAGTGATGCTGAGGTGGAAGCTTTACTAGAAAAGACGAACGGCATCTTGAGCCTGGAGAATATGGAACACGCCGATGATGTGATGTTGGAACTAGCGGGAATTTGTCCGCGCGATCGCGTTACTGTTGGTGGTATTGTTGATACACGCAACGCCAAAAAACCTCTTAGTACCAATGTCCAAGTGACTGGTCGTACCTTCGAGGGCAAAATTTCGACTCATACCTTTACCCTTGGTGATGAAACCAGCATGGCAGCCAATGTTTGTGGTCCCGCATTCGGCTACCTCAAAGCCGGAGTGTCGTTGCACCAACGAGGGATTTATGGTTTATTTACGGCTGCCGAAGTGATGCCGCAGTTTGTCAGATAGTTTGGCAGAAATCAATGAGAGGTGGTCTTAATACTTAAACCTTAGTAGTTAGTAGGCTTTCTTGCTACTAACTACTAAGAACTAACAACCAACCATCAAGCCGGAGGACTTTCAGGAGACAACGTTCCTAACTCTTCCTCCTCCATAATTTCTGGCATCTCCACAATAAAAGGTAGACTTGCACCCAACAAGCCTCGTTGAATTCGTTGAGGAGTCTCTGGAAATACAACAAACAGTGGATAAATGCGATTATCTCCCTCGCTAAGTACGTGTTGATAGCGGATAGGCATCAACCACTCGTAGTCTTTGTCTAACAACACTTGTGTTTGACGCCAACGACTTAATAAGTCGGAAAAGTCCTCGTGAGGGCGATGGATAAAGACAAGAATCTCAACCCCCATCTTAATTTTCCATTCCGGATCGCACATCAAAATAGCAACATCACAGGGCAAGCAAACAGCTCCCTGTAAGCTAGTAAGACCACTGGCAGTGTTATGTCCTGGTGGTTGAGGATTGCGGATACGCACAATCGGCAAGGGAATCGTAATCACGCTTTCGTCGGGTCGGCGCATACTCGGAATCATCTCTAGATACGGCCGATATTTCTTAAGCAGTGCGATCGCTGCCTCATGATTGCTGTACTCCGCTAAGCTAGCTTCGTAATCCGATTGCTTAATAGGCATTTTTCTAGATTTAAAGAGCGATAATTAACTAAATTTTTCTTAACAGTCTAGTAAAGCGGATTAGCCAGATGACTTCTAAACAAATAGAGGGTTTGCACGTCCTCAGACCTCTGAATCAACGATGAAAACCCTCTGCTAAAAAGCCACAGGAACTTAAAACTTCCTATTCTTGCTTTAAGCCGTTTGACTTCTATCCCAAAGCATCATAGACCTTAAATAGAGGCAGATACATGGAAAGCAGAATTACAGCTACCATCCCTGCCAAGAGAACCATCATGATCGGTTCAATGAGGCTAGTTAGTGCTTTAACAGCTTGCTCTACTTCATCTTCATAGAAGTCAGCTACCTTCATCAGCATGGCATCCAACTCACCCGTTTCTTCACCAATACTGATCATCTGAATTGCCAAGAGTGGAAACACTTGATCTCGTTGCAAGGCAAGGCTAATCATCCCACCTTGTTGAATATCTTGCTTCGCTGCCTCCACAGCATTGGCAATGACTTGGTTGCCAGAGGTATCGCGAACAATATCTAATGCTCCGAGAATTGGTACTCCTGAACGAGTCAACGTCCCAAAAATTCGACAAAACCGAGCAACTGCCGCTTTTTGATTCAAATCACCAAATAGGGGCATTTTCAGCAAAAAGCCATCGATTTGTAAACGACCAATTGGTGTCTTGTAATACCACCGGAAGGCGATGCTGACAATGATGATAAAGGCGATCGGAATAATGATTCTCCAGCTTCTGAGGATTTCGCTTATATTGACCATAAATTGGGTCAAAGCTGGTAACTCTACACCCAACTCCTCAAAAATCTCAGCAAAAATCGGGATTAAAAACACCGTCATCGCGAAAAAGACAAGAACCGCAATGATGCCAACTGCCACAGGGTAAGCCAAGGCTGACTTGACTTGGTTTCTCAACCGTGCCATGTCCTCAAGAACTTTGGCTAATCGGTTTAGTACCTCGTCAAGAACACCCCCAACCTCGCCAGCCTGAACCATGCTAACGTACAAGGTGTCAAAACACTCTGGGTGTTTACGCATTGCCTCAGAGAGATTTGTTCCCTGCTGCACCTCACCGCTAATAGCAACTAGGGCTTTTTTCAGCTTTGGCTTAGGACACTGTTCTGATAAGACACCAAGGCAGCGAACCATAGCCACCCCAGCATTGACCATGGCAGCAAATTGGCGCGAAAAGACAGCCTTATCTCTGATTGTGACAGAGCTAAAACTTGTCATGAATTCTTTTACATCAAAGTCAATGCCGAAGCTTTTCTTGATGTTTCCGACGATAGGATAGCGGTTTTGGAGGATGCTACGGGCTTGTTCGGGAGAAGTCGCTTCAATTTTTTCTTTCTTAGCGTTTCCTCTGACGTCCCGAACTTCAGCAATGAAGGTAGGCATGGCTTGCGTTTAGATGAAAGTAAAGCAGCTGAGTAAAACATTTATTTCGTTATTAGTTTCAAGTGTTATGTAAGTCTTAAAGACTCAGGGCAGATACCACTGCACCCGCCTTGTAACACTCAAAACTAACTGAAACCTAGCGAGTCTGCTTAGCAGGAACTCTGGCGCTGATATTAGCCGAACTTGCTGAACCCGCAAGGATACGCTGCAATTCGTCAGGCTTGGAACTCTTGGATGCTGCCATCTCAAATGAGATTTGACCTGATCTAACAAGATTAGCTAAAGACTGTTCCATCGTCTGCATCCCCATCTTCATCCCCGTTTGAATCGCGGAGTACATTTGAGCCACTTTTCCTTCTCGGATAAGGTTTGCGATCGCAGGTGTCACGATCATAATTTCTTGAGCCATTACCCGACCAAATTCACCCGGTTTCGGACTTTTCTTAGGTATTAGGGTTTGACTAAAGACGGCAATTAGCGAGTTGGATAGCTGAGCATTAATTTGTTGTTGTTGTTCTGGCGGGAACACGTCGATAATCCGGTTTACCGTCGAAGCCGCTGAGCTGGTATGGAGGGTACCCATTACCAAGTGACCCGTTTCAGCCGCAGAAATAGCAAGAGAAATTGTATCCAAATCCCGCATTTCCCCAACCAAAATTACATCAGGGTCTTCCCGTAGTGCTGATTTCAGAGCATTAGCAAAGCTTCTTGTGTCTTCACCCTTTTGACGTTGGTGAATCAAGCTCTTGACATTTGGAAATACATATTCTATTGGGTCTTCCACCGTCAGAATGTGTTCTCCTCGTGTGCGGTTGATTAAGTCAACCATCGCCGCTAGTGTAGTGGTTTTACCAGAACCTGTTGGTCCTGTCACCAAAACCAAGCCTCTCGGTCGTTCACTCATTTCCCGAACAATATCTGGCAGTCCCAATTGGTCAAAGTTAGGAATCTTAGAAGACAAGGCTCTTAATGCTGCCGCATAGTAACCACGCTCTTTGTAAACATTGACGCGGAAGCGAGCTAACCCTTTAACCCCATAAGAACAATCCAATTCCCAGTTCTGCTCCAAATCCTTACGTTGTGTGTTGTTGAGCATACTGAAAATCAGCTTCTGACACTCTTGAGCGGTCAGTGGATCTTCGCTAATCGGCTGGAGTTTCCCGCTAATCCGGAAGTAGACGGGGGCACCCGCTTGAAGGTGCATATCGGAGCCACCCAGCTCAATTAGCTGCTCCATTAAGTCTTCAATCATCAAGTCCATGACGCTGTCTCCTGAGGTAGTTGTTAGTTGTTAGTTGTTAGTTTTTGGTTGTTAGTTGTTAGTTAAAAAACGTTATAAATCCTAAAAACTAACAACTTTATCTAGGGCTAAAAACGAGGGGTCATACAGTAAGGACAGTCGAGCCACTCTGGTTGATTGTCTGCGCCACAAGTCCGACAAGTGAGGGAAGTCTTGCGTTTGGCTCTAAGTTCTGACTCTAGTCCGGAATCAGTAAACGTGACTCGTTCCACTTCTTCGAGTGTGGTGTAGCCTTGCTGCACTAGGTTCAAGCTGTAGGAGAGTAATGTGACCATTCCCTCATCTACTGCCGCTTCCTTAATCCGCTCAGTGGGGGCACCGTCGTTAATTAGGGTTTGGACAGTTTCGCTAACACGCATGACTTCATAGACACCAACCCGTCCCTTATAGCCAACACCACTACATTTTGTGCAAAGTTTACCTGTATTTCTCGCCTCCTGAATTTCCTCAGCTCGCAACGTATTGGCTTGATATAAGGTGATTTCTCCCTCATTGGAAGCTGATAAACCAAAACGAGCGAGTTCCGCTGAGCTTGGTAGATAAGAGATGCGACAATCTGAACAAACACGTCGCACCAAGCGTTGAGCCAATACACCCAACAGTGCGCCGGATACCATGAAGGGTTCAACGCCCATTTCGTCTAAACGTGCGATCGCGCCAGCCGCATCATTAGTGTGAAGCGTTGTTAACACCAAGTGCCCTGTAAGAGCCGCTTCAATCGCGGTTTTCGCGGTTTCTTTGTCCCGTGTTTCACCAACTAGAATCACATCTGGGTCTTGTCGCAGAAAAGACCGGAGAATTGAGGCAAAGTCCATGCCTTTTTCTCGCAACACCTGCACCTGAGTAATTCCTGGTAAGGAATACTCAATTGGGTCTTCGGCAGTACTGATATTGACTCCAGGGTCATTCCGTTCTGCCAGCATCGAGTATAGAGTTGTTGATTTACCAGAACCCGTGGGTCCTGTCACCAAGATTAGCCCAAATGGTTTGTTTGCCATTTCTCTAACTATTTGCAGCGTGTCTTCGTCTGTAATCAACTTGTCCAAACCTAGCTGCGTGGCGGAGTTGTCCAAAATCCGCAAAACGACCTTCTCGCCGTAGCGACTGGGTAAAGTACTGACTCGAAAGTCCACTTTGCGACCTTGAAACATCCGCCGGATTTTCCCGTCTTGAGGTAGGCGTCGTTCCGCAATGTCCAACTCCGCCATAATTTTGAATCGAGCGGAAATTGCTGCCGTGATTTTCTTGGGTAAATCAAACGCTTGACGCAAAACCCCATCTTTACGAAAGCGGATGCGTAAAGATTCTTCTTGGGGTTCAACGTGAATGTCAGAGACATCCTCTTGCAGTGCCTTCGCCATGATTTTGTTAACCATGTTGATTACCGGGGCACCAGAGGCATCATTCAAAGAGGAATCTAAATCTGCCTCAACTTCATCCGGTGCATCCTGCAACGTGTCAAGAGTATCTAAATTCTCAAGGTCTTCTTTGACATCTACAGCTTTTTCGACCTCTAGCTGCTTCTGACGAGCAAGTTGTTCATCAAGGTATCTAGAAATTAGCTGCTGATAATCTTCTTGGGTAATGACCATCCGTTGCAAGGCAATACCCTGAGGACGCAGAATCCGGGTCAAATCATCCTGGGCATCTAAATTATCAGGGTCAACCATTGCCACCAAGATTGATGGAGGCTGCGTTTCCTTTTTTGCGAGTGGGACTAAGCGATAGCGGCGACAGATATCAATGGGGAGTAGAGTATCGATCAATTGACCGACTTGGTGATTGGAAATCTCACTGATTTCCGGATCGAGAGACTCAACCCCGTAAAGAACTTTTAGTTCAAATAATTGCTGTTTTTTGTATTGGCGTAGTAAGTCAGGTGACAACTGACGCCCTGTGACCGATTCGAGAATCTCTGTCAGTGGTCTTCCTGACTTGCGGGTTTCGACCAGTGCTTGATGCATCTGGTCATTGTCAACGTAACCCGCTTGAATTAACTTATTGCCGAAGGGCGAAAAATCGTTACGGACAATAAGGGCACGCCGTGGTGATGAGGATTGAGTCATAGCGGCTCTTGAATATCTCCTTACGTTATAAGTTATTTCCGACATTACGAAATTATTCCCAAAAGCTATGGATTCAATAGCATTTGAGAAAAGGGAGCTTCGGGGCAACAAGCGTCAACTGACACGCTTTGACTTGAGCGGCGTGACCGTCGCTCTTTCCTTAAGGCGGTTACCTCGTAAACCCTTAGGGAAAAGGCTTTTTATCACGTTATGCTGTCTTGCCCACACGTGCGTAATTACAAATATCCTGACGACGAGGAAACGCCAGTTTGAAAGATATCTGAACTTGATAAAATTTTAGGTGCGAGCAGAAGCAGCATCATGCTTTATGTAGAATATTTTATTGATGATAGCTTTTACCAACTCGCGTTTGCACCGCTCGGACAAAGCTTTGTCAGCGATCGCAAGGTGATCCCAAAGGTCAGTTCATTCCTCCCTCAACCTCCATAATAGAGAAAACTCCCCCTACAGACATATTTTCTGTAGGCGAGTTATTTACGAGTCGTGATGCGTAAAGCCCCCGCGCTCTACTCCGGGGGATATAAGCGAATAACCGAATTTATTCGGTCGTAACAGGGTAGAATTACGTCAGTGAACATGACGTAAATATGCTGGTATTTGAGGCAAAACTGGAAGGACTCGATGAGCAGTATCAAGCGCTGGATGAAGCAATTAGAACTGCTCGTTTCGTTCGGAATGCTTGCCTGTGGCAGTTCCGCCCCATTTCACCAGTCAAAATTGCTCTAACTGTGGTGAGGTTGTCAAAAAGACTCTTAGCACCAGAACTCATGTTTGTCCTCATTGTGGGCATACCCAAGACCGGGACTGGAACGCGGCGCGGAACATATTAGAAAAAGGACTAAGTACGGCGGGTCACGTCGGAACTAACGCCTCTGGAGAGACTGATCAATACTTGAGTGGGGAAACTCCTTCAAGCAAATCAACTTGTGGAAAGAGGAAACCCAAGGAGTGATCTTTGGAATCCCCGCACCTTGATTGTCGGGGAGGATGTCAATAGCTGTGTTAAGCTCCCCAGTCATAGCTAGGATGGCATCGGTAGAAGAATTCAGTCGTTGAGCAGGGGCTAGGAAGGCAAAACTCAAACAGCAATTGAGGTGAAAGCTGTATAGGAAGCCCAGCCGTAAACGTTAATGCTGTTTAAAAAATGTTACATTGTGTTATATGTAAACCAGGCGGAACGGTTTTACAGCCTAAACGGATAAAGTATGTAGACAAACCAGCAGGGAGTTGCTTAGAAAGTCCTGATGTCTGCCCTAAGGAAGCTGTTGGTGTTCAACCTAGGTAGGATAGGATTTGAAAGATTAGTAATCCTACCCCGCTGGGTACTGTTTCCTCAAGCTGTAACCCGAAAAAAACCGATTAGGAGTTGGGTTGCTAGTGGAAAATAATAGGCAAACAAGACCGCAATTACTAGCAGTCTTTTAATTGGGATGAGTGGAGTAATGATCGACGAAGAAAAGCAGCCAGATAACACGACACAACAGACAGATGAGCTGATGGATGACAGTTTAAAAAATCAGGGTGGAGAGTCGGCAGCCGCAGAGGTGGATTTGACTAGCCAAGTTGATTTGGAGTCACTACCCACGTTGGATGATCTAGTGGTTGACCTAGATGAAGCTTCAGTTGTAACGGAACAAGAAGAAGTTGGGGAGTCTGTGGCAGTAGAGGCAGATGGTTCAGCCTCGTCACCGGCGGAGATGGACTTAGCGATACTAGAAAGCTTGAAGCGGGAAAATGAGGCGCTTAAAGCTCAACTAGAAGAAATTTCTCAGCAAACTGAGTCCTTTAAAACGCAATCAATGCGGATTGCAGCAGATTTCGACAACTTCCGCAAGCGTACCTCGAAAGAGAAAGAAGATTTGGAGGTGCAAGTCAAGCGGAATACCATCAGTGAGTTGCTGCCAATAGTCGATAACTTTGATCGGGCGCGATCGCAAATCAAACCCCAATCGGATGGGGAAATGGCAATTCACAAAAGCTATCAGGGTGTTTATAAGCAGCTAGTAGACTGTCTCAAGCGTATTGGTGTTTCTCCGATGCGTGCAGAAGGGCAAGAGTTTGACCCGAATCTCCACGAAGCGGTGATGCGGGAACCGACAAACGAATACCCAGAAGGAGTAGTAATCGAACAGCTAATGCGAGGATACTTCATCGGCGATCGCGTGCTGCGCCATGCTATGGTCAAAGTTGCTGCGGCTGCGGAACCCGTGGTAACCTCAGAGGAAGGTATCCCAGAAACCTAGTGGCAAGCCCATTAACCGTCCTTTGGCTTCGAGCTTCAAGCATGAGTACGAGCCAGTAAATAAGGAGTGTTGAGCCAGGGTAAAATCCGGTCTTGTATTCGATTTAACGACATTCAAAAAACTCTACATAATCTTTAAGCCGAAGCACTATGGGAAAAGTCATTGGCATCGACCTAGGCACGACCAATAGTTGCGTCGCTGTTTTAGAAGGGGGTCAGCCCATCGTCATTTCCAACTCGGAAGGTGGGCGAACCACTCCGAGTATAGTGGGATTTGGCAAAGCAGACGAACGCCTAGTGGGTCAACTGGCAAAGCGGCAAGCAGTGACGAATGCCGAGAATACTGTGTATAGCATTAAGCGCTTCATCGGACGGCGGTGGGATGATACCGCGACCGAGCGAGGACGGGTACCCTATACCTGCGTCAAAGGTCGAGATGATACCGTCGATGTCCAGATTCGAGGTCGTGACTATACCCCTCAAGAAGTCTCCGCAATGATTTTGCAAAAGCTGAAAGCTGATGCAGAAAACTTTCTTGGGGAAACTGTCGAGCAAGCCGTGATTACGGTTCCGGCATACTTTACAGATGCTCAACGGCAAGCTACAAAAGATGCTGGAACAATTGCAGGTCTAGAAGTCCTGCGAATTATTAATGAACCAACAGCCGCCTCCCTGGCATACGGTCTAGACAAACAAGATCAAGAACAAACAATCTTGGTGTTTGACTTGGGTGGTGGCACCTTTGATGTTTCCGTTTTGCAACTGGGAGACGGCGTATTTGAAGTCAAGGCAACCTCTGGTAACAACCACTTGGGAGGGGATGACTTCGATAATGTGATTGTTCTCTGGATGACTGAAAACTTCAAGGACGCTGAAGGAATCGACCTGGGAAGTGACAAAATGGCACTTCAGCGCTTACGAGAAGCGGCTGAAAAAGCAAAAGTTGAAGTCTCCAGCATGGTGACAACCTCAATCAACTTGCCATTTATCACAGCCGATGAAACAGGCCCCAAGCACTTGGAGATGGAACTGTCACGAGCAAAATTTGAAGAACTGGCAAGCGAACTCATTCAGGGCACAATTGAGCCAGTGACTCAGGCGCTTAAAGACTGTGACCTCAAGCCAGAGGATATTGACCGCATTCTCTTAGTTGGTGGTTCGACCCGCATCCCAGCGGTACAGGAAGCCATCAAAAAGTTCTTTGGGGGTAAGTCTCCTGATCGTTCCGTTAACCCTGATGAAGCCGTCGCCCTAGGCGCAGCGATTCAAGGTGGTGTTTTAGGTGGCGAAGTTGAAGACTTACTGCTACTTGACGTAACCCCTCTATCGCTGGGTATTGAAACCTTAGGAGAAGTCTTCACAAAAATCACCGAGCGGAACACGACGATTCCGACCAGTAAGTCTCAGATATTTTCTACTGCAACCGATGGACAAACATCTGTAGAAATCCATGTGTTGCAGGGAGAACGGGCAATGGCAAAGGATAACAAAAGCCTGGGCAAGTTTCTGCTGACGGGTATTCCCCCAGCGCCTCGCGGTGTCCCTCAAATTGAAGTGTCCTTTGAAATTGATGTCAACGGGATTTTAAAAGTCTCAGCGGCTGATAAAGGTACAGGTAGAGAGCAAAGTATCCGGATTACCAACACAGGTGGATTGAGTGCAACTGAAGTGGAACGGATGCGGGAAGAGGCAGAAAAATTTGCTGATGCCGACCGTCGCCGTGTTCAATTAGTTGAACTCAAAAATCAAGCTGATAGCCATATCTACAGCTATGAGACGACCTTGAAGGACAACGGCAACCTAGTTCGTGAAGAACTCAAGGTGCAAGGTGAAGAGAAAAAGCAAAAGCTGCTTGCCGTGTTTAGTGATCGATCAGCTAGTGTTGAGGAAGCAAAGCAACGGCTAGACGACTTCCAACAAACTCTATTTGCGATTGGTGCTGATGTGTATGGGCAAGCTTCACGCAATGTGGATGGCGATGAGTCTACCGAACCACAGGAGGAAAGTGCAGCTCCGGAATTTAGCAACCATTCTGATGCCCCAACAGAAGAGGAAGGTTTGATTTTTGACTTTGATGATGAAACAATGACAGCTGACTACGAGCCAGTTGACGCTGATTAAGGCAAGCTTATAAAACTAGGTAGCACTCAGCTTGTTTTCTGATAGACAATGATATGGATGTATGGGTGATCGTTAGAAGCGATCCGTCGCTTTACTTCTATTACCTAACGTCCACAAGTCCGCCCCTATTCAATAACCAAACACCGATCAGCGCTTTATGGCTGACTTTTATGAGACTCTTGGCGTCTCTCGTGACGCAGACAAAGAAGAACTGAAGCAAGCTTACCGTCGCCTTGCTCGGAAGTATCATCCTGATGTCAATAAGGAAGCAGGGGCTGAAGAGCGCTTTAAGGAAATTAATCGAGCTTACGAAGTCCTTTCAGAACCAGAAACTAGGGCACGCTATGACCGCTTCGGAGAAGCTGGTGTTTCGGGCGCGGGAGCTGGCTACCCAGATTTTGGGGACATGGGCTTTGCCGATATTTTTGAAAGCTTCTTCAGCGGCTTCGGGGCTGGCATGGGTCAGCAAGGTACTCGGAGGCGTAGCGGTCCAGCGCGAGGTGATGACCTGCGACTAGACTTGAAGCTGGAATTCCGGGAAGCTGTATTTGGCGGTGAAAAGGAAATCCGGATTCCTCATTTAGAAAACTGTAACGTCTGTAGCGGGACAGGTGCTAAGGCAGGAACTCGACCGCGTACCTGCCCCACTTGTAGCGGTTCGGGACAAGTGCGTCGGGCGACCCGGACACCTTTTGGGCAATTTACTCAAGTCTCTGTATGTCCTAGCTGTAATGGTGATGGACAGGTGGTTGAGGATAAGTGCGAAAATTGTGGCGGTGCGGGTCGCAAACAAGAAACGAAAAAGCTGAAAATCACCATCCCAGCGGGAGTAGATAATGGTACTCGCCTGCGGGTTTCTAAAGAAGGAGACGCAGGGGCACGGAATGGCCCTCCTGGAGACTTGTACGTCTACTTATTTATTGAGGAAGATGCCGAGTTTCATCGGGATGGAATTAATGTTCTGTCTGAGATAAAGATCAGCTATCTGCAAGCGATTTTGGGATGTCGTCTGGAAGTCAATACAGTGGATGGTCCAGTGGAGTTAACGATTCCTCCAGGAACACAGCCAAGCACGGTTTTGACACTGGAAAATCACGGTGTACCCAAGCTAGGGAACCCAGTCAGCCGGGGCGACCATCTGATTACAATTTTGATTGATATCCCGAATCGGATTACGGCTGAAGAACGGGAACTGTTAGAGAAGCTGGCAAAAATCAAAGGCGATCGCACAGGTAAGGGTGGTCTAGAAGGCTTTTTGGGAGGGCTGTTTCGCGGATGAGTAACCCAACGGCATCGATACCAAACTCGATGCCTGATGCTCAGTTAGATTTGCGCGGGACACCTTGCCCGATTAACTTCGTGCGTACCAAACTCCGCCTGGAGCAAATGACACCAGGAGCCTTATTAGAAGTGTGGCTCGACCCTGGAGAACCAATTGAGCAGGTGCCGGATAGTTTGGCGATGGAGGGCTACTCCATTGAGGAAGTCAATGATCGCACTGACTACTTTGCCTTGAAGGTACGTCGTCCGCTTGCCTCCGCATGAGTGGTGCATCACCTGATTCTGATTTGTCCCAAGTTTCCACGCCGTTACTGGGAACAGTAGTGGCAGTGCAGGCAAATTTCTATCAGGTGCAGCTCGATTCTGGGTTAGGTGGTACTAGCCATAGTAACGAATCGCTAGATCTAAAATCTCCCTCTTCCGTTGCTACGGGAGAAACTCATAATATTCAACTACTGTGTACTCGCCGGACGCGGCTGAAGAAAATTGGTAAGCGGGTGATGGTGGGCGATCGCGTTTTGGTGGAAGAACCCGACTGGGTAGATGGACGGGGAGCGATATCAGACGTTTTACCCCGCAAAACCCTGCTAGACCGTCCCCCAGTTGCCAATGCCGAGCAAATTCTCCTGGTCTTTGCCCTCGTAGACCCTCCCTTAGACCCTTACCAACTGACTCGATTTCTGGTTAAGGCTGAGTCTACGGGGTTAGATGTCTGCTTGTGCTTGAATAAGAAGGACTTAGTACCTGATGAAGAGTTGGAAGAGTGGAGGAATCACCTCAAAGATTGGGGTTATGAACCTGTATTTATCAGCGTTCATACTCATCAGGGGGTAGAGGAACTAAGTAAGCAACTGAGCCAGAAAGTCACGATTTTGGCTGGCCCCTCTGGTGTTGGTAAATCTAGCCTCATCAATCAGCTAATTCCAAATGTTAGGCAGAGGGTGGCTGAAGTATCCGGCAAACTCAGTCGAGGGCGCCATACAACCCGTCATGTTGAACTGTTTGAGTTGCCTGGGGGTGGACTCCTGGCAGATACTCCAGGCTTTAACCAGCCTGACATTGATTGTAGTCCGGAAGAGTTAACTCAGTATTTTCCAGAAGCACGGGAGCGACTAGCTGCTAATCACTGTCACTTTAGCAACTGCCTGCATCGAGACGAACCGAATTGTGCAGTGCGGGGTGACTGGGAGCGATATGGGTATTATTTGGATTTGTTGGAAGATGCGATCGCATGGAAAGAGCATCTGAATCAACAAGCTGATCCAGAGTCAACCCTGAAGGCAAAAAATAAAGGGAAAGGACAAACTCAGTACGAACCTAAACTAGAAAGTAAGAAATATCGTCGGCTTTCCCGTCGCGCTCAACAGCAAGCACTGGATGAGATGTATAAAGACAGGGACACGGATTTGTAAATGGGCTTAATCATCTCGGAATTCTAGAATATACTTAGCGGTTATCTGAGGTTGCTCAAGGTGAGGAACGTGACCGCAATTCTGAATCCAAATCAGTTGGGAATTTGCGATCGCCTCTTTAAACTTATACGCATCACCAGTCCCTAAAATTTGGTCAGACTCTCCCCACAAAATTAGCGTCGGCTGCTTAATTTCTGACAGCTTCTCTCCAAACGAGGTGTAGCCTCCACTTTTTGTAAAAGCAATCAAAGCTTGCTGCCAACCTTGGGACTTTAAATGCAACGCTGCACACAGTTGTGCATCAACCGAGGCAAAGCTTTTGTCGTGGTAAGCATTGATGCTAATCCGTTGACGGACTTTTGGATTACTCAAAAATGCCGTAGCTAGGGCACCTAATGGTCCAAACATAAACTTACTAACATTGGGACCAGCCGTATAGCCAGCACTATCAAGTAACACCAACTTTTTTACAGCTTCTGGGTAGGCAAGCGTAAAATCAATCGCGGCTGCCCCTCCCATCGAGGCACCCACTAAAATCACAGGTTGATTAATCAGTGTTTTCCAGAAGTAATAGAAATGACTTTTAATAGCTGCTGGACTAAAGGGAATTTCTGTCAAGCGTTCTGTAAAGCCAAAACCCAACAAATCCACTGCCCAAGTTTCATTTTCAGCCGCAAGTAGTGGGAGCAAACGGCGAAACTCAAACACAGAACTGTCAAAACCATGCAGCAATAAAATTGGCGTTCCACCACTACCCTGACGCACATAGGTTGTTGTAATCGGTTGCTTACTTAGAGGCGCTGTAATGGCAATTTGCTGGATACTCTGAGCAAGAGCAATCGATGTAGACTCAGTTAGCTGAGCAATTTCAAACGGAAGAAAATCGGTAGACATAAATTAGGGAAAGCGGCGCTGCTGACCATATTGTTCAGCTTTTTGTACCAGGTTTACAAGTTCTGGATTATTCAAGTTAGGGATTCGCTGCCCCTGAAACAGTTCACGTATTCCAGACGTGATTAGGAAAAGGTATTCTCTAAACGTGAGAAAAGCTTTGTCCATAAAGGATATGTTGTTGGGCAGAGGGCTGGTATGAGGAATCACACTAAAACCCCGATCGCGGAAATCAAGAAGCGATCGCCACATATGGGGCCCATCAGTAACCAGTAGAATTTGCCGAATCCCTTGTACCTGTAAAATTGCCGCCGAGAACAAGGCATTTTCCGGTGTCGTTAACGAACAATCTTCCCCATCTAGCGAGCGCACAGGAATGCCCTTCTTCTCAAATAGCGGCAACATCCTGGCAGTATCCCCCGTACCACTCACAAAAATTAGAGGCGATCGTTTAGCTTTCCATAGTTCAGCCGCAACATCAATGCGTGGTATCCCAAGTTCTGTTCCTCTCCCCAGCACGACAATTGCTTGTACTGCTGTACCCGAATCAACTGGCAGGAAAAGAATCAGTCCTTTATCTGCCACTGCCAACAATACCAATAAAGTGGCAGTGACAGCACTTAGCAATAAAATTCCTCTAGGCTTACTGAACTGACGTTTCCAGCGTGAACGCCTAAGCAGCAAGCGCACTCCGAAAAACACCAAAAGGAGTGGTACTACTAGCAAGGGAATTTTAAGCCAATCAAACTGTCCCCAGTTCGAGAACAGAGGAAACTGGGTAAATTGGCGATCGCACAACGGTGAATCAAACATTGAAGTCAGCAGAGTTGGGTACTATTGTCAAGCTATAGTCTCTAGTCTGTTATAGCCTTCGTTTCAATCAAGGCAGTCCTTGTTTGATGACTAACACTCCAGTCTCTCCCGATAGAAAGATGTTCTACCGCTTCAAAGGGGAGAAAATCAAAACCAGGTTTACTGAACTTAATGATTACTCAAATGTAGGAAAAGTAAATATTTAGTAGAACAAACACGTATTGCGCTTTTCAATTTTCAAGCAGGAGAGCGGTAATATTTCATGCCACAACACAAGCTGTGGTTACTGAAATCGTTAATTGTAATAGCTTGAGAAACTAAAAAGCGATCGCCTATTTCCTTTGAATTGACCATTGAGTGTCTACTGATACAAATTATTTTAACGTGGGCAATTCCTTGATGTTACTCAGGCTCAATAGACACAACTTCTATTGCATTGATTTGATGTTTGTAGCTTAATCAAAAAAACTAGATGTACATTCCGAGTGGGGAGAATTAAAGATGAAAGTTGGTTCTAATTATCTTGGTGATGGTCGTTGTGAATTTACCGTTTGGGCACCTCCTCACGACGAGGTAGCTCTACAAATTGTCTCCTCTGAAGACCGTTTAATCCCTATGCAAAAGGATGAGCAGGGGTACTTTAAGGTACTAGCTGAAGGCGTTGAACCCGGAACACTTTATTTCTACAAAATAGAAGGAGACAATAGACCCGATCCTGCTTCTCATTCTCAACCTAAAGATGTACATGGACCTTCTGAGGTAGTTGATCATAGCTTCTCCGGCTGGACTGATTCGGGTTGGTCGGGTGTTCCCTTGGAGGAAATGATTATCTATGAATTGCACGTTGGCACATTCACGCCAGAAGGGACTTTTGAAGCAATTATTCCCCGCTTAGGTGAGTTAAAAGAGTTTGGGGTAAATGCGATCGAGATTATGCCTGTTGCCCAATTTCCAGGCGATCGCAACTGGGGATACGATGGCGTTTATACCTATGGGGTGCAGCATTCCTATGGTGGCCCTGAAGGATTGAAGAAACTGGTTGATGCCTGCCATCAGCAAGGTTTGTCAATCATTCTTGATGTGGTTTACAACCACTTTGGACCAGAAGGAAATTACACCAGTTTGTTTGGGCCCTACTTTACGGAGGCGTACAAAACTCCTTGGGGCGCAGCAATCAACTTTGATGATGTTCACAGCGAGGGGGTGCGGAATTATTTTATTGAAAATGCCCTGTACTGGTTCGAGAACTACCACTTTGATGCGCTGCGATTAGATGCCATCCATGCCATTTATGACTTGGGGGCAAAACACGTCTTACAAGACATGGCAGAAAAAGTTGAAGCCCTCTCCGCTTCTCTGGGTAGAAAATTTTATCTAATTGCTGAAAGCGATTTAAACGATGTTCGGGTAATTCGTGAGAAGGAATTGGGTGGACATGGGATGGATGCCCAGTGGAGTGATGACTTCCATCACGCGATTCATACAGCAATCACTGGAGAACAGACAGGATATTACAAAGATTTCGGCAAAATCGAACAGCTAGCAAAAGCCTATAAAGAAAGCTTTGTTTACTCCTGGGAATACGCTCCTCATCGTAAGAGATTCCATGGTAGCGATGCACGCGATCGCCCTGGTCATCAATTCGTCGTCTGCACCCAAAATCACGACCAAGTTGGTAATCGAATGCTAGGTGAGCGTTTAACCCATCTAGTATCCTTTGAAGGTTTAAAACTTGCGGCTGGCGCGTTGATGCTTTCTCCTTACATTCCCATGCTATTTATGGGTGAAGAGTATGGAGAAGACTCTCCTTTCCTATACTTTGTAAGCCACACAGACCCAGATTTAGTTGAGGCAGTAAGGCAGGGAAGAAAAAGAGAGTTTGCTGACTTCCATGCAGAAGGCGAATTTATCGATCCCTTTAGTCTTGATGCTTTCCAACAATCTCAACTGAAATGGGAGAAACGGCAAGAAGGTAAACACAAAGTCCTGCTAGAACTTTATCAGCATTTAATTCAATTACGCCGTACCCTACCTGCCCTGAAAAATCTCGATAAGCAAAATCTCCAAGCATCTGCTGCTGAGGAACAAAAGCTTCTAGTTCTCCGCCGTGGGAGTGGTGAGAGCCAAATCCTATGCATGATGAACTTCAATGACAAAGATGTCACTTTCCAAGAAACATCTTCAGGTGGTACTTGGCGAAAGATTTTGGATTCTTCGGATTCTAAATGGCTGGGTGCAGGTTCTACAATGCCAGATAAATTGATGCAAGAACAGGAAGTGACAATTCGTCCACAAAGTTTCGTACTCTACGAATTGGAACCCTTAGCCTAATGAATTGAAGTTGGCTCCATGTCAGTTTTGCAAGCAACAAAGCGTAGTAGATCGTTTAGGGAAAAATGCAGGGTTATCTTTAACTTCCAGTAACCTCTGTAGGGGCGCACGGCTGTGCGCCCTACTCTACTTCCTTTGAAGTTACTCATTAATAAATCTAACTTGACAACAGCATCGTAGCATTGCCAGACAAACTGAGGCAAGAACAGGACGTGACAATTAGATTCCACAGTTTTGTGTTGTACCAACTGGAATAGGGTACGTTATTAACAGACTCTACATTGACTAGCCAAAAATATTTATTAGGAGTAATCATTCAATCATGCGAATTCCCAGAGCAACTTACCGAATTCAATTTCAGTCGGAATTTAAGTTTGAGGGAGCAAAAAATATCATTGCTTATCTTGCTGAGTTAGGTATTTCTGACCTTTACGCTTCACCGATATTTAAAGCCACACCAGGCAGTACCCACGGCTATGATGTTGTTGACCCGACTCAACTGAATCCAGAATTAGGTGCGCCAGAAGATTTTGAAGCACTAACAAGTGAAATTAAGAACCATGACATGGGATGGGTGCAGGATATTGTTCCCAACCACATGGCTTATCAAAGCCAAAATACTTGGCTGATGGATGTTCTAGAAAATGGGCCTGATTCGGATTATCGTGACTACTTCGATATTGAATGGGAACACCCTTATGAAGACACTAAGGGACGAGTACTTGCCCCAATGATGGGCAGTTTTTATGGAGAAGCTTTGGAGAATGGCGAGATTCAGATCAACTATGAGGAGAATGGGTTAAGCGTTAATTACTATGCTTTGAAATTACCTGTCCGAATTGAATCGTATGGTCGGTTTATCGGTCAGAATTTAGGACAATTAGCAAGAGAGTTAGGGAAGCGCCATCCAGATTTCCTCAAGTTATTGGGTATTCTTTATCTGATAAAAAGCATACCTAACGAAACTAAAGGAAAAGAACGATATGGTCAGATAGCTTTTGTTAAAGTACTTTTGTGGGAAGTCTATACACAAAATCCGGAAGTCAAAGACTTCATTGATAGCAATGTGAAGTTTTTTAATGGAGAGAAGGGGAACCCTGATAGTTTCCATCTTCTCGATCATTTGTTACAAGAGCAGTTCTACCGCCTATCGTTTTGGAAAGTCGGTGCAGAAGAAATCAATTATCGAAGATTTTTTACTGTTAATGAACTGATTTGCATGAGGGTGCAAGAACTTAAGGTTTTTAACAAAACTCATGATTTGATAAGCCAGTTAGTTGAACAAGGTAAAATAACCGGATTAAGAATAGACCATATTGATGGACTTTATGACCCAACAGAATATCTAAAGCGGCTTCGGGAAAAAACAGGAGATGTCTACATCACTGTTGAAAAGATTTTGGAACTTGAAGAAGATTTACCTAGCGGTTGGCCGGTTCAGGGTACAAGTGGCTATGATTTTTTGAACTATGTCAATGGTATTTTCTGCAAAACTGAGAGCGAGAAACAATTCAGTGATATATACAGGAGATTCAGTAACTCTGAAACCTCTTACGAGCAGCTATTTATTGAGAAAAAACAGCTAATCGTTGAGAAGAATTTGGCGGGAGATGTAGATAATTTAGCTCAAATTCTGAAAAGAATAGCAGGTCAATCCCGATTGGGTATTGACTTTACCATGAATGGTCTGAAAAGAACCCTTTCAGAAGTATTGTGCCTTTTCCCAGTTTATCGCACCTACGTCAATGGGGATGGAATAAGTGAAGACGATCGCATTTACATCAAGGAAGCGATCGAAGAAGCAAGAGGACGAGTTCCGCTACTCTTGAACGAACTTAACTATATCGAAAAATTGCTCTTACTTGAATGGGAAGAGGGGTTAACAGAAGAACAAAAAGCTCTACGGCTTCACTTCGTGATGAGGTTCCAACAGTTGAGTGGCCCTTTGATGGCGAAAGGGATTGAGGACACGCTCTTTTATCTATATAACCGCTATCTCGCTTTGAACGAAGTGGGGGGCAATCCTGGAAAATTTGGCATCACCCTCGACGAGTTTCATGAAGTCAATCAAAAACAAAGTGCGCTTTGGCTTCACAAGATGAATGCTACTGCCACCCATGATACCAAGCGGGGGGAAGATGTCCGACCAAGGTTACATGTACTTTCAGAAATACCAGACGAATGGGAAAAACAGGTGATAACTTGGATTCAACTCAATCGTTCTAAGAAAAACGAGTTGAGGGGGAGAGCGGTTCCGGTTCCCAATGATGAATACTTCTTTTATCAGACGTTGCTTGGTTCTTATCCGTTTGATGAAAGCGAGAATGAGTCGTTCGTTGGACGGGTTAAAGACTATATGCTCAAGTCTGTAAGAGAAGCTAAGCTGCATACGGCTTGGCTACGCCCTGATAGTGATTATGAAGAAGGATTCCTTGCTTTTGTGGAGAAGGTTTTAGAGCCTTCTGACTCGAATGAGTTCATGAAGGAGTTTCTCCCGTTCCAGAAGTGGGTGGCTGGATATGGAATCTTTAACTCGCTTTCACAGGTTTTGCTGAAATATACCGCTCCTGGTGTGCCTGATACCTATCAGGGAACTGAGTTATGGGATTTGAGTATGGTAGACCCGGATAACCGTCGTCCGGTGGATTACTCGCTAAGAATCTCGTTTTTGAAGGAGATTAAGGAGAGACAAGATACCGATATTGGGAAGTTAACTGATGAGCTACTTTCTACTAAGGAAGATGGCAGGATTAAGCTGTTCCTGACTCATAAAGTTCTTCAAGCGAGAAAAGAGAATTTGGACGTTTTCCAGAAGGGAGATTATCAGCCAATTGAGGTTAGTGGAAAGTTTAAGGAACATATTGTGGCGTTCGCGAGAAGCTTTGGGGATACAACCGCGACCGGCTCTGCCGGTACGCGCAGCGTAATCGCAATTGCCCCTCGATTCTTCACTAGCTTAGTTCAGCCAGGGGAATATCCTATCGGTGAAGTCTGGGCAGATACTCAGTTACAGCTTCCACAAGGAATCCAGTCTAGCTGGCGAGATGCGATCACAGGTCAGACGATTTCTGGCACGGGTGCGATCGCTCAAATCCTGCAACACTTCCCCGTAGCCTTGCTCGTCAGCCAGCACAACCAGTAATCCTGGCTATCACTAGACCTTCACGGCGAAAGTTTCCCATTAGTTCCTCTGGGCAAGAAAAGCTAGGGAGTAATTTTTACTGGTGGGTTATTTCTGCCAAGCTGGTCTAGCGCTATCACAGTACATACCTGAAGATTGCTCTGACCGGAAGCTCCTGTCTGGACAGGGCTGATTCGTTTTCCCGAAACCCGCCCGGAGTTTAAACTCCGGGCTAATAGCTCAAGTCCATTGAAATGGACTAAGAAGTACTCTGTTTCTTGGAGTCGCTTAAAACTGAGATCTTGCACCCTTCTCAACAAACCCTTATACCCGCCGTATCCTCAAGTCCACGGCTAATAGCCCAAGTCCCTTAAAATGGACTGAAATCCTTGGACAGTAAGTATTTAGTCCACTTAAGTGGACTTTTGCTGTTAGCCAGGGGTTTGAACCCCTGGCGGGTTATTGCAACTGGTGAAAGATCTCAGTTTCGGAAGTTTTGGTGAGACTACAGCGATCGCACCCCAACTCCTAACTTGCCTAGTTCACTCCTCATCTGGAACGTGACATCCTCCCAACGCTTACCCGATCAGCGTTGGGTTTCTGTCGAAACGAACTAACCGCGCCCAGTACCTAGCAACCTAGTGTACTCACCGTTGATGATTTCATAACACTCACAGGAAAAGGCTTCCAATCCTTCCCGATTCAGGATGGTAATCTTGCCACGGTTGTAGCGAATCAGTCCTGCCTTTTGAAGGGTGTTAGCTGCCTCCGTGACACCAGCACGTCGTACACCCAGCATCTGACCGATAAATTCATGAGTCAGTGGCAACTCCTTTGACTCTACACGGTCACAGACGAGCAGCAGCCAACGAGCAAGTCTCCCATCGAGCTGATGGAGGCGATTGCAGGCAACGTTTTGCGAAACGAAGGCGTGCTGTGCTTGCATATACCGCAGCAGCAGACTTTGGAATGAACCACCCCGCTGAAACTCGGTTTTTAGCAAGTTTGCCTTCATCCTCATCGCAGAGTCGGGTATCTGCACCGTTGCGGTTGTGGTGGCGATGTTGTCTCCCAAAGCGGCAGGGATACCTGCAATTCCGTCATTACCCACTAAGCAGACTTCAACCATCGAGCCATCATTCATAGTGGAGAGGGAAGAAACTATTGACCGATAGGGGAAATAGACGTATTCAATAGGTTCACCAACCTCGTAAAGGACTTGTTTAAGAGAGAGGGAGACGTGTTGTAGATGGGGAATAAGGTGTTGGTACTCTGCATCTGGCAGAGCAGCTAGCAGTCGATTGACTGCCTGGGGGAAGCTTTCAGACATCGGGTATTAGGAATCTCCTAAGGTTGAGCCGTTGCAAAAAACAACTGACGCCATCAAGAGAAGAATTTAGAGCCTAGTCCGAATGTCAAAAGGTGTCGATTGACCAGAAAATTGAAAACCTGATTTTTATATTCTAACTATTAAACATTCTCAGCCGCCTCTATCGCTTGCGATAGAGGCGGCTGAGTTTTAAGACTGCTGCCGCAGCAGTGCGATCTCGCCCCTCTATCTGACTAAGATCTCTCAACCGTTCTCAGTGCCTAGCAACCTATCGTACTCGCCTTTAATGATTCCATAACACGGACAGGAAGCAGCGTCTAATCCCTGCCGATTCAGGATGGTAATTCTGCCACGGATGTAGCGAATCAGTCCTGCCGTTTGAAGACGGTTAGCCGCCTCCGTAACACCCGCACGTCGCACACCCAGCATCTGGGAGATAAATTCCTGAGTGAGCTGCAACTCGTTTGACTCTACACGGTCACAGACGAGCAATAGCCAACGGGCAAATTTCTCATCGAGCTGATGCAAACCATTGCAGGCAGCCGTTAGCGAGGTTTGGGCGTACAGTGCTTGCGTATACCGTAGCAGCAGATTTTGCAGTGAGCCACCCTGCTGAAACTCGGTTTTAAGCAAGCTTGCCTCCATCCTCATGCCAGAGTCTTCTCGTTGCACCATTGCAGTTGTAGTCGCGATATTGTCTCCCAAAGCGGCGGGTATACCCACTATCCCCTCATTACCCACTAAACCGACTTCGACACTCGATCCTTCTTCCGGAGTGGAAACCAAAGAAACGATTGCCCGATGGGGGAAATAAACATATTCGATTAATTCACCCCTCTTGTAAAGGACTTGCTTCAGAGGGAGCGGGACGTACTCTAGATGGGGAACAAGGTGTTGGTACTCAGCATCTGGCAAAGCAGCTAGCAATCGATTCACTGCCTTGGGCGAGGGTTCAGACATTTCGTGTTAGGACTCTCCTAGAGTTGAGTCGTTGTAAAAAACAAGTGATGGCATCGGGAGAAGAATTCAGACTCTAATCCGAATGTCTAAGGTGTTGATTGACCAAAAAATTGAAACCCTACCTTTTTATAGGTTAACAGTTGACGTTCTCCGCCGCCTATACCGCTTGCGGTATAGGCGGCGGAGTCTTGAGAGTGCCTATTTCCTATATATTTTGTTCAGATATTTGTAATTATTAATACCTACTAAATTAACATAACTCTTTATTTTGATAGAAAATTAGCCTGTTCCTGAGATAGAGGGTAGAAAAATCATTAGGTGTTAACTTTTATCTAAGGGCAGTATATCGGTTCAAGATGGAATTTCTCTTAGCAGTCTAGCTGCAATCAGAGCAATGGAATCGCTCTTGTTTAGACATTTGGTTATTGCTTAATTTTTACCTGAAATCTTCAAGGTATTTGTTCCACTGGGTTATCCCTTGGGATAACGCTTGCTTATGAAGGAAATAAAAAATATTTATCTAAAATAAAAATAGCTATAAATCTATGAATAACAATCAATCTGGAGCAATTTCTCTTTTTGTAACTCAGCTTAGAAACAATATTTGGAGCCTAGGTATTCCATCTTTTATATTCGGGATTGCTGATAGAAGTATTGCTTCTCTTACTGATGGCTACTTATCTGCAATAGAACTTGTACACCTATTTACAGCTTCTTTCTTCTTTATAAGTTGGTTGTCTTTGAAGCCAGAGAAAAGCTTGAATAGTGGTGGGTTAAGGACGCTCCAGAGATACCGAACTGATTTAACTCTTTACCAGGATGAAGTATATCCCTGTACAGCTCAAGCGAGACTGCTTGAGTTGCAAGAGCAACATCTGATCAGCCAGGAATATATCTTGCCTTTTCCCTATCTCTGCCAAATTTATCATTTATTGAACCTAAAGCATCTGGAAACAATTCACAACTTTAGCCTTAATAACCTAAAAGTTATTAATGTTAGCGATTTTCAGCCGACAGACTCTGGTGGAATAATCAGATTTCAGACAATTTTAGATTCTCCCGTTAATCCTCTAAGAATTTGGCGATCACCAATTGTAGAAGTGGACTTAATTTTGCATAATCCTTATACTGTGGAACTCAGTATCCCGGTTTACGGCAACAAGCGTATAACTGTGATTTTCAATGCCCTTCCCATAAGTGACACTGAACATAGGTTATGCATAGATATTTACAGTAATCTAGGGTGGCCGAGACCCTTATTGCAAATCCTCTTGCATTTTGCTTCTTGTTTAACACTCTTTGAAGACTTGCCCTATTTACAAAAAATAGCTGAAAGAAATGTCGAGCGCTTATTCAGCTCATGTAGGGCTTCAAATCAGGAAACGATGTTGCTTTTTAAAAGATTCGTTGACCTCTATAGTTCGAGAATAAAACCGTCTCAACCCATGAAGGTTATTGAAGCAGCAGAGGCGTAACTTAAAGCCGCCCTGGTACGCTTTGCAAAAACATTGGGACGTATCTCAGCCTCAAATCTTGCACTAATCCTCACATCCGCCGGGGAATGAATTCCCCGTCTCATAGCAAAAGTCCACTTAAGTAGACTAAAAAGTAGACTCCTAGTGCAGTAGGGCAGAAATAACAGACCAGTAAAAGCGCCCTATCTCTCCATCATTAGGCGAAGTGGTCAGAAACTTGTGCTTTGATGCACTAGTCCACTTAAGTGGACTTGATCTGTTAGACAGGGACTTGAGTCCCTGGCGGCGAATCGGGCAAGTGAAAGATTTCAATATCACCCAACAATCCTCCTAACTTGGTGCAGCGAGGAACCCCTCAGAAAGCCCCGCTTCACGCAGACGGTTGGCACCAATATTTCTACTGAGTACTGCTAGCCCTGCCAAGTGTGCTTGCAATCCCGCCGTACTAGCGCAGCAATCAGTAAGAATGAGCGGTTCAATGCCAATGTCAAAAACATCCATTGCTATCTTCAACACGCACATATCAGTATCAATACCAACCAGGAAAAGCCGTTCGATACGCTGTTCGCGAAGGTAGGAAGTGAGTTCATCTGGCATCCCGCACAACCCCCGTTTAGAAAATACTCGTTCTGGTTTTACCCAAGGTTCTAGTTCTGGGGCAATGTGAATTTCTGGTTCACTGTCGCAGCTATGCCAATCGAGAAGTTGTTGGTAGGGGCCATCTGGGGTATTGATGAACCGCGTAAAAAGGATGGGTGCATACTCTTGGCGCTGGATTAAACGGGCAACTCGTTGTGGGATGTGATGGGTAAATTCGTTGATGAAACCCACTTGCACATCAACAATGATTAATGGCTCGGACATTGGAAAAGCGATCGCAAACACAGAAGTGGATAAATTCAAGCTCAGTCTCAGGATAGGGTATTCCTCACAACAGGAAATCTAAGCTGAGGTATATTCAGTTACTAATTTGAGGATAAACTCATGCCTGGTGGTCATGCTAGCCATAAAGGGTCTTCCATAAAACCCAATACCAATGCTGAGGGTGTAATTAATTCTACGGATGATGCTCCAGTAGACATTCCTGATATTGTTACCCAAAGTAGCACTCCAACCCGACCCGATGAAGCTCCGGAGAATGTGGCTGCTACTCAACGTCCTGAAGACAACAACGAGCAAGAGTGAACGACCTAACCCAAAGTAGGGTTAAGTAGGCTAAAAGACGTTTCACCTGCAACTGTTCCATATTCCCAAAAGAATCCCACCCCTTTAAGAGGTGGGATTTTCAATAGTATCCTTTGTCAGGTTGTCGCTTCCAACCGCTGAGCCGACCGTAAGTTGGTAGCAATACGATCTAAGCAGTACGACGTAGCACTACAACCGATCGCCCTGTCACTAGCACCGCTTGAGAGCCTGTGTAAACCTTCTCCTCTTTGACGAAGCGAGGCTCCTTGGTGTCAATCACAACAGACCACTCCTTCGTAGATAGCCCATCGGGTAAGGCAAACTCGATCGTTTCATAGTGGGCGTTAAAGAACAGGAGAAAACTATCATCGCTGACGCGCTGACCTTGGGGGCCGGGACTGGGAATTTGACCTCCATCCAAGAACACCCCAATCGACTTGGCATAACCAACCTCCCACTCCTCGTCAGTCATATCGCTGCCATCGGGATTGAACCAAGCGATATCACTAATGGCTTTTCCGTGAATTGCTTGACCTTGGAACCACTTGCGTCGCCGAAATACCGGATGCTGACGGCGGAAGTAGATGAGTTCGCGGGTGAAATTCAACAGCTCATCATTTCCCTCAACCAAGTCCCAGTCGAACCAGGAGATCTCTGAATCCTGGCAGTAGCCATTATTGTTGCCCTTTTGGCTGCGCCCCATTTCATCTCCCCCCAGCAACATCGGGATGCCTTGGGACAGGATTAGGGTAGTGAGCATATTTCGCCGTTGTTGCTCCCGCAACCGCAGCACTTCTGGGTCATCAGTTTCACCTTCCGCGCCACAATTCCAAGAACGGTTGTGGCTTTCACCGTCCATGCTGTTTTCCCCATTCGCCTCGTTGTGCTTTTCGTTGTAGCTAACCAAGTCGTTCAGGGTGAAACCATCGTGAGCAGTGATGAAGTTGATACTTGCATTGGGTTGCCGTCCATTCGTCTGAAAATACAGGTCAGGACTGCCCGTGAAACGGTAAGCAAATTCCCCTAATCCACTCTCCTCGCCGCGCCAGTAGTCCCGCATGGTATCGCGATACTTACCATTCCACTCCGACCAGAGGACTGGGAAGTTCCCAACTTGATAGCCACCTTCTCCAATGTCCCAAGGTTCAGCAATCAGCTTCACACCTGCTAAGGTTGGGTCTTGGTGAATGATGTCAAAGAATGCTGCCAGACTATCCACTTCATAGAGTTCTCGCGCCAACGCTGAGGCTAAATCAAAGCGGAAGCCATCGACGTGCATGTGCGTCACCCAATAGCGCAGACTATCCATGATTAGCTTCAGGACTTGGGCATGGCGCACGTTTAGGGAGTTGCCGCAGCCTGTATAGTCCATGTAGTAACGGGGATCGTCTTCTACCAGACGGTAGTAAGTGGCATTGTCGATGCCTCGCAGAGTCAGATTTGGACCCTGATGATTGCCTTCGCCCGTGTGGTTGTAGACGACATCCAGAATCACCTCAATCCCAGCACTGTGCAACGCCTTGACCAACTGCTTGAACTCATTAACCTGTCCTCCCAGAGTCCCACTGGCACTGTAGCCGGAGAAGGGAGCAAAGTAGTTGATGGAATCGTAGCCCCAGTAATTTTTTAGTCCCTTGTCAACTAGATGTCCGGGTTGGGACAAGTAGTGATGAATCGGCATCAGCTCAACCGCTGTGATTCCTAGCCTCTGAAGATGTGCGATCGCAGCAGGGTGTGCCATTCCTGCATAAGTCCCCCGCAGGTTTTCCGGGATATCCGGGTGCAGCTTAGTAAAACCCTTGACGTGAGTCTCATAAATAACCGTTTCATGCCAGGGGATTCGCAGCAGCTTGTCACCACCCCAATCAAAGGACTCATCCACAACAACAGACTTTGGAACCAGATGGGCATCATCTAGATCAGAAAATGATAGATCTTCTTCAGGTGAATCCCAAGAGTAGGCAAACAGTTCCGGACCATTGCCAACTTCGCCATCAATTGCCTTGCCATAGGGGTCAATCAGCAGTTTGTTGGGGTTGAAGCGATGACCCTCCTGGGGTGCCCACGGCCCATGCACGCGGAACCCATAGCGTTGACCGGGACTGATCCCAGGCAGATAGCCGTGCCAGACAAAGTTGCTGACCTCAGTCAACTCTACCCGTGTCTCTTTGTCCTCTCTATCAAATAAACAAAGCTCGACACCTGTGGCATTTTCCGAGTACAACGCAAAGTTTGTACCTTTGCCATCCCAGTCCGATCCTAAGGGATAAACTCTACCAGGCCAGAGTGCTATATGCATACATGAATCTCCCATAAAAACCAATATTCAGCCAGAATCAACTCCCCGCTTTGAGGAGTTGATAAAACAAAAATAGTTTCCAAGCGTAACCTGATAATAATTGCTCTTGTTTTTAATGCTTGGAGACTCTTAGAATAGGTTTGAAGAGTAGCCTACTAGATAGCTTTTTAGGGTATCAATGGCTTTTCAATACGAAAGACAAATTTTCTCTTTCACAGTGCTTTTAAACCCAACGGAAATACCCTGAAGTCTTCTAACTCAGGCTTTTCAAACCTACTCCTTAGATTTAGATAAAGCGGCAACCTCAAGCCAGTTTACCGACTCTTGGTAGAAACCCAATCTGCCTACGGATAGAAAGCTATAGTGATTCTCGTATCAGTGAGTGAGTACATCTTAACTTTCTTGCCTATTCCCAATTCCCAAAAACTCAGAACCTTGTACCTCATCCTTTAAAAGAACCGCTATATCTATTTCCAGACCTTCCGTGTTGAGTTTTTGACAAAGCTAAAAATAAAAATCTACCGAAGCTTTGTACACGCTTTCGGTAGTCTTCTCGCTTCTATATAAGTAGGTAGACACAGATAAACCACGGTATGTCAACAAATGTTAAGAGACTAAAATCCTCTTCCCTTCTGCCTTCTGCCCTCTACCTTGCCTCAACAGTAAATATTAGTGCCGACCTACTTAGTTGTACCAAGAGTGTATCAGCAACGATTAACTACTTTTCAAGCCTGCTTATCCCTACCGCACTGAAAATTGGCGGCAGATAAGAAGGTTTGGTTATTCTAATCACATATTTTCTCTAGTTTAGGATAGGCTCCTAATAGCCAGCTAAACTTTTAGCAATTTCGCTCTCTTATTTATGTGTAAGAAAGCACAAGTTGAAATAGCAACTTCTACTTAGGATTGACATAAGCCTGTAGCCACTGCTCTGAAACGCCCACAATCTTGGCAACCTCAGCAAAGGAAAATTTTCCTAACAGCAGTTTGTCAATCAAGTCTTTAGTTTTCTTGGAGATGGCTTGGTTTTCAATGATTTGGTTTTGGAGGCTTTGCATAACTGTCTGAGGAAAGTTCAGCAAGCGCTGTAACACTTATTTGTACTCTTTTTAATGTATGGTTTTGGCAATTATTTGTCCGTCCGTCACCGTACATTTTTTAGAGAATTCTGCGTCGAACGCCTAGGTGCTTAAGCCTTGGGTTGAATTGCACTTTACCCACTAGGGAGTGCCAAGCAAACGATCGAACTCTTCTTTAACGACCTGATAACACTCACAGGAAGCTGATTCCAGACCTTGGCGATCGCAAATTGTTATCTTGCCACGACTGTAGCGGATTAGCCCCGCCTTCTGAAGAGTAGCGGCAACCTCACTGACACTGGCACGGCGCACACCCAACATTTGAGAGATTAACTCCTGAGTAAGCATAAACTGGTCTGACTTCACTCGGTCGTGACACATCAACAGCCAGCGGCAGCATCGCCCTTCTACCGGGTGTAGGCAGTTGCAGGCAACCGATTGCGAGATTTGGTTAAGTAGTGCTTGCGTGTAGCGCAGCAGCAGCTTGTAAAGTGAAGTACTTGGGGTAACCTCGCGTTTGAAGACATCCACCTTCATCCGCAGAGCATCGCCAACAACCTGCGAAATCGCCAGAGCAGGCATTTTATCGGCTCCCAGGAAGACGGGGATGCCAGCCATTCCTTCATTGCCTACCATAGCCGCTTCGACTGTCCTGCCATCTTCCGTGACGTTCACCAAAGAAATAATCCCGCTTTTAGGGAAATAGACATACTCGAGCGGTTCGTCGGGCGCGTAGATGATTTGCTTAAAATTCAGGGAAACAAATTCCAGGTTAGGAAGGAGACGTTTGTATTCTTCTGTAGGTAAGGCAGATAAAAGTTGGTTCTCAATTAGATGGGGACGGTCTTTGGACATTGACACTAGAAGTCTTGTAGGCGCGTCTATAGCGGGGTTCAATTGGAGGTTCTTGCAGGACTCCGTCAAGGCACGAATGCCTTAACCCCTACCATGCGATTTAGGCAACGGAGAACCGCTATAAACATTACAACGAGAGCAGGACAGCTTTATCTGCTTAAGCTCTCATCCCCTAACGCCTTCCCCCAATTTTGGGAGAGGGGGGCGAGGGCAAAAGTTCATTTGCAAAACTGACATGCTCCCTATTACAACTACTCCATTTTGTTTGGCGATTAAGATAGCCTCCTAATTTATAAACTGTACGAATGCTTTGTCTGTCCCTTACCGTACTGACGTATTGTCACCCAAGCAAGCGATCGCTCTCTTGTTTGATTGTCTGATAACACTCACAGGCAGCCGATTCTAGACCTTCTCGGTTGAGGATTGTAATTTTGCCGCGATGGTAGCGGATGAATCCTGCCTGTTGAAGAATGGCGGCAACCACACTCACACTAGCGCGGCGCACTCCCAGCATGATCGAAAGGAACTCCTGGGTGAGGAGAAAGTCTTCTGAGTTTACCCTATCTTGGGTCATTAACAGCCAACGGCAGCATCGCTCTTCTACCGAGTGCAGACTGTTACAAGCGGCTGTCTGTGCGAACTGGTTCATCAGTGTTTGCGTGTAGCGTAGCAGTAGGGTATGAAGTGGGCAACCCCAGTAGACCTCGCGAATGAACACCTCTGCCTTCATGCGTAGGGCATCGCCAGGAATCTGCGCTATCACTTGAGTGGGAATTTGCTTGGTTCCCAACAACAGGGGGATGCCAACCATGCCTTCATTACCCACCGTCGCTGCTTCGATCGCTCCACCGTCTTCCATAAGGCTAAGTACAGAGACGGCACCACTAAGGGGGAAGTAGGCGTACTTGATTGGTTCGTCGGCTTCGTGGAGGACGTACTTCAAAGGCAGGGAGATAAGTTCTAGGTGAGGCAGGAGGCGATCGTATTCCTCCTTAGGTATAGCAGCTAGAAGTTTGTTAGCAACGGGATTACGCGAACTTTGGGATGATGACATGAGGAGCCTCCTTAAGCTGATCTCGCTTGAAGCAGACAGCCAACGGCATCGGTGAACACTCTTGTCGCGGGTTGAATTACTTAATTGGACAGTTTATGCCCTTTAACGTACATAGTATTGGTGCTTGGGAAGGTTAGTCTGTACGCTTTCGGACAAAGGGTTCTAGAGCAATGTAGCCAGTCGCAGGCGATCGCACTCCTGTTTTAGAACCTGATAACACTCACAGGCAGCTAGAGTAGCCAACAACTTATTACCAACCGGATTACGGTTGCTTTGAGATACAGACATTAGGAGCTTCTCCGAGCCAGTCTTGCTTAAAGCAGACAGCCAACGGCATCGGTGAGGACTCCTGTCGCCAGTTGAATTCTTTGGTTATTAAATAACTTATGTACGCTACTTTACATAGTAACAGATAATACAGGGTGAGGTTGTCTGTCGGCAGAGGGACGAACGTGTTCTAACCGCCACACGACCAAGAACGTTGGGAGGCTTTGCGATCAGCCTATGCTAGTAGAGCGTATCCTCGGCAAACGACACCAGCATTAGCTTTCTTTGCATAGCAACGTTCTTAGAGTTAGCGTGACGCTTGGCGGTCGCGCCAAGCACACTCGTCAAAGGCGATCGCGAACCATCCCATTACCAGTAATTCTCTAGCTGAACTGCTCAGTGCTATTTATGACGTTAAAGTAACAGCAGATGGCTACAATCTTTCAAGCTGTTGCATCACTTCCTTGTTGCAAGTCTCTGAGATAGTCTCTGTGTTTTGCCCAGACACGGCGTAGGTATTCCAAAACAGGCTTTTCGTAGTCAAACTTGTCGCACTCTTGTTTAATCCATAACCCCATTTGCCAAAGGTCTTCGAGGGTAGTGCAAGTTTTGATTAGGGAAACAACAGCTTCAATCCACATAGCAAGTTTTCGGTAGCTGATGAATTGTCCTCCCTTGTCACAACGATGGACAAATAGAACATAAGCCCAACATTCAGCTCGTACAAGTAGTGATTTTGGGATGTGCAGGAATTTGGCGATGAGGTCGAGGGTGATGGGAAATGAGTAGGGTTTAATCCGGCGAAATAAGGTTGTCATGGTTACTTTAGTGTTTATAGAACTTACGCGCTAGTTCTCTTCTTCCTCTAAATCTGGAGGAGTGTCGAAGATGACTTCAAATTCTGCAACGGGTATGAAGCGATTGAGGACTCTGAGATGGTCTTGGGCATCGGTTCTGTTGTGGAATCTGGCAACTGTGTAGCGTCTTAGGTCGGGTAAGAGACGCACAATCGCCCAAGGACGAGTAAAGTCTTCGGGTTGCTCGATGCGTTGGTAGGTTTTGACTTCCTCTCTTGTAACTGTGTTGAGGGTGTTTTGAATGACGCGCATGAGCTTTTCTCGTGCTGGAGTGGTGTCGTTTGGGATGAGACTCCAGTCATTTACGGGTGCTGGTTGCTAAGTCAGTAAATAAGATGTGCCTTCTACGCTGATTTTCCAGGTCAAGCGGCGAGTTTGTTTATGGCATTGATAATTTTGCTGTCGCAGGCGCGAACAGATTTGTTCGCCTTCAGTTTTCAGGCGAAGCCAGTCACGATGCTTCATCAGTTTTATTACGGTTGGTAGATGGACATGGAGACCTCTCCCCCAGCCCCTCTCCTGCGAGGAGAGGGGAGTCAGAATCTGCATTTTTTAGGAAAGGCGATCGCATACACATACACAGGCAAGCGATCGCCCATGGAAGACCAATACAAAGCTGCATCTAAACGATTTCCGTCTAGACATCACCTCCTTGCATGGGGCTTTACTTTATTTGTGGTCGATAATGTTAACTTACTTGTTTACGTCTCAATCATACACGATGTGAACAAATAAATTCACATTTACTTGGTTATATTCCTCTGACACGATCAGAGGCATGGGAAGAGCAGGGCAAGCCCTCAAGCAGGCATTGGAAACCTACAGTATCAGCCAGAACAAACTGGCAGTGGCGTTAGGCATTGAGCGAACTATTGTTAATCGTTGGTTTCACGAACGGGCAGACCCTACGGCTGAGACAGTTGCAGATATTGTCAAAGCGCTGAAGGGAATCAATCGAGCTGCCGCCGAGAAGTTTATCGAATTATATCTAGGTGAGCTGATTGAGGATGAGGAGCAGCCTTAGCAAAAATGTGTAGCCAGTAGCGCTCGTGTTGCTGGCTTTTGACTTTAATTAAGTGCTTGTGAATGCGATCGCACGCTAGCAGTGATGCTAAGGGGGAAACGCGCTCACTTTCAGCCACCTAAAACACACCTCAGGCGCTCCTTCGTGTGTTTGACTGAGGAACTAAATGCGATCGTGCTGATGGGAGTGAGAGTGCGATCGCCTTCTTCACGGTGCTGCTCGTAGTATCCCCAGGCAGGGGATTTTACTCAAGTTTTCTCCCTCTAACAACCGTTGTACCGAAACCACGATAATCTAAAATCAATTGCAAGTGCGATCGCCACACAGAAAGGCGATCTGTAAGTATCCAAGATTATGTAGCAACAACTCGTGTTCGAGCTTGTGAACGAGATTTAGGTTTGGTTTTCACTACAATTTCCACATCTCGACCCAAAGCATTCAAAAAACGAAACAACCGTACAGTTGAAAATCCTGATAACTTTCCGTTGATTAGATCAGATACTTTTGGCTGATCAATTCCTAAAAGCTCTGCTGCTTGGGCCTGCGTCATGTGTTGCTTAGTAATAATGCTGCTGATCTTACGTGCGAGTTCAGCTTTTACAAGCAATTCATCCGAATTTTCTAAACCCAAATCGGCAAATACATTACCGCTACTTGCTTGCACTCTAATTTCCTGAGCCATTTCTCTCTCCCTTTTACTGCTTGCTATAGTTTTCTGCGTAATGCTCTTTTGCTCGTTTAAGTCTTGTTTCAATCAACTCAATATCCTGCTGTGGTGTAGCGATTCCTTGCTTTGATTTCTTTTGAAAAGCGTGTAAGACATAAATTACGCCAGCAAGTTTCACTGTATATACAGCTCGGTACGTATCTCCATCAAAGTCTTCCACAACTTCAAGCACCCCAGCCCCCTTAAATCCTTTGAGTGGTTTAGCCCAAGGATGCTTCTCACCGCATTGAGCCAAGTACAAGGCATAGCCAACGGCTTGCTGAACCTCCTCTGGGAAATCTTTCAAATCCTCAAGGGAACTTCCAACCCATTCAACTGGTTTCAACGATGAACTCATCCCTTAAATATGCTAGTTCTGGCATATTATTGTCAATCGAAGCTGTGCATCTTGAGTGATAATGGAGCATTAAAAAAATGCCAAATCTAAACCACGATTTTCTATGAGATAGCTACGCTTTACGCACTCATCAGGTGGGCAGGATGGCGATCGCTCTTTAAAAGTCAGTAAGGTGGAAGCGATCGCCTTTTTTGAGAGGTTGGCAGAGTGCGATCGCTCTCATAAGGCTTTAGCAGAATTTAGATAGGGAAAGATCAACCCTTGGAGTTCTAAACTCTGGTGCTTTCCCAAACAACACCTCAATTTTGGAAGCTCAATTGGAGAGGTACGAATAATGGAATATTGCAGTGTTGCCTATTCCTGGATAGGCAGAGGATGGACTCAAGAGATTAACTGGCTGCGTATACAAGGAGAGGAAGTTGCCGAGTGGAAAGGGAAATACTGGACGGATTTTCTGAATTATATGGCACAAGACCGCTGGGAGCTTGTCGCAGTAGCTCCATTGGGAGGCGGAGAGTATTCAATCTCCGGAATTGTTGCCTATTTTAAGCGACCTCTTTAATTGCTCAATGAAGCCGAGCATCACCATTCGTAGTTGGCGCTTTAACGCTAAAGCGCCGACTACAAATCAAATTATCTTCATGCCATTCTGCTTAATGACCTATGAGTTTATCTCGCAGATGCTTAATGCGATCACGATACTTCGCCGCCTCCTCAAATTGCAAATTCTTCGCCGCATCCTTCATCAATTCTTCCAGTTGACCAATTAATCCCGGAATCTGCTCCAAAGGCAACTCATCCGCCTGTTCATAAACCTCTTCTAACTGTTGAGCATTCAATCGCCGCGACACTTCCAGAAACGCCAGAATCGAATTATTTGATCGCTTGATAATCGACTGCGGTGTAATGCCGTGTTTCTCGTTGTATTCCAGTTGAATTGCTCGACGTCGTTCCGTTTCCCCGATCGCTTTTGCCATGCTGTCGGTAAGATTATCAGCATACAAAATTGCTTGCCCTCGGACATGACGGGCCGCCCGCCCAATCGTTTGAATTAGCGATCGCTCTGCCCTCAAAAACCCCTCTTTATCGGCATCCAAGATTGCCACCAGAGAAACCTCCGGTAAATCCAATCCCTCCCGCAACAAGTTCACTCCAATCAAGACATCAAACATACCCTCACGTAAATCTTGCAAGATTTCAATCCGCTCAATCGAGTTAATCTCCGAGTGCAAATAGCGTACCTTGATGCCGCGTTCCTGCAAGTATTCCGTCAAATCTTCCGCCATGCGCTTCGTTAGGGTAGTCACTAGCGCTCGCTCTTTCCGATCAACCCGATCCTTAATTTCACCCAAAAGGTCATCAATTTGTCCTTCCGTCGGGCGCACATAGATTTCTGGGTCAACCACACCCGTCGGTCGAATCACCTGTTGAATTACTCGCTCTTCTGACCGTTCGATCTCCCAATCTCCTGGTGTGGCAGAAACAAAGATGCACTGACTCACCTTCTCCCAGAACTCCTCTGACTTTAGAGGACGGTTATCTGCTGCACTGGGTAAGCGAAAGCCATGCTCAATTAGCACTCGCTTTCGGGCTTGGTCGCCGTTGTACATCCCCCGAATTTGAGGAACCGAGACGTGGGATTCATCCACCACCAACAGCCAATCTTTAGGGAAGTAATCAATCAAACACTCTGGCGGTTCTCCAGCAATGCGCCCTGCGAGGTGACGAGAATAGTTTTCAACACCGTTGCAGTAACCCACTTCTCGCAAGAGATCTAAATCATAACGAGTACGCTGTTCCAGCCGTTGAGCTTCCAGCAAACTCCCTGCTTTCTCCAATTCCTCCAAACGCTGACGCAGTTCCTCCTCAATCGCATCACACGCTTCTTCTAGTCGATCATCCGGGGTAACAAAGTGACGCGCTGGGTAAACATTTAGAGCATCCAAACTTTGGAGAATTTCACCCGTTACAGGGTCAACGTAGCGAATTGCGTCTATTTCATCACCAAAGAATTCCACACGAATAATCCGGTCTTCGTATGCCGGACCAATCTCCAAAACATCGCCTTTAACACGAAACCGACCTCTCCCCATCTCCATGTCGTTACGAGAATATTGCACCGAGGCTAAATCCCGCAACAACTGGCGTTGGTCAACTTCCTTCCCCATCCGCAAGGGTATCGAAGCTTTCAAGTATTCCGAGGGAATCCCCAAACCATAGATACAGCTAATTGACGCAACAACAATTACATCACGCCGCTCAAAAAGCGATCGCGTTGCCGAGTGCCGAAGCATATCAATCTCATCATTAATCGCTGCACTCTTCTCTATATAGGTATCCGTAACCGGGATATAAGCTTCCGGCTGATAGTAGTCGTAGTACGAAACGAAATACTCAACTGCATTGTTGGGAAAGAACTCGCGTAACTCATTACAGAGTTGGGCAGCTAAAGTTTTATTGTGAGCTAGCACCAACGTCGGTTTGCCTATCTTGTCGATCACACTAGCGGCGGTGTAAGTTTTGCCTGTTCCTGTTGCACCGAGCAGAGTTTGGAAGCGATGACCGGATTGTAGACTGGAGGTCAGTTGTGCGATCGCCTGTGGCTGATCACCCGTCGGTTTAAATGGAGCTTGCAGATTAAATTGCGCCATAGAAGTGAAGATGAAGAGGTGCCTCTATTACCTATGCTAAGTAACTTCTCACGTAATTGCGTTTAGCCGGAGCGGTCGTCTATTGTGTCATCCACCTTACCAATTCCCAATTCCCAATTCCCAATTCCCAATTCCCAATTCCCAATTCCCAATTCCCAATTCCCAATTCCCAATGGCTTCCTCAGTTTAGGAGTAGAGCGGCTAAAAGCAGGGAAGCTACGACCCAGTTACGTTGTCTGGGAAGAAAACTATATTGTCCCCATTTTGGTATTAGAAGTCGTTTCCAAAACCTATGGTGGAGAATATGACGAAAAAATGACGGATTATGCCAAATTAGGGGTACTTTACTCTGTCATCTACAACCCTGACTACTGCTGTCGCGATAAGCATGACTCGTTTGAAGTTTATCGCTTAGTAGAGGGAGTTTATCAACGTCAACTGGGGGAACCTGTCTGGATGCCAGAAATTGGCTTAGGAATTGGGCCAGAGATTGGTACTTATGACAGGTGTCAGCGGGAGTGGTTGTACTGGTACGACTCTGAAGGTACTAGATTTCTTATGCCTGATGAGGCTGCTGAGCAGGAGCGGCAACGAACACAACGGTTAGCAGAGCGGTTGCGAGAACTAGGGATTGATCCAGAGCAAGTGTAGCGATCTGAACCTACTCTTTTTCATCTCTAGGTTCAGAAGATTTGAAGATAGGGTAATGTTGATGAGGATTTCCGATAGAACGCGATCGCACTCATTGGTACTATCGCTCAGCGTGAATATAGTCAACGAAGTAAAATCTCGGCTCCAGCCAAATTTTGAGCCAAGTAAACGCCGCTAAACCCAAGAGTGCCACAGTCATTAAGGGTAAACCTAAACTGAGGCGCAGTGCATCTGGCATTAAGGCAACTCCTGAAATCGTCAGAACAAAGTACCCTAAAAGCACTTTCTGCAAACGCTGTACCCTTTTCAATGCACCTCGACAGCTACTGCAATGCTGGGTGTGTTGTTTATAGCGATCTAGCACTTCCTCACGGTTATCGTTAAGTTTCCTTGTATCTGGAGTACTAAGCCCAACTTCGCGCCACGGTAGCTTTCCTTCGCAGTACTTATCAAACCAATTCCGAAACTCAATGACTAAGCGATCGGCACTTGTAGGTAGTTTGTAGGCAGTTTTCCAGCTTTCAACCTGTTGTCGCTGTTGCAGAAAATACTCTTGCTGCTGGAGCAAAATCATATCTCCCTCAAGTACCAGATTGCGATTATTGATGTGATCCCACCAGCGAGGCGTTAGCTGAAAAACGGTTTTGGCAAAGTTACGGGGAAATTGAGCGACGATCCTTGATTTACCTGGAGCCACAGGAATACAGTAGGTAACCAATCCAAGTTCCTTTCCCTTATCGCCAAAACTGATTGCATATTCCAAGCGGCAAGGAGGTTCAAAGGTAATTGTTGTGCTGAATCGTCCGGGGGTAGTAGCTTCAATTAAATTGAGTGTTGATTGCTCAATTTTGAGCAAAATTGGTGTCGCCCGTTCTCGATTTCCCTGTATTCCATGATGAGCAAAGGGAACATGGCTCGGATCGGCTACATTCTCAACCAGCGTTTGCCAGTCATAGTCTAAGTCGCGCACAAAAGAAGACCAGACAAACCCTTTACTGGCATCCACTTTAGGGGAGATTGGTCGGGGTGTAGCAGCAGCGAGTTCTGCGGAGTTGGTATCTAACCAAACCCAAAGCAAATCATTTTCCTGGCAACAAGGTAGTGCAATCGCACACAAGTTTTTTTGTTGATTAGCAACGAGTTGTGGATTTTCTGCCTGGGGAACCTTTGTACAGGTGCCTTGCTCATCAAACTGCCAGCCATGATAGCTACACATGAGATTACCCGTCTTCTCATCCACTCGTCCCTCACTTAAGGGGGCAAGTCGATGAGGGCATTGATCTAAAAACGCTCGATAAGTCTCAGATGAACTAGGCTTCCAAATGACTAAGCGAAGTCCTAAAAGAGTAACAGGGGTTGGTCGTTTTGGATCAAGGTCTTCGACAGGTGAGAGAGGATACCAATGCTGAAAAAAGTTAAACTCAGGTGGCATAGTGCAGCTAGTTTCAAGAATCCTGTGAGAATTATCTTAGAGGTTATGCCGACTAGAAGCGATCGCATCGTAAGAATTCAGAATCAACTCAAACCTCTCTCCTTTAAGAAGCTATTGCCCACCCACAAGTGCCAGAAGTTAAGACTGATAGGGGTGTACGGCAATACACCCCCACCTAATTAGAATCTGCAAGACAAAGCACAACCAACAAGAAAACGGTACGCTCAGCTTGCATAAACTTTCTTAGCCAAACGTTGAGCCATTCCAGCCCCACAACGATGCCTTAGCATCAGCAAACTCAATATAAACTCGATTAATTGGTACACCGAGCTTTTCGTTTACCACCTGACAAAAGTCCTGACTCATCGCTTTGGTTTGCGCCGGACTCATGCTACCGATGCTTTTGACCTCAATGTAGCAGACTGGCTCAACTGTACCCGCGAACGTCATTGCCACCTCTGGCTCAAAAGCCGTCATCACATATGACTCTGGCTTACCCAGGTGCGTTGCCAGCTTAGCAGAGAGAATTTTAAGCAATCCTTCGACAGCAGTTGGTGCTGGGATCGCGACAGATGTTTGTACTTTAATCAACGGCATATTGTTGTTAGTTGTTGGTTGTTAGTTGTTGGTTGTTAGTAGGAAAAATGTCTATAAAGGACTAACAATTAGCCGTAATACCCTACCCGCCATATTGCCAGCCAGTGTCTTCTAGTAAGATTTGTTTGCCCTCCCGGTGGATGCCTGAGGCGATAACTTCACCAACAAATACCGTGTGATCGCCTTGTTCCACTGAACCCACTACCTGGCACTCTATATAACCGAGTGAGTCGGAGATGATTGGACAGCCAGTTTCTCCTGTATAAAATTCCACATCCTCAAACCGATTGCCAACGCGACGCAGTGGCTGAAAGAATTTCTGAGCCAAATCTTTCTGTTCCTTCTCCAGGAAGCTGACGGCAAAAACCCCACTATTTTTGATCATGGCGTGGGACGTATGGTTTTTGTTGACGCAATTGACGACTTGTGGGGGTTTAAACGACGATTGCATTAACCAACTAATCGTAAAACCGTTAACGTTTTCTCCATCCTTAACACCGCAAATATAGATTCCGTGGGGAATATTGCGTAACATTGTTTTCTTCGCTTGTTCGTCTAGCAAGGGTCTACCTACTTGTAAATGTCCTACACTGCATCAGTTTATCAACCTTCATAGAAATCCCAGTTCTCCAGTTTGATAAATTAGCGCCATTGACTAGCTTTTTCGTCGAAAAACATTCCAGGCTTGATTTAGGATGCCTTCGCGATTGAAGTTGTGCTTAAAGTTCTTAAACTCACCTGCATCAAACCAGACACCGTTGCAGGCTGGACATTTTTCGTACCAGATACAGTGCTGGTCAATATCAACCATACGAGTCATTCTCGCGTTACACCGAGGGCAGTTAATATCTTCAGTGATTTTATCGAGCTGACTACCTGTTGCCGGGTCGCCAATATCCAAAAAGTGTTCAGAACCTTTCACAGCTTTGAGCTTTTCTGCCTCTAGGGAATCAAACCAAATTCCTTTACAGTAGAGGCAACGATCGACTTCAATCCCGGCACAGATGACTTGCTCTAAGCTTCCCCCACATTTTGGGCAAGTTGTTGGATTCATGGATTTTCTTGTTCACCCTATTTCCAGCTTAGGAGACTGGACGAGAGGGGCGGAAAAGATGGGAGTGTTCGGGGTGATAGAGACGCGATCGCGCTTCTCCCATACTTTGCCGTTGTCCTAGTTCTGAAGGTGCTGTTGCGCTAACTTCCAAGCCTGGAAACTCTGTCTTTCCTACTGCCTTTAAGGCTGGACTCACTACATAAAGTGTTGTCCGAATTAGATTCTCCTGTTGAGTCACGGCTGCCATTTCGGTGAGGGGAACCAGCCAAATTTGTTCATCTGGCCAACCAATCCGGAAGCAGACGGCTACAGGGGTATCGGCTGGGTAGTGTTCTAATAATTTCGCTTGTGCCTCTTCAACATGACGTGCAGCGAGGTACAGGCATAGACTGGCTTGATGGGCTGCCAGAGACGCTAATTCTTCCGACTCTGGGACGGCTGAGGCACGACCACTAATGCGGGTAAGGACGATTGTCTGTACCAATCCGGGAACCGTTAGCTCAACTCCAAGTTTTGCAGCAGCAGCTTGGAAGGCGCTGATACCTGGGATGAGTTCAAAGGGAACTTCCGCTTCTGCAAGGACTTGCATTTGCTCGTGGATGGCACTGTAGAGACTCAAGTCACCCGAATGGAGACGAACTACAGATTTATGCGATCGCACTCGCGAAATCATCAGTGGCAAAATCTCTTCTAGAGTCTTATTGCCAGTGCGAACAATTTCTGCATCGGGACGAACCTCCTGCAAAATCTGCTGCGGCACCAGCGAGTCAGCAAATACAATCACATCCGCCCGTTGGAGAATTTTCTGTGCCTTAACTGTCAATAAATCTGGGTCGCCAGGGCCTGCACCAACAATATAAACGGCTGGTGCTAAAGGAGGGAGGGAGTTTCTAAGCTGTGTAGATTCAGTAGGGTGAGACATAGATAAAGGCAGCTTGCCCAGAAAAGTTTCTAAATTAGCAAAATTATTCCGGATTCACTCTATTTCTTAAGAAATAAGAAATGGTAGATGCACCCTGGTTCAGCTCTAGAGTTTAACTCTAGGGCTTTTTTTTCTTTTTCTCTCGATGTCTTCACTCTTCTAGAGATTAGGTGTTAGGGGTTAGGTTGTAGGTGGTAGGTGGTAGGGGAGAGAGATTTTCATCGTAATGTTAGTGCGCTCTACTCGCATGGAGTCTAATCAGAACGATAATCCCATCGTTGTTCTTCAGGAGGAACAACATCCGGTAGGGGACGGCGCAAGAGATACAGCCACGCTAGACCAATCAGCCCCAAAGCGATTGCACTTAAGCTCACAATTTGAGCAATTCGTAGTGGACCAATCATCAAGCTATCCGTCCGAAATCCCTCAATCCAGACTCGACCCGCACTATAGGCAACCATATAAATCAGGGCTAGCGTTCCTACCTTCAGATGCGATCGCTTTTTTAAATCCCTAAAGAACAACGTCATCAGTATCCCGAAAACCATCAAATTCCATAGGGATTCGTAGAGGAAGGTAGGATGGAAATACTCAAAATTGATGAACTCTAGGGGGCGCTGCTGTGGTGGAATGTATAGCTTCCAAGGCATATTTGTCGGACGACCAAAAGCTTCAGAATTGAAGAAATTACCCCAACGCCCAATTGCTTGACCCAGAATTAGGGAAGGCACGACAAGATCGGCTAACTGCCAAATCGAGACTTTCTTAAGTCGCGCAAAAATCAGTGCCGCCAGAGTACCACCGATGATTGCTCCATGAATCGCAATCCCACCATTCCAAATCGCAATAATTTGGTCAGGGCGCTTAGAGTATTGCTCCCACTCAAACAGCACGTAGTAAAGTCTAGCCGCCGGAATTGCCGAGAGTACTAACCAGATTGCGAGGTCACCCAAGAGGTCTGGGTTAACATTACGGCGCTTCGCTAAGTCTTGAGAAAGACTGACTCCAATCAACACCGCCGAGGCAATCAACAGACCATACCAGCGGATTGCGAATGGCCCTAGTTCAAACAAAATCGGTCCTGGAGAAGCAAATTGAAACGCCAGCGTCAGAGAAGATATTGCTTGCAGCATCGAATTAGAGTTCTAGTTACGTTCACACATACCACTCAACACCACCAATCTTAATCACACTTCCAGGAGCTTGTATTGTTGGTACTGAGCCAATCGTTGTGATCTGACGGTGAGTAAGGACAAGACTGTTACTCAGCTCACGACCAATGGTCAAGGGGAAAGCCTTCCTTGAGATTACACTACCATCACAACGGTTCACTAAAAGCGCGATCGCACGTTGTGAGTTGTTCTGTACGTCCGTGAACAGCTTCTTATTAGTTAATTTAAGTTTTTAGAAAATGCGCTCAACGCTGTGTGTCGCACTCAAGAGATAAGGTCTAGTTCACTCTGGCACGAAAGCGAATGAAGCCATAGGAATTAGCGGGAGTACCTGGGGCAGTGGCATTCGGTAACGTGGTTGGGTTCGTCACCACATTCACAACCACAGCCCCATTGGTAGCGCCGCTGGCACAGAGTCCAGCAGGTATAGTTCCGGGCGTGAAAATTTGTCCTCGGTCAGCATCAGCAACATTAGTTAGATAAGCCGTTGGAGTTGTGGGAAGGTTAGTTGTACTCAGGGCGAGGGCAATACCTTGCTCGGCTCCTGCAGTACCACCATCTGTGGGCGTTAAGTTATTGAAGGTATTAGGAATAAAGGTGGTGTTGGCAGGGATGAGGTCGCAAATTTTCACATTGCTGGCGGCTTTCCCCCCATCCGATAAGAAGTAGATTGTGTACTCCACTTCATCTCCAGGCTGAACCAAGCCCCCATCAATTGCCCCACGTAGATAATTCGCGAACGGTGTGGGCCAGTTCACTGTAGTATCGTCGTTTGCATCGCCTGGATTGTCTACAAAACCTGTAATATCTGTACCGTTAATTCTCGTAATCCGCTTGACTAAGCGCAGGCGGGATGGAGATGTAGGTAGACTATTATTGTTAGGCCCAACTGTTGTAATGCGGCTTGCCACTGCATCTGTATCTAAAGTTGGTAAAGCGCCAGGGCATCGTCCGTTAGCGTTTCCACTGGTGGTTCTTTCCCAGCAAGCACTGGTATTGCTATCTTGTCCATTGGGGGTGAGGCTGATCGACTGACCAGCAGTAGCACCCGCTAGAGAAGACTGAAAGCTGGAGTTCCAGAGGTTTAGTGAGGCAGGTGGCGGTGTGTTGATGGCAGTGCCTGAGCCGTAGGCAATATAGTCAACGATGCGTTGCTGACTATCGTAAAGCCAGACATCATCCCCCGTGTTGTTCAGCTTTGCCGATTGTCCCAACCAGGTTTGAAACACTGCGTTGATAGCTTGATGGTTTGGTGTATTATCGCCAATCCAAATAACAGAATATCGTCCAGGTGGCAAAGTTGTACCGCTCGGAAATAAATAAGCTGGGTTACCCGTATTGCCAGTAATGCTGCCAATGCCATCTGTACTATTGGCGATGAGATTACCGTCAGCCAATCGCCAACCACTTAGGTCTACAGGGGATGAAGAGGCGTTGTAAAGTTCAATGAACTCATCATTTCCGGGGGAACCTGCACCTGTTTGCGCGTACAGCACCTCGTTGATCACAACTTGACCAGCAGCAGGTGAGATCGTGACGGTTTGAGCGATCGCTCTTAGGGACAATACACGCAGGAAAAACGTCGCGAGGCATAGGAATTTGAGGTAGCTAAATTGCCGAAATTTCATAGATTTTTTTCCGCTGATTGGTTGGCAACGGGTTCCACACGCGATTCCTGTTCTTGTGGCGGAGCAATCTCTTGATGTCCGAAGCCGTCAAAGAGTCCATTGAGCTTAACCGTCAAGCCAAAATAGGGGCCGCCTGCCGAGCGGGAACCACTGAAATCACGGTCATCCACTTCACCAAAGGCATATCCTGCCGATAAGCGGAGATTGGGAGTAAGGTAGTAGCCGAGTTCAAGGAGAAAGCCTGTCTCGCTATAGCCAGCAGAGGGCTGATTAATCCAACGAGCTTCACCCGTTAAATCCCAGGAGTATCCCAAGCGGTAACTAGCTCGTAGTTGTGCTAAAGAAAGGCTGCTAGTACCGACTAAATCCTCCGCTAAGTAAGAGGTGCTGTTGCGAATGGCATACTTGCCGTAGAACTCCCAGCGCCAGTTAGGGGCGTAGAGCAATTCCAGGGCTAAAAGATGTTCCCGTGAACCCGTACCACTGCCCTCCAAAATTGTTTCGGGAATAATTGAGGGATTTTTGCGGTATTCATAGCGCACTAAGGCGTTGAAACTATCCTTGTTGGGGTCGCGGTAGGCTAAACCGAAACGGAGGTTAGCTGTATCTCCCAGTCCCCGCAGCACTTGATTGGACGAGTTGGCTTGGTTATAGCGGAACAACGCCGTGAGTGCTGGGGAGATTTTTCCCGTCGCTGATGCTGAAATAACGGTATTGGAGCCACTAGAGGAGGTGCGATGTTCGTAGCGGGCGCTGGCATGGAACGCTGGATCATCGGTGTACTCTATCCCAATGCTGTAGCTATCTCCCGACCCAAAGCCGAGAACCGCAGCCGATTGCCCAACAGTATAAGGTTGAAAAAACCGAGTTCCGGCAGCCGTGCGACCAACGAAGTCACCAAAGACGTATTCGTAGGCGAGATTCAGGCGCAATCCAGGGGTCAGTCTGAAGGTATGGTTCAAACCAACCGCGCCTTGATTTGTAATTTCGTTTGCCCCACCCAAAATTGAGTAACGTCCGGTGATGGCGGTATTTTCACTTAGGTCGTGCGAACCCGCTACCTCTAGACTGGTGATCGCATTTCCCTCAAACTGACCACGAGTGTAAAACTGCTGCGCCAGACGGACATGAACATCTGGCAACACAGCCCAGTCCAACCCCAAGATGGTGCGATCGGGATAAACGGTATCGACATCTGAGGAGAGGGTGAGTTCATTTTGTGCCAGAAAGGTCAGGTTGGAGGTGAGGGGCAAGGTGAAACGCGATCGCAACTGATCAGAGTTGCTGCTTAAGGGACTGTTGGGCAGTCGATCTTCACGATCGCGATGCAGCCAATCCACCTCTAACCTGGCACTGCCAATTCGCTGCTCAATTCCTGCTGAAATCGTAGTCAGCGAATTATCAACAACACTACCGGGAAGGGGTTCTAGACGCGAGGTAAATAAATCCTCAAACGTGTTGAGCGGTCGTGGGGCAATCCCTTGATTGTCCTCGTGGTCATATTGCACACGCACATTGGTTGTGGGTGAGACTTGGGCGGTGACGTTTGCCCCATACCGCCGTTGACCAGGGACAAAACTAACCGTGGCATTATTGGCAAAGCCGCTATCAGCATCACGATAATAGGCACGACCCTGAATTCCTTGTGCAATCTTTACTTGGGCTTCAAAACGGTAGGCGGAACCCTCAACGAACCCTAAAACTTCAGAATCATTGCTGGAATGGGCGTATTCTGCAATTAGGTGAGTATCTGAACCGAGGGAGATGTACGCATCAGCACCATACAGTTCAAAGTCGCGAACCCCTTGATTTTCGTTTAAGTAAGTTGCCCCAATCCAACTTTCTTGATTGAGTTCCCGTGACAAGTGGTAGCGAACTCGACCGCCGTAGATATTATTGTCAGAACCTTCGCTTTCATACTGATACGTGACTACAATCCGCCGCACCAAAACCTCTCCCGTCTCGCTAACTTGGGTGCGAAGAAAGGGTTGGCGGAACAATAAGGTGCCGCGATCATAATCAATCTCATAATCTGGCCCCCGGTTGAGTTGTTTGCGCTCCAGGACTGTACCTGGACGAGTCAGTTCTTCTAACTCAACAAACACATTTTCACTACCAGGCACCAGTAACCGTTGGGACAGGAAGTAGTAACCACTGGTACCATCAGGCGGGATGGTATCCCGTTGAAATCCCTCAACGTTATCGCCATAAAAGGCTGTGACTTGTAGATTTCCTAGGTTGTAATTGCCTTTAAAGCCGTGGAGTTGGCGTGTGGTGGCGGTAAACTGCTGTGATGCTGTGGCAAACTCTTCGGTGTCGTAGTCTCCCCACATGGCGTAATCGGGATCGGCATTGGGGATGCGCGAAGACCGCTCAAAACGCAAGAACAAGCTATCTTGCGACGGGGTAGTGCTTTCAACAGTGGAACTATCGCCATAGACTGGATAGTTGCGATCTGCGCTTCGCAGCAGCGCTTCGCTATCGCAAAACTGGACATCTTGATAGAGGCGATTGACTCCATCACAGCTTTGGTTTAGGGTGCGATCGCTGTTATAAGCGCCAGTAAATAACCACTCTCCAATTGCCCCAGTCGCAAAAACCGACGTACTAAAGTCTAGTTGAGTACTGTTGTCACCATCAGCAGGTAGGAAGTCACGAAAACTCCCGTAATAATCCGTCCCCCGTTGTCCCAAGCGCAGATTGATTACGCCAGACATGAGGGAGGGACGCAGACTTGTCTCAAACTGAAGTTGGGTAAACGCTTCCAACTCGCCAGCAGTTGCCCGAATTCTTACCGTTTGCGCCTTCAGGTGGGATTGCAAGGTTGCTGTAAACTGTCCCTGGCGTGCCTGCACTTGCCAGCCAACTTGATCGCGATCGTAATCTGTCCCAACAAATTCACCAGCATTGGTAACCAGGGTGACAACTCCATTACGATTGGAGCGATTGCCATTCGCATCCAACAACTGACCTTGGATCGTTGCGGTGGAACGTCCATCGGCAGGAATTCGCGCCTCAACTGTTTCCACTCTCAGTTGCGTTGGTTCCCCCCGCACCTGTGCGGTAACAAAACTGGGTGAACTGGTAACGCCATTGGTTGTCGCTTGGGCGGTGATAGTGTTCTCTCCTTCCTGAAGAGCAACACCGTACCAGGTTTGAGTGACAAGTTTAGTCGTCTTATCTGTCTCTGTACGTCCAATTAAGGATGGATCTACCGCTACCCCATTGACCTGAAGTTTTACTTCGCTCCCTTCAGTAAATTGCAAAATCACAGTTGCGGCGGGAATATCAAGTACTGTGCCAGGGGTAGGTGTGAGAATCCTGACTTCTCCAGTTGCTAAAGGAGTGGAAGCGCTCTGAGTCTGGGATGTTAGGGTTCCGGGCTGCAAAGGTGAAGATTGCTCCTCTGCTCCCTTGCTTTCCTGTGTTAGCGATGAACTTGGTGTTAGTTGAGGTGAGGAAGTTTTTTCTCCCCCAACGGCTGGCGAAGTTTGAGCCTTCTCCCCAGTGACAGGAGCCATTGTTGGTGTCGGCAAAGGCTCAGGACTAGCAGCAGAAATGGCTTCAGGAGTGTTGAGTTGATTCTCACGCCCCAGATTTAAGGGTTCAGTTCGGGCAGGATGAGCAACCATGACGATACCCAAGGTTTCAACCGTCGCTGCCACCAGGAAGGCTTCTAAGAATTTTCGTCTCAGTTTCATTGGCCGTCGGACTCCTTATAGGTGGGGGTGACGGCAAAGTTCATTCGTCCCAAGCCACCGGGCTGCAAATGTACGAGTCGGGAGGGGCTATTACGTTCTTTGAAATAGAGGTTGGGAGCAAGGGTGTAGCCAGGGAGACTAGTCAGATCTAAAACCCCCGTTCGGTAACCCGAAATCACATTTGCCACGGAGAACAAACCATTGGCATCGGTAGTAATTCGGTTGCCGTCATCCATGAAGATCACAGCATTGGGAACTCCTGCCTCTCCAGGTTGCTGTTCGCCGTCAAAATTCTTATCCACAAACACCCGACCAATGAGAGTGCCGCAGTCGGAAAGAATTCCCGATCCAAGGCGCATCCGGTGCGTTACGGGACCATCCTTGACATCCTGACCATTGTCAGCACGTTCCCCGTTAACAATCGCTGAGTTTTGACCTGTGCCTCGCAGAGCATCGGGTGTCAATCGTGCGGCATAGACAATGTTCAACACCCGTTGCCCCTCACTGACTGGGAGTGTTGTGCCGTCTGCCGTCATCGTCACTGTTGAGCCATTTTGACTTGTCGTGATTGGCACTAAGGTTCCCTCTAGCTCACTCCGAACCGATTCTGGTAAGAGTTGGAATCCCAAGGGTAAGGTGTCAGTGACGACTAGGTTGTTTAAGGGGGCGCTAGCCAGGTTTCTAATCGAGAGGCGGTAAATTACCGTATCTCCGGGTTCGGCAGCGGCGCGATCGCCTGTTTTCGTAATTTGAATTTCTTGGGCTTGGCAAATGCTCGTGTTCAAGTCCAAAATGGCTACGACAAGTCCGACTTGATCCGACTCCCGAATTGTGATCGTTCCGTTGATCGATGCCCTACCGTCTTTGGTGCTAAAGGGTTTGCCGTCTAGGGACGTTGCTGTGTACGAAACAATTTCACCATTGCGGTGTCCGATAACGATGCGAAATTGCCGTTGGTCATAGATTGAATCTGGGGGAGGATTGACCACTAAAATATAGGTTCGCCCTTGATCCAACTGCCCCCGGCGAGGATCGAGCAAGAAGTTATAGGTTCCCTGCTCACCGTTGGTCAGGAAGAAGGGGTTACTATTTTGCGTATTGGGAGCGGCTCCTCTAGGAAGACTGTTACCGGGAAGATCGGGAAGTTCTGTCTGGGTGAGTGCCGCAACTTCTCCTAACTCGGTTCCCGTTGGAGCGCTTGGATTAACCTCGTACAACCCAACGCTAATTCCTGTGTAGTTTGCCAAAATTTCTCCGGCGCAACCTGTGACTCGTCCCAGTGGATCTTGTTGGGACTCCAAATTCGTGACAATCTGACCCGTAACCCCCTGAATAGTTTGCCCATTGGCTGAGTCGCTGTAGGTATAGGAGGCTTGATTGCTGATACTGATAGACTTAGTTCCGGTTTGAGTTTGAGCCAGCGCAGGCGTGAGGGCGGGCAAAATACTACCAACTAAAGCGATCGCAGCTAGCCGTTGGACTGGGTATTTTCGTGAACGAATGGGGGGGGGTGCTTGAGGTTGAACCACTGAACTTTCTCCTAAGTGACCCTACAGCCAATGGCAATTGGAGTAGTAGATGAGCGATGAGCTAGCGATTGGGTAACACAGCCAACCGGGACGCTAGCTAGGCTGCGCTCAAGGGGTCAGGGCAAAACCTGACGGTTAGTGTGAGTTGTTTAAAAAGCTTTTATGCAGTGAAGGTTGCATTCGCAGGTTGAATAAGTAAAGGCAGAAGGCAAAGGGCTTTTATGCAGGAGCGATTTATAGCAATTTGCACTGAGTAAACTACATTTTTTGCCTTCTGCCTTCTGCCTTTGTTTAACGTACTGTCACTTCATAGCTGGCACTCGCTGCTGTCGCTGGGTTGAGAGGCTTGCTAAAGTCCCAGCGAATGTGGGTGTAAGCCTCGGCTGGGGCTGGTCGTATTTCCACCGTGCCATCAGGAAGCGTGACTTGAATGGTGGGATTTTCGACAAACGTAGTGGCGTTGTCGATGCTGTAGGTCATCGTCGCTCCGTTATTGCTGTTTGCCGATTGCAAGATATAAGTAGTGCGTTGGGGAATGGGTTGAGTAATGACCAGGTTTTCGGCTGGGCGTTCACTGGTATTTTCACTACTGACGGTATAGCGCAGTACATCCCCCGGTTGAACTACAACTTGACCTTCCAGTGCTTGCCAGGTGACTTTTTCTTTGCCTGTCTCATCCAGTTCCACTAGCTTCTTCTGTGCGCTCAAGTTCAATTCAACTTGTTGGGGTTGGATGTTTTGAACTAGGTTTTCGCCAGCCTCTTGCAATTGAGCAAGTACAGGCATTCCGCTAACAAAGGGCATGGTTGCAATAAAAGCGATCGCGCCAAGAGCGGCAATATAAAACCGTTTCATGCTTCTAACTCCAAACTACAAAACTGTTGATTCGGTAAATAAAATTCATGCAATAACACTTCTTGGCTTGAGGACACGGCATGGTTGCAATGTCCTCAGGTTGTTTCCTACGGGAGGCGGCGTTGAAATGTGAATGTCCCTGTGCCGCCTGGTGCAACTTCGACTACGGTATCCACGTACTGGGTAACATCCTCACCGTCACCAGATGGAGTTGTTGTGATTGTTCCACCGCTAGAGTCAGCGGCTGTGCCAGGAATATTAATGGTGTCGAGTACACCGTCGCCGTTGCCATCCAGTGCCCAGTTATTGCCGTTTGTTGTGCCATCCTCTGTAATCACGAGATTATTCGCCGTTGTTAAGTTGATACTGCCAGTAGCTGCTGGATCAACGGCTGGGGCAACATTGGCGTAGGTGACACGGTACTCTATGATGTTCCCTGGCGCAGTTTGAGCGCTCAATAATGCTGTTTCTGTGGTGAAGTCCTGTATCACAGTGGTACCATCCGCCGCGAGAATCCGCGCTGCTTTCACTAGCGACAAGAAGCCTGTAAATAGGCGGTCAATCGTAATGTTGGCAGGCTCACCCGCAGTCGGCAGACCGTCGCCATCGGTATCGGTGAAAGCTGTAATCGGAACTGGGTAACCAGTTAACTGAGGTGTGTTAGCAGGTAGGTCAATCGTTACCTGATAATCAGCGGTAGCATCGGGGCTACCATTCGGTTGGAGTGTTAGTTTGGGCGGATCGGTAGCACTAGTACCCGTACCTTCGACGAACTCAAATCCAGTCGCCGTGTAAGTGTACCTTGCGATGTCTCCTGTTGTAGGGATTGTAATAGTGACCACTGTGCCAAGAGGCAGATCTCCAGGATTTGCTGGTGGTGTGGGCAACAGCGAAATGATTACTGGATCTGTGGTAGAGCTATTCTGAACGGTATTAGTAATCGTTCTGGGTTCAGGATTGGCTGGGGTGTCCTGAGGGATTCCTGGAGGAACTGTCGTAGACGCATTGGTGAAGTCAGTATCAGTAGTACCGTCTGGTCCTACAGCCTCAGGTGCATTATCTGGTGCATTGAGGATCGCCACTAGCGCTCCCACCGTCACAGATTGGGATGCACTAGCTTCACGTTCGCGATTCGCCGGAGCAGCAGGACTAGCATCACCATTCGCCGTGCCCACGTTGTCAATAGTGCGGACTTCATCGGCACCATCCGTGCCATCAGCATCTGGTTGGTTCTGAGTAGCAGCGCTATTGTCATTCGGCCCAGTGTTACCGAGTACGACTGTAACTTCGTCTTCAGGCTGAGCATTAAGATTAACGGTGACAGGCACTCTTACAATGACTGTAGCCCCAGGATTAATGGAAGGTGTAGCTACACCGGCTGCTGGGACATCAGTAAAGTTTACGCCATCAGTACTGTACTGAAGGGTTCCCGCTGTACCATTAGTAACTGTTGCTGTACCCGGAATAAAGATTGTGGTGGGGTCGTTACCGACGTTGGTAACGGTAAAGTCATAGTTGACGATATTACCTGGTTGCACTGTCCCGCCATTCACGTCTGTTGTAGGAACGTCTGCAGGCGTTACAGTGATACCTGCAACCTCTGCAATCTGAATGACAACCGTGTTAGAAGTTGCGTTAATTGCTACTCCTGGGTTGGCAGGGTCCTCATACGTGGCAGTTGCGGTGTTGCTGATCTCTGTTCCTGGGGGAGCAGGAGTTGCTACCTGGGCTAGGACTGGCTTCGCTAGCTGGAAAATACCGCTAACTAGAAGTGCTGTTGTAATTAGGGGACGAGCGTACTTCCAACGTTTTTTGGCAAGTCCGTTCATATTCACGTTTGCTCCTTCTTGACATAGAGAAAAATGAAAAATTCGCGCACGACTCCCGTTGACCAAGAATGGTGTTCTTGATCAGCCCACAAGATGAGGTAAGTTGTTTGGGTAATCGAATATCTGCGGCTTGCGCCTGAGCCAATGGCTAGTGCTATTTAGCCATGAGCAATCCTGCCATTTCTAAAGATGAGTAGGGCATTTAACCGGACTTGATGGGCGCGGTTCAGAGAAAGAGCGTCCTCTATGCCTCACCATAGGGATCTGTACTTTGCAATGCCTGCCACAGTTTGACTTGCTGCTGGGGACTCAATAAAGCTTTTGCCCCTGGATTATCATGTCGGTGGTCGCCTAGCGATTCAGAGCCGAGTTGGTTATAACCCGTGACAAGTTCGTAAATCCAGCTACGACTGTAGCCCGTTACCACTGCCACTTCATCAGTCAGCCTGCCTTGAGCCAATAACCAGATAATTTGGTAATGACAGGCTTCAACTGGGTCTATAGCTTGACGGTAACGGGCTTCAAGTTCGTCCAAGCCAAAATGTGGCTGGATGCTAATGCGTTTAGGCATAAGAGTCGAGTTGCACCTGATAGATAGCTTGGTCATACAACTGTCATATAACCGGACGCGAGATGACCAATGCACATCATTAAATATTGGTAATTTGCAAAAATCATTAGTAATTACTCGGATTTTCTGCACTAACTATGCTTCTACGTCCGTATATTCCCTATCTGTAATTTCTCGGAGGACGACTATCAGTATTTGGAGAGCAATTTTTTTTCTAGAGAGATGGGCAGAACGCGATCCAACTTTCGTCAATAAATACTGCCAAGCTCGTGGTTACGCTTTTACGGGGCGATTGCTGCCTAATTCTGTCCGGAGTATTCTTATAGCAGTTAGCGGTCAGCTATAGCGGTTCTCAAATAGATAAAATACAGCAACAGCATTTAAGTAGACTAATCGCAAACGTCTTCTGTACCTTAGTTATTCGAGAAACGCTATATCAGCTTTTTTGTTTTCCTGACTAGTAGCGCTGTTTCGCAGCTTTTAGCGATACCTCATTTCACTGAGAACTGCTATATTTCTCCAGACGCTCTGGTGAGGTCAAAAGCCGCAGTTAGTAACTTCCCTTGAGCATACTGCTAAAGATATTGAAGTTTTTGTCAATCGTACCAATCAAGTCCACAGCACTTGAGAGCGATCGCGGTGGTTTAGAAATCAGCGTATCCTCAGCAATTAAGCGATCGAAGTTAACTTTAACCTCCCCAATACGCTCAGTCCCATCATGATAAAACTTGACACCCGCTAGCTGCATGATTTTGATCAATTCCTGAGCCATAATCCCATAGCCAATCGTCGTGGGATGAATGCCATCTAGGGAGAATAAGCCACCATCCGTGCGACCATTGGCACCCGACCGAAAGAAGCGAGAATTTGGTACAGGAGAAAGCTTTTGCAAAGCAGGCGGCAGTTTGTAATCACCCCCAACTTTTTCCCACCAATCCGGTCTCGCTAAGGGGTCTTCAATGTAGCGCCGAGATGCCAAGCGGTCTAGTAAGCCAGCCGTTTCAAACACATACCAATCTCTGCCTTCACTTCGACTGCTGCGTACTGCCTCTGTGATTGATTCGTTGTACTGGTCAATTGCGCTATCAATTGCTCTTACCTCCTGACCTGTAAGATGCGGATGCTTGTCCGGGTCAAACTCTTCGTCGCTAATCCAAGGCAAGGTATAGAAGGGAAAGTATCGAGACCCCGCCGCCGCTTTTTTCCCCTCAAGGTCTTTATTGATACCACGAGCAAAGGGGGCGATGGTAACGTGAGGAACGGTTCCAAAAATCACATGACGAGCGCGGATTTGCTTAACTTCTGCAACAACCCTGTCGAGTTCAGCCTGGAAGTGAGTCGGACGCCAGACGGTATAGCGATCGTTAATTGCCATGTTGTCATAGCCTGTATCGCTCCAGACAACTTTGAATGTCAGAACACTACCCAAAGCATTATTTGCCCCGATGAGGACAATCAGCGTCTCAATACCATCCCCGTCGTTGGTTTCTTGCAAGCCTTCAGCGCCCAGTGCTGCCGCTGCTTGTAGTGGTGTGAGAGCCTTACCATTGGCATCTCGTGCTGAGTTCAAAACCCGGATTGCCGCACGTTCGTTATGATACTCGACGACCTGCCTGAGGTAATCGTCATCAGACGGATTCTCCTCTAATACTTGTTGGCAAATTTGTGCAGTCCGTGAGAGGGTGTTCCGCAGATCCCACCCATACACTGCCAAGTTGTGATTTATCGGTCTTTTTGGATCAGGTGGAATAGAACCAGCATCACGTTCCCAGTAATCCTCCACTTCATCCAAGTAGTTGCGTACAAACGAGAGAAACGAGGGGAATTCCCACCAATCTATGTTGAGACCAAACTTCTGATCGAGCTGTCGGGCTAGATGTTCTAGATTGATTGGCAACCCATCTCCTGGCCCCTCATAAGTTGGATAACGCAACTGATTCCAGCCCATTTCCCTGGCAATAATATTGGGATAGGAGAGTCGGGTATTAAAAATTGCTCCACTTTGAAAGCCATGAGTTAAAGAGTCACCAATTGTGACAAGCCGATGTTTGGGAGTTCCTTGTCTGTTGATATTAACAGGGATACCCAGGGTTGGGTCTATGACGGGTTCACGCGCATCCGGCTGGACATTGACATCGGGAGGTGTTTTAGCATCAAGCATGTTAGGCGTGAGTAGTCTTGCCATATTATCTCCTTTACTATTACGAGTATCAGGTTACTGGATGCTCCACAACCAATCGGCCAAAGTCCAGAACTTCTACTAATTTGCTTTTTAAAACTCTACACATTGACGTTAACTCTGAACCCTTTTTAGGTTCAAAGAGAGCAAGAAGGGGAGGTGGAACTAGCTCGGAGGTGATATAAATTACATCAGTCTTGAGGTGGTCTAATGATTTAGTTAAAAAAGGTATTTTCTATCTCTTTAGGTAGACTCGCTACGTGCAAGAGGTATTTAATCTACGAATAGACTACAGTTTTGACTGCATGGCTCAAATTCAGGCAATTTTTGGTCGGGGTTCCCTCTACTTAATTGGGAAATCCCGGAGATTCAAAGTCTTTATCAGTTATCGGTTTCAGGCAATGTGGTGGCTTATAGTTGGCTAAGCCACAAGAGCAATTAGCGATCGCGTTTGAGTGCTACAGGGTTTATGTTGCTTGAACGTTAGTCAGTTTTGGCTGGCGACAATCCAGCATTGAAACAATAAAACTCCATCAATTCAGTCTTCTACTACCTGAGAGATGCACAGGGTAAAGTTGTGCATCTCAAAGTTGCTTGTGTTAGATGACAAGGTATTGTTTCGAGGGTTCGCCGATCGCTTCTTGTCATGGCTGTTAGCTGTGTAAACACATATTGTGCTGATTGCTGAAACTAGTTGAATAAGGATAGTAGAAGATGAGTAGTGTTCAGGCAAAGTTTGCCGCGACTGAGACTGCATTTTGTGTAGAAGGTTATGAGAAAATTGAGTTCAGCCTTGTTTTTGTTAATGGGGCTTTTGATCTCAAGAATACGGAGCTTGCTGAGAACTACAGGAGTTTTGGGCGTTGCCTTGCAGTGGTTGACCACAATATCCATCGCATCTATGGCAATCAAATTGAAGCCTATTTCAATTACTACGATATTGACCTAACAATTTTTCCCATTGCCATTACTGAGCCAACCAAGACGATCGATACGTTTGCCACAATCATTAATGCCTTTGCTGAGTTTGGCTTGGTACGGAAGGAACCTGTCTTAATTGTTGGCGGTGGCTTGTTAACGGATGTTGCTGGATTTGCTTGTTCGGCGTATCGTCGCAGTACTAACTTTATTCGGGTTCCCACAACACTCATTGGTTTGATTGATGCTGGTGTCGCGATCAAAGTTGCGGTGAATCATGGCAAGCTGAAAAACCGTCTCGGTGCTTACCATCCACCAAAGCAGGTGATTCTCGACTTCTCCTTTTTGCAAACCCTGCCTACTGATCAAGTCCGTAATGGCATGGCAGAGTTGGTGAAGATTGCTGTAGTTTCCAACCTCCGAGTGTTCGAGTGGTTAGAGGCACACGGAGAAGAACTGCTTCGTACACACTTTGGCTACATCGACGGCACACCGGAACTGCAAGCGATCGCTCATCAAGTCAACTACGAGTCGATTAAGACGATGCTGGAGTTAGAAACTCCCAACTTGCATGAGATAGATCTCGATCGCGTCATCGCTTATGGACATACATGGAGTCCGACTCTAGAACTCGCGCCAGCAGTACCCTTGCTACATGGTCATGCCGTGGCAATTGATATGGCATTGTCAGCCACCATTGCTGCACGACGAGGATACATCACCGCCAATGATCGCGATCGCATCTTAGGACTAATGAGCCGCATTGGACTCTCACTTGACCATCCTCTCTTAGATAGCGACCTCTTGTGGCAAGCTACCCAATCAATTACGCAAACTCGTGATGGTTTGCAGCGTGCTGCTATGCCGCATCCAATCGGCACCTGCCACTTTGTTAACGACCTAACGGATGAGGAACTTAAAGCAGCGTTGGTTGAACACAAGCACCTGTGCAGCAGCTATCCTCGTGCAGGCGCAGGCATTGAGGCTTATGCAGGTAGTAGCCAGCAGTTAATTGGGAGTGGAACCAATGGTTAACACGCTCAATCAAAAGAGCCTAGAATCCCCTCGTCCCGTTACACCACTAGGCATTTTAACCGAGCATCTGCAAGCCGCCGCGCAGCTTCTCGACCAAGAAACCAGCGTGTCAGCCGACATCAAGCAACACGTACAGCAAGCGCTAAAGCTTGCATCCGGGTTGGACACATACGTTGAATCCTGTACTTCTCAAGAGTCTCCGGCTTTAAAAGCGATCGCTTTTAAAACCAGTCAGGAGAACTGGAACCAGCGATTCTCAGACGGTACGACAAATCGGCATCTGGAACAAGAGATGCTATCTGGACACGTCGAGGGACAAGCACTCAAGATGTTCGTTCACATGACTCGTGCCCAACGGGTATTAGACATCGGTATGTTTACAGGGTACTCGGCGTTAGCAATGGCAGAGGCTTTGCCAGAAGAGGGTGTCTTAGTGGCTTGCGAGGTCGATTCTTACGTCGCTACGTTTGCTCAAGAACTATTTCGTGAGTCACCACATGGAAACAAAATCCAGGTGGAATTAGGTTCAGCCTTGCAAACGCTCAATAAACTAGCAACGGCTCAAGAATCGTTCGATCTAGTGTTCATCGACGCTGATAAGAAGGAGTATGTGCAGTACTTCCAAACTGTACTCGATAGTAACTTGCTTGCTCGTGGCGGCTTCATCTGTGTGGATAATACGCTACTTCAAGGTCAACCCTATCTACCACCAGAAGAGCGAAGCGAAAACGGCGAAGCGATCGCGCAGTTCAACCGCGTTGTTGCTGCCGATCCTCGCGTTGAACAAGTACTGCTGCCAGTCCGTGACGGTTTAACGATTATTCGACACCTCTAACCAATGGGATAGGGAGATGAGCAACCTTAAGCCTTGCTCATCTTCCTGTATTCCTTCATGCAAGACTGTAATAAGAACAACATTCTGATGCTGAGCAATCCTGTTGCAATAACGAGTACTGCTGATAGTCTCCTAAGTGATACGGCGATCGCAAACTTTCAGCAGATTCTCAAGACACAAGGCTACCTGTACCTTGAGCGGTTACCCGATGATTTTGACCACCTAGTGTTCGCTAGTAAGTTTGGCGTGTTGCTGCCACACAAATACAACGGCGAATATGTATTCACCATCAAAGTCAATCCCAATCTTGGCGATCGCTATCCGGCGTTTACTACCAGTGAGGTTGAACCGCATACCGAAGGCTACGAGTATGAACATCGTCCCTTACATTACCAGTGCCTTTGGTGCGTGAGTCCAGCAACCTGTGGGGGTGGGCAAACCTTGTTAGCGGATGGTTACGCCTTCGTCAATTCACTATCAAACGAAGAACGCGAATACATCACTGTCTACAAATTTGAGTTTGTCACCCCTAGTGGCAGTATCGTTAAGCATCCACTCTACGATGTTGAGTCTGGAAAACAACCGATTGTTCGGTTTAACTTCAGCCAACTGCGCCGAAATAGCGATCGCACACTCAATAACATTGCCACTCGCTTCCTTCAGTTCTTTAACGACCAAAAGATTGCGATCAACTGGTCGAAGAATGATTTTCTGATCTGGGACAACTTCCGTATGTTGCACTCGCGGACGACTTATCAAGATCGCGATCGCGAACTCAAGCGAGTTTACCTCCGTGCTTAGTTATATAGCAGTAGCCACGAATGTTGGGACATTAAGGGGAGAAGAGCGTTCCTTAACTAGAGCCGATTTGACCCAAAGCTGACCGCCCAAAGCTGACTGCTGATGGCTATAAAATCCCAACTGCTAGCCTTGGCAACTGTTACAGATTGATTCTGCTGTAGTCCGACCTTCACTTATGACATCCCTTACACTGACACGGACACCAACGTCTACAGTGCTAAAAAGTCTGGGCACCCTCGCCTTACTACTGATTGCCCTCCCAATCAACAGCATTGCAGTCTTTGTTGCGTTGGTCTGGAATCTGCTTACCCAACCCTTACAAAAGAAGCCCACGCCAGCAAACGATCCAAAAACGATTATGCTGACGGGCGGTAAGATGACCAAGGCACTTCAGCTTGCACGCTCTTTTCATGCAATGGGTCATCGAGTCATCTTGGTGGAGACTCACAAGTATTGGCTGACAGGTCATCAATTTTCTAATGCAGTCGATCGCTTCTATACGGTTCCTGCACCACAAAAAGACCCGGAAGGCTACACCCAAGCGCTGCTGAATATTGCTAAACAGGAGAACGTAGACCTGTACGTTCCCGTCTGTAGCCCAGTTTCCAGCTACTATGACTCACTGGCAAAGCCTGTACTATCTGGGTGTTGCGAGGTACTTCACTTTGATGCTGACACCACAAAAATGCTGGATGATAAGTTTGCCTTTGCTGAGACGGCGCGATCGCTTAACTTGTCCGTTCCCAAATCGTACCGCATCACCGATCCACAGCAAGTTCTAAACTTCGACTTCTCCAACGAAACTCGCCCATACATCCTCAAAAGCATTCCCTACGACTCCGTTCGACGCTTAAATCTCATCAAGCTACCCTGCGCGACACGAGAAGAAACAGCCGCTTTTGTGCAAAGTCTGCCAATTAGCGAAGAGAAACCCTGGATTATGCAAGAGTTCATCCCCGGACAAGAATACTGTACGCACAGTACGGTAAAAGATGGGGAGTTACGCTTGCACTGCTGCTGTGAGTCATCAGCTTTTCAGGTTAACTACGAGAACGTTGACAATCCTCAAATCCTTGAATGGGTTCAGCATTTTGTCAAAGAACTGAAGCTGACTGGGCAAGCATCTTTTGATTTCATTCAAGCGGAGGATGGGACGGTATATGCGATCGAGTGCAACCCCCGTACCCATTCTGCAATCACGATGTTCTACAATCACCCAGGTGTAGCAGAGGCGTATCTAGGCAAAGAACCCCTAGCTGAACCACTGCAACCTCTTCCAACAAGCAAGCCAACTTATTGGCTGTATCACGAGTTATGGCGACTTACTCAAGTTCGTTCGTGGCAGCAATTGCAAACTTGGATGAATACAATTTGGCGAGGCACCGATGCCATTTTTCAGGTTAATGACCCAATTCCTTTCCTAACCGTTCATCACTGGCAAATTCCCCTGTTGCTCCTTGACAATCTGCGCCGATTAGGTAGTTGGATCAGAATTGACTTTAATATTGGCAAACTCGTGGAGATAGGAGGGGACTAATTGAGAAAGGGAAAGGGTAAGGGAGAAAGGGAAAAGGTTGATGTGTCGTCCTTTTCCCGAACCCAACAGGCAAGTTATTTCGGCGCAACTCTAATACACTCCGCTTCACTGCCTCACCAGTCGGCATCAGTACCCAGATAGCTCCATACAATCCATTCACAGTGTAAGCTCATGACAACTACGCTCAATAACAACGTCTCTTCAGTAGAAGCCAAGAAAAAACTGTTTGGCATGGTCTTGGCGTTTATTCAAAGTCAGTGCATTTATACTGCTACTCGCTTAGGAATTTTCAACTTATTACATACACAAGGAGCGCAAAGTCTAGAGCAGATTGCACAACAAACCAACACACACCCTGAGCGGCTTTATTTCATCCTTCGTGCTTTAGCGCATTTAGAAGTCTTGCAAGAAAGTCCAGAACGAGTGTTTGCCCCGACTGAACTCTCGGAGTTGCTTGTCACTAACCAAGGGCCATCAATTGGACATTTTGCGATGCACCTGCTTGAACCTGCACAGTGGGATGCTTGGAAAGTGTTGGAAGAGGCATTGCACACTGGAGAAGTCCCGTTTGAACGTGCTAACGGGAAGGGAGTGTATGAGTTTTGCCAAGATAACGACTGGAGTGGTGAGGTTTTCATCAACGCCATGAGTTTTTTAACTGATCATGCTGTTGATGCTTTATTAGATGTCTACGACTTCAGCCGTTTTAATACAGTAATGGATGTGGGTGGTGGACAGGGTGGACTGATTGCTCGAATCGTCAAACGTTTTGATTGCAAAGGGATTTTGTTTGAGGTTCCCTATGTTGCTGAAACCGCTCCTGCTTATCTTCTTCAGCAAGGTGTTGAGCGAGATGCTGTCAAGATTGTAGCGGGTGATGTGTTCAAGGAGGTGCCAACGGGTGCAGATGCGATCGTCATGAAGTATTTCATCTCTGCTTGGAATGACGAAGATGCAATGAAAATTCTACACAACTGCAAGAAAGCCTTGCCTCCTCACGGCAGAATTGTCCTATTGCAAGCCTTTGTTCCCGATTTAGACGAACCCAAAGTCGCTCCCGATGGCATTATGCCAGGAGTATTTGCCGTGCAGGTGAATGTTGCTGTACCAGGAGGCGGATGGCGTACCAAGAAACACTTCCAGAAGTTATTCGAGCAGTGTGGGTTTCAGTTAGAAAAAGTGGTTGACAGCCAAACCAATCTCTCAGCAATGGAGTTTAGCCTAATCTGAAAATAAGCCAGAAGGCACAGGGCAGAAGGAATAAGGATTCCTCTGCTTCCCCTACCTTATCCACGGCTTTAAGTTTGCCAATATCTGCTGAACATTGAGATGAAGTTAAGTCCATTACATCGAAAAATTATTTCCTACCTTGAGCCGCTTCCAACAGGACACCAAGACCCGACAACTATTGGTTTACTTGAGCAAGGGAAGCTAAGACTTAGCGAAACTGTTACCAATATTTTGCGTTACTCCCGCCGAGGTCAACCAATGGTGTGGGACCCTTGGATACTCAAGGATGGTGATGTTTACCGTCTGTTTTACTTAGAGGGAGTAGAAGGACAGATGCCTTGGTGGACAATTAGTAAAATCCGTGGTGCGATTTCAACGGATTTAGAACACTGGCAAGAGATAGGAACTCTACTTGAGCCAGATTCTACAAATGCTTGGGAATCGGGAAGAGTCTGTGCGGGTTGCACTTACAAAGAGGATGGCGTTTATTATTTGTTCTACTCAGCAGGCGGTAAAGAACCGCCTCATCTACGAAATGAAGGAATTGGCTTGGCAGTATCTGAAGATGGATTGCACTTTTCACGATATAGCGATCGCCCTTTAGTCATGCCAAACCATGACGACCCTTGGTACGGACGCAGCAACTGGACAGGACATTTTCACTGGCGTGACCCATTTTTATTGAAGGATGAGCAAACAGGTAAATACTACCTGTTCATTTGTGCCTCTGCAAAAGCTCCTGGCAATTTTCAAGGATGTGTTGGTTTAGCCGTTGCAGATAAGATTACTGGACCTTACCAAATACTTCCACCTGCCGTCACAATGCCCACTGATGCCATAGAAAACTGGGCTTACTATCACATGGAACGACCACAAGTAATCCACAGAGATGGCAAGTATCACCTCTTTTTCTCGTGTTTCAAAATGTTCTTTAATCAAAAATGGCTACAAACTATCAAGCATAAACAAATTACTAACTCATCACTGTATTGGTATACTTCCGACCAAATTCATGGTTCTTACCAACCTATCAACAAAGATAACTTTGTTGTTATCGACAGTGAAAAGACGGGAATGTATGGAACGAACTTTCTGCAAATATCGACTAATCCAGAAGAATATCTTGCTTATGGCTGGTACCACAGATTGCACAGCCTAGAAGTTTCAAAAGCCTTTCGCGTTATCTGGAACACCTCCGTAGGACATTGCCAGTTAACGGCTTATTGACAAATACCTAGTTGTCTCAGTTTAAACTTGGCATTGGTACCAGGTAACTTATCTTTTTCAGACAAAAACTTATACGGTAAAGTAGACAAGTCAAAGGTCTTAAATATATGAGTAAATCAAGCTTGAACGCTTGAATAGCGAGTAAATCTCAAAAGTTTTACTTTTATATAATTCCCTGAAATTAAGAAAAAGGAACATGCTTGATCTAAAAAGCGCCAATAATCCTGAAGGTTGAGCAAACGGAAGTTCTGGAACTTGACAGTTATGAAAATCAAAGCAATTATTCCAGAAATATTACTTCATTAATAAAATCCGTAACTTATGCTACAAAAAATCAAGGATACAAAATTCTTAAATAGATATTAAGTCCTGCACAATCTCTCATTGTCCCTTTCCACCCTGCTATGCAGAGGGTGGATCTCTCGCAAGGTTCCGATGAATAGAATTTACCAAATCAATCGTCGCAAGTTTATCCAATACAGTTCACTCACTGTTGTGTCTGCTATCGTTGCAGCTTGCACCAGTAATTCCAATCAAACAGCATCCCAGAGTGCTTCCCCAACAGCTAGCGGAAAACTTGACAAAGTTAGTTACGGTACAAACTGGTTTGCTCAAGCTGAACATGGTGGCTTTTATCAAGCCGTTGCCACTGGTATCTATAAAGAGCATGGTCTGGATGTCACGATTAAGATGGGTGGACCTCAGGTCAATGGCACTCAGTTGCTGATGGGTGGTGCTGTTGATTTTTTCATGGGGTATGGGTCTGACGCGATTAAAGCTGTGGAAGCAGGAATTCCTAAGATTACTGTAGCGTCGATGTTCCAAAAAGACCCGCAAGTGTTGATTGCTCACCCAGATGTCGGCGTTGACTCTCTAGAAGACCTCAAAGGCAAGCCAATTATCGTCTCTGCGGCGGCAAATACAACCTTCTGGCCCTTCCTGAAGGGAAAGTTTGGCTTTACGGATGACCAGAAGCGTCCTTACAACTTTAATCCAGGGCCATTCTTAGCGGATAAAACCTCAGCCCAACAAGGCTACTTAACTTCTGAACCGCTCAAGATTGAGAAAGAGGGGAAATTTAAGCCTGTTGTGATGCTTCTGGCTGACAATGGCTACACACCGTATTCAACAACGATTGAAACGAAAAAAGAATTGGTTGAGAAGAACCCGGACTTGGTGCAACGCTTTGTCGATGCTTCGATTAAAGGTTGGTATAGCTATTTAGAAGATGACCCCAGTCCTGCGAATGAACTGATTAAGAAAGATAATCCGGAAATGACGGATGAGCAGATTGCCTATGGGATTGAAAATCTCAAAAAATATGGCATTATCATTTCTGGGGACGCAGAAACGAAGGGAATTGGCGCAATGACAGAAGAGCGCTGGAAATCATTTTTTGATACGCTGTCACAGCAGGGTGTCTTTAAAAAAGATACCGACTATAAACAAGCCTTCACCCTACAATTTATCAATAAGGGTGTAGATGCTTATAAGGCTTAAAGCATATATCTTAGTAGGATGTTCAGGTGCAAGGCTATAACCTGAAAATGAAGGCAAGAAATCCAAAATCCAAATTAAGATGAGTAATCACTCTGCCAACACTACTCCGCCGCAGTCTCAGGCGAGCGCATCAGGCACGACACCAAACGCGATCGCAATTAGCCACGTTAATAAGGTTTACTCCAACGGCACTGTCGCCTTACAAGACATGAGTCTCACCATTGGTGAGGGTGAATTTATCAGCTTAGTTGGGCCATCTGGATGTGGTAAAAGTACGGCGCTGCGCCTGATTGCTGGTTTAGGCAAGATGAATTCTGGCAGCATCAGTTTGGGTGAAGGTCAAAAAAAGCCGGAACTTGCCTTCGTCTTTCAGGAAGCAGCGCTGATGCCTTGGGCAAATGTGGTTGAAAATGTTCGTCTGCCTCTGAAGTTGGCGGGTGTTCCGAAGCGGGAATCTCGCACTACTGTGCAAGAAGCCCTCAATTTGGTAGGATTAGCAGGATTTGAGCGCAACTATCCGCGTGAACTCTCCGGTGGCATGAAAATGCGGGTATCGATCGCAAGGGCACTTGTTACAAAGCCTGACATTATGTTGATGGATGAACCGTTTGGTGCGTTGGATGAGATGACGCGCAGCAAACTCAACAGCGATTTGCTGAATCTTTGGCAACAAAAGCACTGGACGGTTGTTTTTGTCACGCACAACATCTACGAAGCGGTGTATTTATCGAATCGCGTAATTGTGATGGCCCCTCGTCCCGGACGGGTAGTAGCGGATGTGGCGATTGATGCACCTTATCCCCGTACTGAAGAATTCCGCACTTCTCGATTGTGTAATGAATATTGCCGGGAAGTTTCTGCGCGTTTAACAGAAGCGGTGACAGGCATTTCGGAAAGAGCCAGTGTAGCGTAAGGACAGTCAAAGAACAATACGGCACTTTAAAGATACCTATGCTTCCTACGCCCAATCAAAGTTCAATTGTTGCAAATGGTAGAACGAGTGCTGTGACTCGATCACCTCAACCGATTTGGTCAGCTTGGGTGAAAAAGTTAGCCTCGGTTGATGTTATTGCACCAGTGGTGGTTGGCATCCTAGCAATATTGGCTTGGGATATCTTTGTGCGGGTGACAAAGATGCCACCTTATTTGCTGCCTGGGCCGTTGCTGGTGGTGCAAACGCTGTTTAGAGATTGGAATACTCTGTTTCCTTCATTGATGATCACGCTACAAATTACGATTGCGGCTTTTGTTGCGGCAGTTGTTTCGGGACTTTTCGTTTCAATCTTGTTTACCCAGAGTAAGTGGATTGAACGCAGTTTTTTCCCCTATGCTGTAATTTTGCAGACAACGCCAATTGTTGCGATCGCGCCGTTAATCATCATCTGGCTAAAAAACAATACGTTTGCTGCCTTGGTAGTTTGTGCCTGGATTGTGGCATTCTTCCCAATTGTTTCTAATACGACGCTGGGACTTAATAGCGTTGACCATAATCTGAGTAACGTTTTCCAGCTTTATAAAGCTTCCCATTGGCAAACCCTCTTGTATCTGCGCTTACCTGCGGCGATGCCTTACTTTTTGGGTGGATTGCGGATTAGTGGAGGCTTAGCGTTGATTGGGGCTGTGGTAGCAGAGTTTGTTGCGGGTACGGGTGGGGCGCGATCAGGGCTAGCTTACCAAATCCTGATGGCAAGCTACAATCTGCAAATTCCTCGGATGTTTGCGGCTTTATTCATGACTACAGGTTTAGGTGTCATCATTTTTGTAGGGTTAACGGTTCTATCTGATTTTCTCCTAAGAAGCTGGCACGAGAGCGCCGTTAAGCAGGAAAATTAAGGCATTAGGTAGGAGAAAATACGATGATTCCAGCCGTGAATCACTACTGGCTGAAAAATGCCCATGTGCCTGTATCGCTATTGAATGTTGAGGATGCAGCGATTACCGCAAGGCAGACAAGGGATGGTTTGTCTTTGGTGGATATTGAAATTGCTGCTGGTGAAATTGTGCGTATTGTTGCAGCAGGTACGGACGAGATAGAAGAGACATCAATGGTAAATCTGCGGGGTGGGCAAGTTTGGCCGTGTTTCGTGGATATGCACACCCACCTGGATAAAGGTCATATTTGGGAGCGATCTCCTAATCCTGATGGTACCTTTCCCAGCGCTCTAGAAACAGCAAGAATTGATAGCCAGAAGTATTGGCAAGCTGAAGATGTCTATCGCCGCATGGAGTTTGGGATTAAGTGTAGCTACGCCCACGGAACCAAAGCAATTCGCACGCATATTGACTCGTTTGATGAACAAGCGGCAATCAGTCTAGGAGTATTCAAATGCCTTCAGCAAGAATGGTCAGATCGAGTGACGCTGCAAGCCGTTACTCTCGTTACTCTCGATTATTACCAAACCCCTGAAGGCATCATCCTCGCTGATCGTATTGCCGAAATTGGTGGCATCCTTGGTGGTGTAGCATTTATGCATCCTGATTTAGATGCCCAACTAGATACTGTATTCTCCCTTGCGAAAGAACGGAATCTAAACCTCGACTTCCATACTGATGAAACTGACGACCCTGATTCAATTTGCCTACAAAAAGTAGCAGACGCTGCCCTTCGCAACGAATTCACGGGGCAAATTATTTGTGGTCACTGCTGTAGTTTGGCAGTGCAATCACCAGAGGTAGTCGAAAAAACCCTTGATTTAGTCAAACAAGCCAGAATTGGCATCGTTAGCTTACCGATGTGCAATCTCTATCTCCAAGATAGACAACCTAACCGAACACCACGCGGGCGAGGAATAACACTACTACAGGAACTCAAACAACACGGCATTCCTGCTGCAGTGGCTAGTGATAACTGCCGTGACCCGTTTTATGGGTTTGGTGACCATGATGTTTTGGAAGTCTTCACCCAAGCTGTAAGAATTGCCCATTTAGATACGCCTTATGGCGATTCGCCTTGTACTGTTACCAAAACAGCCGCTGACTTAATCAATTTGCCAAACGTCGGACGGATTGGTGTCGGTCTTCCAGCAGATTTAATTGTCTTCAAAGGGCGCAGCTTTAGTGAAGTGTTATCCCGTTCTCAGCATGATCGAATTGTCCTCAGAAAGGGTAAGTCAATTGATACAACTTTACCGAATTATGCGGAGCTGGATGATTTAGTGGCGAGAAATACCATATGAAAACAATTGGAGAGTAAATAAGCTGCTACGCAGCTAAACTTAATAAACAGCGCTACCTGTATTTCTGTAGGTTCGCTCATTTGACAGGTTGAGGTGGAATTATAGGAAGCGGTTGCCCATAAAGAGGTAAAGAGCTGAAGGGGTGACAAGCAAGCAGAAAGCCTCATAAATTGGATGTTCTAGCCTATTGACCTACAAAAAGATATCCCATTAATGAACTTTTGAGGAAGTCAGCGTGCGAAAAAGCCTCCTTCCTTCAGTGAGGAAAGAGGCTTTTGTCTTTTGTGTCGAGTATGGACCTGGCACCGAGCTATTTTCCCGTGGGGCAACCCCCAAAGTATCTTCGCCGCAGCAACGTTT
>JAHHIF010000008.1 GCA_019358875.1 Symplocastrum torsivum CPER-KK1
GGCTGTACAATTACGAACTTCGACTCAGCGAACATAGGGATAAGGAGAAATTATGATTGATGGCTAGCGATCGCTTTTGTTCAGACCCCATAGTACCCCAGCGACGACTTTTGCAAGAGGTCTAATATCGCGATCGCGTTGTCTCTCGTGCTAGTGCGATCGCGCATATTGCCGTAGTTCAAAGGTAGGGTGAGGTTTTCACCTTAAAATGGTAGATAGTTTGAAGATAGGTTTTCCATGAGCATTAGTCTCACACCCGACCAAGAACGCTTTATTCAAACCAAGCTCCAAGCTGGGAAATACCGCTCTGCACAAGAAGTTCTGGAAATCGCCCTGCGGTTGCTTGATGAATACGATCGCGCAGAGGCTGAATGGGTGGAGGATGTGCGAGAAAAAATAGATGCAGCGATTTCAGCTTCAGACCACACACCACCTATTGATGGCGAGACATTCGTCAACCAAATTCTAGAGCGATTCGAGCAAGCGCAACAGACACAAGCATGAGTCGCTACGTCATCAACATTCTCGCGTCGCGAGATCTCACCGAAATTGCTGACTACTTTGCCGAAAATAGCCTTGAAGCAGGAGAGCGGTTTTTTCGTGAATTCAACCGCAAGTGCCAGCAACTCGTTGCCTTCCCAAACAGTGGCCAAAGCTATGCACAAATTCGTCCAGGCTTCCGAGGATTGTCCCTAGACGGCTATATTATTTTCTACAGGGTGTTGGATGATGGTGTTGAGATTTTGCGAGTTATTAGTGGTCGTCGTAATTTTCCGTCTCTTTTTGAGGAACCCAACTAAAACACTTGGAACTTGACAGTACTCTCACTAATCATGAGGCGATCGCAGAGTGAGAAAATTTAATGAGTGAAAGACGTAGGGAAGATTTCAGTAGCTGTCGGTAACTTTCTGAATATGCCTGCAAAACTCTCTGGGCCATACCAACCTTTTCTGCTTCGGATTCTGCATGGCTTTACTGGTCTTTTCGTCATTGCCGCGATTTTGACCGCATTCTGGACATACGATGTCTACGACGGACGATGGGGAAGAATTCCCTTGCCTGAGTTAAAGGAAATAGAAGGAATTCATGGCACGTTTGGGCTATATGCCTTACTTGTATTCCCTCTATTTGCTTTATACGCTTTCCATCGTGGACATAAAAGACTTATCCAGCAGGATTTTGTGGCAAAGCTTGGACAGTTGGGTAAACCCGTATGGTGGTACACGCTGCATCGAGTCATTAACACACTTGCTATCTTGGCACTGACTTTTGCCGTTTTCTCCGGCAAGATGATGGATGAAAATTGGTTACCTAGGGGAGAGCTTAATCATGGTTGGTATTATGCTCACCTCATTTCCTGGGTGGTGATGGTTGTCTGCATTGCCTTGCATCTGTTAATGAGTGCCAAGGTGGGAGGAGTTCCTCTTCTCTTGTCAATCTTAAGTTACCAGTTCCGCCCTAAAGATAGTCCCGCTTTGTGGCGCGAAAATATTGTTCACTGGTGGTATGGTTTGCGACCGACTTTGGCTAAAGAGTGGCGAAAACTGTCTTTTCCCATCAAAGTTTTAGAGATTATCGTGTTGATGAGCCTAACTGCTGCTTGGATTGTTCCACTCTTTAAGTAGTCTGGTTAGCCTACTGAATCCAGCCGTTGACAATAACTTGGTGGAGTGCCTGGTAACGAGTGCGCGCCTTAAGTTTAGAGAGGATGTTGTTGACGTGAAATTTGACCGTACTCTCGCTGATAATGAGATGGTTAGCAATATCGCGATCGCGTAATCCCTGTGCTAGTAGAGACATAATTTCCTGTTCTCGCTCTGAGAGAAGTGGCTGACTTTCCGTATCTGAATCAATACCCCAAGTTTTGTCACGTAAGACTGCCTCTACTGCCTCCCGTAGCTGCACTGCACTAATTGCCAGGTCAACTTTAGCGCTAACCCCTTTAGGCAAAGCCCAAACACCCTGTTTGAGCCACAAAACTCGTTTAGCCGTCTGAATCTGGGCAAGTTCGTCGGTAAGTAGTGGAATCTCCTGATCAGTGGTATCGCAAACTGTTAAGTCTGCCAAATAAGCCAGATGAGTGAATGCCATCTGCAACACGGGTAGACGGCAGTGAATTCGCAAACGCGCTCCTAGAGTAGAGCTAGGGTAGGGAAGTTTGAGTAAAAACTGAATGACTTTTTGATTAGCTCCTGTCTGGGTTTGAAGCACTCCGCCCAGGCAAGAAACTGTAAACAAGAAAGGTTCAAAGGCAGAGCGAACCCAGTCGCTTTGCTCCTGAAATCCCAGATCAGGAGCAGTAATAATCGCTTCCAGCCCAACGAATTGGGCACTGTAGATGAGCCGACAGTAGGTACACCCCATTGTGTGCAGCACTTCTGCCGCCTGTAGAAATAGATAATTTAGGGGTAGTGTGAGGGGCTGCTCTGTTCCAATTAACGTTAACCGAACAGAACTCAGAATACTCGCTAACTGATCGGACAGGGAAAGATTGCTCCAAGATAGCTTATGGATTGAAGGCTGCCAGGATTGCTTTTCCTGCTGATGTTGAACGGCATTTTCCAGGGCAACAGTTACAGTTGTACACAATATCTGTAAGAATTCCAGAAATTCCGGTGCCATCACCTGATGACTAAAGGTTGCAAGAACTCCGATAACTCTGTCTCCGACAGTGAGGGGATAGCCTGCGAAACCGCGAATCTTGTGGCTAAGTGCCCAGTCTCGGTCTTTCACCCAAGACTCATTTGCCAAATTATTGCTCAGAAACGAAACGCGGTTCTGAGCAATTTTACCGACCTTGAAGGCTCCCATTGGCACCCTAGCAAAAGCACCGTTTGTATGGGTGTACATTCCAGAGGAAGCTACTAATCGGAGGGCAGTTTTATCCGGTTCTACCAGCCAGATACGAGCAAAGGCACAGTCAAATTTTTCGACCAAACCATCAGTCACGCGACGAGCAATTTCCTCTGGATCGAGACAGCCAGAGAAGCTCTGAGCGATTTCATTACCTTGCTGTAAGTCGAACAGGAGTCGCGCTGCGTCTAGTAATCCAGGAATAGGTTCAGTCAATCTGCGTTCTTCCAGGGATATTACTTTTTATTAAGACGCACCTTTGGAGGCAAACTCTGTATTTTTGACTACAAAGAAAGGCAATCACTTACTGCTTCAGGGAAACGAAAGCCTGATTTGTGCGAACTTTCTTGATACAGGATACGTTTTAGTCGCTAACCTAAATCCTCTAGAGTAGCGACATTCTTACACAAAAGCGATCGCCCTTAGCCTTAGTCCTATTCAACTCTGGACTCATGACTAAGAGCGACCAATCTAAAAACTCGCTGTTATCTTTGGTACGACCTCTACGCTATAAAGCGCCACCAAGAGAAACGAACGGTAAAGCCGACGAGTACCACACCGAAGAAGCCCATAATGGCGTATCCCCAACGAGGATAACGGGAAAGCAACAATCCGAATGCTAACGATGCTGGCGCAATCCCGTAAACATAGCGGTTGACGGACATAATGGCTCCGGAGTTGATGATAATTGCTAGTGAACAAAAACCGTAGATGACAGCAACACGGCTAAGCTGACTGCGTAGGTGCCAAAACAGATATACGCCACCAAAGACCATGACCACTTTCGTCATTTCTTTGATTGCACCAAACCGCAACTGGAACATATTCAAGAAGGTATCTAACCAACCCTTCCAGTTGACACCAGAAGCCGTACCCCATGCCTTCTGTACATGAACAAATGCTAAGGGATCACCGACATGAATTGCACAATAAACCATGTAGGCAAGTAGTCCTAAACCGACTGCCAAACCAGCAACGTAGGCTGTAACAGGTCGGCGTTCTCTCCAAGCCACAAGAAAAAAAGTCGGTATAAGCGCCACACCTGTCACGCGAGTCGCCGTAGTCAATGCCCCCCAAAGTCCTGCCCTGACATATTGCTGCTTCTCGAAAGCCCGTAAAGCGGCTGTGCTGAGCAACAAAAACAGACCTTCAGTGTAGACGACTGTTCCAAATAAGGAAAAAGGACACCAAGCCATAACCGCCGTTGCCCACCTAGCCGCATTGACTCCATGACGCTCATCTGCCCAGCGATACAGAAGAATCATTGCCCCAAGCAGTGCCAAGTTATTTACCAAGAATCCAGCGATGACAAAGGGGATACCAAGAGCCATCACGCTACGAACGAGTATTGGAAAAAGAGGAAAAAATGCAATGTTATGCATTTCTCCATCATCGGCATAGTCATAGCCTTGAGTAACGATTTGCTCGTACCAAGCAGCATCCCAATGAGTGAAGAGATCCCAACTCGGTTTAGGTACAAAACCAGGAGTAAAACTCAGTGGCACTGGGAGAGGGTGTTCAGCAGGAATACCCGGATACAGGGGAGCAAGTACCTGCATTGCAATGATGATGACAATCCGGCTGATCAGCCACATTGCAATGACAAAAATTAATCCCTGAGCTGATTGAGATAAAGGCGTTGTTGAGGAACTGGGTGGTTTGATGCTTACTTTTAGGCTTGGAGACACAAGATCACTCCTCTTATCAACGTCATGACCGTAAACCTGATTGTTCTAAATAGCTCAGCCCCAAAAAACGTCAACTGCGATGTTGTTATGGGTAGGAACTGAGTGCAAGAAGGCTCTTATGCAGGAGGCTTTTATGAATATTGCTTGTAAGATAAGCTTTTTAACCTTTTTCAACTGGATAGTTACTTTTGCCACAGTACACTGAGTAGCTGGCGATGAGAAAACATGGTAATTGGTGAATTGGAAGGAGTAGGGAATGAAGTTTGCCAGCTCTGATCGTGTCTAGAGGAAATGAATAATAATTTAAAACCCTACTTAACTAGTTACTATTCCCAGATGTGAGCATTTATTATCAGTTTTTTCCAAAAATATCAGTATGAATAATGTGTTATTACAAAATATTTCAAAAACCATGTAGATCTGTATCTGCCAATAGGCGTGACCTGTTACCTATCTATGGATAGAAGCATCTTGGTAAAACTTTAAAGGCAAAAGGTTAGGACAGATTTAACAGCCGAAACAACCATGTACTAGTAATAAACATAAAAGCTTCTGCCTTCTGCCTTCTGCCTTTGGCTACAACTCATTGATGCGATCGCTCAGCACTCCCTAATCACAACGCACAAACCTGAGAAAAACCGTGATTAAAGTCAGCGATCGCTTAATCTTGCCCCAATCCTCAGTCTTGCTTTACTTCACAGCAACAACGGCACCTGCACTTTCATTCGCAAGATTATCCACGGCACACAGCGCATAGGTTCCCGGTTCTACGGCTATAGAAGTTGTCGTGCCTCCAAGAATTCGTACAAGCTTCCAGGTAGCACCATTTTGCTTATAAAGTGTCCAAGACCGAATCCCAGAAGTTGCGGCTTTCCAGCTAAGCTTGCCGTTTTTTTCCTCTACACCTGTTGGCAATGCTGGTTTTGCATCACCTAGCCATTGCATCGTAGGAGCTAGTGCTGGTTCGGCATAAACCGAGGCTTTCAATGTATCAACAACCCCCAAGCGATTTTCATTGAATACCTTCATGTTGTAGAAGATATTCCCTAAAGATTGTTTTGAGACAAGATTGCGGGTAATCTCAACTTGTTTTTCATACTCAGAAATCGACCAATCTTTGCCATCTAACGCACTCAGCCGATTGCCGGGATAGATGTGGCGGCGCTTGGGATTGTTGTCCGTCCACCATTGCAATAAAACGGGATAACTTTGAGCAGGTGGGTCAATGCGCCAGTAAAGTTGCGGTGCCATATAATCCACCCAACCCTCTTCCAGCCATTTTTTCGGGTCAGCATAAAGCGCCTCGTACTGATCTAAGCCTTTCGCCTGCGGTGGTTGTCCGGGACGATAAATGCCAAAGGGACTAATACCAAACTTGACGTGACGCTTTGTTGCCCGAATCCCTGAGGATAAGCGTTGCACCATTTGATTGACATTGTTCCGTCGCCAGTCAGCCAGAGCAAGTTTACCTCCTGTCGCTTGATAAGCACTGTAGGTTTTGTTGTCGGGAAATGTTTGACCTGAGACTGGATAGGGATAGAAATAATCATCCAGGTGAACGCCATCCACATCGTAACGACGCACCACATCAAGGATGACGTTGTAAGTCCAGTCTTGAATAACTTTGACTCCTGGGTCCATCCACAAATCATTACCGTAGGTGTAGACATAATCAGGATGAGTCAGGGTAATGTGAGGGGGTACTTTAGGAGAATTTTCTGAGGAGGTTCCCGCACGGTAAGGATTGAACCAGGCGTGAAGTTCGATGTTGCGCTGATGGCATTGGGCGATCGCAAACGCTAGTGGGTCATAAAATGGTTCAGGGGCATTGCCTTGCGTTCCCGTTAACCAGCCACTCCAAGGTTCTAATTCAGAGGCATATAAAGCATCTCCTGTCGGTCGTACCTGAAAAACCAAAGCATTCAGGTTTAGCCCTTGCATCCGGTCGAGAATTTGGATCAGTTCGCTTTGTTGTTGTTCGACAGACAATCCCCGTTTGGACGGCCAATCAATGTTCCAGCCCGTTGTCACCCAAACTCCGCGAAATTCTCGTTTATGGCTAACGGCTACGGTTTTTTGACCAGTAACAATGTATTCAGAAGAGACTGTCGGCACCCTGCCTAAATACACCAAAGCTTGGTAAACAAAAGCTGCCACATCCGCACGATTTGCGAATTCAAGCGGTTTGAGAAGTTTCACATTTGGGTAATTGACGACAATTCGGGCATCTGTCGCAGCAGCCAGCTTATCCATTGCATAGACAGGAATTTGAGCCGCATCTTGATAGAATTCTGGGAATGCCGCTTTTGTCTCAGAGGGTGTGTTGGACGTAATTTCTAAGCCAGTAGTTAAGGAAATTAGCACTTCGATTCGAGCAATGCTGGCATCGGGACGGAAGCGATTCCCCGGATAGCCGGATATAAATCCCGCTTCGTAAGCTTTTTGAATCGCGGCGGCTGCCCAATGTTTGGCAGGTACATCGACAAAAGGCACGTAGGAACGTTTTTTCGCTGTGGTAAAGGCTTTTTGTAGTAGGGCAGCAAACTCAGCCCGACTCATTGCTTGATTCGGTCGGAATGTCCCATCCGGAAATCCGCTAATGATGCCTCGACTTGCTAACCCTTCAATGAATAATCGTGCCCAGTGATTTTGAATATCAGAGAAGCGAGAAGGCGAAGCTACCATATTCAACCGAATTTAGATATCTATAGCTGGGTCGATCTTAGCATCGGCAACCGTGGCGATAGGAAATGCAAATCTCTTGTGTCGTTTATTCATGAACAGACTTTGTGCGGCAGAAGAGCTAACGCAGTAGATTGAAGGAAGCAGATCGGAGATTTCTCAGCGACGGGCACAGTATGGAAGACGGCGACAACACAGATTTTTCTTTAGAAGGCGACCAAGGTAACGTTCCTGAGTGGTCGAGTATTCCCCAATCCCCGGCAGGATTTAAATCCGGCTTTATTGGCATCATCGGACGCCCCAATGTTGGCAAATCGACTCTGATGAATGAGTTGGTGGGGCAAAAAATTGCGATCACGTCACCTGTCGCACAGACAACACGCAATCGCTTGCGGGGTATCCTGACAACGCCGGAGGCGCAGCTAATTTTTGTCGATACACCTGGGATTCATAAGCCGCATCACCAACTAGGTAAGGTGTTGGTACAAAATGCCCAGATTGCGATTGAATCGGTGGATGTGGTGTTATTTGTGGTAGATGGTTCCGTAGAGGCAGGAGGAGGCGATCGCTTTATTGTTGACATCCTTTCCCGTACTCAGACACCAATAATTCTAGGTATCAATAAAGTTGACGAGCAACCCCCCAATTACGAGGCAATTGATGCTAGTTACGCACAACTCGCTGCACCGAACAACTGGCAGATAGCAAAATTCTCTGCCCTCACAGGTGATGGACTAGAAGCACTGCAACAACTACTAATCAATCACCTAGAACCAGGGCCATACTACTATCCTCCTGATTTAGTCACTGACCAGCCCGAACGGTTCATCATGGGGGAATTAATTCGGGAGCAAATCTTGCTGCTAACTCGTGAGGAAGTCCCCCACTCAGTAGCGATTACGATTGATGTGGTTGAGGAGGAACCGACAATTACCCGGATTCTTGCCACGATTTACGTTGAGCGCGACTCCCAAAAAGGAATTGTAATTGGCAAAAAGGGCAGTATGCTCAAAAGCATTGGCAGTGCTGCCCGTGAACAAATGCAAAAACTGATTGCGGGTAAGGTTTACCTAGAACTGTATGTGAAAGTACAGCCCAAATGGCGGCAATCTCGCCTCCAGTTAGCAGAGTTGGGTTATCGAGTAGAGGATTGACATCTCAGATGGGTGGTGATGCGGTGGCTGTTGTTGCCGATGCAACCGTATTCGATCAGGTGAATGCCGTTGCCGTCAGAGCGATTCAAGTATTTGGACGGTTGGATACCTGGGTACATGCGGCGGCTGTTAACCTCTATGCCACCTTTGAGCAGATCGCACTAAATAAAAAAGTGAGGGCAAAAGTACTTCAGGTTTTTTTAAGTCGTGGATAAAGGGATTGATATCGCATCCAAGCCTCTTCTAGGGCTGAATCTACGGATTGGGGAGTTGCAGCAAGCGTTGGTGTGGCTGCCAGTTTGAGCGTGTCATTAGCATCTGCGTATACACCAATTCCGATACCCGCCACTAAAGCAGCACCCCGCGCGGAAGCAGCAGAAACGGTAGTTGCATAGAGGGGTATTCTCAATACATCAGTCAGTAATTGTTTCCAAGGCATTTCTGCCGTTCCACCGCCTGCTAAACGCAGTTCTGTCGCTTTAAAACCTGTTGCCTCAAGTGCCTCTAAACCTTGTCGCAAGGCAAAGGCAACTCCCTCTAAAGCCGCCCGCATCAGGTGCGCCTGTGTGTGATGAAGTCCAAGCCCCACCCATGCCCCGCGTACATAAGGGTCAAGGTGTGGAGTTCGCTCACCCGTGAGGTATGGCAAAAATGTCAACCCTTCACATCCTGGGGGAACAAAAAACGCTTGAGTATAGACTTGCTCCCAGCTCAAACCGAGGATACCTCGCACCCACTCAAGCGCTAACCCTGCATTTTGCATGGCTGCAAGGGTGTACCACTGGTTAGGTAAGGCGGTTCGATAGAGATGTGTACGACCCTGAGGATCGATAATGGGTTGGGAGCGAGGTGTAATGATTTGAGCGCCTGTGCCGATGGTTAGTTGAACTAAACCAGGTAGTAGTCCGTTACCAAGTGCCGCCGCTGCCGTATCCGCAGCACCAGCAATAACTCTTAAGCCAACTCTTAAGCCAAGATGCTCTGAAGCATCAGTTGTTAGGTAACCTGCGATCGCACTAGAGGAGATAATTTTTGGTAACCAATCACCACGTAGATTCAGCGCTGAGATTGCATCCCCAGCCCAGTTGTCCGCTACAACATCGTAAAGCAAAGTACCACTAGCATCAGATGGTTCGGTTGCAACTTCTCCAGTCAGCCGTAACCGCAGCCAATCTTTTGGCTGGAGTGCCCAACGCGCTTCGGTGTAGACAGTAGCCTCGTGTTCTCGTAACCACAACAAAGTTGGCCCCGCCATTCCAGCCGTAATCGGGTTGCCCAATCGCTCTAGAATAGCGGCATCGAGCGAATGATAAGCGCTAAGCGTTGCACTAGAGCGAGTATCTGCCCAAAGGATAGCAGGACGCAGGGGCTGACCGGACTCCGACGCTAGGACAACACCATGCATTTGTCCTGAAAGTGCGATCGCCTGTACCTGATCAGTGTGATTTCCCTCTGCCTTCCTAACAGCCTCGCCAACAGCTAACCACCAATCCCCTGGCTCAGACTCAGCCCATCCGGGGTGAGGTGCATGAACAGGATAGGAGCTTGATGCCTCACCTATTGCGGTTCCGTCTGTCGCTAGGAGCAATGCCTTAGCAGAGCCTGTTCCTAAATCTATGCCAAGCAGCATTAGCGTCGTCCTCAAATCATTCAGTATCTCAACAAACGGGCGATCGCTTTTACCAATTCATCAGGTTCGACAGGCTTTGAGATATGCATCCCAAATCCGGCAGCTAAGGCTTGCTGTTGGTTGATTTCTCCAGCATAGGCAGTAAGTGCGATCGCAGGAATCATACCTCCCTGTTCAGGTGACCACTTTCTAATTTGCCGAATCAGGGAATAGCCATCCATCTCTGGCATCCCAATGTCACATAACAGCAAATCGGGGACAGATTGATTCAGGAGAGTCAACGCCTGTGCAGCCGAAGCGGCTGTCGTAACTTGTGCGCCAGATTGCATCAGGGTGAATGCTGCCAACTCCCGCATATCGGCATCGTCGTCCACAACCAAGACATGAATACCTGCTAAGTCTGTCGCACTTTCTGTGTGCCTGTCATCAGAAGAGGGTTCCGACTCAACAATGTTTAACGGGAGTCGGATGGTAAATGTAGCCCCTAAGTTCTGTCCTAAGCTGTCTGCTTCAACGGTTCCTCCATGCAATTCGGTAAAATGCCGGACGATCGCCAGTCCCAATCCCAATCCGCCAAATTGTCGGGTTGTTGTGCCATCTTCTTGACGGAAGTAGTCAAACACATAGGGTAAGAAGTCTGGACTGATGCCTTTTCCCGTATCTTTGACTTGAATCTGAGCATACATACCAACCTGCTCTAGTTGCACCTCGACTCGTCCTCCGGTTGGGGTGAACTTCACAGCATTGGAGAGGAGGTTCCAGACTACTTGTTGGAGGCGATTGGTATCGCCTGAAACCGTTCCTGAAATAGGATTAAATGTGGTCTGGATTTGAATGTGTTTGGCTTCGGCTGCCAGTCGTACCGTTTCCAGGGCGGCTTCTATCATTACTGCTAGATTCACGGGAGCGACGTTTAACGTCATTTTTCCTTGCAGAATGCGCGAGACATCCAACAAGTCCTCAATTAATTGCGCTTGCAGCTTGGCGTTGCGTTCAATCGTTTCCAGGGCTTGCTGCGTTTTTGTGCCATCTAATCGCCCAGTTCGGAGCAATTTTGTCCAACCCAGAATCGGGTTGAGGGGCGATCGCAACTCGTGGGACAACACCGCCAAGAATTCGTCTTTAATTCGGTTAGCGGCTTCTGCTTTTGTGCGATCGCGTTGAGCCACCCGGTACAACTGAGCATTGTCGATCGCCAAGGATGCACGACGAGCCAATTCCTCTGCCAGTTGCAAATCTGCCAAGGTGTACTGTCGTTCAGATTCGGCTGAGACAAAGGAGATGACCCCTAGAATTCGTGCCTGAGTTCGTAGTGGCACCGTCATTACAGATCTAAATCCCACCTGCCGCAGAATCTCTAAATGTTCTGCGTCATGCGCTACCTGTACCAACAACTCATCGGGGATATCCGGCAGCAAGTCAGATTGCCCAGTTCGCAATGTAAATGCACTACCACGAGGGTCATCGGGGTTTAGTGGATACTTGTCTCTAATTTGATGTGCCCATTCCAGTTTCGCAGGGTCGATGTGAGCCACCGCGATCTGCTCGATCGCACCATCCTCTTCTATCATGTGAACCGTACACCAGTCCGCTAATTGGGGCACTGTAAGCTGCGCGACTCGCTCTAGAGTCGTTTGATAATCCAGGGAGGATGCAAGGACGGCACTTGCCTCAGACAGAAAGCGTTGGGCAAGCTCTAACCTGACGCGCTCAGTCACATCGACTACATAGACTAGAACCCCTTCTACCTGACCATTTGAGTTAACAGTCGGAAGATAGTAAACGTTGTAGTAACCGGGACGGCGATCGCTACGTCCGGGAACATTCACCGCAAAGTTCGGTGAAATGAAAGGATTCCCTGTGGTGTAGATCTGATGAAAGACTTCAACTAATTGAGGATCGGACTGGCCGAAAAGTTCTGCAATGGATTGTCCTAAGTGTTGTTCGCGAGTTAATCCATTAATTTCTGCTAAGGCTTCGTTGATGGCAATAAATCGCTGCTGGGCATCTAACAGGGCAAGTCCAATCGGGGATGTATTAAAAATAGTTGCCAATTGGTGCTGTGCCGCTTCTGCCTCTGTACGGGCAATGCGTTCGCGCTCTAGTAGTTGTTCTCGTTCCTGTTCCGCTTGCTTGCGTTCTGTGATCTCAATGACGGCTCCGATCGAATGCTTGGGATTTCCCTGACTATCATAAGTAAGCTGACCTCTCGCTTCGACCCAGTGAATGGAGCCATCTGACCAACGCAGGCGATATTCATGGTGATACTCCTTCTTGTCAGCTATGGCTTGCTGAAGTTTTGCCTCAGCTTCTGCTAGGTCATCAGGATGAACCCGACTTGCCCAAACCTTATAGCCCGGTTCGCACTCATTCGGTTTTAGCCCTAGTATCGTGAAGTGACCTTCTGACCAAAGCAAGGCATCGGTCTGCATATCCCAGTCCCACGTTCCCATGCGTCCGACCTTCAGCGCGAGTTGCAGGTGAGCTTCACTTTCGCGCAATTCCTCTTCTGAGCGCGATCGCTCCACGGCTAGCCAGGTTTTTTGAGCAATTCGCTCCATCAGCACCACATCTTCCTCCGTCCAGTGGCGAACAGAGACATGGTGCAGCACAAACACGGCGACAAAACGTCCTGCTTTCACTAACGGGACACACAGAATAGATTTTGTCTGGATTGCATCAAAGCTCGCCGTTTCCACTCCGGTAGTTCGAGGATCGCGCTCGACATCATCAACGATTAAGGTTTTGCCCTGCCTGAGTTCAGCAATAATTTCGGGTCCATAGGAATCCATGTGGTGTTTACCCACCACGCTGATCGCACCATTGCAATAGTCGCGATCAATAATGACATATTCCTGCGTTGGGTCAATTTCACCGTAGCTACAGCGACTGACACCAAAGTGTTGCCCTGTGGCACAAACCACTTTCCACATAATTTCCTTGGGGTCTTGAATGGCACGAATCGCGTCATTCAATTCGATCAGGAATTGCTGCTGTCTCTCCTTGTGCTGAAGTTCTGCCAGTAATTCCTCAATCTGTTGCCTTGCCCGCACCTGGGCTGTCACTTCGATGTTATAAATCAAGACGCCCTGAATGGTTCCCTCAGCATCTTGCCAAGCCGGACAGATGCAGTTGAAAAATCCCTCTTCCAACACACCATCACCGTTCCGATCCCAGTAAGCAGGCGACTCATACCGAATAAATGTTTCTCCCGTTCGATAAACCTGTTCAAGCACGTCAAAGTAAATTTGCCCCTCTATCTCCGGGAAAACATCCCGAATTGATTTGCCGATCATGTCTGGAGTGCGTCCAGTCCCTTGCAGGTAGGTGGGATTGGCAAATTCATACACAAGATCGGCACCTTTAACAATGGCAATCATGGCAGGCAATTGCATCAGGATGTCATGCAACCGCTTGCGTTCGCTTTCTGCTTCGAGTCGGGCAGCTTGTTCTCGTTTTAAAAGGCGATCGCGCTCTGCTTCCATCTGTTTGCGTTCTGTAATATCAACCGAAACGCCAATCATGCGAACTCCCCGTCCGGTTTCATCCAGGTAAACTCGTCCCTGACTGTTGATCCAGCGCACAACGCCGTCTGGACTAATTACCCGATACTCCTGTGCGTAGGACTGTTCTCCAGACATTGCCCGTTGGGCCGCTTGCATCACCTGTTGTCGATCGTCTGGATGAATGAGCGCAAAAAAGTCCTCTCCCGTGCCTTCGTGAAAACCCCAAACGTCTAGAGCATTGGTAGAACACACAACCTGATAAGTCTGCAAATCCATATCCCAGACAACTGTCTGAGCTGCCCTCAGTGCCAATCGCAGGCGTTCTTCGCTCTCTCGTAATGCCTGTTCAACTTGTTTGTAATCGGTCACATCACGAGCAATACTCAGTACCGTTTCCACGGAGCCATCGCTGGCACATTCAGGTACGATACGCGACTGATACCATCGACTACCATAAGAAGTCGGAAATTTAAATTCAATCGTCTTTTCTTGTCCCGTTGCAAAGACTTGCCGTAAACTATCATGCCAAAAACGATAGAGGTCTTCTGGCATTCCTAGCTCAACATTGGTCTTGCCAACAAATTGCTCTGATGGAATACCTGTTGCCAGTTCTACAGAAGGGCTGACATAAAGGTGACGAAATTCTGAATCGATTCGGCTAATAATATCCGGGGCATTTTCAGCCACCATTTTGAACTGTTGCTCTCGCTGCCACAGTTTGCGTTCCAAGCGTTTGCGCTCTGTTAAGTCGATTAAGAAGCCTACACCTAAATTGTTGGGTTCTCCTAAATAGGCAGTCCCAATTAAAACGGGAACTCGGCTACCATCTTTACGAATGTATTCTTTCTCAAACGGCGCATGGCGACCAAGTTGTTTCATCTGTGCCATTGCTTGCTCGTCTAAATGTCGAAACTCCGGTGGAGTAATCTCCAGGAAGTTTACCTCTCCCGATAAAACTTCTTCTCGTGTGTACCCTAAAGTGGCAAGCCAAGCGTCGTTGACTTCCAGAATATTGCCTTGAAAATCGCCAACAATAATGCCAATGAGATTCGCCTCCAATAATCCTCGTAGCCGCGATTCGCTCTTGAGTAAGGCTTGCTCCATCCGTTTGCGTTCCCGTAGCGCAGCTTGCTGTTCGCTCACGTCTTGAAAGATAGCAACCGCTGCAACAATCTGCCCCTGATTATCTAAAATTGGTGCTGAGTTGACGTTAACGAAAATGCAGTTACCATCATCTCGATGAATTGCTATCTCTTCGTTGGTAACGACTTCACCTGTTTTTAGCGATCGCACCAATGGATATTCATGAGGCGAATAGAGTTGACCATCTAAGCGAAAGATTTCACATGGAATAATGGGTGCATAGTCCTCAAGCTCAAGCAACTGTTCGTAGCCATACCCAACAATTTGCTTGGTTTGTTCGTTAGCCAGAACTAATTTACCGGATGCCGCATCGGCAATCATGACTCCAGCAGGCATCTGTCGCAAAACGGCTTCAAATCGGGCGCGTTCAATTTCAAGCTCGTGCAACAACCTTTCTCGTTCTGCCTCTGCTTGCTTGCGATCACTCACATCCCGAAAATAAACGGCTACCCCTGCTGTAGAGGGATAAGCATTCACCTCTAACCAACACTCGACAGGTTCCCCTTCTTCCCAGGAAACAGGAACCTGTTGGGCTACTGCCCGATGGAGTTCCTGATAGGCAATTCCACCAACCAACTCAGGAAAAACCTCATGCCAAACGTGCTTCCCCAGTAACTCTTCTGGCGTTTTGTGCAGGATTTTAGCCGCCGCCCAATTCACGTAGGTGTAGTGCCAGTTGCGATCGAAGGCGACAAACGCATCCGTAATGCTTTCAAGAATCATTGCCACCTTGCGCTCCGTTTCTTGGGCAGCGATCGCATCTGGAGCATTCTCTAATAAGGCTTCTAACTCCTGTTTCTGACGCTGCAAGGTTGCGATCGCTTGCTGCTGTTCAAGAATCTGCTCCTGTAGCGAAATAATTTGAGTATCCGCCCCATTTTTCTCAGAATCAAGAAGCTGTTCGCCTTCAAGAGTGCGGGCAAAGCATTCAATGACTTCAGAGCGAGAATTTCCTCGCCTCTGAGCCTCTTTATCGAGCGATCGCCATGCTGTATTGGTCAGAGATACGCTAACTCGTTGTTTCGTCTCTGAGTGCCAATTGCTAACAAACTTGCCTGTGGCGTCGCGCTTCATGAAGAGCCATCCGTATGCATACACGGTCTTCTCCATTCAAGCTAAGTTACTCCCTGAGGAAAATCCGCCTTAAGATAGATGGTTTGGCTAGAGGGAAGACGGCTTAGGGGGACTTAGACATTTTCTAGCTAGAAGATATTAAGTAATGCCATTACTGTGCCTGCGACAATCGGACGAGCGTTCCTTTAGCACCAAACTCATGCAAACTGCTCAACTTGTCAGCAACAGTCTCGACGAAACGTGGCGACTGTACTAAATCTCCAAAAATCTGGAATCCTCCGAGAAACCCTGCCGTTCTAGCGCAGGGAGGGTGATTGTAGTATTTTGCAATTGATCAATGATGTTCACAGCAGGTAAGCTAATACTCAATTACAAGGGTTAATCACCATGACATTACTTGTAGTCGTTTTAGTTTCTGTTTACCTGCTGTTCGCTTGGTACTTTTTCAAGATCTGGCTAAGGTTTTTCGAGAGAGATACCGAGATGACGCTTGAGGAAAGGCGTTTGTCTTGGGTAGTTTTGTTTATAGGGACGCTTGCCTGGCCGCTTGTGGTTCCTATCTCTTATCTAACGCTTTTAGAAAAAAAACTAAAAAATCAGGAAGCGAGTTCGGGAAGTGACAAAGTAGTGGATATCAGTGATGATTCAGACATGAATGACTCCAAACACTGGACAGTCCATAGTTACAATTAGTGATTCAGAGCAGACAGTAACACTTGTGAAGGTCGCGTGCCTCCACAACTTACGGTCAACGTCACAATTTGAGTCTCTCAGGACTTACGCCAAATCCTCTATCAAACGCTATGTGGGGTAGGGTACGTTAAACAACGCACTCTGCTTTTGGAGTTGGATTGAAGTTGAAAGTGCACAGGGCAAAGGAACAAGCTTTATCATTAAGTTGCCTAAATTTCTCTATTAGTTAGCTGAGTTACTCGTAGGCTTATGTTTAGCAAGAGAACGGGAGATGGTCAAAAAGAAAAAGACTGAGAGAATCTGGATCTACAAACGCACACCTGATGGTTGGGAAGTCTGTCTTGACGGTAAAACTAAAGGCATCGTTGTCAAGGACGGTCCTGCCGAAACTCCTTGGAGATGGAAATCGCAAGGCAAGAGTGAAGGGCTTCACCATACCAGGAATGAGGCAGCAGCAGCACTTTTGCAAGCTTACAAAGAAAGGTAAAAACAAGCCCCTGGACAACGACACCAAGGGCTTTGTGTTTGGGTGGGGTGCAATCTCTAAGTAAACAAAAGTAATAGCTGATCAACAATTAAATAGCCTTAAGGGGGTGTCCAAAAATAACTCCACCATTTCGTGCCGGTAGGAAAGACTTGTGTCTGAGTTTCCAATGTCAGAAATTAAGGGAGCCAACACAGCCTCAATTATGAGAAATCCGAGTTCTGGATCTTTTTTTTCAGGCTAAGTCGCCCAGCTCCAGGCAAACATACCCGTCCCATTCACGCTTGAGGTGAAGGCAATCATCAGGGTGCATCTACCTCTGAACAACGTGCTTGAGTAATTAGGACTTGACAAGGCATTGGGCAAGTCAGAGTTACCTCACTCACATTATTTGGCTGAAATTTCACGTACTACTTTTAGCCGTCCCCGTTTCAAGGCATACAGCAACCTATCAATTGAGGCTCTCTCCTGTTCGGCGAGTTCTTCCTCTAACAAGGCTGCCATTAACCCATATTGGTCGGCTAGTGTGATTCGACCAGAGCTACTAACTTGAGCGAATAAATCAGACATCGCGCCAGGGATAAGGCGAATCTGAGATAGCGTCTTCCAGGAGGAGTTTGACACTTTTGTTTTATAAAGGTTTAGTAAAGTAGGTATTTATACCATAAAGCCTTTACAAAGATTTATGAGAGATATGTATAAAAACTTAATAATTGCTATGTTTACGGTAACAAGTCTTTAGCCAGGTAGTCGCGTTGTGATAGGACTTACGACAGCATTAGCACTTTAGATAGATGAGCGAAATAGCATCAGGCTCTAGTCACTCTGACCTCACAAGCTTCTGCTTCAAACTGGCTTCTCCTAAGTGTTGCCTTTGGGTGACACTCTTTTAAGTAATGTATAAAGCTGATGAGCTTTCACCTCTTACGGAATTACATTTGGTTGTATTAGATGATTCCAGGGTAAATGAACTATGACTTCCACAGATACCCAGATAAAGTTGTCATTGGTAGAGTTTTTAGAACTGCCAGAAACGGAACCTGCTAGTGAATATATCAATGGGAAAGTCTATCACAAGCCAATGCCGAAAGGAAGACACAGTACACTGCAAGTTCGGTTGAGTGCTTCGATTAACCAAGTTTATTTACCGCAGCAAATTGCTCATGCTTTTACTGAATTACGATGTACCTTTGGAGGACGTTCTATTGTTCCAGATATTTCCGTTTTTGAATGGTCGCGACTTCCTTTTAACGATGAGGGAGAGATAGAGGATAGCTTTGAAATCTCCCCTGACTGGGTTATTGAAATTCTCTCACCAGAACAACATGATGCTCGTGTAATAGAGAAAATTATTTTTTGTTTAAATCATGGCACAAAACTAGGTTGGCTAATCGACTCAAAAGCTCGATTAGTGATTATCTTTAAACCCCAGCAGCAACCAGAGGTGAAGCAAGACTCAGATAGTTTACCTATTTTAGATGTCTTAGCTGATTGGCAACTATCGGCGGCTGATTTGTTTGGATGGTTAAATGTTAAGAGACGTTAATGATTAGGGTGCTAAGAAGGACAAGCAGAAACCACAGGTAACAAAACCTGAGATGGTTGATCGCCTCCACAGCTTACGGTTAAAGTCACAATCTGAGCATCCATTAAGCGATCGCTTCCGAGTGGTGAACCTGTACCTGGATTCAAAGGATAGGCAGGAAAACAAGCTGCACTCAAACTAAGACGCAAGGAATTCCCCTTTGCAATGCAAGCACAAGTTGCTTGGAGTGATACTCGTAACGGTGTATTCTGACTCGACTCCACATGAAGATAACCCTGCGTCAGATTGTAAACATTGCCATTCGATCGAACTTCTGAGAGTATGGCGCATAGGTCATGGCTCGGTTGGTCGGCGCTACACCAAACTTCAACGGCAACCTCTCCGGCGAAATGCAAGTCTGCGGTTAAGGGTTCAGTAGTATAGGTCAAGACATCAGAACGACAATCTAAATGCGATCGCTCAAATGAACCAGAAGGTATCGAAGCATGACCCCCCAGTGCTGGAACAGGTCGCCAAGGGTCGTGAACCAAGACATCACTAGGGCAACTGTCTGGGTGAGTAGTTGTAAGGCTGCCTTCGTTCTCCCGGATACAGGCAAGCCCGGTAGTTGACAAAAAATAAGATTTCTGAGTTACATCAGGCCAGTTATCAAAGTTGCGCCAACGGTTACTGCCCATCTCAAAGAGGCGAACGGGTGGTTCCTCCAATAGTCCAGTATCTATACCTTTGAGAAAGTGATCGAACCACCGCACTTGCAACCAATCAACCGGATTAGTTGCCTCTAAACCAAAGTCAACTGCACCAACCTTGCGACACCAAGGCAGGTGTGTCCAAGGACCAATTAATAGTTGTTGGCGATAGGCACTACGGACGGTAATGTCTTTGTACAAATGGATATTGCCGCGCAGGAATGTATCGAACCATCCCCCAATGTGGAACATCGGCAAGTCAACGTCTTGCATGTAGCGCTTTGGAGAGATTCGCTCCCAGTATTCATCAGGTTTTGAATGCTCTATCCACTCGTGATAGAAAGCGTTTGGTGCGAACTTTTTCAAGCATTCTGTCAGGCTGGGAATCGGGTCGTACTGTGGAAAATTGTGGGAAGCTGCGTAGAGGGTGTAATGGGCAGCCGCATCTCCCTTGAGTCGTGCTGATTCTGCGGCAAGTTGAATTGCCCAACCTAGATTACTCTCTAAACAAAAGGCTCCCCCTTCATAAACCCAGTCCGTGTATAAGTCGTAGCCCATCATTGCAGGGCAGATGGTTTTGAGGGCACGAGGTTTAGTAATAGCGGCATAAAGCTGAGTCATTGCCTGGTAGGAAAAGCCATACATTCCCACCTGTCCCGTGCTACCTGGAAGCGCTGCTGCCCAGTTTACTGTGTCCTCACCATCTTCTGTCTCGTTGACAAAAAGCTGAAATTCTCCTTGGGAGGTACCACGTCCTCGCACATCTTGAATAACGACAATATAACCTTGGGCAGCGTACCAAGTCGGATGAGCATACACGACACTAGATGCGATCGCTCTTCCATACGGTTGCCGCATCAGCAGCACTGGGAACTCTCCCTCAACATCGGGACGGTATATATCTGCATCTAGCCGCACGCCATCACGGGTAAGCATTGAAGCAGTTTCTTTCGGTCGAACCTTGAGCATGATGGTGCCTAGATCAACAATGAGCAAGTAGCAGGATTTCAAACGCCTACATAAATCTCGATATTATGGCACTAAGCGGTTATGCAAGGGAGCGATTTAGCCATGTTTGCCCTCGTCTCACCCGAAAGAATCCAACTTCCACCAGGAGCGATTGTGCATTTGCCTGCAACGTGGCAAGATTACCAAGTGTTGTGTCAGCAACGGGGCGATGGCTCCATTCCCCGGATGAAGTATCGAGATGGAGAGGTTTTACTGATGTCTCCTTTGCCCAAACATGGACGAGATGCTAGTCTGATTGCTGACATTATCAAAGTTCTCCTAGATTACACCGGACGGGAATATGACTCTTTTACTCCCGTAACGATGGAACTGCCAGAGGAAAGTGGCATTGAGCCAGACTATTGTTTCTATATCGACAATTGGGAAGCGGTTTCAGGCAAAGAGCGAATTGATTGGAGCAGCGAACCCCCACCAGATTTGATTTTGGAAATCGATGTGACCAGTTATTCCAATATCAATGATTATTTACCTTATCGAGTTCCTGAAGTTTGGCTATTTCGCAAAAAGCAACTATTGATTTACCAGTTGCAAGGGACGGAATATAGTCTTCAGGAAAAAAGCCTCTATTTTCCTAAAATTGAGTTAAAAGAGGTGATTGCTCAATGTCTTCAGATTGCTTATGAACGTAACACTAGTGCTGCAATTCGTAACCTCAAGCAACGATACCATTGACCCTTCTCCCAGATGAGCCGCTTCGTATAGCATTTCCCAAATAAACGGCTCATCGTCCTTCATTAGTGAGAGAATCGAGTAGTCCATTTAGCAGGGAACAAGAGCATCTGAACGTCCTAGAACTCTCAAATCCTCTTCATCCAATTCAACGGGTATGCCACTATGAATCAGTTCAGCGAAATCTTCATTCGGCACCATAATGCATAAGGCATATAAGCGACCAGAACCTGTATTTTTGATTTCATGAATTCCTGTTGGCGGCACTAATAGACTGTCACCAGGACGGATGGATACAGATTTTCCGTCACAGGTAGCGAGTCCTTCTCCTTTGAGGACAAAAAACATTTCGATCGCAAATTGATGACGATTGGGTGGAGTTTTACCTCCCTCATCAAAAATCTCTACACAAAAGGTTAAAGAAGCATGGGCTGTTGCTGGCTCAAAAACAATAGCTAAGCGATTTGTATCATTAGGACTAATACGATACGCTTGATAGTCTCTCGGAGACTGAACGACAGGAATCATGCAATGAGTCATATTCATCTGGCGGTTACTCCTTTATGAATTTTGGATTTTTGCTGTTGAACTACAGAGGTTCTAAGGCTGAATAATCCCTGTTAATTCTCAACTTAGCCTTAAGCTCCTTGTGCCTATTGCTTTGTACTTATAGGATTCAACGGTTACCTTAATTAAGACACTATCTAAGGACGCATCATTAAGATTAACACTCTTATTTCCAGGCAGATTTTTACTCCAACTGTACTTTCCTAAGCTTTAATTCCTGCTAATACAGCTTGTGAATCTGTCACAAACCCAAAACATTGCTTGACGTTATAAAGGGTGGCTTGCCAGCAATAGTCTGGGGATGTTGTTGCGGTACAATCTTTGAGCAAAATGCAATCATAGCCTAAGAAATTTGCATCTTGTAAGGTAGCCATCACGCATTGATCGGCATTCACTCCACCAAAGAATAGGGTTGTTTTGCCTAAGTTTCGCAAAATACTATCTAGGGGAGTATCCCAGAACCCACTCATGCGGTACTTATCCACACAAATATCTTCTGGTGTTTGTTCGAGTTCATCCACTACTGCTGCTGCCCAACTTCCCACTGTGAGGACTGGCGCACCTCGACTGGGCAAAGGATCGCCTAAACCCACACCATCGCCCGTTGGGTTGTAAACGTGTAATGCGGCAGGGCTGATATTGAGTAAGTCGGGACGGTTGCCCCAATTCACCCAGATTACAGGAACACTTGCACGTCGTAGTTCTGGAAGTAACGCTTGCAACGGTTCAATTGGGGTTCTTGCAGGTGTGACATCAACGCCAATATGGGCAAGCCAACCTTCGGGGTGACAGAAGTCATTCTGCATATCAATGACTAGAATTGCGGCTTTTGCCAAATCTAGATGCAGCTTTTTCGTTTCGGTTGGCAGGGTGATGACGTGAGGGGTGATGGCAGGGCGAGTGAGATCAGCAATTTCTGCATCAACTGCCCAAGCATTCGGCGGGACACCTAAGGTACGAAGCGATCGCGTCATTGTTTTAGCAAAGAAATCTCTTCCAATTCCACACCAATTCTGGTGCCACAGCCATCTTATAGCCTAAATCTAAGTGTTATTTAAGTATTAGAAATTACTTAACTTATTTACCGCTCCAATGGATGAAGCGCTTCTCTATCAAAAGAAATAAAACATTCAGGACGTACCCGCTGTTCTACAATAGGAAGTTTAAAGTTTTGTTTTGTATAGTGAAATACAAAAAATATGCTTGATTAACAAGGAGGGGATAAAGTAATAAAATTTATTTAAATTAACAAAGAATTTAGCAAAACTTGATCACAACATTTCATTTAGTAAATGTTGAAGGGATATATTAATAACGGCATTAGGAAGAAGAAAGGGTTAGTCTGTGAGCTTTACAATTCAAAATGTATTGGTTGCGGTGGATCAGGGCTATGCCACTGTTGATGTGCAAATCGTAGACAATCACATCCAGGCTATTGCCCCAAATCTAGATGTTGTGGGAACAGTGATTGATGGACAAAACAAACTCCTCCTCCCTGGTTTCGTCAACGCCCACACGCACTCTTCAGAGATGTGGCAACGAGGTATCATTCCTCCGGTTCCTCTGGAATTGTGGATTGCTGAACTCTACGATTTTGCTCCCTTGGAACCTGATCAGGTTTATCTAAGTGCATTGGGAACAGCAGTAGAGACATTACTATCGGGTGGTACGAGTGTTGTTGATCACCTGGTTTTGATTCCAGGCAAGGAAATTGAAACGATCGCATCTGCTGTCCGTGCCTACCAAGAAATTGGCATCCGGGCGTTTATTGGTCCTTTGATTCAAGATGAATCCCTCACAGCAGGAATCCCTGATGGTGGTGCCCAACGGGAACATAAAACCTACGTTCGCTCAACCGAAGCCACTTTAGCGCTAATGCAAGAAGCGGTAGACAAGTTTCACAACCCTTCTGAAGGTGTGAATATCCTCGTTGCCCCAACTGGGATTCAGTTATGTTCTGATGCGTTGTTTGAAGGATGTCGGGAATTAAGCGATCGCTACAATCTCTGTCGCCATGCCCACTTATTGGAAACCAAGGCACAAGAAAAACTTGCTCAAGAAAAATACGGCTGTAGTGCAGTAGAACACCTAAAGCAGCTTGGTTATTTAAGCGATCGCACGTCTCTCGCGCATTGTGTTTGGTTGAGTGACAACGACATCGCCATCTTGGCAGAAACACGTTCAACCGTAGTCCACAACCCCCTCAGCAATCTGCGTTTGGGCAGTGGTATTGCCCCAATTTTGAAATATCGTCAAGCAGGTGTGAACGTTTCATTTGGTTGTGACGGTGCTGCCAGTAATGACTCCCAAGACTTACTCGAAGCGATCAAAATTGGTTCGATTCTGCACAACATTACCGATATGGACTATCACCACTGGATTACCCCACGCGAATCAGTGGAAATAGCTTCCTTGGGTGGTGCAAAGGGATTGAATGTTGCCGATGAACTCGGTTCGCTGACTGAGGGCAAAAAAGCGGATTTGGTACTGTATGACCTTACTAGTCTCTCACTCTTGCCCCGCACTGACCCGATTGGCTTATTAATTTTAGGACGTCCAACTCAAGCGGTTGATAGTGTTTGGGTGAATGGTAAGCGAGTGGTAGCGGATAGCAAGGTGACAACCATTGATGTCGATGCGTTAAGGAAAAACCTGTTTGAGCGTTCCGAGTGGAGTATCAATCGCCAGTCTGCTACTGTTAGTCAAATTGAAGCTCATTATCGTGGTGTGATGGGGTTGCCAGAGCAATTGAGTAAAAGTTACTCGTAACTGCACAGTTCCTGTGAAACGGGCTTTTCAACCCGTTTTGTAGTCTGGTGGCAGACAAGATGTTTGCCCTATAAGAGAGGGAGTTTGAGATGGAGATTAATATCCCCGAAGTGGTGGCTGAGGTGACAGTCGCCTTTGAACGTTACGAAAAAGCTTTGGTAAGTAATGATGTTGCGGTGCTGGACGAACTATTTTGGAACAGTCCGCACACGTTGCGCTATGGCGTGACAGAAAATCTGTATGGGTACGAGGCGATCGCCAATTTTCGCAAAAATCGCTCACCTGCAAATTTAGAGCGATCGCTAATGAATACAGTGATTACGACTTACGGACGAAAGTTCGCCACAGCCAATATAGAGTTTCAGCGTCAAAGCTCAAATCGTACAGGACGACAAAGCCAAACCTGGATGCGAACAGAGGAAGGGTGGCGCATCGTCAGCGCTCATGTTTCGTTGTTAGCGACACCGGATTGATGAGCAATCTTAGGACTTACGCACTTGAAGCTTGTTGGCGTTTCTCTTGAAGCAATAATCCAGAAGCTGTCGTTTTTGTCAAGCTATACGCGGAGAAATCTGTCGATATCCTACGCCCATTTTCTCTGCTATAAAATCCAAGCCTACCCAAATCCATTGGTAGGCTTGAGGCAACAACTCTTAATTTCGAGTTCTCTTGATGTGATCCATTATTTGCTGCTTTCTAGACTCTGAATTTGTAGAAGACAACTGCTGAGGGAGTTTTACCGTTCTGTTGACGTGATCGAGTATCTGTTTTTTGCGTTCTTCTGAATTAGCCATAGTTAGCAGTCCGAGAGTATAACATTATATTAACTTATATTAAATTGCTGTTACCAGGAAGATCATTCACTGGTCGCACGCCTGCTGTTACTTCATCAGGCTCATCACGACTTAGACTAACACCGAATACTCATCTAAGCCTCTAAGCCACTGTGAAAACGGATTCGATTTTTTATCGCTTATTTCAAGCCTTTCCAGGGACATTTTTTGAACTTATTAATCGTCAGGCTTCTGAAGCTAACGCTTATGAGTTCGCTTCAGTGGAGTTAAAACAAACAGCTTTTCGGATTGACGGCATCTTTCTCCCAGTACCGAATCTACGCGAACGTCCCATTTACTTTTTAGAAGTTCAATTTCAAAAAGACCCAGAATTTTACTCACGTTTCTTTTGCGAAATTTTTCTCTACCTACGCCTGTATGCACCAACCAAGGCTTGGCACGCCGTAGTTGTCTTTCCCCGACGCAGCTTGGAACCAATTGAAATAGAACCATATCGGGTTTTGCTGGAGAGTTCCCAGATTACTCGTTTATACCTGAACGAGTTAGGGAATACGGCTGAACAATCCTTAGGAGTCGGAATGATCAAGTTAGTGGTGGAGACGAAAAAGCGAACTCCTGAGCGAGTTAGACAGTTGGTTGACAAAGCACGTTCAGAACTAGCAGATGAAGCTGTACAGCGGCAGGTGCTAGATTTGATAGAGACGATTGTGTTGTATAAACTGCCCCTCATCAATCGTCAGGAGTTGGCAAGGATGTTTGGACTCAATGAGCTGAGAAAGACAAGGTACTATCAGGAAGTCCGAGAGGAAGTCCGAGAGGAACTTCAACAGGAAGTTCGCCAAGCTGTTCGCCAAGAACTTCAACAGGAAGTCCGGCAGGAAGAGGCTCTAGAGTTAATTAAGCGCTTGCTTCAACGCCGTCTCGGTGCAGTGAATCCTGAGTTGCAGGAGCAGGTTAATCTATTATCTGTTGCTCAATTAGAGAATTTGGCTGAGGCGCTGTTGGATTTCTCAAATGAAGCAGACTTAGTAACTTGGTTGAGCGAAAACTCAAACCAGTTGGATTAAGAATGTAAGTATTAGCGATCGCCAATTCTCTTGAAGTCTCTGATCGCTAGGTTACAATCAGACTTTGCACAGGTCAACCTCTCCTCTTTTGTTACCAACTTTCTCAGGCGAAGTATTAGTATTGTAGGATTTCAGCGCCTAGTTATTCGACGAATGACAAAGATGATGAGAATTCTAGTCGCTAGCCACTCCTATATTGTTGACCTCAACTGCGAGAAACTACGAGCATTGGCTCGATTGGAACCTGAAATAGAAGTAACTGTAGTCGTACCCCGCCGTTGGCGTCCCGGTGGTGTTCAGAACAAGATAATCGAAACCCAGCCGCGTCAGGAAGGCTCGTTTCGGGTAGTGCCAGTTTCCAACTTTAGTGAAAATAACCAAGGATTGCTAACCTTTGGGGCTGACATCATTTCCCTCTTGCGTCAGTTTCGACCACAGATTATTCAAGTGGAACAAGGTGCTAAGGCATTAGGCTACGCGCAGCTAATTACGCTGAACAAGCTGATGCGGCTGAAGGCAAAAAATCTGTTTTTTACCTGGTGGAACTTACCCTACGACTTGAAATTCCCGGTGTCTGTCCTTGAAGCTTATAACCTACGCAACACTGACGGGGTTATTGCTGGTAATCAGGATGGGGCAGAGGTGTTGCGGCAGCACGGCTACCGTGGACTTGTTAAAGTTATGCCTCAGTTGGGTGTGGATGAAAATCGGTTTTGCCCTCAACCACAGCCAGAACTGAAAAGCCAGTTAGGAATTCAACCTGATGACTTTGTTGTGGGATTTGTGGGACGGTTTGTTGAAGAAAAAGGGCTGTTAACTCTGGGATTAGCGCTTGCTGGATTAAGAGAGCGTCCCTGGAAGTGGCTACTACTGGGACGCGGACCCTTGCAGACAGTATTAATGGAAAAAGCCGTTGAGTGGGGTATCAAAGAGCGGCTGATTTGGGTTGAGAGTGTTGCCCATGATGAGGTACCCCGTTACATCAATTTAATGAGTACTTTAGTACTGCCTTCAGAAACAAATACTCAATTTAAAACCCTAACTGCTGCAGGCTGGAAGGAACAGTTCGGTCATGTGTTGATTGAAGCAATGGCATCTAAGGTACCAGTGATTGGTTCTGATTCTGGGGAAATTCCTTATGTGATTGCAGAGGCAGGATTAATATTTCCGGAGAGGGATGTAGCTGCTTTACAAAAGTGCATACTGTCCTTGATGGAGCAGCCTGAGTTAGCCCAAAAGTTGGTTCGGCTGGGTTATGAACGGGTGATGAGTCACTATACAAATCAGGCACTAGCAAGGCAAATATTGGGGTTTTATAAGCAATTGCTTGCTTGACATTCTTGCCATCAATAGTATTTAAATAATTCCTTGGAGAAAGCTTATTAAGCGTAGCGGAATCTTCAAGCTAAACTAGTGCTTGACTGAGTTATTTTAATCTGAAACTATGGAAACTCTTGCTTATTTACATCTTGCTTTAGCTGACGAAGCTCCACTAGGCACTAATGAACTAGCGATCGCAACACTCTGGAAATCCCCAAAACTATTGGCAAAGTTTATTGCCTTCACTGTTGTCCTGAGTGTTGTGGGGATGGCGAGTCAGGCTTCGGCAGCGCTGCGGCAAGGCAACTACAATCCGGAAGTTACGACTCTCCAAGAGCGTTTACAGAAGTTGGGCTATCTTAAAGCCAATGCTACTGGTTATTTTGGTTCACTCACCAAAAGGGCAGTGATAGAATTCCAGGAAGCAGAAGGACTGACAGCGGATGGCGTTGTTGGTGCAAACACTCAAGCGGCATTAGATGAGCAAGTGGTGAGTAATGCTTCTGATGGTCTATTGAGAGTTGGCGATCGCGGTGAAAAAGTCAGCGATATCCAAAGACGGCTGGAAGTCGCAGGATATCCTGTGGGTGACATCGGCACGTTTGATGAGGTAACTCTAGAGGCGGTTCAGAAATTCCAGCAAGAGAAAGGACTCAAGGTAGATGGAATTGTTGGACGACAAACTCTCGCTGCTTTGCCAGAAATCACGCCAAAACTCAAAGAAGAGAAAACGTCTGAACCAGAATCGTCTACCAGTTGGTACGAGAGCGAATCTGCGCCTTTAGACCCCTTTATTCAGACGCAACCTGATGAGGTAGGAGAGGCAACTCCGTCTCCTTAAGGACGTGAAGCGATCGCAAGATTCTCCTGGTGAAAACGAGATAAGTAGAACCGCAGATAAAAATAGATAAAGGGAGGTGGAGATATTAAGGTTTCCATAACAGTTTGCGGTAACTTTATCACGGTTTCCTGGAGAGATGAGGTACAGCGGGAGGTGTGTGAAAAAAGAGAGCAAGGAAAACAAAAAAGCTGATAGCTGATAGCTGACAGCTTTATCGCTGAATTGGCTATGAATTTGTGAGCGAACCTCTGAGAATCCTGCAAATTGTCCCTTCAATATCTCTGATTTATGGTGGCCCCAGCCAGATGGTGATGGGGCTATCCTCTGCGCTTGCTACTCAAGGCGTAGAGGTTACGGTGCTGACAACTGACTCGAATGGAGATGCAGGTCAGCCGCCACTGGATGTTCCTCTGGATAAACCAGTTGAGCAGGATGGTTATCAAGTGCGATACTTCCGTTGCTCTCCCTTCCGCCGCTACAAGTTCTCTCTCGACCTATTGCGCTGGTTATCGCAGCACGCTACGGAATTTGATCTTGCCCATATCCATGCGCTGTTTTCACCAGTGAGTACAGCGGCGGCAATGGTTGCCCGACGCAAGAAGCTGCCGTATATCCTACGCCCTTTGGGTACACTTGACCCGGCTGATTTACAAAAAAAGCGGCGTTTGAAGCAAGTTTATGCGTCCTTGCTAGAGCGACCTAATTTGGCGGGTGCTGCTGGCATTCACTTCACAAGCGCTCAAGAGGCAAAGATTTCAGAACGCTTTGGGACGCATACACCAGATTTGGTAATTCCGTTGGGTGTGAAGCCGTTAGTGGGGCAACCCAAAGGTCAAGCGCGGACTGAGTTAAATATTCCAGACGACCAGCCTTTGATGCTGTTTATGTCTCGCATCGAGCCAAAGAAGGGGTTGAATCTGCTTATCCCAGCGCTGGAAAGATTGTTAGCAGGGGCGCACGACTGTGTGCGCTCACCAAATTTCCACTTTGTTCTGGCAGGGACAAATCCTCAAGACCCAAATTATGAAAACCAGATTCGGGAACAGATAAAGGCTTCACCCCTCTCGTCATCCACTACAATTACAGGTTTTGTTACGGGTGAATTGAAGACGACTTTATTACAAGATGCTGATTTGTTTGTCCTGCCGTCTTACTACGAAAACTTCGGCATTGCAGTGGCGGAAGCAATGGTTGCCGGAACGCCTGTGGTGATTTCTGACCAAGTACATATTTGGCAGGAAGTCAAGGGTGCTGAAGCGGGGTGGGTTTGCCCTTGTGAGGTGGATGCTTTGACTGAGGTTTTACGAGAGGCGCTTCAGGATGTTGGTGAGCAGAAGCGGCGGGGGGAAAATGCTCAGGAGTATGCTTTGAAAAACTATAGTTGGGATGCGATCGCTCTGGCAATGATTCAGGCGTACCAAAGAATTGTCAGCCTTCAAAACTAGCGAATACAGGCTTTATGGTCAATTGGCTAAATAGACGCGAAAGTCAGCTTATCTGCTGGGTAATATAGCAGTCACCAGGGTGACTCTTGACACTCGCTCTCATACTGAAACCTTAACCATCAATCTTTTCCCTTCTGGCTTTTGCCCACTGCTCTCTGCCTTTTGCTATATCAACTGTCAACATAGATAGGTCTAAAGTAGTACCTCTTGTACCTGACAAACCTTAAGATATCCTTAAGCATTTGTACTCATCTATCTTCAGAAAGAGGTTGAAGTGCTTGATGCTCATGAATAGTTGTAAAACAACACTTTTTATTGCACTGTAAAAAGCTTTATTATGACAATCACCTTGATGCCCTATTCGTTAGGTTTACCTCTGCCGAGTAGCAGGGCTAAACCTGTTGTCATGGATATAGATGGTTTACTTAAGGATTTGAGTATACTCCTTGTAGAGGATGACCCAGATTCAGCAGAGTTATTTAATTTCATATTTGAAATAGCTGAAGCACAGGTGGTAAATGTGTCTTCAGCGGGTGAAGCTTTGGTAAGACTGGAAACCTATAAACCAGATATCCTAGTCAGCAACATTGCCTTACCAGATATAGATGGCTACTCGCTTTTGGAGTTCGTTTATGCTTACGAGACAGCACGGCGAAGGGAAATTATCGCTGTGGCTGTGACAGCGTCTGCTAGAGATGTCGATCGTGCTAGGGCAATGGCAGTAGGATTCCATGCACATATACCGAAGCCAATTGAGCCAGTAACGTTAGTTGTCGAGCTTGCCAAACTTAGCGGACGCCTTACTAACCCTGAGGCTTAACTCATCCCCCGTAAGTAAGGGTGTGGAATTTCGGGTTGTTTGTTGTTTGTTATTAGCGGTACTTAAACGAAGTCGAGGATTTACCCTAATCATTGATGATTCAGGACATAGGTAGCATCGGCTTAGCCTTCATCACAACCTCCTTTCAACACTTAGCATTCGCCGATAAGAAAGCCATCCCGCTGCTACCATCAAAACAGCAAACACACATAGAAACGAGAAATGTGTTGAAATTTCTGCCAAATCCTTACCTCCGCCCCAAACCCCTAGTAGTGCTTCATTCATGTGATAAATCGGATTAAATTTTGCAATTTTCAGCAACTTATCCGGAAACAAGGATGAGGGAAGAAAAGCTCCACCCAAAATCAAAAGCGGTACACCGAAAGCCGCGACTAAAGCATTGACATCCTCTGTGCGTCGCGCAAACTGTGTACCGAGAACAAATCCTACACCCACATAAGAAATAATGCTGAGTAGGATAATCACTACTCCCAGTGGCACAGAACCCTGAAACTTAGCTCCAAAAAAGGCTGAGATAGTGTAAACCAGAAGTGCTTGACCAATACCAATGCAGCTATGAGCAAAAAAGATACCAAGAAAATAGGAGGTTCCACTGAGAGGGGAGATAAATAAGCGCTTGAGAGTTTGCTGCTCTCGTTCTGCAACTACCGTTGCGACACTACCGCCTAAGCAACTAAAAAACAAGGCGGCACCTACTAAAGTTGAAGGAGCAGCACTTTCAAATGCAACTTCTGTTGAGAGCTTCGCCCGTTCTGCCAAAATAAATCCGTTGAGTAAGAGGACAGAAATCGGGAAAATACTCCAAAAAACCAGGCTGCGGCGTCGTCGCCACAATTCAATCAAAATTCGCTGTGCTACAGCCAAGGTTTCGCGCCAATATTTCATCGTGAGAGGTTGCTGACTAACCTATAAGGACTTACCCCTGTGTCTTGGTGACAGGTTTTAGGTTTTAGGTAGTAGGGTGAAAGGCGAGTCTTGGAGTTAGAATTTCCCAAAGTCCTAATATGACCAAGTTTTGAGCTAGATTTTCCCCTAAAACCTACCACCTACGCGCCTTAACCTTGATAGAGGTAAGTATAAGTACTCAAGAGTGGATAGTTTAAAAGTTTCTAAAGTCTCGCTAAACTGCTTGACAAAGTTAAGAAAATTTTCAAAACTACTGACTAGTAGGTAGTCTACCAATTAATTAGGTAAGCAGCCAATCTCCCAACTGACTTGAAGTGCTTGATCAAGTTCCATTAGATCCACGCGAACGTATCTTGGCTGCGGCTGAAACTCTTTTCCGTCAAGGGGGTTACAGCAACGTTACGATGCGAGATATCGCTGAGGAAGTGGGAATTCGTCAGGCATCGCTGTACTATCACTTTCCCAGTAAGGAGCAGTTGTTCATCACCGTGACCGAACAAGTTTTTGCACGGCACCGGAATGGTTTACAGCAGGCAATTCATGAGGCTGGGTCAGATCTAAGAGGACAGTTGCACGCGGTTTCCCGTTGGTTCATCTCGCAACCACCTCTCAATTTTCTGAGTTTAATGCATACTGATGTACCAACTTTGAGCGAGGAACACATTCAGCGATTGTCGTTAATTGCTCAAGAGTCTGTCTTTGATCCACTTAGGCTAGCCTTCATCGCCGCACAAGAACAAGGTCAGATTAGAGAGGTGAAGCCTACTATCCTCGCTGGTCTTTTTCTGTCGGCGATGGACGGGATGAACTTTGCTAGTACGTTACCGGGAACCTCACCGAAAGACGTTATTGCATCTGAAGTAATTTCAGTTCTGTTAGACGGATTGCAGCCCCAATAATTTTTTTCGCAATTTAACCTACCAATTAATAGGTAGCTCAAGCTCGTTGTCTGAGGATTTAGCTTTAGTTTCATGAAGAATCAATTCTCCAATTCTCCTGTAGTCCCAGCCTCCACCCCTATCCAAAAGAACGATGAAAGCGCACAGAACTTCCCTGGAATCTCTCGACGGACGGCGCTGAAGCTATTGGGTGTAGGTGCTGTTGGTGGGATGCTGGGGTACTCCCGCTTCTCAAAGCCTCAACCAACGATTTTTCAGCAAGATAGCTTGGATTTACCACGGTATCTGAATCAAGACAGAAGTGTTGTTGTGGTTGGGGCGGGACTTGCTGGATTAGCCTGTGCGTATGAACTCAGCCAACGTGGGTTTAAAGTAACACTTTTAGAGCGATCGCCTCAGCTAGGAGGGAAAGTTGCGAGTTGGCAGATCCAAGTGGGGAATGAAACCTTCATGATGGAACATGGCTTCCACGGCTTTTTTCCCCAGTATTACAACCTCAACAGCTTAGTTGAAGAACTAGAAATTAAAGACAATTTTCTCTCATTAGAGTCCTACTCCGTTGTTTTCCGAGACGGTAAGTATAACCCAGAAGTATTTCGACCCAACCACTCTGCATTTCCTTGGAATATTGTAGATTTGGCGATCGCTAGTCCCAATTGTCTCAACTGGGGGATAAATCTGATAAAACCGAAACACTGGCAAGTCTTCCAGGCAATTGGTGGATTCCAGATACCAAGAAGTTTCGATCGTCTCGATCATCTGTCAGTTGCCGAATGGGTAGAGCAAGATTTCCCCCAAGGGCTTTATGACTTGTATTTTTTACCCTTTGCCAAATCTAGTCTGAACGCGCCAGATGAGCTAAGTGTGGGAGAACTAATGCAGTTCTTCCATTTCTACTTTTTTGGTAACCCGGAGGGACTGGCGTTTAATGGTACACGTCAGGACATGGGGACAAGTTTAGTGCAGCCAATTGCCAGGGCGATTCAGCGCAATGGCGGCAAGATTGTGACAGAAGCAACAGTAAGCCGCTTTAACTGGCAGCAAGAACAGATTGATTCCCTCAGCTACCAGCAAGGAAGTATCCAGAGTAATGTTCCCTTTTGGGTGAAGCGCAACACGATTATGGGAACTAGAGAAGGGGGACAAGGGGGCAACTTTACGGAAATTTCTGAACAAACCGCTTCCTTATCTTCCCAATCCCCTACCGATGCACAATCACCAAGCCTGGAATATTACGGTGCTGGGGATGCGGTTTTTGCTGTTGCACCAGGAGACACGAAAGCTGTATCTCTTACTTGCACTCATCAGGGTTGTACGGTGCAGCACCAAGCTGATGGAAAGTTTCTCTGTCCTTGCCATGGCGCACTCTATGATGCTGAAGGGCGAGTCATTGCAGGGCCAGCTAAACGGGATTTACCCCACTTTGAAATTGCTCAACGTGCTGAAGACCAGATACAACTGGTAGGGGTGCAAAGTGTTACCCCTCTAGAGACGGCTGAAGCCACGATTAAGGCAGATTATTACGTCTTTGCAACAGATGTACCGGGAGTTCAACAGCTATTTAAGCTATGTGAGGGTGAGGTGAATACTCAGGTACACACTCAGGTGGAGAAATTGAGCATCGCTGACCCCTTTGCTGTTGCCCGATTCTGGTTTGACCGAGATTTTGATTGGGAACACAGCAACTTCTCCTCTTTGTCTGGTTATCAACTGACTGACAGCATCACCCTTTACCACCGAATTCAAGATCAATTCATTGATTGGAATCAAAAAACGGGTGGTAGTGTCGTGGAGTTACACGCTTACTGCTACAAAGAGAAAGAATTTCCCACTCAGCAAGCACTACTAACAACCTTTGAGCAGGAACTTTATGAGATTGTGCCATCTCTTGCACAGGCGAAGATGCTACATAGGGAACTGGTAAATCAGAAGAACTTTTCTGGTTATCCACCTGGTAGCTATGCTGAACGACCAGAAACTGACACAGGTGTCCCGAATCTTATATTTGCTGGGGATTGGGTGAAGATGCCCTTTCCTTGTGGTTTGATGGAACGGGCAATTAGTAGTGGGTTACTGGCAGCGAATGAGATTCTGCATCGGGAAGGGTTGCAAAGGCGATCGCTTTTTTCGGTGAATCCAGAAGGTATCTTGAAAATCTAGCTTCTACGAGAAAGCCTGAAATTCTAGGGATAAGGGTTTCCTTTTCTTTTTGAGGCTAGATTTTCTAAGTTTGAACGCAAGTGACTTGACCTATAAGCTGTTTGGTTTGATTGAAAAGATGAAAGATTTGATACATCATGAACACTTTTGAAAGCGACAATATAGACCTAACTTCGTCTGCAAGCTAACACGATGCAATCCTCCTCTCTCACCACCCAGCACCTTGATATCCGTCAGTTGGGAATCAACCCCAATCATTGGTATGTTGTTGCTCGCAGCACAGAGGTTCAAACCCAGCCTCTAGGAGTGACTCTTTGGAATCACCCGATTGTGCTTTATCGAGATGATGAGGGGGCAGTCCATGCCTTAGAAGATCGTTGCCCCCACCGACAAGTTAAACTCAGTCATGGTCGCGTCACTGGCGAACTACTGGAATGTGCCTATCATGGATGGCGATTTAAGTCCAGTGGTGAGTGTGCAGATGTCCCTTACCTGGCTGATAACCAGAAACTACCCAACTGCAAGATTCGTAAGTATCCGGTACAGGAACAGGATGGGTTTATTTGGCTATTTCCTGGAGATATCAACGCTATAGAAGGGAAGCATTGTGTACCCCTACAACCGATGGGTGTCCCAGAATGGGAACATCTCAACTACATCGCCACTGTCTCAGTCATTGAATGCAACGCCCACTATTCTTATTTGATAGAAAACCTGATGGATATGTACCACGGGCATTTACATCAGGACTGGCAAGCTTGGACGGATGCTGTCTTAGAGGATATTCAAGAAGAGACTAACCGTGTAGATGCCCACTATCAGGCACAAAGTTATTACAAAATTGATAAAATTTGGTCAATTTCTCAACTATTCTTCCCCGCCTTGCGACGACTGCATCCAGAACCGTTGGATGTCAGCTATGTTTACCCACACTGGGTTTCAACATTAGGGAAGGATTTCAAGATTTACTGTCTACTTTGTCCGGTAAGCGAAACGGCGACTCGTGCTTATCTAATTCATTTCACTTCGCTAAATGCATTTTGGCGCTTGCACAAATTACCCGTGTGGTTTCGTCGATTTGTAAAAGATAGTTTACTGGGTTCAGCACAAAAGTTACTGGATGGATTGGTTCGTCAGGATGTGCAGATGATTGAGGAAGAACAACAAGCGTATCTGACGCATCCAGAACGCCGAAGTTATGAGTTGAATCGAGCTTTGGTCAGTGTACAACGGTTAATTAAGAGTCAGTTACAGCAGAGAGATTGAGTGCGATCGCGCAAAGGACAATTACTACACAAGTGCAATACAATTAAGGGCGCACAGCCGTACGCCCCTACAAGCCATCTGTACTTCATTAGACCTCTTGCAAAAGTCAAATTGACCCCCCTCAATCCCCCCGATGCGGGGGGAAGAAATCTTGCTCCCTCTCAGTTTCGGGGAGGGCTGGGGAGGGGTTTTTCGTATTTATGCAAGAGGTCTATTGACTTGAAAACTGCTGTAAATTGAAATCTCTAAGCCGCTTGGCGAACTTGAGATTCTAGAATCGAGCCATACAGAGGACTACTGTGCATTAGTTCATCATGAGTACCTTGTGCGACTAGTTGCCCTTGATTCATGAGTAAGATGCGATCGGCATTGCGAACTGTACTGATACGCTGGGCAATGACGAAGGCGGTACAAGTATGTAAGCGCATCAACTCATCCAAAGCTTCCTGGATTTGAGCAGCAGTTTTGGCATCAACAGCAGAGGTGCTATCGTCCAGAATCAGGATGCGATAGTCGGTGAGTAAGGTTCGAGCGACCGCAATTCGTTGTTTCTGTCCACCCGACAAACCCACTCCTCGTTCACCGACAAGTGTCTCATAGCCATCTGGCAAGCTGGTAATAAAGTCGTGAATTTGAGCCGTCTTTGCGACTTCAATCACTCGTTCTAAAGGCGCATTGGGTGCTGCATAGGTGAGGTTATCGCGGATTGTGCCAGAGAAAAGCGTTGTTTCTTGGAAGACAATGCCAATATGCGATCGCAAACTTTCTAACGTCAAATCCCGGACATCCCTGCCATCAATCCGAACCGCTCCTTCTGTAACATCATAGAAGCGCGGAATCAGGTTCATAATCGTACTTTTACCAGAGCCAGTTGCCCCTAGAATCGCAATCAATTCTTTTGGTTTGGTTTCAAAAGAAATTCCTTTTAGCGCCTCTGTTGCCGCTCCTGGATAGCGGAAATGGACATTTTCAAAGGTGATTCTGCCACCACATTTCTCAAAGGGTATAGCATTAGGGCGATCGCGAATTTCAATTTCTGCATCTACAACTTCATACACTCGTTCTGCCGAAGCTGCCGCCTGTGCAATTACGGGTGCGGCAAAACCAATCAGCAAAATCGGCTGAAGGATAAACATCAGGTAGGAGTTAAACGCCACCAACTCACCAATCGAGAACCTCTCCCCTATTACCTCAGCCCCGCCATAACCTACCACCGCTAGCGTAATCAGGTTACTCAAGAGAAAAATGACTGGGAAGGTATTGGCAATAGCGCGAATCGTTCGCATATTCACCGCTATCAAGTCATCGTTCAGCTTCGAGTAGCGTCCCATCTCCACTGGCTCACGCACAAAAGCTTTCACCACCCGGATACCGAACAGGTTTTCTTGCAAAACTCCATTGAGATTACCTAATTGTTCTTGTACCCGCTCAAATAGCTTTTGATTTCGGGTGAGAAACTGTGCTAGTAAAAATCCTGCAATCGGTACCATTACCAAAGTAATCAGCGCCAATTGCCAGTCCATCAACAGCAAAATTATCGCAATGCTAACCAGCGTAACGACAGAACCAACAACCTGAATTAGCGTTGTACCAACAAATGTACGAATTTGCTCAATATCACTGGTGATGCGGGTTAATAGTTGTGAGGTTTGCGATTGATCGTGGTAGCTGAAACTAAGGTTTTGAATTTTAGTGAAAATTGTATTACGCAAGTCATAGGCAACACCCTGAGAGGCGGCTTCTGCCCAAAAGCTTTGCCCAAAGTTGAACAAGCCACGCCCAACAGCGACTAAAACCATTAAAGCCGCACTGTAGAGAACAATTTGTAGATTTTTTTGGGCAATACCCTGATCAATGGCCCAACGAAAGAGTTGCGGAGTCACGGCATTAGCTGCCGTCAGCAGCAACAAACTCACAACAGCCCCAATAGCGATGAAGCGGTAAGCATTCAGGCTCCCCAGAACGCGATTGAGAGATTGCATAGGCGAGTCCTGTTCTCTGTAATATTTTGAATTGGATTATTTATTATGTTATGTGCCACGCTCTGGGATTAGTACCCAAGCGCAATCTGGGTACTTAATTAACGTGTGAGTGGATTATGCTGAGAAAAGGCGATCGCAACTCCTACATTTCCAAGCAAGGTAAGGAATTGAGCGCCTAAAGATAATAGAGTGTGCTGCCTACTAAATTAAATTAAACTAGACCAGCTCGTAAAAACTCCTCTCCAGCTTCTCCTGCCATGCTTTTTCAAGCTATTTCTCCCTAAGGGAGGGGCAACTTCTACCATTAAAGACTTATGCTCTGCTTGAAGTCATGATTGTTTCAACCCCTTACTGAAAGAATTTACAAGAGAAATACATGAAAAAGCGACTGCAGAAGCTATCTCTTGTCAGTACTTGCTTAGCAATACTTACTATTACTGCTTGCAACTCCACACCTAAATCTAATACCGCACCTGAGGCTAGTACCAGTTCCCCACCAACAGTCAGTTCACAACCAACAGTCAGTTCCCCACCAACAGTCAGTCCCCCACCAACAGTTAGTTCACAACCAACAGTCAGTTCACAACCAACAGCTAGTTCCCAGAAGACGACTAACGTTTACCCAGAGGTGGCAGTCCAGCGTTTTACGGAAGCTTGTGCGAAAGATCGTGGTGCTAAGGTACAGGCACTTTGTACTTGCGCGATTAAGGAGATTCAGAACAGGTACACCTTTGACGAATTTAGGAAGATTGTCCAAGACGCGAAAACAAGCGGGCAGCCGCCAGGTGAGGTTCGAGAGATTCTTCAGTCATGCCGTAGCAACTCTTAGGTAGAACCCAAAGCCTTAGGGACAACACATAACACTTGGTAAAAGACAATATGCCAATTGAATTTCAATGGATTGCATTCAAATAACTGGAATTAATTGCTACGGCTACATCGGCTACCTCAAAGAGGAGCAAGTGCTGGGACAGTGGTTTGAGGTTGACCTGACGTTATGGATGGATTTAGCACCAGCAGGTCAGAGTGACAATATTACCGATACGCTTGACTACTGTCGTGCGATTGAAACAGTCAAGCAGTTGGTGAAAACCTCTAAAGTTGCGTTACTGGAAAAAGTGGCAAATGCGATCGCGGATGCCATGTTGAAATTCGAGCAGGTGCAGCAAGTGCAAGTTCGGTTTAGCAAACTCGCTGCCCCTATTCCCGACTTTAGCGGCAAAATTACGATTGACATTACGAGAACAAGAGAATAAAAGGAGAGGAACCATCACGCTTTCTTACATTCTGACAATAGGCAGTGTTTACAATTTTATTGTTGTCAGCCCACACAGATTTGGGGGGATAATATCTCCTCCGTTCAGTAAGGAAAAGAGCGATCGCTACTTGACTGCATTTTTGTATGTGTTCACAATGTAATTACGATGGCTTGTAGAGAAACTTAGTTATGGGCACCGCAATTAGAACTCGCATTGTCAAAATTGGCAACTCTCAGGGCATTCGCATTCCTAAACCTCTGTTGGAGGTGAGTGGTATTTGCACAGAAGTTGAAATCGAAGTACAGGATGATTATTTAATAGTCCGTGCAGCGCCAAAATCGCGTGTTGGCTGGGATGAAGCGTTTGCATCAATGGCAGAGCGACACGATGATATCCTGCTTGACGATGTAAACCCTACAGAGTGGGAACACTTTGAGTGGGAATGGTAATTAAGCGTTTTGATGTTTTTCTGGTTAACCTCAATCCGACTGTTGGCAGTGAGATTCAGAAGACAAGACCGTGTGTGGTGATCTCACCAGATGAGATGAACAGACACATTGCCACTGTCATCGTCGCTCCCATGACTACAAAAGGTCAACCCTATCCCACGCGAGTAGCTTGTCAGTTTCAGGGCAAAGATGGGCAGATTGTTCTCGATCAAATTCGGACTGTTGACAAAACTCGATTAGTCAGACGGCTTGGTCAGATTAATACTAGCGAACAAAAAGCCGTTTTAGATACCTTGACTGAACTATTTGCTGAGTAAGCTGCCTCACCTACTTGATCGTGGTTGTCTGCGATTTTAGCGTTATCAGCTTGCACTCTCCTCCCCTCTTGAGCAACGAAAAGAGCGATCGCAAGGGGAGCATGTCAAGGAAAGCAAGTGGAGGAACAGCCCGCACTGCGTACCGCTACGCTAACATCCCCCAATCCCTTCTCCCAATGGGAGAAGGGGAGTAAGATTTCATGCGTCCCTCTCCCCGTGGGAGAGGGATTTAGGGTGAGGGCTTCCCATCGGTGACATGCTCCCCATCGCAAGTTTCATATTGGTTCGGTTGCATTGTCTAACTCTTAATCAATAGAGAAGTTCTTGATAATATTCATCAACTTCATGAGGAAGATAATCTGTAGCCTTGAATGCTTTTTCTTTTAGCTTAAAAGCTTTGGTGATACCAATCCTACTCAAGAAATCCAGATCATGTGATATGACTAAAAGTGCTCCTTGATATAGGTTTAATGCCTCAACAATTTGATTAACTGTTTCTATATCAAGATTGTTTGTTGGTTCATCCAAAATCAGTAAGTCAATTTCAGAGATACTAACAATTGCTAAGGCAAGTCTAGCTAGCTCACCACCACTCAGCACTGATGCACTTTTATGAACCTCATCATTAAGGAAGAGAAAACTCCCCAACTGCTGCCTTAATAATTGATAATTAAGACTTGAATTAGCTTGTTGCATATTTCCCAGGACAGTCTTCTCTCTATTGATTAATTTATAATTTTGATCGAGAGAGACTATTTTTATGTCCTCTGAAACGAGAATTTTGCCAGCCTCAAATGAGGTTATGGAGTTGGCACCGCTAGTGGAACTTAAGATTCCTTGAATCAGGCTTGATTTTCCTGAACCATTAGAGCCGGAAATAGCTATTCTATCTCCATAGGCGATATGAAGATGAATATCATCAATTAAAAACTGGTTTCCTACTTTTAGAGTTGCCCCTTGAATATCAATTAAGTTTTTTCCTCGTTTACTACTTCCTTCGTCTAGATGAATTGCTGTAGCTTTATGTTTTCTTAGCTTTGAGTCTTCAACTTTTTGAACAGCGTTCTTCATAGCTGTATCGTGTTTTTTAGAGGAACTTCCTGCTGAAGCTGAGGCACGGTTAGCAAAAAAGTGTTGCGCGGCCTTCCCCATACTTCCATCAAAAGCTTGGATACGCCCTTCTCGTCTTGAACGCGCTGCCCGTTGTTGCTCTCTTAAGGCACTTTCTCTAGCACGTTTTAGTTCTTTTTTGGCAACCTCTTGGGTTCTGAGTGCAGCTTGTCGTTCTGTCTCTTTTTGGTCTTTATATAAAGAAAAGTTACCTCCATAAACCTTTACTCCCTCAGCCGTTAACTCCCAAGTCGTATTAGCAACTTGGTCGAGAAAGAAGGGTTTGTGAGAGACAATTACAAAAGCTCCAGAAAACTCGCTTAAAAAATGACTGAGATTTTCTAAAGCTAAAAAATCCATATGATTGGTTGGCTCATCTAAGAGTAAAACATTAGGTTCTCTACATAGACCAATAGCCAAAAATAGCTTGGTTATCTCTCCTCCGCTTAAACTACCGATTGGTATAGACAAATCGATCTTTGTATCTAGTCTGGTTTCCAAAACGCTAGTGATTTGCCACCATTCTTCTGACAAAGAGCCGATGAAATCTAGAACTGTTATATCTTTATTTTCTTGACCAATCGTACTGATTTGGGGCAAATAATAGATGCAGCTATTAGTAACCATCGAACCAGAACTCGGCTGGATTTGACCCGCCAGTATTTTTAATAAGGTTGATTTACCTATTCCGTTAGCACCAATCAGAGCAATTTTATCTCCCTGATTAATGCCAGCATTGATACCACTAAAGAGCGTCTTACCTACAGCAAATTCGTAGGTTACGTCATAGGCTGATAGTAATGATTGTCTTTCCATACGGTAAGCTTTGAGTAGTTAACTGGATAGGGGAGAATCCCTGTTCTGACGGAGAATCGATGAGTTTGATTGGTCAATGTAATTTTCATGTCTGGTAGTGGGCGATCGCCCATGACGACTTCTGACTCAATTGTACTACATTGGTGTTATTTAGTGCTACATAATTGAATCAGCGAGTGAGGTTAAATTTTATGATCGTGGGCAAAGGGCGAAGGCATTTCCTCTGCCTTCTGCCTCTTTTGGGGACGATACGAAGGGACAATAAGCTCTTACCACTGCCATACAATTGGCATTAGCTCTAACACTGTCTCGCTATCATGGGTTAGTGGCGGACGGAGGAAAAGGTTAGGGGCGATCGCATGAGTGTTGAACAAGCGAGTTGGCTGAGAGTAGTTTTACGGTGGCGAGGTTCAGTCGCCCCCAAAGTGCTTCCTGGTGTCCTCTTATGTGGAGGATTAGGAATTTTTGTCTCGCTACTCGATCATTTAGGATTTCCTGTTTCCTGGCAGGGATTCGATATTGTTGTTACTAACGTTTCCTACAATTTGGTCTTAGGTTTATTGTTGGTTTTTCGCACGAATACCGCCTACGAGCGCTTTTGGGAAGGACGCAAAGCCTGGGCAAGTTTAACAGCAAATATTCGTAGTTTAGGGTACTTGATTTTGGTATCAATTGTTGAAACTGAGCCGACAGATCGAGAGAATAAAGTATCAAATCTTCGCTTGCTCACTGCCTTTGCTGTTGCTACCAAACTGCAATTACGATATCAGCCAGTCAATAGTGAATTAGAAGCTTTAATGAACCCAGAGCAGTTTCAACTACTCAAAACGGTTAAATCTACATACCTACAATTAATAGTTTGGGTTGGACATTACATACAGCAGCAATACAAACGAAATTTAATCTCTGCTAATCAACAAGCAACAATGAATGCTTTAAGCAACAATTTATTGGAGGCTATTACTACCTGCGAACGTATTGCATCAACACCAATTCCCTTAGCTTACGCAATATATCTCAAACGCTTGTTGCTAATCTATTGCATCTCGTTACCCTTTCAAGTCGTTGATCACTTACATTGGTGGACTAGCCCCATTTCTGCTATCCTAAGTTTCGTCTTACTGGGAATTGAAGAAATTGGCACAGAAATTGAAAATCCTTTCGGAGAGGATGCCAATGACTTACCTCTAGAAGAGTTTTGCGGGACGATATCGAAGAATATTGAGGATTTAATCGCAGCCAACAGTCAAAAAAACCAGGAAATGAGAGAGCCAAATCTAGAATTAGATTCTCAGCTCTCATCACTCAGATAGAAAGCTAATAGGCAATCCTAAATGAGCTGTGAAATACCTCCCCCTTGTCTCCCTTGCCCTCTTGCACGAATCAAATAGGCTTGCTATATGTCCCCTCAACCGCGTAAACAATTTGCTCAACATTGGCTGCGTAGCGAAAAGGCACTGAATAAAATTGTTGCAGCGGCTCAGTTGCAAAAGAGCGATCGCATTCTCGAAATTGGCCCCGGTACAGGCATTCTCACCCGTCAGTTATTACCTCAAGTTCAGTCTGTTGTTGCCGTTGAGATTGACCGCGACTTGTGTGAACTCTTAGTAAAAAAGCTCGGTTCCATTGATAACTTCTTACTGTTACAAGGCGACTTCCTCTCCCTTGACTTAAATACTCAACTTGCCTCCTTCCCGGCATTCCAGAAACCGAATAAAGTTGTTGCCAATATCCCTTACAACATCACCGGCCCCATCCTAGAGAAGCTGCTAGGTACGATTGCTCAACCAGCTACTGAACCATTCGAGACAATCGTACTCCTTATGCAAAAAGAAGTCGCACAGCGTTTATATGCTAAACCGGGTTCTAGAATGTTTGGTGCTTTATCCGTCCGGGTACAGTATTTAGCAGAGTGTGAATTTATCTGTGACGTACCTGCTAAAGCCTTTGTCCCCCCGCCTAAAGTCGATTCAGCTGTCGTGAGGCTGCATCCGCGAGTGGTAGAACCACCTGTCAATGAACCCAAGCACCTGGAGATGTTAGTGAAACTCGGATTTTCCAGCAAGCGGAAAATGTTGAGAAATAATTTGCAATCAGTCGTGGAACGCGATCGCCTCAACCACTTGCTGGAACAATTAGAAGTGAACTCTCAAGTCCGCGCAGAAGACCTGAGCGTGCAACAATGGGTAACTTTGAGTAACACCCTAACTTCCAATCCCCAGTCCCCCATCCCCAATCCCTAGCAATGCGTTCCTACTCCCTAATTGCCCCAGCCAAAATCAATCTGTATCTGGAAATTTTAGGCGATCGCCCTGATGGATATCACGAGCTAGCGATGATTCTCCAAAGCATAGAACTCGCTGACCACATCAATCTGCGGTCAATTAGCACAGATACAATCCGCATTCAATGCGACCATCCCCAAGTTCCTAACGACGAAAGCAACCTTGCCTACAAAGCCGTAAAATTGATGGCCGAGGAATTCCCCAATGTTTTTGCGCGGTTTGGCGGTGTTGAAATCGCTATCAAAAAGCAGATTCCTGTCGCCGCAGGATTAGCTGGTGGATCAACGGATGCCGCTGCTGTTTTGATGGGAATGGATTTGATGTGGCAACTAGGGCTAACCCAGCCGGAACTACAAGAACTAGCCGCAAAACTTGGTTCAGACGTACCCTTCTGTCTAGCAGGTGGCACAGCATTGGCGACAGGTCGAGGGGAAGCACTATCTCCCTTACCGGATTTAGAAAATCTCTATGTGGTGTTAGCAAAACACCGCAATCTGATGGTTTCAACAGTTTGGGCTTATCAGACTTATCGTTCTGAGTTTGGTCATACCTATATTCGCGATCGCGTTAGCTTAGTAACTCCGGAGGAGCTAGGATTACCGACATTAGGAGCGTCTGCCGAAAGCTTGGAATCTCGTGCAGCAAGGGTGCATTCCGGCCCAATGGTCAACGCAATTTTCAACAAAAATGCCTCGCAGATTGGTCAACTCCTACACAATGATTTAGAGAAAGTCGTCTTACCAGCTAATCCCCAAGTCACGCAGTTACGGGAAGCGTTTGAGAGTAGTGGGCCTTTAGGAATGATGATGTCGGGTTCTGGTCCAACTGTCTTTGCACTTTGTGAATCAGAAGTTCACGCGCAGGAAATCCAGCAGAACGTAAGAGCAAGGATTGCCGATCCAGATCTAGATTTTTGGGTGACGAAGTTCTCAAATCACGGTGTTCAGGTTGTCTCAACTGTCAATTAAGAACTAAAGTAATTAACTGTCCCGAATCCTTTATTAACATCCAATATGAACACTGTTGATGACAAAACCATTGTCAAAGACTATTTCAATGCCACAGGGTTTGACCGTTGGCAGCGGATTTACGGCGATGGTGAGGTGAACAAAGTTCAGCTAGATATCCGCACTGGTCATCAGCAGACAGTCGATACAGTCCTTAGCTGGCTCAATGCTGACGGGAATTTAGCTGATTTATCAATTTGCGACGCAGGTTGTGGTGTTGGCAGCCTCAGCATTCCTCTTGCACAAGCAGGGGCAAAAGTCAATGCTTCTGACATCTCCGAAAAAATGGTCAGCGAAGCTCAGGCAAGAGCGAAAGATAGCTTGGGACAGGCTGCTAATCCCACGTTTACAGTGCAGGATTTAGAGGCATTGAGTGGCAGCTACCACACCGTCATTTGCCTGGATGTACTCATCCATTATCCCCAAGACAAGGCAGCGCAAATGATTGCTCACCTGGCGTCTTTGGCAGAATCTCGGCTGATTCTGAGCTTTGCACCAAAAACCGTTGCACTCAGTCTGCTCAAAAAAATCGGCAGTTTCTTCCCTGGCCCTAGTAAAGCGACTCGTGCTTATCTCCACCGTGAAGCAGATGTGGTTAAAATTCTGGAAAATAATGGCTTTTGTGTACAGCGCAGTGCAATGACTCGTACTCGTTTCTACTTCTCACGGATTTTGGAAGCCACTCGTAGATAGCGTTAAAATCGGGGCAATATATAGCGGTTAGCCGTCAGCTATCAGCTATCAGCTATCAGCTTTTTTTCCTTGCTCTGTTTAAGTTTCACACACCTGCCGCTGTAGCTCATCCAACTAAAAACCGCTATGGACGACGTTAAGGTACCTCCACCATGAAACTACTTCAGAAGGTAATCGCGGGTTTCCTACTCGTGTTTGGCGTTCCTCTTTCGCTCGTTGCTGTCACAGAAATTACGAATCCTCAAACCTCGCCGCAGGATAGAGAGGACGCTTTAGCGGCGCTACTCATCCTTACTCTACCTGCGGCTAGTGTGGGAGGATGGGTAGCATGGAGATTGTATAAAGCGGGTGATAAAGAAACACGCGATCGCCTTCGATCTACGTTTTATCGGTTAGTCAAAGAAAACAATGGGCAGCTAAGCGTCCTATATTTTGCGATGGAAGCACAGCTATCCGGAGAGCAAGCTAGAGACTATCTGGATGAACGAGCAAAAGAGTTCAATGCAACATTTGAACCCCTTGATGATGGTGGCATTGTCTACCAATTCCATCTCTAGCTTTTGAAGTTCGAGAAATCTTTATTAGTTAGTTAAAAGCGCGATTAATGACTCGATTATTTTTGAGCGTAGCATCAATCTTGGCAGGTCTATCCGTTGCCGGGGGTGCCTTTGCCGCTCATGCCTTGAAAGAAAAGCTGAGTGAACGGGCAATAGAAATTTTTGAAACGGGTGCCCGTTATCAGATGTATCATTCTCTTGCCCTGTTGGTAGTGGCGTTGCTCTTAAGCCGTGCTGAAGCCTCACAAAGTTTATTGATAGCGGCGGGTTCTGCCTTTATCATCGGCGTTGCCATCTTTTCCGGCAGCTTGTATGCCTTGAGTTTCAGCGGCATCAAATGGTTAGGAGCGATCACTCCCTTAGGAGGAGTCGCTTTTATTATCGGTTGGGGCTGTCTTGCGATCGCAGCTTGGGGCTATAAGTAACCATTATTGACTCTCGATTTTCGTTATAGTAATCAGCAGTCAGCTTTGGGTCAAATCGGCTCTAGCTGGGGAACGCTCTTCTCCTGTTAATGTCCTAACATTTGTGGCGACTGCTATCTTCCAGAGTTTGAGTGCGCCAGTTGAGAAAGGTTAAAAAGCTTACTGTAGCTAGAGTGAGTGTCTGGTTACTAAAGGGAAAAGTGCGGATGGTGGCTATGCTGTAGCGGCTAAGTCGATGAAGCAACGCATCAACAGCAAGCGATGGTCTACAGAAGCTTATCAGTGCCATTCAAGTTAAGCTTCTTCTGCGCCGTCTAGCATGATTTGGGCGATCGCATCAAAGGTATTTGTCCAGGCTTGCTTGACTTCTTTCGTCCAACCTTCTTTAAGATACTGCTCAAAGGTTTGCAGCAAGGCAGCGCCAACTGCCGGATAATGTTTTTCGATTACCCCATAGCCTTTATGTTTGGCTCCTAAATCTTGCAGGATGGGAACTAAGCGATCGGGATTGCGGACATTTTCAACTAGAAGAACCAGCGCACTGAGCAGTTTTTGCTGCTGTTTTTCCATGTCGGTGTTGCTAAACATCGAGCGCAGTTCTGGGCTGTTTCTAAACAGATTGCGATAAAAACTTACTGAGAATTCAGTTGCATGAGGCTTAATTTTTTCAAAACTACTCTCAACTAACTCAACCTGAGTAGGGGCTTTTGGTTGTACGGGAGCAGTTTGTTGTAAAGCGATTTCTGGCTGTAACGGACTTGAGCGGGTTGGATGGCGAATCTGATCTTCAGGGGGTTCGACTGGCGCCCAGTCTTTTGAGGTTAGAGTCTTGGGGGAATGAATGGTAATATTCGTTGGGGTTTCCAGCTTAATGCCCTCTTCTTCAAAAGCTTTCCAGAGGTGGCGATGAATCTTGTCTCGAAGGCTGTTAATTGCCAGAGGGTCATCTGTCCAGAACTTGAGCTTGTAGAGAACTCCCTCCTGACCGAAATTGACGATTTCAACTTTTGCCGTCAAACTAGTGGCGATTTTGGAATTTTCGCGAGCAGCATTCACCAAAATGGCGGTTACGGTGTCAGGCGAGTAGTCATAGTCGAGCAGCACCTCGATCTTAAATCGAGCCATGCGGCTTCTGCGCGTATAAGAGGTGAGAGCTGCATTCCAAAACAGTTGATTGGGAATCACTAACTCTACGTGATCTCTGGTCTTGATCGTCGTGGCACGCAGGTTAATTTCTTCAACTCGTCCCATCTTGTTGTTGAATTCAATAATATCCCCTGGACGTAGGCTGCGCTCAAACAGCAGTATGATGCCGCTTAGGAAGTTGATCACAATATCCTTAAGACCAAAGCCGATGCCCACCGCTAACCCACCAGAGATGGCAGCGATCGCAGTTGAATCGAGTTTCAATTCACTAAACGCCACAAACAGCCCTAAGCCAATCAAAAAGTAACGCAGCAGGATTAGCAAAGCATCCAGCGTTGCTTCGTCTACGTGCAGGCGATTGAGCAGCAATTTACGTAAGAATTGCGCCAAACTGCTCACTCCGGCGAACCAGAGATATAGCCCAATCGATGCCGCAAATAAACCGCGCAGGGTGATGGTGGTTTTAGCAACTGTGAAGAGTTGGGTATCTCCCAACAGTGAAATGTCGCTAAACAACCCTATGAACTGAATCACGGCGTAAGTGATAAAGAGCGGCAGCAAAAAACCTACCACCAGCGATGCATGAACCTCTTTCCCACCCATCAATAGGACAATCGCCGCGATCGCCCGATAAACGACAAACAGAGAGACCAACGGTAAAAAGAATGTCGCGATTAAATTCAGGTTCCAATGCCCTGAACTGGGAAAAACTTGCACCAGTAGCCAGAGCGTTCCCCACAGCAGCAACGGAAACAAAAGCGCACGAGACAACTCAGTGCCAATTCTGACCCACTGGTAGGAGTGGAGTTGCAAAAAGGTTGTCACTCGGTGAAGCGCTGGCTGAAATTGCTGATGAAGCGATTTAAGCCGCGAGCGATCAACCATACTAATAACACCACAACAGTAAAGAGAACCATTTGTAACCAAATAAAAGGACGGCGCAGAATTTGCCATTGAATCCGAAATAGCTGAAGCAAGTAATCAGCTTTTGGTGTGATGTCAGTTTGTACATTGTTGCTACCTACTGCATTGGTTATTGAGGCAGACCCATTAATGACTTTACCCTCCGCAGATTGGTTAATCTGATTAATAAACTGACGTGCTCCCTCAATGGGAGAAATATCTCCCTGCATTACCTGGGTGTAAATCGCATTCCCATAATAAACTAGGCGATTGGTTTGATAGCGGAACTGAGCGATCGGAATTGGAAAACTGTTTTGGACTTGCTCGATCAAGCTCCGTCGAATCGGCAGGAGCCTTCGATCAACCAATACTTTGGGATTGATTGGGATAATGATCGCGTCTTGAGCCGATTGGAATGCCAACTGTTGTTCTCGACGGGTTACGAACTCCGCAAAGTCGAGTGCCAACTTTTTTTGGGCAGCCGATGCATGAACATTCAGCACCAGGGAATCCGTTACCAAGGCTGGAGAGGCACTATTTAAGTTGCCAGGTAATACGGCAACGCCCAATTGATTGCCCAGTTTTTTCTGGAACGCTGATAGCTCAAAAGTCCAGCAAGGAAAATACGCAACCTTACCTGTTGCAAACAAGTCAAATAAAACGTCGCGACGGTTATCTATATAAATATTTGGAGCTTGCTGAGCATTCTTGAGCCAAGAAAGCCAACGGCTCAACGAATCTTCCTCAAGCGTAAATTGGTCAATAGAATTAAAGAATGTACCGCCCATTGCACCAACTCCCCAAACACTATTCAAAAAGCTAGGGTCAATGGCAATCCCCTTACCCTGATTGGCTTGATCTAACACCGCTTCTAACGTTGTTGGTGGGTCACTCGTCTGGTCGCGGTTATAGCAAAGTGCTATGGTTTGAAAGCCAAATGGCACACCATATAAGTGTTTATTTTCTGTTCGCAACGATACCAGGGCTTTGGAATAAAAGTTGGACGTATCCAGGCTATATTTTTCTAAATCTTCAATAATTCCTGCTTCAATCAGGGAGGGCAGCACCTGATCGGGTACGATCGCTAGATCAGGTCCTAGCCCTTGACTCATTCGCTCTTTTAAAAAGGAGAAGTAATTGAGCAGCCCTTCGCTGGTATGAATCACTTCCACATTCGGGCGAACAGTCTGATAGTTCTTAATCAGAATTTCTATGTCTTGATTGGCGTAGGACGACCAGACTGTGAGCATTTGATGCTCAGAACTTACCGAGACTCCACTACAAGCAGACAGCAACACAGTTACAGCAACAAGCAGAAGGATGAAGATTCTCGCCGTAGAGAAACCAAAATTCTTCATGCTCTATATGTAGTTGCTGTCGCGATCGCAAGCTGAACTAAAGAGTGGTCTTCTTCACAGGCGTAATCGGTAAAAAACACTAAAATTCCAATGATCGCTTGCTCGTAAACAACTGGAAATCCAAATCCAGCTTTGACGTTGAATGCTTTCGCAATTTGGTTGCGAAGAAAGTAGTTCTCTGGCTGCGTAGAAACATCGTTAACCCACTCAGGCTGACGCGAGCGCCAAATTCTTCCCGGCAATCCTTGATCGATTGATAAAACGAACTGTTCACTACAGGCTCTAAATTTTTCAAGGGCATCCAGGCGATCGCTACTTCGGTTGGGATGGCAATACCAAAATGGACTGAGTTCGAGCAGTGTTGTTTCTGGATTTGGTATCCAAACTTCGCCATAGTCCCAATTAATCGCTTGGCAAACACAACTGAGAGCGGCAGCGAAATCAGGATGAGGCATTGAGATATCTGTAGAAACAGAATTAACCATAAACTCCAGGTATTGATCAAGAGTTCCAATTCACTGTGTAGAAGAGCAGAAAAACAGCACTCATGCAAGCAACATATAAAAGAGGATAAATCGTTCGGAAGTTTGCATTAAGTCTTTTGGATAGAACGTCTTTTTGTACATGCTCTTTCAAGTAGATGATTGTACAAGACATGATTAAACTCAGGATTAGGATGAGAACAGTCACACCGAAAACTGCATCGGTCAAAGTAATGTAATTTACAGCAGGAATTTCTCTGGCTAGAGCGAACTTGAGAGTAATTGTCGTCAGAATTAATATTATTGTCCCAAGGACTCGCGGAGCAGTATGAGGAGCCGTTTTAGTCGGGTCAATCCAGGTTACAGCAGCCGCAGCAACAAAAATGACAAATAGTGGGATAAAAAAGTTGAAAATGACGTATTGCGGTTTATGCTGAATGTGCATGAATATAAGAATTTGTGGAAAACTGACTTTGGAATCGAGACGGCTAAAGCTTCTCGTATTAGCATTCAGCTTTTTCAGCGACCAGCGTCCAATAATTTGCTGTGATGGGTCTGGGGAATTAAACTTAAACTCCCGAAGACTGAAGGCAACGGCACTGAGGTCGTCTAGGGCAGAATTAATAGCTAGAGTGAGTGTCTGGTTACTAAAGGGAAAAGTGTGGACATCTGCATCAAATTTCACCACATCATTAAACTGTTCGTAGACTCTTACCCAACCGTTAGAAGCAACCTGAACCGAACGATTTTGTGTTTCTCGCGGCTGAATTTCATTACCAATTGTAAAACTTGGTGACCAGATTTTTCCTAGTATCAAATCGACATCATTACCATTAAATTTTAATAGCGTATTTGTCTCTTTATTATTAGGTGTGAAAGCCAATCGACCGTCTTGCCACTCTAAAACAACTTCTGCTGATATGTTGTAGGTTTTCTCTGGTAGGTTAATCTGAGAAACGGTGTTTAATCTCACATCAACAAAAACAATGGTCGGCTTATAAGGACTGGGCTGACGCACCGAGTTTGATACTTCAGTTTGCCAGGAGGAGTTATTTACTGATTCTGTTTGAGCAAATTGTTCAGTGACTTGACTGACAAGCTTGAATTCCGGCTCTGATTTTGATGTAACAGTTCGATTCTGCCCTTCTATATTTGATGCATAAACCTGGTGGGCATGAGCGATGATACACCATACTATTGTCAGAACACAGACTAATATAAATTGGCAAAACCCAAGTCTTTTCATTCCTAATAGCAGTTTTTTCCCTGATGTGTTAGACAAAGATTAGTAGTGACGGATTAAAGAAAAAATTAGGCGAGTGGCGAATCTGCAAGGACATAATCTATCAAAAGATGTACAAGTTCAAAGTCAGACTCACCCTCGCCTAAATAGGCTTGCCCAGATTAGACTAAAACAGTCTGGTTTGGATCGGCAGATAATTGCTCTCTGGGCTGCTTCACCCGTTCCAGCCACTTTTCGGCTTTGGAGTAGTTATCTTTTTGCAACTGTTGGATGGCTTGTTTGAAGTTGAGTTGCACACCCCATACATCGGTATGGAAGCGTTTTTCTTGCTTCATTTTGTCGAAAAATTCAACGGCTTCAATGTGAGAAAGTTTGCCTTCATTTTTGGCGATCGCCAAAAACACCTCGAACACATCATCCGCCATCTTCGCGTCGCCACAAACGTAGTAATGACACTGAGGATGGCTGAGTGACTGCCACAAGGCTTGTGCGTTCTCTTGCATTAAGCCTTGCACGTAAACTTTCTTGTCGGTGAGACGGGAGAAAGCTACTTGCAAATCTGTCAACACGCCCTGATTTTGCCAGGTTATTAGTTGTTCGCCATACAGAAAATCACTGTGATTGCGACAGCCAAAGTAGAGGCAAGCTTCGCCCAAGGTCGTTCCCTGCTTCTGTAGAGCTTCCCGGTATTGCAGGAAGGCAATGAGTGGCGATACGCCTGTACCAGGACCAACCATCAACATCGGTGCTTGCGGATTAGCAGGGGGACGGAAGCCAGAGGTGCGAACCCCAATGCGAACTTTTGAGCCAGGTTGCAGTCCAGCTAGATAGTTGGAACACAACCCCTGACGAACTTTGCCAGCATCGGTAGTAATTTGCAGCACACCGATCGTCACTTGAATTTTGTCAGGATGCAACAACGGACAGGACGAGATAGAATAGAGGCGTGGCTTTTGCTTGGGCAGCACTTCCAACAGCGCTTCCAGCGTAATCGTTGCCGAAGGAAATTCATCAAACAAATCGGCAACACTCATGAAATTATCAGAGATAGTTTTCTTGAGCGTCACAGCATCGGGATTGTCCTCACCTTGCCGCAAAATCTCTAGCCAGACTTCTAGGCGTTGTTTATCTTGGGGATTCTGGGCAGATGAATACAGGTAAGTCAGCAGATCGTTGAAGGGTTCCCGTAATGATAGATCCAGTTCTTCAGAGAGCAGTTGACCCACGGTAGTCGGAACTGCGACAGGGGGCTGATCGTCGGTAGTTGTGCCGTCTGGATTGACGTAAGAAGCCGTGAAGTAGGTATTTGCTGTCACACCGATGCGATCGCACAATCGGTTCACCAGTTCGGGTGGATTGCAGGGATGAACCGCTACATGATCCCCTGTTTCATACTGCAAATCGGTTCCTGCAATATCAAAGACAATATAGCGAGTGGAACGGCTGCCGGGGATGACTTCTTGCAGCAGTTCATCGTTGGCAAGGATGGGAACTTCAACGCCGCGATCACCACTGACTTGCACAGGTGCAATAGTTGCCGCTTCTGCTTCGTTTAGGAAGGTAACGGTAAGTTTAGGAGCAGCAGAATTGGTCGCGTTACCTGTTGTTTCGTCTGCACCCAGCACACGGGAAATTAAGCCTAACCACTGCTTAAAGGTATCCGCCTGACCTTTAATTTCATCGCCTTTATGCATGGGGACAGCACAGTTCGCCCCGGCTCTCGTCAGGGCTTTATCAACCGCGATGCCAGCCGCGCAGAATTTTTCATACACCGTGCTGCCAATGCCCAACACGGAATAGTTCAAGCCGTCGAGCGCTCCCGCAGGCTGTTGTTTCACCCATTGCAAGAATCGCTTGCCGTTACTTGGCATTTCACCATTGCCGAAGGTGGAGGTGATAATCAGCAGCAACTTCTCAGAGGCAAGCGTATCAACAGGATATTCATCAAGTGCCATCACTTTAGGACGGAATTGCTGCAACTGACGAGCGGCTTTGCGGGCAAACCCCTCTGCGGTTCCCGTTTCAGAGGCATAGAGAATCAGAATGCGATCGCGCTTATCGCCGTCTTCATTCGCAACAGCCGTGAGCTTCTCTAGATCAATGCCATCTTCCACGTCCCAGCGATCAGCGGAATGGTGATAGGCAGGTTCCAAATAAAAATCGCGCATCTGGTGATGCCACACCGGACAAGCACTGCCACCTGTAGCAGGAACAACCCAGCCCCAATCGCCAGGACATTCACGTCCCGCTTTCTTTTCGCGTAAATCATGGGTTAAGAACTGGCGAGACGCGGTTTGGTGATCGACCATCGTCACCTTGGCTTTCTGGAAGGAGTGCAGGATAGCAATGTTGAGTTCTAAGGCAACGCGATCGCGCCACAGGGTTTGCTCCGAGCTAGTGTCCAGTTTCAGAACTTTGGCAATCTCCTCCATCTTGTTGTAGCGGTACTCATCCAGGAAATCGCGCATGATTTCGGTATCCATATACCAGCCATTGAACGGCATACAGCCATATTGGATACCGCCAATGTGAACGGAGAAGTTGCTGATAGCAGGAATGGCATACCAACGCATTCCGATGTCTTTGAACTCTGGAACAGTGGGATGCTCAATATGCACTTCCAGCACTTCTTCGCGCTGCCAGTGGTACATCTTCGGCTCCTGACCAGGAACCTCAATCACCAGTGGCAAAATGTCGTAGGCGCTGCGCGGTTCGGGGGGTTGCCAGCCAAATTTGATGATGGCGTTGGTCAATGCCAGGTTGGCTGGATCGCCCATTACACTACCATCGGGTTGCTCGTATGCTGCATAACGATACAGTTGCGAGTTCCAGAAGCGCGGGCCCCAGCGTTCTTTGGGTAGCTTGGGACGAAAGACGCTCATCGTAATCTGCAAATTCCCACCATTCGTCGCAAATTTGACGTGTTCGTGACATTCGCGGAACATTTCATCTGGATCAGTGACATGGCGGCAATCGCGTATCACCATATTGTTCCAGGCAATACGCCCGACACACTTAGAGGCATTACGCCATGCTACCTGCGCTCCATATGCTAGTTCTTCATAGGTGTGGGTATAAGTGCCAGTCGCTTTCACTTCCTCACGAATTTCTTTCCAGCGTCGCTCTTTGTCCTCCGGTTCCCAGGCTTGTTCTGATGAAATTAGATCGAGGAACTGCTTGGCTTTCTTGAGCAATCGCTCCTGGTTGAGCATGGGCAGCTTAACAACATTGATCACCCGATCAAGCAACGTTTGCCATCCTTGCCGTAGTTCAGGGGTAAAGTCGGGGAGATACCGTTCAAACAGAGCAAACATGGTTTCGCCAATGGCAGGATAGGCACAGGTTGGCACATCAGCGAAGCTATGAACCTGTCCCAAAAACCGCAGTTCTCGTAAGATTTCATCACTGCTGCCACTTTGCAGACAACGCACCAAAAACTCCAATGCCTGAAACAGGTGCAGTGAGAGATAATCCATGTCTGCCCGTCCAAAAATCGGCAGAACAAACGGATATTTCTCAAACAGAATTTGGTAAAACTCCATGCCCATCTGCTGCTTGTTCTGGCTAAACACAGACCAGGACTCTGCCATTTTTTGCAGCATTTCAGGAGGCAAAGCTTCGTCGTAGCGCCGGACTGCCTTTGCCATCGGCAGAATGATGTAGGTATTGAAGAACTTGTAGAGAGCCGAGTTTGCGCCTTTTTGCAAATCCTCGCGATCGTAGTCTTCCAAATAGGGGATAGACGGCAGCATCCACATCCACACTTGTCGCGCCTTCACCCAATGCTCAGGACGCATCCCTACATCGGCAAATAACCTGCCATAGTCTTCAATGGTGTCCAATCCATCCCCTTTTTCGGGTGGCACGCCCATCAGAGGTTCGCCCACTACTACTTGCGTGTCCGGTTGTAGTTGGTGGATGGCACAGTCAAACAACTCATAGAAAAAGTCGCTCATACTGTCGAGCGCTTCCCCAAACAGATACTCAAGCTCTGGCTCTTCCAAGAGCATCCGCTTCAGGAATTTCTCCATCTGCAATTCTTTCCACGCCCGCAGCTTGTTCCAGACATCCTTAACGATCACTTCGTCTTGCGGGGTGAGTGGTGTGGGCTGAGGCAGCTCAATCTCTACTGGTTCTGCTGTACCTTGAGTCCGACGACGAAAGCCATTTTGCCTGCCGAATACCATCACCGTGCTGCTACTACCTTCACTGGTACTTTCAGTCAGGCGGACTTTCAGCTTGAGTTGCGGGGCTTGTTCCCAGGTTGTAATTGGAAGCTCTAGATCGGCATTGCGATCATCGTTCAGGTATTCGTGGGTGGCAAAGGTCACGGTTCCAACATCCTGCCAGGGATGCGTAATATCTCCCTCTCGACAGCAAAACGTGATTGCGATCGTGCAATCCCCCTTGTTTTTCAGCTCCAGTAACCAAGTTGGCTGCATCCGAGCAAACAAATCTCGTTCCAACAAGGTTTCACCTTCATGAGAAGCAATTTGTACTCGGCACTTATACTTATATTGACTAGAAACAGGAAAATCAGTGGCTGACACTTCGGTCAGATGTATAATCCGCTTATTATTGAAGGTTTGAAGGTCAAGCATTTTATCGGTCGTAAAGAAGCAGAAGGATACGTAGAGTTGTGAACTAGGCACAAGGTTCACTGACGTACATCTTAAGAGGGATGACAGTCTTCAGTCTCAGCCATTTAGCGTAATTGTCTTGAGTAGAATTACTGAGACTCAAGAGTTTGGTCTAGATCAACAATTGTGCTGAACTAAATGGCATTCCTTGTCCAACAACACTATCCACGACCAACTCATAAACGACACGATGCTGTGTTGAGGTAGTCGAGCTTGATGAAAAAGGCAAGGGAAAGGTGGTGCGTACCTTCTATGCTTGAGGAACACCAACTTAAGCGGTGCAAACTTGAGGAACACCAACTTAAGCCATGCAAACTTGAGGAATACCAACTTAAGCGGCGCAAACTTGAGGAACACCAACTTAAGCGGCGCAAACTTGAGGAACACCAACTTAAGCAGTGTAAATTTGGCACAAGTCTATCTAACTGGTGTTGTACTGCTTCTTAGACAAGAAGCACAGACTCGCTTGAAGTCAGGAGGGGTTCATGGCATTCTAACTAGGCTTTATCTTCTTCATCTTTATCTACACCTCGATTAGCGCAGCAAAAGGTAATCGCTGATTAGAATTTAGTGCAACGGGGCTACGCCCTGGATGGAACGTTTTTAACTACTGTGCAACGTTTTGAGTTTTGACTCCATCACACAGATGTCTGTCCTCTTCCTTCAATTCGGCATTTGTTCGCAGATAATCCTGCACCCAATTGCATCCATACTGGAGGAAATCGAGCTGGAAAATTCGCTCTAAATTCCACAAAATTGCGGTTCTATCCTGACTTGCTGAGGCGATTAACTTCCCATCAGGACTAAAAGTAACTCCGAACACCCCATCGCTATGCCCCTTTAAGGTTTCAAGCGCTTTACCGTCGTATCTCCAAAGTTTGACTGTGCCGTCGAAACTTGCTGAGGCGATGATCTTGCCATCAGGACTAAATGCCACTCCGAATACCCCATTTTTGTGTCCCTTAAAGGCTCTGATTTCTGTCCCGTCGCGCTGCCAAAGTCTCACCAGGCTATCCATACCGGCTGAAGCGAGGGTCTTGCCATCAGGGCTAAATGCCACTCCAGCCACCTGACGGCGATGGCTTTTTAACGTGGAAAGAAGCCTGTAGCTGGGCTTTCCAGATGCGATTGCATTATCCCACTGCCAAAGTTTGACTGTGCCGTCCACGCTAGCTGAGGCAATGAGCTGTCCGTCAGGGCTAAATGCTACTCCGTTAACGTGATCGGTATGCCCTTTCAGAGTTGCCAATTGGGTGCCGTCAATCTTCCAGACTTTGACAGTTCTGTCCTCACCCGCAGAGACGAGTGACTGTCCATCTGGATGGAAATCAACGGCGAAGACTCTGCCTTGATGTCCAGTAAACGTGTGGAGTAAGGTTCCATCCAGTCGCCACAACCGGACAGTGCTGTCATAACCCCCAGTAGCAATGATGTCTCCCTTTGGGCTGAAATCTACTCCGAAAACTTTATCGGCTTGTTTGGGAAACGTGCGAATTAAGCTACCATCAAGCCGCCAAAGTTTAATAGTCTGATCGCGACTGGCGGTGGCAATTGTCTTACCATCAGGACTAAATTTTATGGTGTAAATCGAGGCTTGATGTCCGTTGAGAGGCTGGAGCAAACTGTCATCAAGCTTCCAGATTGCAATCGGACCATCCCAACTGGATGAGACAAGGATTTGTCCGTCAGGACTCCAAGCCACTCCAGAAACGGTATCCTTAGCGGCTGGCAGGGTTTTTACGAGAGTCCCGTCAAGCTTCCAAAGTTTGACTGTTCGATCAAGACTTGCCGAGGCGATTAAACGACCTTGAGGGTTAAAAGCGATTTTGCCTACTGCATCGCTGTGTTCAGTTAGAGTTTGGACTAACGTACCGTCAAGGTGCCAAAGTTTGACGGTTTTATCCCAACTCGCCGAGGCAATCAGATTTCCTTGAGGGCTAAAGGCAACGTCTCTAACTCTATCCGTATGTCCGGTGAAGGTGAAGAGCAGTTTACCGTCTGCACTCCAGAGTTTGATGGTTTTATCGTGAGAAGCAGATGCAATGGTTTGACTATCAGGGCTAAAGGCAACGCTGGCAACTTCATCCGTATGTCCGGTGAGAGTCAAGAGCAGTTTGCCGTCTGTACTCCAGAGTTTAATTGTTTTATCTTTAGAAGCGGAAGCAATGGTCTGATTGTTAGGGGCGATCGCTACCTCTGCAACGTCTTTGGTATGTCCTTTTAAGGTATGCCACAAGGTATAGAGCGGCTTTCCGTTTGGTGTACTCGTTTTGCGCCAAAGTTTAACGGTGTTATCTCCAGAACCCGAAGCAATTAGATCCCCTCTGGGGCTAAATGCGACTCCCCAAACGGTCTTGTTGTGCCCTTGAAGCGTTCCCACCTTTGTACCGTCTTTTTTCCAAAGATCGATAGTTTTGTCGGCAGAAGCTGAAGCAATGAGTTTGCCATCAGGGCTGAAAGTTACATCATTAACTACATTGTCATGCCCGGATAAGTGGTTATACTCAACTGCTCCATAAACAGCCTGATGGAGAGCCTGTTTAACTGAGTCCTCGATATCTGCGCCTGCAACACCCAACTTCTGCAATCGTCGCTGTGCTGTGATGGCTTGTACTAGTGCATCTAACTTTTGATTTGAGGCGAAAAGCGCTTCGGAAGATTTTGCGATCGCCTTTATCTCGCTTACAGAAGTTTGCCGATACTGAACATAAACCTGTACCCCCAATGCACAGGCTAGAATTAACGTCATACTTTCTACAAAAAGCAAGAACCGTTGCCGCCTGGAACTTTTTTTTTCTAGTGCTAATCTTTTTTGTTCCTCTGTTAATCTGGCTTCAACTTCTTTAGCCCGTTCTGCTTCCAATGCTAGCTGCACTTCTGTCCTGTCTAATTCTTCAGAAGCCGCTAAAAACTGATAATCCGAATTGCTCAAACTTTTTCCCTGCGCCCAGAGTTGGGCATCTTTGAGAGCTTGTCCCCTCAGAAGACGCGAAGCATCCTGCCGTTTTGAAGCTATCCAAGCATCGAAGGCTTGAGAGTAGGGGCGCACAGAAGCTAATTGTTCTTCTACCCATGAACAATCGAATACCTTCTGATAGATGGGGTTTTTCACCTTGAGAAAACCCTGCTGTCTCTCCACCAAACCCGACAGCAGAAGTTCCATTTGCTCTGGCGAGTCATCGGTTGGCACCCCGCCTTGGTAAGGGGGGGACAAGGGGGATTGCAATATTTGTTGATAGATGCCGAGTAATCTAGCAGCACGTTGGGAATTTCTCAAAATGCGATTGCCCGAAGGGCCCCGGCAAAGCCGATCACGTATTGTCCTCAAATGCTCCGGTTCATCCCTGACTTCCCAGTTGTCGATAATGCGCTCTTGCACCAACTGTTCCATCCAATGCGCCTCCTCTTCAGAAGGAATTACCCCCACGCGATTGGTTCCCATCAGGGCAAGCTGGCACAACTTTTGAGTTAAAAACGGCTGTCCCCCTGTCCAGTGCAAAATCTCAGCTAACAAGGCTTCCGGTTGACTAGCAATTTCCTGTAATCCTAGTATCAGAGGGATGGCTTCGTGTAACTGAAATCCCTTGAGTTCAATGGCTCGTCCGATGTTAAATGGCGTGCAATTTTTGTCAGCAATTAAATCTGTCGGTGTTGCTACCCCCAACAGGGCAAATGTTAGTCGTTTATAGGTTGATTTTTGGGCACGTTTGTTGTAAAAAGCTCTGATCAGAGCAAAAAAATCGTCAATTGGGAAACCTAAGCTAATTAAACTGTCAATTTCATCAATAAAAATTACGACATTTTGCTGAATTTCCTCTAGCAAAATGGTTTCGATAAACTCACCCAGGCGGCTGACTAGGGATAGATGATTGCGATCGCGCCACCAAGCTCGTATATTCAATTCAATCTGGAAACTTTTGGCTAGAGAAGCCACAACTGAGGCATACCACTGTTCTGGCGTCACTTCTTGAGTGCCAATGGCTGTTAGATCGATAACTCCGCAGCAAATGCCCACAGCTTGCAAGCGGTGCATCGTCTGCACCCAAAGCGAGGATTTGCCCATCTGCCGGGAGTTGAGGACGTAGCAAAACTCACTCCCAAGTAGTGCCTCGTACAGTTCATCATCAGCTTGACGCCTGACATAGCTAGGGGCATTTAGGGGTAGACTCCCACCAACTTGATACTCATAAGATGGACTTTGTGCTGTCAGCATGATGGAAGCCGTAGCTGAAGGATTGAAGATTGGCTAATTACCTTTTTAACATTAACAATTAGCCATCCTTCACCTGCGTTTGACATCACAGACCAACCAACAACTATAAAAAAATTGGCACTTATAATCCCCTCAAAGAGTAAGTTGGTACAGCGATATCGGTTCTTCAATCCCCTCGAATTGCCGTTGCCCTATTTCGATGGGTTGTAGGGGAAGATAACTTCTGACCGCTTCATACACTGTCTGGGAAATACCAACGCAACCGGGCGAAGTTTCAGCTTGTACGCGAGTGGCAATGTTAACCCCAGTTCCAGTGACATCAGCGTAATTGAAAATAACATCTCCAAAATGGATGCCAATTCGATAAGTTAGCCTCGGCTGAGACGTGGGTGGAGTTATCTGTATGAATGTCAGTTGAATCTCTTGAGCGCAATTGACAGCATTGATGGTACTAGGAAAGTAAAATAACAACCCATCGCCAAAAGATTTGAGAATCTGACCTTCATATTGCTGAGCTAATTGGGAGATGACCTGAAAGTCTCGATCAAGTAGATTCTGCGTCTGTTCAGAGTCAGCTTCCATCTTCGCTGCTAAGTCAACCGCATTTATAGAAACAATCGTACCGAGGCGGTGTTCTTGGATTAAATTCAACCGTAATTGACCCAGCTGATCGCTAAAATACTGACGATACAACTGACAACTGGGCACAACCTGGCTATCGAGGAAGCGCACGACACCCATACTTTGCAATTTAAAGGTTTGGATTGGATCTAATTTCACGGGGGTTGGTGACATCACAACCCGCGCCAATCCTGTCACCAAATCGGGATATTGTTGGAGATTCCACAATTGGCGTCGCAGATAATCGTTGTAAATACCGTCTTCATCCGTCGCAGTTTCTAATAGCTGCTCAAGCGTGATGTCTTGGCAACTAATGTGATGCAGCGCCTCCTGCACTAGATAAGGGTTCCCACCAATCAATCCCATCAGGCGTTCTACCTTCTGGGTTCCCCAATCCAGTTGATACCGAGTCGCTAAATCTTGTACCTGAAGCGGGGTAAACTCTGGCAATTCAATTGATAATCCAACATTAAAGGGAGATTGATTGATGTTGAGCGGGATATAAACTTCCGTAGAATGAACCACCACTAACCGCAGTTTTTGCCAAACCTCGCTACTCTTGTCGGCATACTTGGCTTTCTGATACCAAGTTCGGAGCAATCCAAAAAAGTCCGTGGCAATTTTGGGGTAATTGAACACCACGTCCACGTCATCTAATGTCAAGACGAGCGGAGTGTCAATTTCTGCTAACAGATAACTCTCGAAGTAATCGGTGCAGTTGTAATTGCTGCCAAAAACGTCATCCCAATACTCGCTCAACCGATTCGGTAGTCCCAAACTCCGAGAGACAACTGCACAGAACCACCGCAGAAATTGATTTAGAGTCGCGAACACATCGGCATCAGCCAGTTGCAAGCTCAACGTAACCGTCTTAAAATTGTGCGATCGCGCAGAGTCGAGAATCCTGATCATCAAAGAGGTTTTGCCCATAAGCTTGGGAGCTTTGATCCGAATCAAAGCCCCAGGCTGCAAAATGGTTTCATCGCAAAGCCGCTCAATAGGGAGACGCTCTACATAAAAGGGGGAATCTAGAGGAACTTGACCTTTGAGCATGACTCTAGAGCCACTCTCTAGATTGTCAGAGTCGGGATTGGTATAGTCATCAAGGGACAGAGTAAGATTAAATGCCCTGAAGTAAGACTCCAAAGTCTGCCGATCTACAGCAACTTGGCGATGTTGTACCTTGGCGATGGTATTGGGACTCAAGCCGCTCAGTTCACTTAATTCTTCCAAGGTGTAGGAATTGCCAGTATTTTCTTGAATTTCCCACTGGCGCTGTGCCCTTTGCAAGCGTTGCCAACCTTGAAGCGTGAGAACGACACCCCGCTTCCGCCGTGATGGTTGACTTCTCATTAATATTCGCTCAATCTCCTTGAGATCCAACAGGATTTAGCTGATTTTTTTTATTTTGGCAGCTTTCTACTCATAGTATTTGTCTTATTGAGCGATATGGATGTTAATTCGCTTATCTTGTGTGCTTATCTTGCAATCTTTACTTGAAAACATCTGACTACGGATGCAATCTAGTAGTAGTTCCTTTCAAGATTTGCATCTATCTTTAGAGGGTCTGCAAACATCTCGCTACAGATGCAATCTAATAGTAGTTTCTTTTAGGGTTTGCATCTATCTTCAGAGGGTCTGAAAACATCTCGCTACTAAAGCAATCTAGTTGGAGTTAATTTCAGAGTTTAGCATCTACCTTTAGATAGAGTTTTAGGTTTTTAAGATAATCAACATGATAATAGCGGAATTTTTTATTCCTCACGGACACTGCTATCTCTGGAAGCCTGAGTTAGTAGGGTTACATATTGTCTCAGATGCTTTGACAGCAGTAGCGTATTATTCAATTCCGCTAATGCTTACTTATTTCGTTGCCAAGCGGCGAGATGTACCTTTCAACTGGATTTTCCTGCTGTTTGGTGCTTTCATCGTTTCCTGTGGCACAACCCACATTATAGAAATCTGGACACTGTGGCATCCTGACTATTGGTTATCGGGTTTGGTCAAAGCCTTTACTGCCGTCATCTCTCTCTATACGGCATCAGAACTCGTTTCGTTACTCCCCAAAGCCTTGGCAATGCCTAGTGCGGCTCAATTTGAAGCCGTGAAAAACGAAATTCAAGAGCGCCTGCGAACAGAAGCTGAACTCCAGCAGGCGATCGCGCAACTCAAGCAGGAAATGGCTGAGCGTCAGCAGGCAGAGGCGGCGCTGCGAGAGAGCGAAGAACGTTTGCAGCTAGCGTTAGAAGGTAGTGCTTTGGGGTGGTGGGATTGGAACATTACCACAGGGCAAACCTATTTCGACTCCTATTGGAAGAGAATGCTGGGGTACGAGGTAGAGGAGATTGAGAATAATTACCAATCCTGGGAGCGGCTGATGCATCCACAGGATAAGCCCAGGGTAATGGAAGTGTTGAACGCCTATCTTCGAGATACGCTTCCCCTTTACGAAGTGGAATTTCGGATGCGCTCAAAGTCTGGGCAGTGGAAGTGGATTCTGAGTCACGGTAAGGTTTGCGATCGCGATGAATCGGGTGCGCCTATGCGAATGCTCGGTACACAAAAAGATATTAGCGATCGCAAACTTGCAGAGGAACGACTCAAACATAGTGAAGCTAACCTGGCAACAGCCCAAAAAATTTCCCATATCGGCAACTGGGAATTTGATGTACTCACTGGGGAAATCACCTGGTCAGCAGAAAAATTCCACATTCTCGGTCTTGACCCGACCCAACCCGAACCGAACTATACCGAACTGATCGAGAAGATTCACCCCGATGACCGAGAACCATTTCAACAAGCTACCTCACAAGCGCTGGCATTAGGGACATGCTACGAACTGGACTATCGAATTGTGCGCCCTGATGGTCAAGTCCGGTACATCCAGGGAAGAGGAGAGGCTGGTGTTAATGAGCAAGGGCAAGTGATTCGACTGTTTGGAACAGCATTGGATATCACTGAGCGCAAACGGGTAGAAGAAGCCTTGCAGGAGAGCGTACAACGAGAACGAGCGATTGCCAGAGCGATTCAAAGAATGCGCCAAACTTTGGATATTGAAACGATTTTCAGTGCAACAACAGAGGAATTGCGGCAGTTGATTAACTGCGATCGCGTCTTGATCTATCGTTTCAATCCCGACTGGAGTGGAGAGATTGTTTCCGAGTCTGTAGGGACTGGGTGGATTTCGCTATTGCAGGAACAAGCCCATAACCCGAATTTGGCACATACTAGTCTAGAAGATAATCGCTGCGCTGTGAAAAAATTCGATAGTGCCGCAGGATGCGATAGCGTTCTTAGTACTTCTTTCCCAGTGCAGGATACTCATCTGCAAGAAACCCAAGGCGGTGCGTACAGTCGAGGAACAAGTTATGCAGTAGTCCAGGACATTTACAAAGCCGGGTTCAACTCTTGTTACCTCAACCTCTTACAGCAATTTCAAGCCAGAGCCTACATCATTGTCCCCATTTTCTGTGGCTCTAAACTGTGGGGGTTGCTCGCGACTTATCAAAATTCTAGCTCCCGCCAATGGAAAACAGCAGAAATCAATGTGGTGAGTCAGATTGGCAATCAGTTGGGAGTCGCTTTGCAGCAAGCTGAATTATTAACGCAGGTTCAAAAGCAGTCAGAAGCACTGCGACAATCGGAAGCACGAGAACGAGAAAAAGCACAAGAGCTAGAGCTGACTTTGGGCGAATTGAGACACACCCAAGCTCAATTGATTCAAAATGAAAAGATGTCCAGTTTGGGGCAAATGGTGGCGGGAGTTGCCCACGAAATTAACAATCCCGTTAGCTTTATTAAAGGCAATCTTACTCCTGCCAGAGAATACTTCCAAGACCTGCTAAGACTGCTTGAACTCTATCAGCAAACCTACCCGAATTCCACACCAGACATTCAGCAGTTAGCGTATGAGATCGACTTAGATTTTTTAGTGGAAGATTGGTCAAAGCTGATGGACTCAATGCAGGTGGGAGCTGAACGCATTAAAGAGATTGTGCGATCGCTCAAAAGCTTCTCTAGATTGGATGAATCGGAGCAAAAACTGGTAGATATCCACGAAGGCATTGATAACACCTTACTAATTTTGCAGCACCGACTTAGGGCAGTAGGTGGGTGTCTTGAAATTGAAGTGATTAAAAACTACGGTCAACTGCCCCAGGTGACCTGTTACGCCAGTCAATTAAATCAGGTATTTCTAAATCTATTGAATAATGCGATTGATGCTCTGGAAAATCAATCGTCCCCACGAGTGATTACCATCAGCACATCAGTATCGGGCTATCAACAGTCAGTTCCCAACAACAAACAACAAATAACAAACTACGTTATCATTCGTATTGCAGACAATGGTTCTGGCATGAGTGAAAAAGTGCGCCAGCAAATATTTGACCCGTTTTTTACGACAAAACCTGTAGGAAGGGGCACCGGATTGGGATTGTCCATTAGCCATCAGATTGTAGTAGAAAAACACAAGGGTCGAATCAGTTGTATTTCTGCCCCAGAGAAAGGAACAGAGTTCATTGTGGAAATTCCAGTAACCTGTAATAGGTATGTGACCCACAACAGAGCAGAAGCTTCACTGCTTAAGCAGCTAATTACCACCTAACAAATCTTACATCCCCGTATGGTCATCAACACCATACATAGTTTATGCCTTAATCGTTGTTCCCTGCTCCTGTTCTTGCAGTTTTGGGGTTTTCCTTCTCTTTTGGGCGAGGAGCAATTAATCATACAGGCTGAGCGGCACGAACACTAACACCCAGCCCATGTCCCGTCACGCTAGCCCAACCAACTTGGCGCTTAGCTCCCACATGCGATCTCCTTTTTCATCATCACGGGCTTGGGGAGAGACTCTTTGAACAAACGACTTGCCATCTTTCTTCTGTCGATTTCCCCAACTCCAATAGGCACCCGATTGATTGTACTCAGGATCAGCAACCACCACCGCGACTCGCTCACCCGCTAACTCCTGAGACACGTATCCCCCCGTGATATTTTTCTGGAACCAGGGGAAGAGTTTCTGAAACAGGGGATAGTGGTTTCTAAATAGCGGCGTGTCAGCAACACATCCTGGGTAGAGAGAACTGAAGACGATGCCTGTTGACTCGTGATAGCGTCGATGCAGTTCCCGCATAGTCAGCACATTACAGACTTTGCTGTCCTTGTAAGCTTTGACGGGTTCAAAGTTCTTGCCATCAATCATCGAGATTGGCTCTTTAAATCCTTCTGTAAAACCCTTGAAATCGCCCAAGTCTGGACGTGGCGGAATCTTCCCGCCCAACTCGTCCGGATTATGCGTTACGGTTCCTAAAATGACGAGCCTCGGCTCCGTAGCTCCTGAATTCTTCAAATCCTCAAGCATGAGGTTACATAAGAGGAAATGACCTAGGTGATTTGTGGCAACGCTTAACTCAAATCCTTCTGGGGAGCGTAACGGCTCCTTTAATAAAGGCATATAGATTGCAGCGTTGCACACCAAAGCGTCTAGAGACTTGCCACTTGCCCTGAACTTATTGACAAACTGCCGAACGCTCTCCAAAGAGGCAACGTCGATATGCATGATGGTGTAGCTGTCTTGCGGCATTTCCACCATTTGGGCAACGTTTTGTGCCTTCTCTAAATCTCGACAGGCCATCACCACATGCCATCCTCTTTTAGCAAGGGCTTTCGCGGCGTACAAACCCACTCCCGAAGAGGCACCCGTGATTACGACCGTTGACTTCTGATCTTGTGCCATTCTGTTCAGACTTCATTGACCGTTGTTGACTGTCTCTATGATCTCACACGGCTGTAGCCATCAGATCTTTAATTTACTGATTCGCCATAGAGCCAATCCGCAAACGCACGAGCAAGTCGTTTAGAGCTTCGTTTGCGGAAGGACTTTCGGGGAGGTGGCTAGCCTGATGAGCGGCTTCTAATTCACCTAACAGTCGCAGATATTCCTGCTGATGGAATTCTAGAGCGGCATCTTCCAAAACGGATTTTTCTGCTCCTGCCAGCTTTAGAGCAATCAAGTCAGAAATGTAGGGAAGTTGGAACGCTTGATTCAGTTGTACCAAATTTGCTTCTACCGTTCCGGTTTGCATCAAGTTGATCCCGGTTAACAAGACTCGGTAGACATAGAGTAGAGGTTTAACGCGATGTGGCTGTTCTTTTTCAAACAGTCGCCACTGTGTCTGAGCAAAGCCGATGTAGTGGTGAGCGTGGTGGCGTGTGATGCAGCCAATTGCGATCGCTTTTAGTTCCTCATGTTCTGGTGTCGTGTGAACAATCAGCGGCGAATATAACTGCTCTAAAACATAGCCGTTCTTTTTCAGGAGCAACGAAAAGAACTTTTTGATATCGTGAGTCACCAAGTCAATTTCCAGCCCCTCACGGACTTCTGTGACTTCAATCGTTTCCTGTTGCCGATTGAGTCCTACCACCTCTGGCACTGGCAGAATATGACTTCCTCTCAAGTCATAGTCCGAGTCAGGGGAAGGAAAGCCGTAGAGATGCGCCCCACTAACTGTACTAAATAACAGCAGGTAAGGCTGACGATGAATTGCTGTGAGCAGGCGTTGGTCAATAACCACTAGATTGATCCGCTTGTTACTTCAGCCACCTGAATATGAATCCTTGAATTGCTTAAATTATCCTTTAATTTGCGATCCCCATAGGGAGGATAATTGGGCAATCAAGAGGCAGAATTAAGCGGTAACCGCTGCCCGTTCAAGTGACTGAATATTAGGGATTTCAAATCGAATTGGGTTAGCTGCCCAGCTCCTAAAATCAGGTGCAAGTCGAATCAGCTTTTGCAGAATCTCATCATTAACACACAACACTAACGGGAAAGGAAACTGTTTGCGAAACTCATCCCGCACAAGGTTAGTCGCAATTAAAACTTGATCAATTGCAACAACTGATTCTAGCCCGAAAACCATCAACGCTGGAGGCGGCGGTTCCTCCATCGCGGTCAGAATCGTTGTAAATAGAGTGTTAACCGATGGGTGTAGCGTGAGTTCTTGGATTTGGACAGAAGAGAATTCTGGCAGCCGATTCACCACTCGCAGCCGCAACGAGGGACAGTTGCAGCATACCAAAATCAGTGAAAATTGGCCTTGGGATAGAGTAATCGCCCGTTCCAGTTTTCGGAGCGATCGCTTGTTACTGATAGCCGAATCTTCCAAATCAAACTGGTGAGTCATATGAAAATACCAGGTGGCTTTCTAAACTACTTTTTAAAGGAAAAAAAAAGTTATGTCTTCGTAAGAATGGGTGATTTTTTAATTGCAGTATTACATCTAATTGCAGTACTACGGTTGTATGACGCGATTGCATTTGTGTATGACAATGATCTGCTTACGTATGACAACACGGCGGTTATTTCAAAATCCGGATAGATGTAACAAAGCTTAATGACATTGAATAGTAATTATCAGATTGGAAAATCTTCTGTCCAACATGAACCTTGCACAGTCGCTAACCCTCTGCGGTTCAACACCATTCACCAGCCGTGTCTGGACTGACTTTTATTACGTCAAATCCCACCCAAATCTGCGATGCTATACTTCTTGCCCTGCAACCTTTGCCCAGTTTTACCAGTCATTCCTGATTAGTGCAAGGCGCTTGTGTCAATTGTTTAGTGTCTATCTCGCCATCTATGAAACGATTTCTCCAAAACTCTTTTACAGCCTGTGCAGATGGGCTGGTTTGGTTTAGCCGCGCTTTTGGGCGTAAGGCTTGGATTATTTTCCTGTTTATCTTAGGCATTACAGTTGCAGTACTCAAGCCAACCATTGCTCAGGCTCAGACGAGGTTTAATGATATCCAGGGGACGTGGGCACAGCCTTGTATTGAACAACTAACCCAACGGCAAATCCTTAGTGGTTATCCCGATGGCAGCTTTAAGCCGAATGCACCTGTGACGAGAGCAGAGTTTGCCGCCATGCTGGGAAAAGCCTTCCCCGATACTCCAGCCATACGAACCGGAGGCAAATTTGCAGATGTCTCGACTAACTACTGGGCGAGTACTGCGATTCAAAAGGCTTATCAAACCGGATTTCTGGCTGGCTATCCGGGAGGAGTTTTCAATCCAACTCAAAATATCCCTCGTGTGCAAGCGTTAGTGTCATTAGCAAGTGGGTTAAAGTATGTACCCGTCAATCCCACTGTAGACACATTAAATGGAGCATTTAGTGATGTCGCTGGGATTCCGGAGTATTCTCGAAGTGCGATCGCCGCCGCAACAGAAAAAGGGCTAGTTGTTAATTATCCTGAGGTTCGGAAACTTAACTCCAATCAGTTGGCAAGTCGAGCCGATGTTGCAGCGTTTTTGTGCCAAGCAACAGGCACGGTGGGATCGATCCCCGCCCAGTACATTGCGAAAGTAGGAACACAGCCATCTGATACGGCAAAAGCAGAGTTACGCGGTGTATGGCTTACAAATATTGACAGTAACGTATTATTTTCCAGCCAGAATGTAACCAACGCTATCCAACGGCTCAAAGAGCTAAACTTCAACACCGTTTACCCTACTGTCTGGAACTGGGGTTATACCCTCTACCCTAGCCAAGTAGCAGAACGAGTTACCGGACGGGCAGTGAGATTAGTAACGCCCTTAGACGCATCCCTTAACCCGGATTTAGGGGTACAAGGGCGAGATATGCTCAAGGAAATGGTGGAGCAGGGACATCAAAACGGGATTCGGGTCATTCCCTGGTTTGAATTTGGCTTCATGGCACCCGCCGATTCTGAATTAGCCAAGCGTCACCCAGATTGGCTCACCCAAAATAGCAAAGGTGTAAAGACGAAAAAAGAAGGGACTCACGATCGCGTCTGGCTCAACCCCTTCAAGCCAGAGGTGCAGCAGTTCATCCAGGATTTAGTAGTTGAGATTGTCAACAACTACGATATTGATGGCATCCAATTTGATGACCACTTTGGCTTGCCCTCTGATTTAGGTTACGATCCCTTCACCATTGAGTTGTATAAAAAAGAACATCAAGGCAAATCCCCCTCGACAAACCCTCAAGATGCTGAATGGGTACGCTGGCGGGCTAACAAAATTACCGATTACTTAACCAAGGTATTCCGGGCGGTAAAAGACCGTAAGCCAAACGTCATCCTCTCCGTCTCTCCCAACCCGCAGAAAGACTCCTACCAATTCTTTTTGGCAGATTGGGCAAATTGGGAACGGCGTGGCTTGGTGGAGGAACTGATTGTGCAGATTTATCGAGACAGCTTCAACACCTTTATCTCAGAGTTGGAACAACCTGAACTTAAAGCCGCCCGCAGTCATATCCCTGTGGGGATCGGTATTCTTACTGGACTTAAAAGCAAACCTATTTCCCTGTCACAAATTCAAAAGCAAGTAGATGCTGTCCGACAGCGGGGATTTGCTGGGGTATCGTTCTTTTTCTATGAAACCTTGTGGAACAATGCCTCAGAACCATTAGACCAGCGTCAGGCTGCCTTTCGCTTACTTTTTCCGATGCCAGCCGAACCTCCTGATCTTTTAGAAGCGTTGAAGTCCTCTAAGGAGGATTAGTTGTTGGTTGTTGGTTGTTGGTTGTTGGTTGTTAGAAATATCCCCTTCTGCCTTCTGCCTTAACACTAATTAACCGACTGTTGGTAAAGCCTCTTTATGCTTTTGGTTGGGTAAAGAGGTGCCGCGCTCTAGTTTGATAACCGAGCCAGAAGCGTCAGTACGATAAATCCACTGTTGTTTGTGTTTACCACTCGCAACAGCGACTTGCCAACCGGATACGGGTACTTGGGTACAGGGCGTTCCCAACTCACGCAACCCTAAGCAGTTATCTGACCAAGTTTGGGGTTGAGCTTGGACAATGCGTAGCTCAGAGGTTGGTAATCCTGACTGTTGGGAAGCATGTTGCAAGACGGTGTTACCAACAGATGTGGATAAGGGAGTGCTAGACCGAATTAGCTGTGACGTTACCCCAGTAGGAGGCGTTGGCGGTGTCTGACCAACGCTAAAGTACAAAATACCTGTAAACGCTAGGGATTGGATAATGAGACGGGGCTGAAAAAATTTTGTCTCAATCGTTTTTGTGGCAGAGCCTCTAGTATTAATATCTTCCATCGCAAGCCTCGCAAGTGAGTGCTCTTCTCTAAGATCTGAGAGCATACTAATTGATAGATAGCCACACCCCAATGCTAAGTTGCTCCAAAAAACCTAAAACTTTTTACTCTAGAGCAGCTTGATTGATCCAAAATATCAGGAGACGCTAGCTTTCAGCTATAGGATTCTCTGGAGGAACAAACCTAAGGCTTTTCCACCAGAATCCGCCTCTGAATCACAGACACATCTCCACTGCTGCACTCGAATGAGTCCGTACTGCAAACGTATAATTTTTTACAGAAGCAGCAACACTGTCACCTTGGCAGTGGATTCTGGAAGCAAGATTGATTTTCGAGAACCTGTGTCAAGGCTTCTCTACAAATTTTTTGTTCTTCGTAGCCGATATCTTAACTAAGAAAATACCGAAGTACATTAAGCACTGATAAAGTTTAGATTACGATTATTTAACGGCTTGCGATCGCACAGTGCTGCCACCAAGGCGGATAACATCTCTATTGGCGCTTTAGTTCATCGAGTGTGCCGCTGTAACTTGCTCAAGATAACCCAAAAGCGCCTCGCGAATTGGCAACAGGTTTTTGTAAATCTGCATCCCTAAGGGGATTTGTTTAACGGCTTCTGCTAGATTATGAGCGATCGCAGAATTCTCCTCAAGCATCTGTAGAGGATGCACATAGGTACGGATGGTAAAGAGGATGTCGCCACTAACTTCAAGCCGCCGTAGAGTTTGACGCTCCACTCGAATCCAGAGTTTTTCCCCCGCATTTTCGGCATTTATCGTCGTATCCAAGTCTCCCTTTTCTTGGGCTAAGAAAAGTTCTGGCGAATCCACAATACTCCAATTCAAGCGCCACGCCGGATGATTGACTTTCAGGCGGTCAAAGAAACTATCTACAGGACGCTCTAGTTTGTCATGATATCCAGGAACTGAAGCGTGGATTTGAGCAAGTGGATGCCCAAGCTTTTCCCGCAGTCGCCAGCGAGAAGGAAAACAGAGGGATGCCGCTGTCAAGATATAGCCTTCAGGACTTGGCTGCATCAGCAACAAATCTTCTTGCACCAAACGTCCCGCTAAATCAAGCGGTACTGCCTCAAAGTGAGTGATATCCCAAACTTGTCCAGTGCAGATATTTTCAATGGTTGTACCCTGCTGTCGGTAGTGTTGGGGAAAGTGTTCCACCAGGTGATTGAGGAGTAAGTCTAGTACTTCTTTCTGGCTCAATCGGCTTTCTGGAAGGCAAGCAAAAACATCCGAATATTGGTTCTTCAGCAGCTTGTCTTTGAGGGCGAGTTCTTTAGCGAGGTGTTCATCGATTTCAATCCACTCTTGAAGATTGAGCGATTTTAGCCCCATACTCAGGCGCCACTGTCCATCAGCAAAGGGAAGATAACTAGGTAGGCTCATCTATTCCTACTAATAACCAACAACTAAGAACTAACCTCCAATTCCAAACCGAATCGCGACAGCAGGTGTTAAGGGAATCAAGGTTACCACCATTAAAAACAGTGCGAGTAAACCCAACAAGGCTCTAGTATCATCAGGTTCTGTAATTTCATTGAGGCTGGGGCGCTCCAAACTACGCTGTAGGAATAGAATGACGATCGCCCAATACAAAATGAGTGGATTGGCTGGATTTGCCAGAGCGACAACTCCCAAAACAATCAACGTTGCCACTGTTGCGCGTCGAGCAGTTTTGCGTCCGTAGATTGCCTGGACAACTCGCCCTCCATCCAGTTGTCCTGCTGGCATCAAGTTTAATGCCGTTACCACTAAACCCAACCAACCAACAATGGTTAGGGGGTGAACATCAACTAGAGGTGCTTGTAGGGACGCACCTAGAAAAAGTCGCGCAATGATTCCTACCAATACTGACCCTTGGAAAAACTGAACAGGCACTTGAAAGGCACTACCATCATGAGACAGGATTAATCCACTAGTCAGTAGCAATAGCGAAACAATCCCACCCGCCGCAGGGCCAGCAATAGAAATATCAAACAAGGCTTTCCGGTTTGGCATCAAGGATGCAAAGCGAGTAATGGAACCAAACGAGCCGATTTGCCAACTAGGAATGAAGAACGGTAGACTGAGCCGCACGTCGTGCTGCTGTGCCTGCCACCAGTGTCCCAGTTCGTGAGCGGCGAGAACTGTCCAGATTCCGGCACTGATTGGCAAGGCTTCCACAAACCGCTCTGGATTACTGAAGAAGTCAAAGTGAAGTAGTAGTCCAGCAGCTTCCAAACTGGTAGCTATTGTCGCGATGAGCAAGCTCACAGCAAGAATTTTCTGGGGGGTTGTTAGAGGTTGTGGGTCGTTGCTGCTGGGGAGGACAATAACAACGGGTCTTCCTTCAGGGCTTTCCACTAAAAATAGTCGGTAGCGATCAGCTAATCGTTCCTCTAAGCTTTTTGATAAACGGGAAAATACGGCTTCTGGCTCACCTCCCCGCATATTGCCCTTGAAAATGACCCCTTCCTGATAAGGAATTGTTTCAGTCGCAAAGAAGCTATCAATGCCAAAGATTCCCTGGATGCTTTTGAGGTCTTCTTCAGGAATCGGAACAACCTCAGTGATGGCAGGATTTGTGCCATTAGAGGAGCGTGAAACATTTGCGGCTGTGGCGGCAGTTTGGTCTTGTAGGGGTTGTCCCTCGCGTGCCTCTTGTTTTTCACTCAATAGCTTTGCTGCACGTTCTCGGAGAACGGCATCCTGACCCGCATCACGCAACTGCTTGCCCAAGATGATATACAGTCCGGCTGAAGCGACTAATAAAAACAGAATGCCAACGATATTGAGGTAAATTCCAGCGGAAAATAAGCCAAAAAACAACAGCCAAGGAACTGTCAAGACGACCGACTGCAACCAGGCTAAAATCCCTAGTTTTCCGTAAGACCTTGCTCGGTTGAAGCCCCAACCCAGAACACCGAGTGCTACCAGGATGATTAAAAGAGTTGCAGTAGTCTCTGATCCATTAAACATTTTTAGCTTTTTGTCGTTAGTTATCTGTTATCGAAAAAGGAGTGGAAGAGGTGAAAGATTTGACGAGCGATTCTAATCCTTTATTTTTAATTTAAAACTTTAGACGGATGAGTGTTTAACTCGTTTTACAGCTTTGGACAGCAGCTCTGAGATTGCCTTGATGTTCGGCAAGAAGGCGATCGCTTTCTTTTGCGTCGAGTCCTGTCCAATGCATCAGTAGGGCGAGTTTCACCCGACGTCCACTGCTTTCTAATAAGTAACCTGCCTCTTCCCGGCTCAGGTTAGTGAGGTCTTGCAGGATTCGCAAGGCTCGGTCGTGCAGTTTTTTGTTTGTAACGGCAACATCGACCATGCGATTGCCGTAGACCTTGCCGACGCGCACCATAACCCCTGTAGAGAGGATATTTAATGCCATCTTGGTTACTGTACCCGCTTTCAAGCGTGTAGAGCCAGCTAGCACTTCCGGTCCGACTAGTAGCCGAATATCCAAATCGGCTTCAATACTGACTTGATCGGTAGGAACACACGCGATCAAAATCGTTTTGGCTCCCCGTTGCCGTGCCGATTGAATTGCACCGTGGACAAAGGGGGTAGTACCTCCAGCCGTGATGCCGACAACAACATCAAGTTCTGTAATCTGGCGATGGGCGATCGCTTCGGCTCCATCTTCGGCTCGGTCTTCCAAATCCTCGGAACTACGCACTAAAGCTCCAGCACCGCCAGCAATAATGCCCTGTACCAATTCGGGTGGTGAACAAAAGGTGGGAGGACACTCAGCCGCATCCAGTACCCCTAATCGTCCACTCGTCCCTGCACCAACATAGAAGAGGTGTCCCCCCCGACCAAAAGCTTCAGCCGTGAGGTCAATCGCTTCGGCTAGCTGGAGTTTTGCCTGGGCGATCGCACTGAGGGTTTTAGCATCCTCGCGATTAAACAGCTCCACCAACTCCAGCGATGTTAACTGGTCTAGGTTCTGACTGTTGGGGTTAATCTGTTCCGTTAACAGATGACCCCGCTCTTCCAAATTCTTCATAGCTGCCCTTTTTTGAATTCTCGATTTTGGGACGCAAGGGTTAGAGGGTTCCTCCGACCTTCAGTAGTACCCAATAGGATTGTTACTTATAGCAATTGTCTCAACTACTAAGGCAGTGTGACGGAAATAACTATCCAGTTGAAAAAGGTTAAAAAGCTTACCTTACAAGCAATATTCATAAAAGCCTTCTTGCACTAGCTACAGCGATTGGAGAGCTATCCAAAATCGACATTCTCAAATCCTTGCATTGGCTTAAGAGCGGACGTTTACAACAATCCCTCCAACTGACGGCGAATTCGGTCTAAATCAGACAGTTCTGGTTCCTGGGTTTCATCAGTTTCATCAGCATCAGCTTGCCAATCCAATTTTTCGACATTAGTCTCTGGCGGCATTGCCAGCATTCCTTCTTCAATCAGTTCTGCGTCATAATCCGCACCGAGGCAAAACTCCTCAATTTCCGCAGCCTCCATTTCTTCCACCGTCGGTTCAGGGAAATCCTGCGCTTCCAGCATCACCCCAAAGCGGGTGGCATCGTCTTGGGACTCGAACATTAGCACCGTGTTGCGATCGCCAATCCGAATCGTGTGAATGCCCTCGTTTTCTGTCCCGGCATTGAATAAGAGAACAAATACTCGTTTTGGTGCAACCATAAACTGTTATTACTTTCTGTAGTGTCCGCTTGAAGAAGCCATCTTTTCCTAGAATATCTGACCACAGCCCGTGTGCATGGGTGAAGTCTGGGTTAATCCGCTCAAACTAGCCAACACGCTGCCTCGAAAAGCAAATCTAAAGTAAACTTGCCGAATCTGCATCTAGAAATAAGGTTGCCTGAGCTTGTGTGCGGAGTACGGAAGCCGGACAATCCGTAGAAAGTGCCCCCAATAACATCGTTTTTACCGCTAAGGCTTTGTGTCTTGCAGGTGCGAGGCAGAGGATTTTTTTCGCGGCACAAATCATCGGGATAGTCAGCGTGAAGGCATATTGTGGCACGGCTTCAAGGCTTGGGAAGTGACCTCCATCCACCTGTGCAAGCCGCGTTCCCTTGTCTAATTTCACGAGTTTCACACGCTCTGGGTCATTGAAATCAGCAACAGATGGCTCATTAAACGCTAAATGTCCATTTTTTCCTAAACCGAGACAACAAAGGTCAATCGGTTGAGCCAGGAGAAGCTGGGTATAGCGATCGCATTCTGCCAACGGTTCTAAGGTGTCGCCTTCAAGGTAGTGGAACTTGTCGGGCTTAACTCGATATTCCACTCGCTCACGCAGATAGCGGCGAAAACTAGCCGGATGGTCGGCATCAATTCCCAGATATTCGTCAAGATGGAACAGAGTAATTCGTGACCAATCTACACCCCCTAGAGCAATTAGAGCATCAAGAAACTGAATTTGTGAGTTACCAGTTGCCAAGACGACAGAAGCAGTTTGTTGCTCACTTAGGATGTCCTGCAAATACTTTCGTACAAAAAGTGCTGCATCTTGTGCCAACTCGCTAGAGGAGTGACATAGGCGTACCGATAGGACATCAGCCTGAAAGGTTTCTTTTGCTGCACCAGGTTGAATCGTGTTCGCTTTCAAAGACATAAAGAAGTTGGGACTTTTTCCCAAAAAATTGTCATGGGCGCAAACCCACGACCACCAATGTAAATAACATTTACAACTTTAAGTATGGGGCAACCAATTCCCAATTCCCAATTCCCAATTCCCAATTCCCAATTCCCAATTCCCAACCAATCCCTAATCCCATACCCCAAAAACAACACGACCATAACGGGCTGTAAAGGTGCTATTTGCCTGTTCTTGATTACATAGCCATGCCCACATCTGGTCACCCAGACAGAAATGCCACCATTCGCCAGGATGACGTTGAAATCCAGCCGAATACATTACATCCCGTAGTAGCTGACGGTGTTTATGATACGGCTGTTCTGGCTGATTGACGTAGTAATCAGGATGAGAGCGAGGGGAGAGTTCATCAATCGCTGAACCCATGTCGATTAGCTTACCCGTGGCATCTACCAGAGTAATATCTACAGCCGCACCCGTACTGTGAGGTGGTGGAGTCATCGGGTTAGGACTCGGTACTGCCCAAATTTGATAAACCTCCTGCCAAATTGCCTCGCATTGCGCCTCAGATAGCGTCGCTGGGTTTAATTTCTGTGCCTGAACAACCTCACTGAAGGTATGGTCTACCATAAATTGTTGAACGGCTACAGGTCGATAGGCATCAAAAATCTGGATACGCCAACCTCGATACTGCTGTTGGAGTTGGGATTGAGCGGTAATTAAGGCACTAAGGACGCTTTGGCGAAGGTAGTAGGGCGAAGCCTCTGCATAAGGTGCGCCTAATTTTTCATAGGGGTGAGGTAACTCTACCGCAAATTGTTCGAGAGGAATGGGTACAAGCGGTTCTCCACACTCCAGGATAGGAATCGTCTGGTAGGGTTTCATCGATTCGTCTTTCCGCTTTGTTTTCTTGGGTAATTGTCTTTTGAACACTCCAGCAACAGACCTCTTGCCAGTAAGCTGATAAGTGTGTGCTAGCTAGACTTACAGGTTGAGTGTGCTAATGCTTGTGCCAGAAGGAGAGTACCCAATCGTTTTTTGAGACTTTCAGTTACTCTAACTGTGTTAAGTATTCCTGCATACGTCGCCGTAGTCTGAATTCCTTTACGAGTCGCTGAGGCAAACTACTGGAAATTGCCTAAAAGTTGAAATCTCTCGCTGAGACTTTGATGAGGTTGCATGAATTTATAGGTAATATTACATACATTCTCAACCTGAAGTTAGATTATACAGAACATACCTGGCTAGTTACGGCAGTGAGCGAACCAGCACAATACAAAAAATTCTTCTGCAAGTCTGTTGAAGCTGCCAACAATGGAAGTAATAATAAATGGTTTACCACAGGGGACATCATGAGGGAGCATCCGCCAAGCGCAACCGACCCACACGCTTTAGAAAACAGGATTAAGAGATTCAAGGAACCTTGGTACTTCGGGGTCTACCGACCTACACAAGCTAGACTCCCGTGTATACAGGGCACAACGAATCTGATGAAAGTTTCTATCCTCTCACCTCCACCTCTTGCCTCTCTGCCTTTTTGCAGACTAGGCATCATGAGCGAGTACTCGCAAGGAAGGAATGAAAGTTTGCCTCCCTTGTATCTCCTGCTTCCCCTGCTATTTTCAGAGGAGAGGAATTAAGAAATTCTATCTTTTACCATTGGAAGTTTGAGAGGTTGGTGGGGTATGCTTATTTCTTCATCTCAAGGTGAGAATTGAAGGTCGGTTTTAAAGTCTGAGCTTTAAGGGACGGATTTTTCAATCGCTTTAGTCAACCTTCCTGTATCGGACATAGGTATATATGTAAACGGAGAGTGATTGTGTCTTAAGCTTCCAGTAACTCAAACACGCTCTAAGATGATGTATTGTTTTATTTTGCATTCTACGTGACTATCCCCAGTAACGAGATTTTGGCAAAATTGTCTAAAGTCCTTGCATACAATAGCGTTTCATAAACCGTTAAATTTATGGCAAAGATTAATCAACCTTTGCGCTTGCGAATTAATCAATCTCGTTCCTATATTGCTATTTCTGATGAGGAAATGGAGGTTGGGTTTTGCACACCAGAATTTGCTGCCAGAATCATTGAAATTTTTAATGACTACGAAAAACTTAACGAAGAGAATGAGACCCTAACTAAAGCCTTTCAAATGGCTTGCTTGGACTTAATCAAACAGTCGGGCGGCAATATTAATCAGTTAAACCGACGGATGAACAAATATCTGGAAAAAGCGAAGCGTCCTGAACACGGAACGAGGGCGATCGCTTATTTACTTCGTGAGAGACAACGCGCACTCAACATTAGTAACCGGGACTTTGTTCGCTTCTGCTATTCCTATAAATTGTCTCCTAAAGAACTGGAAAATATCTTTAAGGGCAAAGACATCAGTGATAATCAGATCAAGGTCTTATCACGGATTCTAGGAAAATCAGTTGAAGAATTAACTGAGGTAAGAGATGGCTTCACAAACAGTGAGATGAATATGCTCGCCCGAATCCTTGGTACATCAAATGAGGAGTTAGCTAACCTGTTTAAATGAGTAAGCAGCTCCTAAAAGAAGCTTAAACGTTCATCTCTTTACAAGCTTAGGAAGTCCTCCCAACCTAGGAGGCATTTCTATTCAGTTACACCCAAATAAGGTTGCTTTTTTAACTATTATTTGAGTTCATCAAAATAATCCTGGAATTATAACGCCCACTTGATTGTTAAATATCTCCATGTCCCTTTGATCTTTTTCCTCAAAACTCGTCTTGAAGTAGTCAGGAACGTTGGGCCAATCAGCCGAATCATATTCGCCGAAGTCACCCTGTTTGCGTTTATTGACGAGTTGAGTCACAGCCAGTAATTCACCATCGGAACCCAAAACTGGCATACACAATAAGCTACAAGTACGATAATGGGTCTTCTCGTCCGTTTTTCGAGCGACCTCAGAGTCGGGATGATTATAGAGGTCAAAGGGAATATTCACGGGGTGACCTGTTTGAGCGACCATGCCAACAAAGCCTTCTCCCATTGGCACTCGTGTTTCTATCCAGGAACCATCGGCTTGGAGAATGGTTGTCCACAATTCATTACTTTGATAATCTACAAGCCAAAGCGTGCTACGGTCAGCATTGGTAAGTTTTTTCGCTGCCTGCATCACTTTTTGGATTAATTCTTCTGGATTGCCGCTACTTTGGCTAACAAAGCTGATCGCTTGATAAAGCGGATCGATCGCTTTACGTTGCTCTTGAATGGTGAGAATTTGCCGATGGAACGATTGGAAGGCTTGCAGAATTGGCAGAATTGATTCAGTCCGTTGCCTCAACTTATCAGCATCTGCTGGAGTAAAGCCTTTTGAGTCAATTCGTTCCGTTGGCACTGCCTCAGGTTCGCTAGAAGAATTTAATTTGTTGAATGTCCGGATAATGCCGATTAGGTTTCCTCGTTGATTGACAACAGGAAATAATAAGACGTTATGAAGGCTGTGTAGGTTGGCTGGGTTGAGGCCGATGTGGATTAAGACATCGTTAAACTTGTTCGGTTGACTGCTAGCTTTGATGGATTTAGAGGCAACAATTTTACTGGCTATGCCTTGACTCGCTGAAATCCGAATTTCTGTTGCGCTACTTCCTTCTTCTTCAGTAACCAATGACCAAAAACCAGTTTCATCGGCATCTAGCAAGAAAGTCGTGGCGTGTTCTGCTTCCAGTAATTTACTGATGGATAGATTAATGAAGCTCAACAGATAGTAAAGCGCATTATAGAGAGCTTCATCACTCTGGTTAGCGACAGAATTACTGAGTACAGCCAGAGCGTTATAAATCGCTTCTTTTGGTTCAATTTGCGCTAGCTGCTTTAAGGTTTCATGCGTTTTAACGAACTGAAGGACGACTCCAACTCGCTCGTTAAAGACCTGCATAGACTGCCGATCATTTTTGTCGAAGCTAGCCTTGAAATAATCAGGTACATTCGGCCACTCATCTTTGTTGTACTCGGGGTGATCGCCAGGTTTTCGTTTGTTAACAAGTTGGGTGACACCGAGCAATTCACCATCAGGACTCACAACTGGCATACATAGGAGGCTACAAGTGCGATACCGTGTTTGTTCATCAATTTTTTTAGCGTTACCAGCATTAGGGTTTTCATATAAGTCAAATGGGATAATCATCGGTTCACAGCTTTGAGCGACTTGACCGACAAAACCAACCCCTAATGCACATCGGAGTTCTCCTTTCCCAGGAAGTTCTGTCCACAAGTCACCTTGGTCATGATCAACTAACCACAACGTGCTACGGTCGGCGTTCATCAACTTCTTGGCGGTATTCATCACCCGCTGAAGGATGGCTTTGGTATCCAAATTAATTTGGTCAAGCGATCGCGTTGCTTCGGCAAGTGCCGCTGCCGCTCGAAGTTTTTTGGTTGCTTTATAACAGGACTGACAGCTTTCTAAAATTCGTCGAATTGGAATAACACATTTCGCCAGTCGCTCCAAGTCTAATTTTGTAAAGCCTTGTTGCGTAACTGTAGGATGATTGTCATCCTGTGAATCTCTTGAGGGCTGCAACTTGTTTAGTAACTGGACAACGGCAACTACTTCTCTGTTTTCATCTAGAATCGGCAATGCCAAAATATTTTCGGTACGGTAGTTGTATTTCTTGTCATACTCTTGGACTAAGGCAGATCGGGGGTCTTGATAGACCTGGTTAGGAATATGAATAACTTTCTTTGTCCGGGCAACCTGACCTGCAATTCCTTCGCCGACTCGCACCTGAATATCTAAGAATTCACCCTCTTCATTTTCAGCAACGAGTGACCAAAGATCTGTCTTTTCGTCGTTGAGTAAAAAGATTGTTGCCCGGTCTGCACCGAGCAATTTACCAACTTTTGCGGTAACATCCCGCAATACCTCATAAAGAGCCTGCGCTGAGCCTTGTTCCTCAGATTCGTTGTCAGCTTTGGATAAAATCTCGACTTGAGAGACTAAAAGCTTTCTTTCTAACTCAGCAAGTGCTTTGAGAAATTCAGACTCCGTGGGTTCAAGCTCAGATTGTAGACCCTTTAAAGCGTTCTCAACCCACGTTTCATTAAATACACATTCATAAATCCGATTATGAACTCTTAAGATACCAGCCCGCTTCACAACTAAACCCGACAGCATCAGTTCTTTTTGTTCTGAACTGTCATTAGTGGGTAGGCTCTCGTTTCGTAAGATTTGCTTGTATAGCTGCAATAGTTTAGCACTACGTGGCTTGCGCCTGAGGATGCGATCGCGCAGCGTCCGCAAATGCTCTGCCTCCGGAAGCGTCTCCCAGTTTTCAATGAAATGCGATCGCACTAAGTTTTCGACCCACTCCGCTTCCTCACCAACAGGAGGTAACTCTTCTGACTCGACAAGTAGTTTACACAGTTGCTGGGTAAGGAAGGGTTGTCCTCCCGTCCACTGCAACACCACTGTTAATAATCTTTTGTAATTTTGAGATTTAGCTTTCAATCCCTGAGCGATTAGGATACCGCTGTTGAGATTTTCGCGATGCTGTGAGTGTTCAGTTAGATTGGAGATCATAGTGCAACCTGGGATAAAAGCACTGGAGTTTAATTTAGCAGTTGTATTTGCCAAGCTCAGATCGTAAACATCAAGTTAGCATCTCCTGCCTGTTGTGAGAGCAAAAGACTTTCTAAATGGCGTTGCTAAATTACAGATTGAAGGGAACTATAGCTCCTTGATTAATTAATCTTAACTATCAGTAGGTGAATAAGGGGGAAAGGCACATCGCAGAAAGAATCCCCAATTCCCAATTCCCAATTCCCAATCTTAGTTAACTGCCCACGGATCGCTAATTGTAGAAAGCTGGGCAGCTATACGCCGTCCTTCTTGCTGTTGTTGAATTCGCTCTAAGCTACCCGTCGGAATTGAGGCAATCAACTGGCGAGTGTAATCCTTTTCTGGCTTACGGTAGATGCTTTCTGGCGAACCAATTTCTTCAATTTTGCCCTGGTTCATCACCATGATGCGATCGCTCATGAATTTCACCACGCTCAAGTCATGGGAAATGAAAATGTAGGTTAGACCAAACTCACCTTGCAACTCTTTGAGGAGATTCAAAACCTGTGCCTGTACAGAGACATCAAGGGCAGAAACCGATTCATCACAGATAATAAACTTAGGATTGAGAGCCAATGCACGCGCAATCGCCACCCGTTGGCGTTGACCACCAGAGAACTCGTGAGGATAACGATTCATCCAGTCGGGATTTAAGCCAACACGTTCTAGAAGATAAGCCGTGCGATCGCGTCGTCCTTTACTATTACCCCCACTATCATGAATTAAGAGTGGTTCCATCACCGCTTCCCCAATCTTCAAGCGTGGGTCAAGCGAACTAAAGGGATTCTGGAAAATAATTTGCATCTCCCGTCGCAAGTGCCGCAGATGCTTCCCGCTAATCTTGGTGATATTTTGCCCTTCAAAAAGCATCTCACCATTCATTGGCTCAATTAATCTCAGCAAAGTCCGGGCAAGGGTCGATTTGCCACAACCAGATTCCCCAACTAACCCCAAAGTTTCCCCTGGATAGACCTCAAACGACACATTATTCACCGCCATAATGTAGCGTTTCGCTCTACCAAAAACTCCCCGCACCGGAAAGCCAACCTGAAGGTTACGAACCTCGACAAGAGGAGATTTTGATTGCACTTCGACGGCACGTTGCGGTTGAGCCTCATTACTAGAGCCATTGTTGTCTAAGACATTAGATATCGCCACTTTAAAATCAGTAGCTTTCTCCCGAATCTGGAGATCACCCGTTGGGGTTCTCACAACCTCCATAAAGTCGGAGACAGTGGGTAAATACTTCCGATCCCCCTCCAACTGAGGACGACAAGCTAATAAACCCTTGGTATAAGGATGCTGCGGATTAGAAAAAATTTGCCAGACATCACCACTCTCAACAATTTTTCCCTGATACATCACCGCTACACTGTCGGCAATTTCTGCAATTACACCCAAATCATGGGTGATAAAAATTATCGACATTCCACGTTTGTCTCGCAATTCCCGCAGTAAATCAAGAATTGTTGCCTGTACCGTGACATCAAGCGCTGTAGTCGGTTCATCAGCAATCAACACCTCCGGGTTACACGAGATTGCCATCGCAATCATCATCCGCTGGAGTTGACCACCAGAAAGCTCATGAGGGTAGCGGTCTAACATTGCCAGCTTTTGCTGATTAATCTGATGGTTAATTTCCTTTTCCCCTGGCAACGGTTTACCAGGATTTTCCCGGCGGAACTCTTCCACATACTGTTCCCTCAATTGCCCATCGCTAGGCAGAAGCCTAACCTCTTGAAGACCAGCCGTTGCTTGACGTCGCGCTTCTGCGGGGGAAACATTCTGGTGCTGGAGGATGGCTTCGGTTAGCTGAAATCCACAGGTGTAAACCGGGTTGAGGGAACTCATTGGTTCCTGAAAAATCATCGATATTTGCCCGCCCCGGTACAACCGCTTTTGCTCAGCAGAAAGCCGCACCAGATTCACAGGTTCTGCGCCATCTGCCGAAGGACGGAAGTAAATCTCTCCTTTGGAAATTCTGCCTGGAGTTGGCACTAAACCCATCACAGCTAGTGAGGTAACTGATTTCCCAGACCCAGATTCACCCACAATCCCTAGGGTTTGCCCACGATTTAGCGTGAAGTCAATGCCATCAACAGCGATGACCCGCCTTTCATCCGTCGGGAATTCCACTTGCAGATTGCGAACGTCAAGAACGGTGTCGGTCATGGCTCTCAAGAACTGAAGATAACTGAGATTGTAACAACCTGTTCCCTTTTAAGGAGGTCAATCTGGACATTTTTTTATGTGGCTGGGGATTGGGGGTCGGGGATTGGTGACTGGGGGCTGGGGTAGGCTTGAAATTGGTTGAATGGTTAGATCTAGCTTGTAGTATTATTGTAGTATAATTAGTGTGGTTAGACCGCCTCTCATTGCGATTGTCTATGATTCGACCGACCCTACCTGAAGACACGACGGCTCTGATTGCCCTAGCGGATGCCACCGGACTTTTCCCACCGAGCGCACTAGAGTTGTTGCGCCAGATGTTGACTGATGCTTTGGGAGAAAACAGCGACGCAGAACACTTCTGGATTACTGACGATGACAATGGACCAGTAGGCGTTGCTTACTGCGAACCGGAGCGGATGACAGACAGAACTTGGAATCTGCAATTGATTGCGATCCACCCCGTTCATCAAGGGCAAGGACGTGGTACGAAACTGCTAAACTACGTCGAGCAGGCGTTGACAGTGCGTGGTGGGCGAATGCTGCTAGTAGAAACGTCTGGGTTACCGGACTTTGAGCGCACGCGGACATTTTATGCAAAGTGCGGCTATGAGGAGGAGGCTTGCATTCGCGACTTCTACGCAGTGAATGATGATAAGGTCGTGTTCCGCAAAGTGTTGAACGCAGATTAGCGCTCTTGTGTCACTCCAGGAAAATCAACCTAGCAGTCAACGGATAAAATCCCTATCCAATGGACAATCTAGCGATCGCTTTCCTGTTAGAACCAAGAAGAAGTCGTCGGTATCGTCGTGCTTGTGCCCTCAAATTTAGTGGTTAGTTTACTCCTTTCGGAGCCAGAAGATTACCCATTCTCCTCTCCCTCTGCCTCCCCTGCCATCTCAACATAGGTATTCTTACGAGCGGGAAGAGAGTAATTGCAGGGAACGAGAACCTGCGGGACATTGGATTTCCGATGAACCTGCTATAGGCGCAGTTGGCATTGCTGGGGGGGAAGTTGAAGGTTGAGCGGTTTCACAAATCTGAGCAACTGTGGTTACTTTCCCATTGACTTGAGTGACAAATACAGCGCTTGTGTAGCTAGGAAGCTGAGCCTCCTTGGCAACGGCTGTGATCATCACATTTTGCGTATTATCTCCCTGAGGTACAATTTGGTAGCGATAAGACTCAGTTTCTGTTCTGAGTCCAATGCTGACTTCTTCTATTTCTCTAGCAAATTTCCCTTGCTCCAAATAATGTGCCTGTTGCACTTGGGTTAGAGCATACATATAGTTTTTTGCTTCATCTTCTGGTTTTTGGGCACCCTGATTGATCAAATTCTCGAAAGCTTCTAGCTCAATGACCTGAATATTCTCAGGCACGGTTGTTGCTTCAGATGCTTTGTTAAATAGTGGTGTATTGGGTTGAAATGTAGTTGGTCTGGGTTTTCCCGGCGTAAGTCCATCTAAATCTAAGCGCAACTTCCCATCAGCCGTAAATTCAAAAATCGTTAAAGCAGTTTGCTCAGGACTTAGTTGGATATCAAGCTGCATCGGCTGAGTCGCGGGATTAACCAGGTAAGCTACTTTGAGGGCAATAGAAGACCCATCAGGTGCTGGCAGCACAAAAAATAAATTGTTGTCCGGCGCAAAAATAAATGTGAATAGCTTATCTGATGTCGGGTCTTTGGCTTGCCACTGCCCTAATAATTGTTTTGGAACGGTGTCGGCTTCCGACGTGTCTTGAGTCTGAGCGAGTGGGGTTGATGAGGGCACTTGAGCATTTACTGATGTTCCTAGTACACCTAGTAGTGCTACAAGTAATCCTGAAGTGATTAACTGGCGAGAAATCCCAAATCGCCGTGAGGGGCTAGGGAGTAGCGCCACTATGCTAAATTTCGCTTGGCTATTGCTATCATGCGCTACCTGTACCCAGTGTGAACGTGTAGGAAGTTTAAAAGTAGTACGACTCATGAAACTACAGTCTAGGAACTCACTGGATTTTAACAGCCAATGCTGTTAGTCTGCTTCACGAGTTATATCCGCTTATGCCTAATAAGACTTATGACAGAGGGATGAATCCGCCATAAGCCCTAAGTCTTATCAGGTGCATCGGATGTTTAGGAGAGTACAAGGGATAGTACAAGCAATCAGACCCAATATCAATTGCCTACATTCGCATCAATTAGGATTGATAGAGCTGTCTGAGCAAAGGTTGCACCCTCTGGTGACTGTTCAATAGTTGCCATTAAGCTTGCGCCGCCGATAAGCAGCAAATACTGCCGCGAAAAAAAGTCTGGGTTTTTGATGCCTGCCTCGGCTGCTAATTGCATAATGATTTGGCGAATTGACTCCCGTAAATCGATTGAAACCTGATGTGCTTTGTGTGAAGCATCGGCAATTTCCAGAACGGCATTGATGAACGGACAGCCCCGAAAGTTGGGACTAGCGTACCATTCTCGCAGCACGTCAAAGGTAGACAATAAACGTTCTTTAGGTGTATTGCCACGCTCGGATACGGCTGTCTCAAACCAGCGTATCCACTGAGCGGCACGATAGTTCATGACTTCTTCGATTAACAAGTCTTTCGAGGGAAACCATCGATATAGCGTCCGCTTAGCAACTCCAGACTCTGCAATCACTTCGTTAATGCCCACATGCTGAATACCCTTTTGGTAGAAGAGTTCAGACGCTGTTTCGAGAATTTGCTGTCGAGCGTGACTGGATTCAGTACTCATAGAAAGTAGACAAGTTTGTCTCCTTTTCCCTACAATAGCATTTTGATGAGGTAGACAATTCTGTCTACTCTGTACCTTTGGAGGCAACTGCCAATGGACTTCCCCATTTACACGACCGACACCGCTCCTGAAGAGTCCAAAGTCGCGTTAGCTCATGCGAAAGAAACATTTGGATTTATTCCGAATCTTGAAGGGATTTTTGCCCAAGCTCCATCACTACTAAAAGGCTCGATGGCACTGTGGGACTTATTTGAAGCCACCAGTTTCAGCCCCGTCGAGCAGCAAGTGATCTACCTGACAGCAAATTATGAACACGAATGTCATTACTGCATGGCAGCCCATTCTGGCTTAGCGAGGATGATCGGTATGTCGGCTGACGATATTCAGGCGCTCCGTGACGGAACACTTCTGAGCGACCCAAAATTACAAGCCTTGCGGCAGTTCACCCAACGCCTGATTCAAGCGCGGGGTTGGTTAGATGATCTTGAGATTGAAGCATTTTTAGCAGCAGGTTATACCCAACAGCAAGTGCTGGAAGTCATTCTTGGAATTGCGATTAAGATCCTGCACAATTACACGAATCACATCGCCAAAACGCCGCTCGACAAACCTTTTCAACCTTATGTTTGGTCAAAGCCTGCACTCACTGCCTAAATCGCATTCAAGCTAGCTAGAGAGGCAATTGCGTTCTGGTTGTCGTGTGCAATTGCCTTTAGTTCTTTTTATAGCCATCAGCAGTCAGCTTTCAGCGGTCAGCTTTGGGTCAAATCGGCTCTAGTTAACGGGACTTGGCTCCCCTTAATGTCCTAACATTCGTGGCTACTGCTATACCGACGGAAAAGTAGTCACTTACTGGTTCAAGCGATCGCGTCTTCAAAAGCCTGTTTCACTAAGCGTTCAGCTTTAAAACAAAAGGTTTTTCGCTAATCGCTAAATCCAAAAGTTCTAGGAAACTCGACCATTGATGTAGTAATCTCTTGTCCCTTTAGCATTCAGTGCTTCTCCAAGCCGATTCAACGCATGAACATAAGCGGCTGTTCGCATTGATACTGCTAATTCTTGCGAAATTGACCAAATACGGTTAGTTTCCTCGACAATCTTTTGCTTTAACCGTTGATTGACTTCTTCAAGTGTCCAATAAAGTCCACTGCGGTTTTGCACCCATTCAAAATAGCTAACGGTAACTCCCCCTGCATTCACCAAAATATCAGGAAAAACGTAAATTCCTTTGGCTTCTAAGATTCTGTCAGCCGCAGATGTTACAGGGCCATTCGCCGCTTCAAAGATGTACTTGGCATTAATCGTATTGGCATTTTCCTCGGTAATTTGATTTTCCAAAGCAGCGGGAATCAAGATATCAACATCTAAGGCTAAAAGTTCCTGATTGGTGATGACTTCATGTTCAACAATGTTGCAAACGCTGTTCCTACAGTAAACAGCTTTGACACCATTACCTGCTGCTTTATAGTGTCGAATGCTAGGAATATCTAACCCGCTTTTAGCATAAATTCCCCCTTGGGAATCACTAATGGCAACAACTTTATAACCCGCTTTGGCAAGGAGTTCTGCCAGCACAGCACCTGCATTACCAAAGCCTTGAATGGCGACAGTTGTCTCTTGGGGTACCTGCTCAAATTTGGGCATGATCGATTCAATTACAAAAAAAGCACCAGTAGCGGTAGCACCGTCACGCCCAAGGCTACCTCCCATTGTGATCGGTTTACCTGTAACAACCGCTGGACTAATTTGACGGCGAATGATGCTGTATTGATCCATCATCCAGCCCATGATCATCGCATTGGTGTAAACGTCAGGTGCGAGAATATCAACATCAGGGCCAATGAAATCTGCGATCGCATCTATATAACCCCGACTCAGACGTTCTAATTCCAGCTTTGATAAGGCTTTCGGATCAACGGTGATTCCGCCTTTTCCTCCTCCAAATGGAAGGTTCAAAGCAGCACATTTAAACGTCATCCAAAACGCTAATGATTGCACTTCATCCAAGGAAACATTGGGATGGTAGCGTACACCACCTTTTGCCGGGCCTCTTGTATCGTCATAGCGAACCCGATAACCTTGAAAAACCTTTAAAGAGCCATCATCCATCCGAACTGGAATCGAGACACTCAAGCTCGATTTAGGATACTTGAGGTGTTCAATGGCATCATCAGAAATCGAAACATATTTCAGAGCGGCTTGCAATCGTTTACTGGCATCAGAAAATAATGAATCAGACATCCTGCTGTTTCTCCTGTTACATAACTGGGCTAGGAGAGAAGGGTGCATTTACAGGAAAGTATTGGCGCAAGCTTACTCTTGCTTTCGCTAGAGTGTTCCATAGCAAGCGTTTGCTTGCGCCTATTCCCACTCTCCTGAAAATGGAAAAGTTTAATTACCAGAACCTAGCACTAGTTAAGTGTGTTTAGTTTTTTGTGGTACGCGAAGCTTGTTTCAGACGCTATTAATTGACTCGAATTTGAGCCAACTAACCGTCTGTTTCCCCTTCTCTATAAGGAGAAGTAACTGTTAGGCAAGACCAGTGCTTGCTAAGTGTTTCCCTATAAATTCATTAAATCACAAAATCTGTATATTTAGCTACATTTTGCAAAGAAAATCCTGGGAACTTAGACTGCCACTGGGATTGCGGGTTATTTGGCTAAATTTTTTTGCTGAATTCTGACGAGCTAGGGGAGATTAACTCCGCTTGATTACTCATTATTAAAATTCATCAAGAGTGGTCATTTTGCGAGGAAAAGGAGTTTATGATGGTAGGTGATTAAACGGATTTGGTAGGGTGAGCCGTTTAATGAGTGATAATGCGATCGCCTGAGTAGTCTAGATAAGTTCAGTGCTGTCAAGCGATTTAAACAGAGCCGTTACTGAATTGCTATCAACAAGACACACGATTGCTTCACTAACTACTACACTAAGAAAGCATACTTAGAACTCTTAACTCGGTTGCTTTCCAACCGGATTGAGAGTATGTTTTCGCGTAAGCCATAACTCAAATGTGGGATTAACTAACTCAATAGGTCGCAGCCACTAGGCAACCATGATTGAACTCTTAGCCGCCCTCTCTGCATCGTCAGCGGCAGGAATGAGAATAGCCCTGCCTCTTCTCGTCATTGGCTTGTTACGAAGTAATAGTCTTTGGGCTAGCGTACCGCTCCTGTCTCAGATTAATCCCTCAGTTTTACTCGGTATCCTCACCACTTGGTCAGTATTTGAGCTATTTGCATCTAAGCGGCTTTTGGGGCAGCGCGTGTTGCAAGTCATCCAGCTATTGTTAAGCCCAGTGGTAGGAGCCATTATGGGCATTGCCGTGGCTCGATTTGCGGATACTCCAACAGCACTAATCTGGATAGTTGGTATCATCGGCGGTTTACTCGCGCTTGTACTCCAACTCGTTCAAGTCGGTTGGTTCTTTCGCTTGCGAGGCTTGCCGCTATGGGTTGTCTTTGTTCAGGATGTTTTGTGTGTTGCGTTGGTTATCCTAGCTTTTGATGCACCTCAACAAGGAGGAATCATTGCTTTACTGCTACTATGGCTTGCGATTCGTAGCTCTAAGCAGTGGCATGACTGGTATAGGGAAAAGAATCGCACTAAAAAGCGCCGCTTCCGTAGCCATATCCCAGATGAGTGAACAAAGTGATTAACCAACCTTGAGATGACTTGCATAAATTTCCAAAATCAAGCCTATCGAGTAGCGAAGCACTACTGGCACGGAACCCATCGAACCGCTTCTCCTGAAGAAACCTTAGAACGAGTTCGACCCTACTTTAAATCTATTGGGCTAACTCGTATTGCTAATGTTACAGGCTTAGATAGAATTGGCATTCCAGTTACGATGTCCTATCGCCCCAATAGCTACAGTGTTGCCACTTCCTCCGGCAAAGGAACCACTCTTGAGGAAGCGATGGTTTCAGCAGCTATGGAGTCGATTGAACTTTACTGTGCTGAAACGATTGACTTACCGGAAATTATCCTTCCCTATGCTCAACTAGCAAAGCATTATCCAGTCATTGCCTTAGAACATTTACCGCTACGCGAGAATTCACTCTTTAGTGTCAAGCGACCAGAACAGTGGTGCTTGGGTTGGGATATTTTTAATCAAAATGAGGTGGCTGTTCCCATTCAGTCCGTTTCGATGAACTACCACAGGTATTGGTACAACGATTTTTCCAGCCTAGGTTCATTTGATATGGGTTCCAATGGTTTAGCGTCTGGCAATCATTTTTTGGAAGCCGTCAGTTCAGCCTTGTATGAAGTGATTGAGCGAGATGCTGTCTCTTGTCACCTAGAAGCTTTATTAAAAGGGTATGGAATACCAAGAGTGCCTGTAGAAACAATTGAATATCCTCTGGTTTTGGAGTTGTTAGCCCAATTTGAGTCAGCACAGCTAGTTCCGACTCTGTTTGATTGCTCGGTTGATACGGAAGTGCCTGTGTATCGAGCTTATGTTTATGATCCAAGTGGCTATGCACCTAGTAGTCATGGTTATGGTGCTCATCTAGATCCGGAAGTCGCTATGGTGCGAGCTTTGATCGAGGCAGCTCAAATCCGTGCCATCCTAATTTCAGGAGCAAGAGATGACATTTTTCATCAATACTACACAATGCTGAGAGGGCAAGCCAATCGAGGCTATCAAACCAATCATCTTGAATCCCATTCACCAACCGTAGAGGCAACGCAGACATCACAAGCTACTCCTACATTTGAGGAAGATATCGAAATTCTCTTGAAAAAGCTGAAGCGGGTAGGTTTAGATCAGGTGATTGTGTTTGATTTAAGTCCGCGAGATTGGGATATTTCTGTGGTTCGAGTGATTGTGCCAGGATTAGAAGCCTCCTTTCACAGAAAGTACAATCCAAAACAGCGTGCGATCGCTTTTGCCGAACGTCAGTATGCAGCGAGTGTGGAATCAAAAGCTGGGCGTACTCGTGAAGCCGATACTCATCTACCAGCGGGTGGAACCCCTTAATCGTAGCCACAAAAAAATCGTTATATTTTTAAGGACATCTCTGGCTAAATCATCCCCCTCCTGACAGATCTACCAGGATTACTCAGCCTGATTAAAGGAATTCAGCGAAATAGCGTAGAGAATTTGAGACATATTACTGAGGTAAAAGCTTCTAGTGGAAGGAGAAAATTTTAGGTGGTAAACAGGTCAGAAGTATAACTAAGCTTCTGCTCATGTGTAATCAACAACTAATCAGGGCTGAATTTACAAGTTACTACTTGCAATTATGAACTGTGTAGATTTAGAGATCATTCCGAACGCTGAAGGCTTAGCAATCCCAGGGCTCACTTACATTCCTGACTACGTTAATGATGATGAACACAATCAACTGTTGGACATTGTAGACCAACAACCATGGTCAATTGACTCTATAGAAAAGACAAGAAAAATTCAACAACACGGGTATCGGTTAGATTATCACAAAGACTTCCTTGTTGCCTCTAGCTACTTGGGCGATTTGCCAGATTGGGCAGACAAACTTGCTACTAGATTCTTCAAGGAGGGCTTAACCTCAACGGCTCTCGATCAAGTCACTGTTAATGAATATCAACCTGGACAAGGTGTAAGAAGCCATATTGACTGCGTAACCTGCTTTGGCAAAACAATTTTTGCGCTAAGCTTGGGAGGGTCGTGTGTGATGGATTTTACTGATTCTGTAACCAAAAGCAAAGCTTCAATTTTGTTATCTCCAGGAAGCTTACTGGTATTAAAAGCAGCAAGCCGATATGTTTGGCAGCATAGCATTGCTCCTCGTCATAAAGATAATTATAAGGGTAGAGAAATTATTAGAACGAGGAGAATATCTCTCACATTCAGAGAAATATTATTTCCTCATAAGTAACTCTCTATTCAAGAAAGCGATCGCAACTGAGTAAGGAACTTAAAGCAAATTCATTGAGCTAAATTTAACTAGCATACGACCAAGCTATTGATAACCCATAACAAGCTTTGAGGAAACAGCAAAGTGCTGGATAGCCAATCCTGTTAATATTAACAGTATGAAAAAAATTGTCATATTTTTAGGACCATCTCTTCCTTTAGCCGAAGCAAAGGAAATTCTGGATGCTATTTATCTTCCTCCAGCAAAGCAATCAGATTTAATAAGTGCTGTCACTACTTATAAGCCAGATATTATTGGTTTGATTGATGGACTCTTTATGACTTACCCCTCAGTATGGCATAAGGAGATTTTGTATGCTCTTGAACAGGGAGTGGCAGTTTATGGAGCCAGCAGTATGGGCGCGTTACGAGCCGCTGAAACTGAGGCTTTTGGGATGGTTGGAGTTGGTGAAATTTACCAATTGTATGCTAGTGGAGAACTAATTGATGATGATGAAGTGGCATTGGTTCATGGGCTAGAAGACACAGGGTATCGTCCTCTATCAGAACCTATGGTGAACGTTCGAGCAACGTTTCGCCGTGCTAAAGACGAGGGAGTTATTAGTAAAAAGCTATTTGAACAACTGACAGCGATCGCTAAATCTATATATTTTCCTAAACGAAGATTTCCTGCCATCTTTTCTAAAGCGGCTACAGTTGGCATATCACAAAAAGAACTAGAGGGAATAGCCAATTTTGTCAAGGAAAAGTATGTAGATATTAAGCGTCAAGATGCAGTTTTGCTTCTTAAAACCCTTCGAGATTTACGTGAATCTCTACCTCAGGCAAGTTCAAAATTTGACCTTGTTAAGAATCAATTTTTTTCAAGCCTTTATTATCGAGATCGGACAATAAAACGGAATGATACGGCTGTTCCTCTAGGAGATATTGCTGGGTATGCCGCATTACATCTACCTGACTTTAATGATATCAATCTACAAGCTTCCAATCGAGCTTTAGTACAGATTTTAGCTGGGATTTTAGATATTAAAGTGTCTCAGGTAGAGATGGATAAGGAGAGTCGGCGCTTTCGTTCCCGTTATACTCTCCGTGAGGAAAGTGCCTTCCTAGAGTGGCTAGAGCAAAATGATCTCACTCTAGAGGAATTTAATCAGCTAATGTCTGAGATGGCGTGTTGTCGTCGCTTACAGAATTGGTTATTCACGAGAAAAGCCAATGAGACAAATACAAAGATTGTATTAGATGAATTGCGATTGCAGAATCGTTATCAAGAGTGTGCTGAGGCTGCTGCCAAAAAAGAACAACTGGTTGAAAAATATTATCCTGACTTTAGTGAAGAAAAGTATGATGATCTAACGATGGCGCGGCTAGCGATTGAGCATGAACGTTCTACTGGTTGCTCAATCAGTTTCCGTGAGGATTCGGTGAATGAGGCAGGTTTTCTGTCTGGTGACTTGCTGAAACTAGAACTAATGCGATCGCATCTTGCCAGGAAAGCTTTGCAAAATCGTCAAAAGCTTGAGCGTTCAACAGAGCAAAGCCCATAATCATCTTTAGATGAACAACGCGCTACGACAACAACTATGCCAAGAAGAGGGCAGAAATCCTCAACCCCGTTTGCCTCAACTGGCACAATCGGTTTAAGGGGAATTGGGAATTAATGATATAGCAATCAGCAGTCAGCTTTGGGCGGTCAGCTTCCAGTCCAATAGGCTCCGCTTAAGGAACTCGGCTTCCGATGATGTCCTAACCTCAGTGGCTACTGCTATACATAGACCACGTAGAATATTCTTCCCATTCCTTCGCAACAAGTCGTGTGACACTTCAGGGTGCGGAATGAAGGTTTTGAGTTGAGATCAAACTCAGGAGTGATAGAGGCTACTCTGCGGTTTGGTAGGATAACCAAAATACGATATGGAGTTTATCAAGTTATGTATTTATTAATGGATGTAGGAGTCGAGGCAGCACCTCATTTTCCAATCTCTGCTACTCTTGTGTATGTTGTGGGCTTTATCGCCGCTGTCACAATTGGTTCAATTGCTTGGTATAATTCCAAGCGTCCTGTAGGCTGGGAAAACAAGGAACGTCCTGATATTGTGCCGAAGGTAGACAAAGAAGAGACTCCTGGTCTCTAAAGAATCTAAAGAAAAAATAAATTTAACTACCTCTAACTGCCTCAATTTCTTCCTGCCTCTTGTAGTGATTTAGAGGCAGTTAATTTATTTTGCAAAAATAGATACTGATGGTCAGTTGTGGCTGAAAGCCGATTCAAAATGTTTTTTGAGTAACCTATCAAAGCGACATGGCTCATTGGCTGCCACGTAGCGGTTTTGGCAGCTTGATAAAGGGCATTAATTAAAAATTAAAACTCCCTTAATGTTGAATCTCGGCTTGATTACTCAGGTAGTGCCGCGTAATCACTACTTCTCAGGCGTCTGAGTAACCAGTCAAATCTGGCTTTTGCCAAGGGCACGTTATCGATCATTTCAGGCGATAAATCTTCTACATTGTTATCTTCATTCACTAGTTGATCTTTGGCATAACCGAGATATCTAACCGTACCCCGTAGCCGGGTGGATAGAAAAATTGCGATCGCACGATAGAAGCGCGAGGCAAATCCCTGATCTTCTTGCAGTTTCTCAATCAATAGCTGTCGAGGAATGGATAACACGAGCGAGGTTTCCACCGCTTGAACCGTTGCAGAGGGAGGACGAGCATCAGCAAAGGACATTTCCCCAACTACTGCGCCACTCGTTAAACGAGCAATGGTTTTACCTTCCAAAGCAGAGACAGATACCGATAAGGTTCCCTCTAAGAGAATGTGTAGCGTATCAATCGCTTGACCTTCCTGAATCAGGACAGTACCAGCCTCAACCTCCTCTCGACGACCGCTAGAGACCATCCAATCAATGTCATCATCGTCCAGTTCACCCAGTAAAAAGAATACTTTTTTCATGACTGACTTCTTTCTCACTCATCGTGGTTGCAGGAGACCGCTTGTAACTTCCTGAGATGCCCTGATTCCAATGTTTTCTTATCTTAGATTTGAAGTCGCTGATTAACCACATCGTTCACTACCAGTTTAGGGTCGTCAGGAACCAAACTTACTTTTTTAATTTTTAGTAGCACCTACATTCTAGTGTTTGCCTAACTGAGGAAGATCCAGGAGTACCGACTCCAGACCCAATAAACAAGTCTGAGGCAACGTGCCCTCTCCCAATTCCTCCATTCGTATGACCTTATCCTGACTCGTCACACACTTCAATCTCTGCCACGGGCAAACATGGTCTTTCCAATGTAGGTAAAGCTGTAGTATTGATGTAGCCTGTAGGCGATCGCAATAGAGTGTCTCCTTTCAAGAGCAAGAGAGCTTCCCCATGCAGGCGAACCTTAGAGGGATTATGCTAAAGCGAGTCAAGACTCAAGTTCCGACACTACTACTCTCAAGGTCGCTACGATGAAGTTACACCTACTTGTCTTGAGACGGTTCACCAGGAAATTGCTGGGTCAGAATGGGTGCTTTTTGATCAGACTTCTTATATGCCCCATCTGGAAGAAGCCGAACGATTTATGCAGGTGTTGAATGAGTTCTTGAGCCGAATTAAAGTATCGGCTGGATCATGAAACAATCGACTAAGCCTTTAGATAGAGATATTATCAGGCAAGCTCTCAACCTGATTGCCATTCTTGCCGCCTTTGGCGTGAATGTTCTGGCGAATGTCGCCCCGTTTAATGGACTGACAATTGGAGAAATCTCTAACACATTCTTCAGAGATGTTCTAATTACGCCAGCAAATTATGCTTTTGCAATCTGGGGACTGATTTATTTAGGGCTAATTAGCTTTGGAGTCTATCAAATACTCCCTGCACAGCGACAAAATCCCCATCTGCATCGGATGGGATATCTGTTGGTGGTAGCTTGCCTTGCTCAGATAGCCTGGGTGTTTTTCTTCCAGTATCGACAGTTCACACTCTCGTTGGTGGCAATGCTGGCGATTTTGCTGCCTTTGATTGGAGTTTATCTGCGTGTCGGGATTGGACATACACGAGTCTCCCGGAACGAGAAGTGGTTTGTTCACATTCCCTTGAGTATCTATCTTGCCTGGATTAGTGTGGCGACGATTGTGAACGTAGCGACAACACTGTACAACTTAGGCTGGAGTGGTTGGGGTATCAGTGCCGAAGTGTGGACAGCGATCGCATTAATTGCAGGTGCTGCGATCGCGTCTGTCGTGAGTATCCAACGGGCTGATATTGCCTTTGTCCTAGTTATTGTTTGGGCATTTATCGCTATTGCGGTGCGTCAGGCGAACATACCCGTAATTGCGATAACAGCAGGAGGGTTAGCCGTTGCGCTTGTCCTATTACTCCTATTTAGTGTGCTACGCCGCCAAAAGCCGAGCCTAAATTCCAATGAGTAGGGACATTTTCAGCAACAAAGAAAAGTTCTTTGATTTGTGGGCACCGAACTATGATTTCTTGTTCACTACGGTGTTCTACCAAGCTGTTCACAAACGGCTATTAGAGTATCTTGAACTGCCTGAGCAACCAAATGTGCTTGATGTTGGTTGTGGTACTGGTCGTCTCTTAAATCGTCTTGCAACAAAGTTTCCCACACTCCGAGGAACTGGACTAGATTTATCGGCAAAAATGCTTCATCAAGCCCAGCAAGGCAATCGACACGGAGAACGTTTAGTTTACAAGCAGGGAAATGCAGAGTCTCTCCCATTTCTGGAAAGTCAATTTGATGCTGTTTTTAATACGTTGAGTTTTCTGCATTATCCAAACCCCCAACAGGTTTTTCAAGAGGTTAATCGAGTACTTTATCCAAGCGGGAAGTTTTATTTAGTAGATTTTACAGTTAGAGAGTGGAAAGGTGCTAATTCTCTCTCACTTTCTCCTGGTGGCATTCAATTTTATAGCACTCAGCAGCGAGAACAATTTGGTTTAGTCGCACATCTTAAATGCTTGGGTCATTATTATCTTTTGGGTTCTGTAGTACTGAGTATTTTTAGGAAGTAGTTTATAGCCGTTTTCAGTTGGATGAAGTGTAGCTCAAGTGTGTGAAACAAGAGAGAGCAAGGAAAACAAAAAAGCTGATAGCTGATAGCTGACGGCTTTCTGCTATAAGCGCGATCGCCTTTTGCAAATTCCTCTTCCTGAAAATAAGCAATCGCGTTTTGAGTTTGAAAAGATGCTCAAAACGGATTGCACGATAAGCCACTGTCAAACGGCTAAAAAGCTATAACTGCCTACAGCGTTAGTGATTGTGGATCGGTTTCAATCAACTTCGCCAAGTCTTGTAGGAACGCGGCTGCATCAGCACCATAGATGATGCGATGGTCACAGGTAATATTTACCTGCATCTGACGCCGCACTCCCATCATGCCCTCTGCGGTTGCCACAACTTGTGGACGTGATGCCCCGATCGCTAAAATTGAACCCTGTCCTGGTGGCAAGATCGCATCAAAGCGGTCAACACCAAACATCCCTAGATTGGAAAGGGTGAAGGTGCCTGAGCTATATTCTGCTGGTTGCAACTGCTTGAGCCTGGAGCGTTCTACCAAGTCTTTCCAGTTACGAGACAGGGAATAAATATCTACCTGATCAGCATTTTGCAATACAGGTGTAATCAATCCACCGTCTGCCATTGCCACTGCTACAGCAATGTTGATTGAACTGTGATACTGAATGCCCTGATCTGTATAACTGGCATTCACTAAGGGATGTTTCTGCAACGCCACTGCCACTGCCTTGGCAAGCAGTGCTGTCATCGTCACACCTTTGGATTTGATTTTTTTGTATAGACTATCCAGTGCATCGGTGGTGATGGTGTAACCTACGCGGTATGTAGGTACTGGGATGCTAGCAACCATATTCCGTACCACTGCATTTTGCAGAGTATTTAGCGGTACGACTTCACCGAGAGGCGCAGTCGTGGAAGCGGCTGGCGCAGGCGCGGCGGCGGGTTGGGGTGCGGGGGTAGCTGGGGTAGGAGCGGTTGGTGTCTTGGCGGGGGCTGTTGTCGCGGTAGCTGGGGCAGGTGTCGGCGCACTACTTTTGCCAGCAACGGCTTCCACATCTTCAGCAACAATCCGTCCGTGGGGGCCACTACCTTGTAAGCCGCTTAGATCGACCTTTAATTCCTTGGCTAACTTCCGCGCACGGGGCGAGACAATAATTCGACCATTACGACCGCTAGGAGTATCTTGAGCGGCTGGCGCAGCGGCTACAGGTTCTGGTGCAGGTGTTGTTTCCTTGGGTGCTGGGGTAGCAGCAGGGGCTGAGCTGTTGGCTTGTTGTTTGGCTGTCTCAATTTCTGCTTCTGTTTCTGCCACAAGTGCGATCGCAGCACCGACAGGAGCAGCTTCACCCGCTGGTACCGTGATTACTGCCAAATAGCCTTCATAAAAGGACTCTACGTCCATATCCGCCTTATCCGACTCAACCACTACCACGGTTTCGCCTTTTTCTACGCGATCGCCTGGGGATTTAACCCAAGAGACTATTTTGCCTTCGGTCATCGTGGAACTGAGGGCGGGCATGAAGACTTCGTGGATCATGGGGGGTATTCCGAATCAAGTTGGCGTGGGCTAGCAAGAACGTTTGCCAGCTTGCATTGTAGCTTGAGGAATGCCTTAGGGACGAGGGAATTGGTGAACGCTATAACTGTTTACTCTGAACAATCCCCCTAGAGGCGTCTTCCTCCTCTTTGACACGCCGATAACACTCGCAGCTAACTGCTTCCAAACCTTGGTGATCGAGGATAGTCATCTGACCGCGACTGTAGCGAATCAGCCCTGCCTTTTGAAGCCCACCCGCTACTACCGTAACGCCAGCGCGGCGTACTCCCAGCATTTTTGCGAGAAAATCATGGGTAATCGGAAATTTGTCTGAGTGTACGCGATCGCACGTCATCAGTAGCCAACGGCAGCAGCGCTCTTTTACTGAGTGGTGGGAAATGCAGGCAGTCGATTGCGAAAGCTGGAGCATCAATGTGTTCGTGTAGCGCAGTAGCAGAGCGTGAAGCGGGCTGTCGGGCTTGACCGAATTTTTGAAGACATCTGTCTTCATCCTCATTGCTTCGCCTGGAACCTGCACAATTGCCTCGTGGAGGCTTGTCTCGACTCCTAGGAAAATGGAGAGACCAACCATCCCTTCATTGCCCACCAGAGCTACTTCAACTGCCGTACTATCTTCCAGAATCGTGACTAGAGAAACTACGCCATGATTGGGGAAATAGACGTACTCGATGGGGTTTGTAGGTTGGTAGAGAACTTCCTTATAAGACAGTTCAACCAGCTCCAAGTTGGGCAGAAGACGTGCTTTGAACTCACTGGGTAGAGCGCTCAGAAGGCGGTTTTCAACAGGTGAGCGAGGTGGGTAGACAAGAGACATCAAGACACTCCTTGAGCCAGTTGTATTAAAAAAAACAACTTACGGCACAAGGGGCGGTTTTAAGATTCCGTTTCCGATGTCAAAAGGTGAATATTCTAAAGAACAAGCTCTACGGCTAGTTGCTTACATGGTCATCTTAACAAACTTAGGTTGTACATTGGCGTACATTAGCGCTATGATTAAATGTGAGTACCATAACGTACTTAAACATTGCAGTTGCTACCGCTTTTGAGGATGAATTGGTAAAGGTTCTTCAAGAGAGGCTTGAACCCGTCACCTCCAGCTTTACTGAAGCTTGGGTCGGCTAAGCTGTCACACATTTAAATTGCTTGTTGAGACTTTCGGGTAGATGGGATGATCGTTGGTTGCCTCATCTTAAAGTTATGCAATTTAGATGCACATCAGCTTAAGGTTTTAGAACACTTAATATAACAGAAAAACAAGCAATGAATACGAATTTAAATAAACAATAGAATCAGCTCCTTGTTGAGACATTCTTTAGCACAACTAGTAATAATTCAAGCACTTTTAATTAATTTTAATAACAATTACTAGGCTTAAGGATGAGTGTTCAAGAGTTGGATTCACTCAATCAATCAGATGAACCCGCAAGAGAATGGGCTACTAAACTTCAAACGGCTCATAACTGGGCAGAAGTCTTGATGCAACTGAGCCAACTCAAAGCAGATTTTAGAGATCAGGTTTGGAAGTTTTGGCAACTGGATATATTTGAGGAATCTGATTTTCCATCTAAGGTAAAGGCAGAAGAGAGCCAGGAGTTACACCGCTAGATCTCTTTCAGAAGACAGCAGGATAGGTGGTAGGGATTTTCATCGCAGTGAGTGAGCGCAGCGCACAGGCGACTAGCTTGAAAGTCGGGATAATGCGGGGGGTGGAGGAAGCTGAATTTGATGGGGAAGGCAAGAAAACCCGCTCAGTCCCAATTTTCTAGAGAGATTTCAGTAACAATAAGCTCTAGAAGCTCTGCTTGGGAAAGCTTGTTTGCTCAGTCAATTCCTTACGACCAAGCCTCATGCTGAAGTTATACCGCCGCTTGTTGAGTAAGATTAATCCACATCGTAGTCTCAAAGCCCGTTTGGGACTAGCAACTGGTGGTATTGTCTTGTTGCTCTCCACCGTACTGAGTCTGTTAGTTGGGTACACAACAAGCACTCAGATAGAAACTACGATTGGACAACATGCAGGCGAAATCGCTTACCAGATGGCGGATAAGCTTGACCGGGGAATGTTTGAGCGCTACCGCGATATTCAGATTCTTGCCAGCCTCGACCTCATACGCCAGTCAAATTACCCTGTAGCCGCGAAGCGATCGCTACTAGAAAAGCTACAAAGTACTTATCCAGACTATGCCTGGATGGGGTTGACAAATCAGCAGGGTGTGGTTCTAGCGAGTACAGGGAAAGTTTTAGAAGGTGTAGATGCGTCCAAACGTCCAATCTTTCAAGGGGGACGGGTAGAACCTTACGTTGGTGATGTCCATGATGCTCTACTGTTAGCGAAGCTCTTGCCTAATCCAACTGGAGAACCCTTACGATTTGTTGATTTAGCTGCGCCTGTAAAAGATACTCAAGGCAAGTTTCAGGGTGTCATTGCCGCACACTTGAGCTGGACATGGGCAACTGAAATTGAAAAATCGCTACTCGAACGGCTTGGGGAACACCATCAAGTTGAAATCTTCATTCTCAGTCAAGATGGCACAGTTTTGTTGGGACCAAAAACCTTTCAGGGGCAGAAATTGACCCTGGCAAGTGTGCAAGCCGCTCGTGCCAATCAAAACAGTTATTTGATTGAACCTTGGTTACAAGAAGGAAACTATGTAACAGGATTTGCAAAAACTCAAGGTTATCGCGACTATCCGGGTTTAGGATGGTTGGTGCTCGTGAGACAGAAAGCAGCCGTTGCCCTAGCACCAGCGCGATCGCTTCAATCTCAAGTCTTTGCTTGGGGAATTGCTTTAGGCACACTCTTTGCAATCTTAAGCTGGTTGAGTGCCAACCAAATTGTCCGCCCAATGCTCAAGATTGCCGCCGCCGCGAACCGCATTCGCCAAGGAGATACGCTTGCCAAAATTCCGCTCGTGCGTGGACAGGATGAACTGGCTACGTTAGCTGAATCACTGAGACACCTAGTCTCTACCTTAGATGAACAACAACAAGAGCTAATTTCACTCAACGAGCAGTTACGGCTGGATATCACACAGCGACAACAGACAGAAGAGGACTTACGAGAAGTCACTAATGCTCTAGAAAATGCGATAGATGCAATCTCTCGGCTAGATGCTTCTGGGCACTATATCAACGTCAATCAAGCCTATGCCAATCTACTAGGCTATGCGTCAGAAGAAATGCTTGGGATGACTTGGCAGTCAACCATACACCCAGAGGATTTGAATATTGCGATCGCGGCTTACCAACAGATGCTAGCTCTCGGTAAGGCAGAAGTCGAAGTCAAGGGCTTGCGTAAGGATAACTTAGCGTTTTACCAACAAGTAGCGCTCGTTAAAGTTGAGGACAAAGAGCAGCAATTTAATGGGTATTACTGCTTTGTGAAGGATATCACCGAGCGCAAACAGGCAGCCGTTGCCCTGCGACAAACGAATGAGCGCTTGCAAAGGTTATTTGATTCCAACCTGATTGGTGTTGCCTTCTGGAATATTGACGGCTTTATTGTGGATGCAAATGATGCTTTCCTGCGTTTTTCTGGCTACACTCGCAAAGAGTTCACTTCGTTAGGAAGAATTAATTGGAGAGAGCTGACTCCTCCAAAGTACAGGCACCTAGATGAGCGAGCGATCGCAGAAACTCTCTCGACTGGAGTTTCCAATATTTACGAGAAGGAATATATTCACCGGGACGGTAAGCGAGTACCAATTGTTCTAGGGATAGCACTACTGAACGATTCTCAGCGCGAGGGAATTGCCTTCGTGTTGGACATCACCGAGCAAAAACGAGCGGAACAAGAGCGCGAACAACTCCTGAGTCGTGAGCGACAGTATGCCAAGCAACTGCATGGGTTAACCGAAGCGGCGCTAGTAATGAACTCAGCGCTGTCTATTGAAGACGTATTGCGAGTGATTACCGAGCAAGCACGGGCAATCATTGGCGCACACCAGTCGGTAACAAGTATGACTATCGATCAAAACTGGGCGCAGGCAATCAATAGTGTTTCACTTTCAGACAAATATGCAGCCTGGCGAGACTATGATGCAAAGACCGATGGTTCGGGGATTTATGCCTGTGTCTGCCATCTGAATCGTTCGATGCGGTTGACTCAAGCAGAACTAGAAGCTCATCCAAAATGGCGAGGATTTGGGAAGGAAGCTGGAAATCATCCACCAATGCGCGGCTGGCTAGCTGCACCCCTTAGAGGGCGAGATGGTCAAAATATTGGTCTGATTCAGTTATCTGATAAATACGAGGGCGAATTTACCGAAGAAGACGAAGCGATTATTGTCCAGTTGGCGCAGATGGCATCGATTGCGATCGAGAATACTCGGTTGTACAACGCAGAACAGAGTGCGCGTACTCAAGCAGAGACAGCCAATCGCCTCAAGGACGAGTTTCTTGCGGTTCTCTCCCATGAATTGAGGACTCCGCTTAATCCAATCTTGGGTTGGTCAAAGCTCCTCCGAACGCGCAAATGTGATGAAGCAACGACGGTGAAGGCTTTAGAAACGATTGAGCGCAATGCCAAGTTACAAACTCAACTGATTGAGGACTTGCTGGATGTCTCTCGAATTCTGCGAGGTAAGCTGACGCTGAATGTTGATTCCGTTGACCTAGTACCCACGATTGAATCCGCTATTGAGACAGTACGCTTGGCAGCGCAAGCCAAGGCGATTCAAATTCAAACAGTGTTTGATCGTCAGGCAGGGCAAGTTGCAGGGGATGCCAACCGCTTACAGCAAGTCTTTTGGAATTTGCTCTCGAATGCCGTTAAGTTCACCCCCCAAGGGGGACAGGTGGAAATCCGGCTAGAGAGGGTTGGGACGGAAGCCCAAATCCAAGTGAGTGATACAGGCAAAGGTATCAGTCCTGAGTTTTTACCCTATGTCTTTGATTACTTCCGTCAAGCTGATAGTACAACGACAAGAGTCTTCGGTGGGCTGGGTCTTGGTCTAGCGATTGTTCGCCAGTTGGTAGAACTGCACGGTGGAACTGTCTGGGCAGAAAGTCCTGGTGTTGGGTGTGGCGCGACGTTTACGGTGAGGTTACCCCTGATGGCTGTTGAGTCAGAGGGTACTCAGGAGAATGAGTTAATTAGCAGTTCTCCCAATCTTGAAGGGGTACGGGTTCTCGTTGTGGATGATGAGGTAGACACCCTTGAGTTGCTGGTCTTTATGCTGAAAGAGTATGGGGCACAAGTGCGTGGTGTTACGGAAGCTAGTGAGGCACTGTTGTTGATTTCAGAGTGGCAGCCAGATTTATTGTTGAGTGATATTGGGATGCCAAATGTCGATGGCTATATGCTGATTCGCCAAATCAGAGAATTGGAGTCAAAGCTGGGAAGATACATTCCTGCGATCGCACTTACCGCTTACGCTGGAGAGACTGACCATCAACAGATACTCGCTTCTGGGTTCCAGAAACACGTTACGAAGCCAGTAGAGCCAGCTAAGTTGGTAAATGCGATCGCTAGCTTAGTTGAACACCAGCAGGGTGAAAAGCAATTCTATTCACCCTAGAACTTATCACCTACCCCATTGAAAGATAGTAGCGCCCCACGTTAACCCCGCACCGAAGCCAGAAGCCGCAATAACATCACCCGATTGAATCTTACCCGCCCGCACCGCTTCATCCAATGCCAGGGGGATAGAAGCCGCCGAGGTATTGCCGTAGTGGGCAAGATTACTCAGAACTTTCTCAGCCGGAATGTTCAGACGTTGGGCAACAGCATCGAGAATCCGCTGATTCGCTTGATGCAAGAGCAGCCAGTCTACTTCGTCGGTGCTAAGGTTTGCCCGGAACAGCGCTTTCTCTATCACTTCCGGCACCTTTTGCACGGCAAAACGATAAATTTCCTTGCCGTTCATGCTAATGGGCTGATAATTGCCTTGGCTAACTGTAACGCCCTCGACAAGTTCTCTTGTTTGTGCTTTGAAGGCTAGCTGGAGAGATTTATTTAGGGTGCCATCGCTGCGGAGTTCAAACCCCAAGAAGCGATCGCTTTCATTCGCCTGCATTACTATCGCCCCAGCACCATCACCAAATAATATACAGGTGCCTCTGTCTGTCCAATCGACCCAGCGCGAGAGAATATCCGCCCCAATCAACAAGACGTTTCGGTAAGCCCCCGTGCGAATAAACTGAGCGGCTGTCACCATCCCAAAAACAAACCCAGAGCAAGCGGCTGTCATATCAAACGCAACCGCTTGAGGTGCCCCTAGAAGGTGCTGAATTTGGGTTGCTGTACCAAATAAATCATCCGGCGTTGAAGTTGCCAGGATAATCAAATCCAAGTCGGTTGGCGCAATCCCTGCCATGGCGATCGCCTTTTGAGCGGCTGTAGATGCGATCGCACTGAGACATCCTTGAGCATCAACCAAATGCCGTTCCCGAATTCCCGTCCGAGCCGTAATCCACTCATCAGACGTCTCAACCATTCGCTCAAGTTGATGATTATCGAGAGCAACTTCTGGTGTCGCCGAACCGCTCCCTGTAATGGCAATACCTAGCCCTAATTGATTCAACACTGCTCTCCATTAGTTGCTGAACGATGCACACACTCAAGGTTGAGTCGGTAAACAGCAAGGATTAATAAACCAGCCGCGAGTAATCCTGCTACCAAAAAGCGACTACCCAAGCGGCATTCTAGCTGCTTACTCCTCACTTCCCTGAGCCTTAGCTGCTGGTTGCTCTTCACTCTTGAAATCTTTAGACTGAATTCGCTCCAGTACCTGATTATCAATCGCTTCTTTCGCCAAGCGAATCGAATTAAAAATCGCTGGCGCTTGGGAGCTACCGTGACTAATAATACAAATTCCTGCAACCCCTAGGAGTAATCCTCCCCCATGTTCCGCATGATCGATGCGCTGCTTAATCCGCTTGAGGTTAGGTTTTAGAAGCGCTGTACCCAATTGACCTGATAATCCTTGGGGCAGTTCCTCTCGGAGGATTTGCAGCACTATCTCACCTACCGCTTCGGCAAACTTGAGCAAGACATTGCCGACAAAGCCATCGCAGACAATCACATCAAAATTTCCGGAGAGAACATCTCTACCCTCAGCATTGCCAATAAAGGCTACTCTTGGATTCTCTTGCAACAGTTGATGTGTGCGAATCGCTAAATCATTCCCCTTACAGCTTTCCTCACCAATATTCAGCAGCCCGACCTTGGGTTCATTAATCCCCAGCACATACTGGCTGTATATCGAACCCATTACCGCAAACTGCTCTAGATACTTAGGACGACAATCGACATTCGCCCCCACATCCAGGACAATCACGGGTTTACCCGCCACCATTGTTGGAAATACTGCCCCAATTGCCGGACGGTCAATTCCTTTTAAGCGCCCGATGCGTAGTAATGCCGCCGCCATTGCTGCCCCAGAGTGCCCAGCAGAAACCACAGCATCAGCTCGTTTCTGCTTAACCAAATCCATTGCCACATTAATCGAAGCCTTGGGCTTGCGCTTCAAGCTCACCAATGGCTCCTCATTCATCTCAACGACTCCCTCAGCCGGAACAATTTCCAGCTTGTACGAATCAGTGTGTTGCTTGAGGGAGGATTCAATGGCTTGAGGATCGCCCACTAACAAAACCTCTACGCCTAACTCCTCCTGTGCCCTAATAGCGCCAGCAACGATTTCGGCGGGGGCATGATCCCCTCCCATAGCGTCAATTGCGATCCGTGCGCGAGTCGATGCCATTACTCAAAATGATAGAAACCTTCACGCATTCTACCAGAAGCCCTCCACGCAACATTAAACCTGATGTGATCTGCCTGACATTGAATAAAACTCAGTAAAGAAAACTTTTCAGGATTGCCATCGACTCTTTAAAATAAAGCACCGGGGAGGAAGGATAGTGATGTTACAACGATTTGGCTCTGGATTACTTGCATCAGGATTTGTGGCTCTACTGCTCAAGGTCGTGGGAATGTCACCTGCGGCGCTCAAGCCCGTCCAACTGCTGGAGTGGCAAAATCTACCTGTGTTTGCCTTACCAAGTGAGCCAGACCCAGTTGCTGAGGTAGCGATGCGCCAATCGCTTAAAGATTGGAGTACTAAAGGCCCAACCGCTAGCCAAGGGGTGTGGATGCAGTCAGGGATGACAAGATTGGCAAATCATCAAGGGACTGTTGCTCTTCCTGCCGCTTCGCTAACCAAAATTGCCACAACCTTGGCAGCCTTGGATAAGTGGGGGCCGGCTCATCAGTTTGAGACTGTCGTTAGTACAACGGGAGTGGTGAAGGACGGGGTAGTTCAAGGAGATTTGGTGATTACGGGCAGTGGCGACCCCTTCTTTGTTTGGGAAGAAGCGATCGCCTTGGGAAATAGTCTCAATCAGCTCGGTATCCGCCGTGTCACAGGCAACCTAGTGGTTACTGGTGAGTTTTATATGAACTACCGCGAGGAGCCACTAATATCGGGTCAGATGCTCCAGCAAGCCCTCAACTTCAGCAGTTGGTCACCTGCAATTGCCACGCAGCACGCGGCGATGCCAAAAGGGACAGCAAAACCTCAAGTAGCGATCGCAGGTACTGTGAAAGTCGCAACTATTCCTCTGCCGAAAAAATTCCTAATCTTGCGTCACCGTTCGGTGTCTCTGACTCAAATCCTCAAGGAAATGAACATCTACAGCAACAACGCAATGGCTGAGATGTTGGCAAAATCTGTCGGTGGAGCGAAAATAACTGCTCAACTAGCCGCAAACTCTGCTGGTGTCCCCCTTGAGGAGATTCAATTGGTTAATGGTTCTGGGTTGGGTGTTGATAATCGAATTTCGCCTCGTGCAACCTCTGCCATGCTGATGGCAGTTCAACGCTTTTTGCAACCTCACCAACTTGATATTGCTGATATTTTCCCGGTTGCGGGACGCGATAAGCGGGGAACTATGCAAGCGCGAAACATTCCCTTTGGTAGTGCCATCAAAACCGGAACTCTGCGAGATGTAAGTGCCCTAGCAGGTGTCATGCCAACACGCGATCGCGGTGAGGTTTGGTTTGCGATCATTAATCGAGGTGGTGATGTCGATGGCTTTCGGAGGCAGCAGGACGAACTGCTAGGACGCCTGTCAAAGCAATGGGGTACCTCACCCACCGTTAACGCCAGTACAACTCAAGCCCCTGCGCTTTTGGGCGATCCCAAGCGTAATGAAAAGATTTCTGGATTCCAAACCCAGCTTTAGACCAGAAACTTTAATCCGGAATTGCCTATCGTCCAGTCCCTAACACTGCCAGTTAAGGGATGATCTCCGTCACCACTCTATTGCCAGTCGCACCAGTAACAACAACGCTTTGATCTTGAAGTTTCCCCACTGCCACAGGCCCCGACGTATTAAAGGGCGGGTTAACTTGTTCGTAAATCACATTACCCGTCGCCTGAACGTTCTGAGTTGGGATATCCCACCGTAATTGATTGGCGTAGAGTTTAGCTTGATTCCGGCTACCGACACCTTGGACTCCACCTGTCAAATTTGCCACTTTTCGCGCTAAATCTATCTGACCTTGATTAGCGGTGAGAATGACATTTTCTTTCTGGTGGACAATCCTAATTGGCTGATCGGAGAGTACCGTTTCAGTTTTTAAGTTCCAGATCGCTGAATTGCTGGACATCAAAAGTGGCGGGTCTATTGATGTCAGTTGGATATTCTGCTTGAGTATTGCTACCTTGGTTTTCAGGTTAACCTCAGACTTGTCCGCCTCCACTCGGTCAGTGACAATTTTGGCTTTGTACCGTTCCATCTGGGTGCGCTTATCGCTAATTACCTTCTGTGCTTGGATTTGCCAGAGCAATTGCTCTGTTTTCATTTGCAAGTCGGGGTCTTTTGCGATCGCAGCAACTTGACCCAGTAATTCCACCTGCTGCTTTCGAGTGAAGTATCGCCCTACTTTTGCTGTTGCCTGTAGTTGGGGATGGATACCCTTCAAGTTGTTGCGGACAACTAGCAAATCTTCCTTTGGACGCCACTCCAATTCATCACCTTTGAACACTGCGCCATTGCGGGTATCGGTAGCTGTAATCTGTCCTTTGAGAAAGACTAGCTGACCATCCTCTCGGATTTCCCCGGTATCGGCTGACACCTGCAAGACAACTTTTCCATCCTGGTACAAATCGCCACTAGGATTATCGATCCGACCCAGTTTTTTATCTTTAGTGTAGGTAGCTTGCTTTGCCTTAACTTTCCAGAGAGGACGCCCTTTTTCATCCGCCTGATCTAGCGTGACATTTTTAAAGACAAGGCTTCCTTCGATTTCTGTTGCAGCGGTATCCTGCTTAATTTTCTGTTCTGTGCGGCTCTTCCCCTCACAAGCAGACAAGGAAGCACACGTTACAAGGCAAAAGGTAAAAGCAAGAAATCGCTTTGATCTGAAAAACATTCGTCAGTTGCTAATGGCTAATAGCTAATAGTTAATGACTAACAGTTAATGGTCAATTAGCGACTAGCAATTAGCAATGACTAATGACCATTTTGTTATTCTTCCTGCTCGTCCATCAGTCCAATGCCGGACAATGGACGGTAGGTATAGTTTTGTCGTGGTGTTTTTTGGATAGTTTCTTTAATGTGGTCTAGGTCAATATAGCGATCAGCAACATTGATGAGACTATCACTCGTCATCGATCGCAAGCTTACCACCTCAACCCTCACGCCTCGATAGCTGACAGCATCCACCGCATAGGCGAGATCACCATCACCACTAACAAGAACCGCTGTATCGTAGGAACCAACCAGCGCCATCATGTCTACGGCAATCTCGACATCGAGATTTGCTTTTTTCGAGCCATCTGGCAGTTGCACTAAATCTTTGGCAATCACTCGATAGCCATTACGGCGCATCCACAATAAAAATCCCTGCTGCTTTTCGTTAGTGCGGTCAACACCTGTATAAAAAAAGGAGCGTAGTAGTCTGGAACCTGCTGTCAAACGAACGAGTAGCTTAGTGTAGTCGATTTCAATTCCTAATTGCAGGGCTGCATAAAACAAATTTGAACCGTCAATAAAAATGGCGACTCGACCACGATTTTCTAAAACTTGTTCAGGTGTAAAAACAGGATCGGTACTAAAGTTATTCAACATGTTATTAAACCTCGGTTTTGTATGTAATAAAAAAGCTGATGCCTCCTTCCCTATAATCTGTATTTTGGTCAGCCGCCGATCAACCTGATGGTCAAGACGACGGAACAAAATCACGCTTGTTCCAGTCGTACAAAAACTGGTCTAGGCTCCCCCAATTGCTGGTGAGCGGGTAAGGTTCCCCAGGCGGCGTGAGTATCATAGGTTACAGAATCATTAATGAGGGTTTTTTCGTTAAAGTCGAGAGAAAAGCCTAGTTGCTGATAAATATCGGTACTGATGCTCGGAATAATCGGTGATAACAGATAGGCTGAGAGCCTAACTGATTCCAACACGGCGTACAATACTTGTTCAACCGCTGCTGAATTTCCTTGCTTGTACAAGCTCCAGGGAGCTTGCTCATCAATGAATTTGTTACAGGCTCGAACTAAAGTAAAGATTTCCCGGCAGGCTTCACTAAACGCTAGAGCTTCATAAGCTACGCTTGTGCGATCGCTTAATCCCAAACCGATTGCCTTTAGAGGGTGATCTGTAGGAATATCTTCACCGTTAACATCAGGCACAAGAGCATTGCAATACTTCTGCACCATTTTTAATGTCCGGTTGAGCAAATTGCCTAAGTCATTTGCCAAGTCAGCGTTGACAATATCGACAAAACGGGTTTCACTAAAATCCCCATCCTTCCCAAATTCTATTTCTTTGAGAAAGTAATAGCGAATCGCATCAGCACCATAGCGATTGACTAACTCAACTGGATCTAGGGTATTGCCAAGGCTTTTCCCCATCTTTTGACCATCCTTGGTAAGAAAGCCATGCCCAAACACATGACCTGAGACTGGTAGCCCTGCTGACATTAGCATGGCAGGCCAGTAAACGGCATGAAAGCGCAGAATGTCTTTACCAATCAGATGTAAATTGATCGGCCACCACTTCTCTAATGCCTTCTCCAGTGATGGTTCACTATCCGGAGAGAGTAGGGCAGTAACATAACCAAGGAGAGCATCGAACCAAACATAAATAGTGTGGTTCGGGTCAACTGGCACCGGGAACCCCCAATCCAGATTAACTCGCGAAATGGAGAAATCCTGAAGTCCTTGAGCAACAAAGCTTAAAACTTCATTACGGCGGCTTTCGGGTTGGATAAAATCAGGACGCTCCTGGTAAAGCGCTTCTAACTGGCTTTGATACTTAGACAAAGCAAAAAAATAGTTTTGCTCATCTCGCCACTCCGCTTCTTTATTCGGATGAATTGAACAGCGGTGCCCTTCTAGGAGTTCGCGTTCTTCTTTGAATTCCTCGCAGGAGACGCAGTACCAACCTTTTTGTTGACCGAGGTAGATGTCACCCTTGTCCCAAACACGCCCAAAAAACTCCTTGACAATCGCTTCGTGGCGAGGGGATGTTGTCCGGCTGAAGCGATCATACTGAATGTTTAGCTTTTGCCAAAGGGCATCGAACCCCGCCGCGATTTTGTCACAGTGTTCTTGAGGCTGTAGCCCATTACTTTCAGCGGTGCGCTGAATTTTCTGTCCATGTTCATCTGTGCCAGTAATCATCAGCACAGCTTTTCCCCGTAGCCGTTCAAACCGAGCGACTGCATCAGCCGCCATTGTTGTGTAAGCACTACCGATGTGGGGTAAGTCGTTTACATAGTAAAGCGGTGTTGTTATCGCAAAGGTCTTTCTAACGGTATCGGTATAGGTCATGTAAGTGTAAAAAACGCCCTAACATAAATTACTTTGAATTTCTAGCGTATGGCTACTGAGTATTTATTTTAGTTGTTACTTTATCTAGTCAGCATCTAGTCAGCTTCACGGAGGGCTTTTATTGTAAAAAGTATCTCCTGTTACCATCGATTAATCAATATTGCTTAAGTTATTGAGCATTTTATAAAGCAAAACGCAAGGAAAAATTTATTGTTCAGTACGCGATCGCTTATTGTGATCTAGTTGACAAATCGTATCCTTTGCTCAGTTGTTGTAAAAATCCGCAAAAGAAGTACTAGTGGAAACAGACAACCCTTCGTTTTGTCTGCTATGGGGTTTTCTGCCCTAAGGCGTTTGTCAAAAAGCAACCTTAATGAGTATTGTTAAGAAAGATTAAAAAATGGTGATGGTGATGGCTTTAATCCATGTTTTTCAATAGTCCGCTACAAAATTCTCGTTCACTGCTGGCAGCAATGGGAACGCAGATGTTTATCTATCATGAGGATCGCATCCCCACTGATTCCGCCGTTGTGGTAGTGAGCAACCATCGCAGCTTTATGGATGCACCCCTGCTGATGGCAGGACTAGGGCATTCTATCCGTATTGCTTGTCATCATTACATGGGGCAAGTCCCAGTGATGCAGGAAATTATCAAGCAATTGGGTTGTTTTCCTTTAGAAGAACCAGAATACAGGCAGCAGGCTTTCTTACAACAAGCAACTAGGTTACTTACAACCCATCAATGGGTTGGAGTATTTCCAGAAGGTGCCCAACCGATGGTGCAGTTGACGAAGCCTCATGAAGTGGGTAGGTTTCAGCGGGGCTTTGCTCACCTCGCTTTGCGGGCACCAGTAAAAGATTTAGCAATCTTACCCGTGGCGATCGCATCCCTTGAAGAAACCGTAAACTCTGCTGTCCCCTTGAGACTTCTGCGTCTGTTTGACCCATCAGAACCCCTATTTGAGCAGCCGGGTTGGCATCCAATGGTTCTCCATCACCGTGTCTCGGTATTAGTGGGGCATCCCTATTGGATTACGCCAAAGCATCGAGAACAATACCAGGGGAAACAGGCAAAAAAGGTTGTCGCGCATGTTGCTGATACCTGTCGTGACGAAATTGCCAAATTACTGCATCAGAGTTTTAGTTGTTAGAAGAATCAAGTTCCTTAACTGCTGACTGACTTCAGAAGACAATGAAGGATTCGCAAACAGACGTATAACAACCAACAACTAATCACTAAAGACTATTTTAAAACTGAGTTGGAATCCTCGTGAGGGAATGGAATTGAGCAATGCCAGACGTTAAGAGTCGTCCTTGTTTTTTAACGCCAGTACGTATTAATCGCGATTATCCACTGTTTGTGTTTTTGCCAGGAATGGATGGAACAGGTCATCTTCTGCGATCGCAAACCCAAGGTTTAGAAAAAGCGTTTGATGTCCGCTGTTTCGCCATTCCTCCGAATGACTCAACGAATTGGGAAGACCTGGCAGAAGCTGTCATTCACTTAATCGAAGCAGAACTAGTCAATACACCCTCTCGTGCTATTTATCTGTGTGGTGAGTCGTTCGGAGGCTGTCTGGCAGTCAAGGTGGCGCTGCGATCGCCTGAGCTTTTTGACCGGATTATTCTGATTAACCCAGCGACTTCCTTCAATCAACGACCTTTACTGCGTTGGGGATCGCAATTGGGTCGTTGGGTACCAGACTATTTTTACGAAATCTCTGCCTTTGCTCTTTTACCCTTCTTATCCGCTTTATCAAGAACATCCCCTAATGATCGCCGTGCCCTTTTGGAGGCGATGCACTCTGTTCCTCCAAAAACGGTTAACTGGCGATTAGAAATGGTGACTGAGTTTGAACTTGATGAAACCCAACTCCGGCAGCTTACCCAACCTGTCCTAGTCATTGCTGGTGCTGCTGACCGATTGCTGCCCTCCGTTCTTGAAGCTGAACGTTTGGCTAGCCTGCTGCCAAATGCCAAGAAGGTCGTGCTACCAGAGTCGGGTCACACCTGTCTGTTGGAAATAAACGTTAACCTTTTTGAGATTTTGAAAAGCCAAAACTTCCTAGACGACTCGGTTCCCAACACAGACGTTGACTCGGCTTTGATGCCGATGGTTGAGTAGTTAGTTGTTGGTTATTGGTTATTGGTTGTTGGTTGTTAGGCATCTGGATCGCTTATTGCTAAAGCTTTTGTCGTTGGTATTAGTAATGACTAAAAGCTTAGTTAACGAAACCTGTTTGGATTTAAGCGTGGGTTTGAGCGCATTGGGATGCCGCCTTGTAGCTGGGTGCCAGTACCACCGTCAGTTCGGTCTAAGAACGGTCGCAGGTTGATGTTTCTGGAACTAGAACGTCTTGTCGGCTTATTATCAATGCCTAATACAGACAATCCTTGGTTGATTACCTGATTGAGCAATTGGGAGTCCCTATCTCCATCAACAAAAGTATTGACAGCATCGGTTGTCTGACCACTGTCAGCAACGGTTATGTTTTCAAATACGCGATCGCGTGTTAACTGCGCGTCTTGACCCGGAGGCACTGTTAGCACAATGCGACAGGCTGGGTCTTGTTGAGTTGTAACGCAAACGATATCCAGATTATTTTCTACAGACGTTTGCATCTCTAGTAAGCCGTCAGGTCGGTAAAGTTCTAAGCGTCGGCTAATTTCATCACAACGTCGCTCAGAAGTCCAGCCGCCACCTAAAGCAGTAGGAGTAGCCCAAGCGTAGGCTTGACTCGGTTGACTTTCTGGGTGATACATTACCGTGTACTCACCATCCACTAACTCACAGCTAAACCGAGGTTCTTCTGACGCATCAACGTCACCTTGAGATGATTGGGGTTCTGTTTTTCCTTCAATATCAGCCGCCAACGTTGTGTTTTGAAGCCGTGGTTTTTGAAGAGTTGCTGGTTCGGGATGGGGGTTCAAGGCAAGCGCACCACTACTTGCGATTAAGATTGCTACGCCAGTGGATAAACTAACACTCTTAAACACCAAAGACATCAGACCTGAATGATGATTCAACTGCCTTAGCGTCATTGCCTTTATCCTCCAAAGTTTGACTACAGCCGCTGTTGTTGAGTTAAAAAGAGCTTTTGCGATCGCACCCTGACTAAGGACTTGCAACAACGAGTGCAAATACTATCGACATCTACATTGGCATCATAACCTTTTCGGCTCAAGAACACACACTCCACAAACTTAAGAATCCTTGCTGTTGTTGAAATATTTAATCCTTGAGGTTTACAACGGAATTTGAGTTCTCAACATATATTTTAAAGTAAATACCCGTAGATAAACCTCCATTAAATAACATACCTTCCTGAATCTTACAGTCCTTATATTAAGCCGAGCGTAGTGTCTGCCATTGAGGTTTTTGTATCTGTTGTAACTGACGGATGTGATTAAACAATTTCCAATAATACTGCTCTGGTAGTCCACAAGTCACGGCTCCTCGTAGGACAACATTGGAATACCATTCGTTAGGAGCCAGTTCTTCAGTTAATTTGTCTACTACCACGTAAGTCCGAACATTCTTGTAGACCATACCCTTACACTGAACTTCTACCATTTCATGGCGGTAGCCATTAAGAGGGACTTCTTCCCGCTCATCAAGGGCATTACTTAACCGATTGGGCAAGCGATACAAGACACCTTCAACTGAAGCTGTTGGGTCTGGAACTACATCCAGTACTCCACACTTACGAAGTTTTGATTGCCAGTAAAAACCTAATCTGTAGCCTTTGAGCGTTGCCGAACCAATGACATAGTTATGTGTGTTTTCACCCAGCGATCGCTTTAAATCTACTGGGCACATGCAGGAGCCGTAAGCGAAGTAGTAGAACATAAAGTTTCCCAAGATTTAGCGGATGAATAACGTTGAATCCTTAGTCAAACTGATCGTAAACTCTCTATCTTTGATTAGAAAATTTGATTGTTAACAACCTGTAGGGTTGATGTATTTAAAATACTCTGCACTTCATCTAGCCTTGTATTGTCTAGTTATAGGTTTGGAAAAAACCTTTGATTCAGAGTACAATTGGTGTGATTTTATACATAATTAAGAGTTTTAATCTTCATCTTGAGTATGAATTCTAGCAAAAGTACCCACTTAATGCAACAAATGCCGATAGGGAAACCGTAGATTAAAGGTAGTGGAGTGCTAGAGCATGATTCAATAATCGCTTGAAGCCCTGTTGTCAAGGCATTTGGTTCAAATGAGGCAGAGATTGACAAGACGTGTTCTAGCCAATCTCTTTATCCGCTTACACTTTTGAATGCGTGACTTGTGACTTCCGCATAGCGGTACTAGTGCATCCCGGCGGAAATAACTATCCAGTTAAAAAAGGTTAAAAAGCTTACTGTGCAAGCAATATTCCTTCTGCCCAGGAGCCTCCTATCTTCTGCCTTCTTGCACTAGCTACCACTAGCAATTTGATTCCAGGCTTTAACAACTTCTTGCAATGGCAGAGGGAGACGGTTTGCCGCAATATCTACATACCTGGTTGTACCCGCTTTGCCAGTAAGGGTGATGGTAATGTAGTCAGCACCTCTGGAAACTGGGTAACTTAGCTGATCGAACTGAGAAAATTCTGTTCGCTCTAGAAGCTGCTGAAACTTTTGCACATCTTGGCGAGAAATACGAGAAACCTGCATTGGTGCCATTAGACCATTGCGTATCACCTGCAATCGAACCACTTGTCCGTCATCCTGGAGGCGGGTTTCAGTGGTTTGACCTGCGATGCCACCACTTGCGATCGCACGGAAGATTGTGTTACTTGGCAAGGGGGGTGGTAACTCGCTTCTGGGAATTGGAACAGCACCACTCCCTGCATAAGTCCCTGGTTTGTCGAGTTTAACTACAGAACCAGAGTCATTCGTGCGATAGACCAAACGGCTGTCTCCAGCTTCTACAGTCACTCGCCAACCTGGTACGATCGCCATTGTGCAGAGAACATTCGGTTCATACAAACCCAAGCAGCCATCCGGCCAGCTTTGCTTATCTACCTGGACGATCCGCAGATTAGAGGTGCGTAACCCAGTTTCTTGGGAGGCACTCTGCAAAACTCGATCAGCAACAGATTTTGGTAAGTTGCGATCGCTAATTGTGCTAGCCGCTTCATTCAGCCTGACCTGGGAACCATTGACATCAGAGCGATAAACTAAGCGTTGTTGTCCAGCTTCTACGGTTACCTCCCAAGCTTGCAGGGCAATCCTGGTGCAAGCTTCCCTAGGACGCGGCAGACCGAGACAGCCGTCAGTCGTAATCTGTTGAGATTTAACAATGCGTAGCTCAGACGTGCGTAACCCTGTACGCTGGGAGGCAGCTTGCAAGATAGCGTTGCTAGCCGCTTGAGGCAAGGTACTACTACCCATATTGCTTGCCCGTTCATCCAACCTGACGAAAGAGCCATTGCGATCGGTGCGATAGACCAAGCGTTGTTGCTTCGTTTCAACGGTCACTCGCCAACCTGGTGTAATTGCACCAGTACACCGCTCATTGTCACGGGCTAGACCCAGACAACCATCTGGCCAATCCTGCCGTTCTGATTGGGTAATGCGTAGTTGGGATGTTGAAATGTTCAACTGTTCAGACGCAGCTCGTAAAACCCCATTAGCAACAGAATCTGGCAAGCTTCCACTCGGAGGGGTTTGTTGACCTTCTAGGCGCAATAGACGACCCGTGCCATCCGTGCGATACGTCCAATTTTGCTCTCCGTCAGACATGACAATCCGCCAGCCATTCTCAATGAAAATTTCAGCACAAGCTTCACGCGGTCTACCCAAACCCAAGCAGCTATTCGGCCAACTTTCTTGACTGAAACTAGTCACTCTTAATTGACCAGGGGGAACTCTGAACTCACGCGCAATCTCACGGCGAACGGCATTGACAACCGCACGCGGGATTTGACGGTTATTTTGCTTTGGACTAGTAACCGCTTCACTGCGGTTTTTCAGTGTGGAATTAACAGAACCTAAGGAGGGTTCTACAGCATTAGCGGCAACACTTAAGGACAAAATACTGGTTAATGTCAGAACAGCAAGCATCTGCTGCCTTTGACGAGTTTTTTGGCGGAAACGTTTCATATTATTACCTAGGACGCGATACGTTGCGCTATTTAGTACAGATTGCGAACGTATAGGGATATACAGCTATTGGGACGCATATCTGATACTTATAAGTTCCGTAGTCGCGTCATTACGATCTTCGTTGTGGACTACTTTCCAGGCTAAGAGCAGCGCATGGAATACGACCTCGCCTTATCGATTCACCTAACTGGGTGATTTTTGAGCAAAAATAGCAGAAAGCCGTCAGCTATCAGCTTTTTTGTTTTCCTTGTTCTGTCTAGGTTTCACAGATCTAAGCTATACTTCATATTTCCAGGAAACTGCTATGGATCATATTGACCCCTTCTCTCGCTCTAGCAGTAGCGTTACGGGTCCATCATTTTCAATTGAGACTTGCATCATTGTGCCAAACTGACCCGTTTCCACGCGCAAACCACTTTGCCGTAACTTCTCGACAAATAGTTCGTATAGCTGTTGTGCTGGTTCTGGTGCGGCTGATTGAGAAAATGACGGGCGGCGTCCTTTGCGACAGTCACCGTAGAGGGTAAACTGGCTGACGACTAATAGTTCACCGCCAATTTCCTGAACAGATTTTTCCCATCGATCAGTGCCAGTTTCATGACCTGGAAATAGGCGTAAGTCTAAGCACTTTCGTGCCATCCAGTCCAATTCGGCTTCGGTATCAGTATTGGCAATCCCTACTAAGAGATTGAGTCCTTGTCCAATTTTGCCAACAACAACACCTGCCACCTCAACCTGAGAAGATTTGACTCGCTGGATGACAACACGCATAAGCGGCTAAACACTTTGGCAACTGGGAAAAATGTCCAAAAATTGGTCGAGGTTGAAGCCCTTTCCCTAATTTTTCGATTGTAAACCCAATCCCCAGTCTCCTTCACGATAGCTGGCAAAACGATTGAGTTGCCTGCCAAATCTCTGGCATCACGTCAGTCAAGGCATGGTCACTGTCGAGTTCAATTAGTTGCACCCAAGGACGCTCACGAGCATAGTCGCGTGTCGATTCAATTGGGATTACTTCATCCTTGCGTCCGTGAAAAATCAGTGTCGGTACTGGTCGCAATAGCTGCGAGTCTTGATACTGATGGGCCTCTTCTACAAACTGATAATGCAAGGGAAGCGATCGCCCTTCTGTGTAGTGGTAAACCTGAAGATATCCTGATGTCTGCCACTGTTGTAATTGTTCTGCTCCAAGTTTAGGCAACCAATGCGAGAGAAAGCCAAATGCAGGAGCGAGCAAGACAAGTCGTTGAACTTGGGAGTGCCGTTGCCCTAGCCAAGCAGACGTTAAACCACCCAAACTTGAACCAATTAGCGTTACAGGTGTCTCGGCGTTCGCCAACATTGCCTCTACTTGAGTAAGCTGGCGCGTAATCGTCAAGTGGGAGAAGTCACCTTGGTTGAGGTCAGGAACTTCTAAAGAAATGCCAAGTTTTGTGAAGCGATCGCATAGATAGATTGCCTTTGCTGACTCAGGACTCGAAGCAAAACCGTGGAGGTAAATAAACCTCACTCCTCTAACCCTCTTCTAGTTTGGTCTGTCAGCGCGGAAATTTCCCTTTTGATGTTGCATCAGTCGAGCAAATTGCCGGCGTTGCTGTGGTGTCAGGATTTCTCGTATCGCTAACATACTTTCTAAGTGTAATTCTCCCTTCTGCTGCCGCAATACATTTACCTCACGATACTTGTCACGGATTTGCCCTTGTGAGGCTGTCCCTGCCATCAACCCACTTAATTCTTGCTGGGCTTGCTGCAATTCTTGGCGCTGTTGAGCCATCTGATCTTTATACTGTTGCTGAATAGCTTTCAGTTGCTGCTCTTGCTGGGGGGTAAGATTGAGTTCTTCCACAAGGCTTTGGCCCTCCTGATTCGGACGGGCTTGACCTATAACGTTTTGCTCAATTTGTGAGGTCAACGGCTTAGGATTGACAAGAGCAACAACGCCCCCAATCGCAAGCAGGAGAACTGACCAAATAGAAACACGACGTAACAACATGGAAATAGCCTATGATTTGTTTGGAGTTGAGAAAATTACTGGAAATTTAGAGTCAAAGATTTTGACAAGGAACAAGGGAAGAAAAGGACTTTTTTCCAATCTCATGCTCTATCCCGCTTCTTTTCACGGCACTCCTAATACTGATGATAGCGAAGCCCTGGTTCAGCCCTATCTGTAGAGTCGAGCTGTCCTCTCTCCCTTCTCGTTTAACCTGTCAACTCTCAACGTTCCAAGTTCAACTCAAATACTGGATTGTTAACGTTTCATTCTTGACAAAATAGCTTATGGTGCCGTTTTGGCATATAGCATCCAATCAGTTTGTGTATTATTGCTTTGCGAATACGTTGAGGTTTCTCCGACAACACCTTCCCAATTGTTCTCTAAGAAAGCTTCCAAGCTTGCTGAATTAGATAACTCTGGAAAAGGAATCAGAGTACGGTAGCCACTCCAAGCCATCAGTAAACCTGCGGCAATTACGGGTGGCACTGTCCACAACCGCCGACTGACGGGTGATTGAGATTTCTCAACCGCGTTCATTAGCTGCTCCTCTAAATCAGCCTTAGCTGGAGGTGGTGTGGAGCGATGTTGGCGCAGAAACTCTTGCCATTGTTTCTCATCGTCTGGAAACTGAGTCATAGCATCTCTCCTTGTTGCTGGATATATTGGCGCAGGGACATTCGAGCATGAAACAGGCGAGACTTAACTGTGCCAACGGCTATGCCCAAGATTTGTGCCACCTCCTTTTGTGGGATGTCCTCCAAGTCATGCAACACCAACACAGCACGATGTTCAAAACTCAACTGCTGTAGTCCTCGCTGAATGATGTCTTGATAGTGCAAGTGCATCAAGTCAGGCGCTTGGGATTTTGAGTTTTGTAAAGACAAGCTATCTGTTTCGGCTTTGAGCTTTGAGTTAAAAGAACGTTGCCTTTGCAAATTGCGCCGCTGATCAGAGGCAACATTCCAGCAGATGCGATAAATCCACGTAGAAAATTGGGCAGCCTGCCGCAGTTGGGGCAAACCCTTCCAGGCTCGTAAGAAAACCTCCTGTACTAAATCATCTAGAGCCTCAGCACCACAAAGCTGGTAAAGCGTTGACCTCACTCGCGAAGAATAACGTCGGTACAGTTGGCGAAAGCTATGCTGGTTGCCTTGTTGGCACTGGAGTACCAACTCAGTATCGGATTCGGACTGGTTATCAGCAAGGTCATTGTTTGACGCCTCGGCAGGTATGACTGACACCTGTGGGTTCCCCCTCACCGGTTTATTTTCTTGAGCCTTTAGACTGAGACTGCAAAAGAAAGGTTCAAGAGAAGGTATCTGTTTGTTGTGTGGAAGTTTCTCTCTTAAACCTCTTAAGTGCTGCCAAGCACTCTAAAACGCAAATATACCCATATCTAGGGGAACAGAAGTCAGCTACAGGATTTAGGGCAAAAGAGAGAGGGCTTAAGCCAGATCTGAAGACAACATAAGCTTTATAACCTCTACTTAAGTTTTAAAACTGGCATCTTTAGAAATGTCTCAAAGTTATATATTCCATCAGTTTGTTTTCCTTGTCTTTTGTGCCGTTTTTGGGGTAGGTTTGATTTTTCTTGGATATTCCTTTGCTTTACCTACTGCCTAATTTAAAAATTTTGTTTCTTAAAATTAATAATTGGGTGAAAGTGAGGACATGGGCTTCTTCGTGAACCGGATTGAAAAGCTGAAGTGTATTGGAATTACATATTAAATTTTGTCACTTTTGTTTATGGCTGACTTTTAACTGACAAGAGTCTGCTGCCAACAACAACGAATGACTTAAAGCAAGTAAGTTAAATGGAATGGCACTGACTTAAGCCCTAAACTAAAGTTTGGGCTAAAAGCTAAAACCCGTTAAAACGGGTTGAAAGACTTTCCCAGTAAGCTTTAGCTATTTAGAGCTTTGAGCCGGAAATTTATTTCCAGGCTCTTAAGTAAGTGCCATCCAAGTTAAATGAGAGAGCAGCTTAGGGCTTGATATGTTGTAAAGTACATTTTGTTTCCACAACTGTAGTGTTGTAGATACTATCCATGTACGGGTAGGTGAGCAAGATTGTTCAATCACCAACCATGTTGTCAATCTGCCTCTACTACTTACTCACTCTTAACTGTGTAATGTCCCAGCCTTCTCGTCAGCCAATTGATGCCCATACCCCTGCTGTTCAGCGCATACGTCGGTTGAGCTATGTGCTTGATAATGCGATCGCCATTCCAGGCACACGTTATCGTGTAGGTCTTGACCCCTTACTCGGTCTATTACCGGGAGCTGGTGATTTTGTCGGAGCTGGTCTTTCAGCCTACATTGTTCTGGAAGCTGCACGGCTAGGTATTCCACGCTCCCTGATGGTGCAAATGGTGACGAATATCCTGTTTGAGACAGTGGCAGGTTCTGTACCAGTGGTAGGAGATTTAGTGGATGTAACCTGGAAGGCTAATGCGAAAAACATTGCTTTGCTGGAAGAACACCTAGAGATTCCACGACAAAGACAACGACGAGTAGATTGGTTGTTTCTTGCTCTATTGTTGGGAGTATTGCTGTTGATTGTGATGGCTGTAGCTGCGCTCAGCGTCATGATCCTAAGATGGCTGATAACAGTGATAACAGGCGGATAGCCGATCTACCAACTAACAAGATACCTCTGGCTGCCTCCCCTGCTCCTCCTACTCTTTCCTCAGAGGACTCTCAGCTATGTTCTTCACTGCCAACCTTAAAGCGACCAACAGACATTTGTAATTTCTCGGCTACTTCTACGGTTTGTCGTAAAGAGCTAGAGACTTTACGAGAGGAGTCGGACGTCAGTTTAGAAGTTTCGGCAATCTCTTGAATCAAATCAGTAACGCCTTCAGATATTTGGGTTTGAGCTACAGTTGCATCAGAAATTGATTGTACTAACTCGTCAATCTCACGCGAAACTTCAAAAATCTGCTCTAGACTCTGCTTCGCATCGACAACCTGGTTGGTACTATCAACGACTTGAGTTCTACCTTCTTCCATTGCCTCCACCACTTCTTTTGTACCTAGCTGAATCGTTTCAATCACCTGTTCGATTTCTTTGATTGCGTTAGTTGATTGAGTTGCTAGTGCGCCAACTTGTGCAGCAACCACTCGGAATCCTTCCCCTTCCTCACCTGCACGGTTCGCCTCAATACCAGCGTTTACAGCTAATAAGTTGGTTTGCAAGGCGATTTGCTGAACTAAGGAAACTACCTTGGCAATCTGCTGGGAGGAATCGCTGAGAAGCCTTACCTTGTCAGCCGTTTTTACTACCGTTGTTTGTAAATTCACAATTTTATTTACTGTGCTATCAATAGCGGCTCCACTAGTTTCTGCTGCTGTAGCGGCAGTATGAGCGACGGCAGCAGCTTTGTGGGCATTTTCTGCCACGACTTGAACGGAATACATCATCTGCTCTACAGAGTTCAGGATGTGGGTAACCTCTGAACTCTGCTTGAATGCTGCAAGGGAGAGTTGCTCGACTGCCTGTTGATCTTCTTCAAGTGAGGTGTTGACTTGAGCCGAGGCTTGTTTTACCTGCACCACAATCTCCCGCAGATTCTCAATCAACAGGTTGAAAAAGTCAGCGACTGTACCAAGTTGACTTTCGCTTACATCAGCCCGAACTGTAAGGTCACCTTGAGCTGTTGCTTCAATATCATCAAGGAGAGCAAGTACTTGGTGCTCAAGTGCTTCTTTTTGCTGGCGTTGCTCAAGTGAATTTAACTCTGCAAGTTGACGTGCTTGTTCGACTTGTTTGGAGACTGATTCCGCTTCCTGACGTGCTAATTCTGCTTCCTGACGCGATCGCTCTAGCTGTTCAAGCAGACTTGCATGGTTGAGGGCAAGCCCAATTTGAGCTGCCAATTGCTTTAATAAAGCAGTTTCCTCATACGTCCAGTTTCGAGGGGCAGAGCATTGATGAGCGCACAACAAAGCCACGAGTTCGCCGCCTTGCAAAATTGGCGCAACCATATTGGCTTTGACTTCTAAGCTTTCTAGAATTTCACAATGACACTGTGAGAAGCCTACTTCATAAATGTTATTGCAAACGGAGACACGCTGATTTTTGTACCTGTCAATCGATTCTTTTGTGAGTGGGTCATAAATGACTTGCCCAATCGCTGAACGCCAGCCAAGTACGACTGATTCTGCCGAGACTATCCCAGTGTGTCTATCTTCATAGAAGCGATAGATAACTACACGATCTGTTTGCAAAACCTTTCGGATTTCGTCAACCGCGATGCTGAAGATAGCCTCTGTATTCAAAGATTTATAAATACGGCTGGTAAATTCTGCAAGTACCAAGGAACGCTCAGCTTGGGCTTTTTGGAATTGGCTCTGTTGTGCAAGAAATTTTTCAGAGGCAACGATACTCTCTGCCATTTCATTAAACGTTTGGGCTAGTTGTCCAAGTTCATCGTTGCACAGCGCTTCTGCACGGACTTGGCGATCGCCATTCGCAAATTCCTGAGTTGCTTGCTGTAGTTTTTTGATCGGTTGAGCAATTGTCTTACTCAGCAACTTCACTAAGAGTATTTCTGCTACTAATGCCAAGGTAGCAATAACTACCTGTAGCAATAAACTTTTTTGGATCAGTGCATTAAGGGCAATTTCTGGAGTTCCTCTCACCAAAATACCAACAGGCTCACCCTTAAAATCAAGCAAGGCTTTGGCAGCCATCGTATAGGTTTGTTCTCCCGGTTGATGAACTCGTCTTGTGACTACCTGTCCGGAATCCGCTACAGCTTGCTTTAGCAGTGTAGCGTCGTGCAAGGGGTGATTGACTTGTACTTGTGTAGAGTTATTTTTCTTTTTTTGGTCTAAAGAGGTGGCTAGGACAAATTCCCCCGTCGGTTTACGCAGATAAATGCCACTGTAGCCGCTACCGAAAGCCTTTAATGATTCCTCGACAATTGGCAACTTGTTGTTCACAATATCTCCGGAAACCAAAGCCCCAATAACAGTGCCATTCGCTGGTTCTTTTATGGGCGTAACTGTGTAACGAATGAGTGCATCTTGTTTCACAAAACCTTGAGGTAAGGCTGGCGACTCTTTAGCTAAGTCATTCCAACTGACAAGACCACTTGCTTTAATTTGCTCTGGGTTCTTGAAAATTTGACTGACTAAATTATTAGGATCGAACGTTTCGCCTGTTCTATTATCATTAGCATTAACAATAATACGTTTATCCTTGCCAACTAGAGTGGCATATTCAATATTACGAGCCTTAATCTCATTCTGAAGAATCTGTTTGACTTGTTCTTGTATCGCTGGTGTCAGGGATTTGCCTTCAGTATTGTAAGTTGCAGCAGCAACAATAGCCGGATTATCAGATTGACCCCGAAAGCCAAAGCCCATTTGGTTGACTTTGATGTTGTAATTAATTTCAGTAACCGCTAGTTCTGCTTTCGCTTGGTTAACTAACTGAGTGCGTCCTGCTGTTATGACTATCACAGATCCTACACCCACAAGTCCAAAGATAGAAATAAATTGGGAGGTATACGATCTAGTAATTTGCTTACTCTGAATCGGTAATTTGTAATACCATTGCAAGGGTGAGAATCGACGGTTCTTGGGACGAGGCATATAAGGTTGACTAATTGACTGTTCCTTTAGCAATTCGAGTCCGAGCATTGAGTAAGTTCCTAAGACTAATTAATGAATTGATAATAGCTCCCACTACAATGGAAGCGCTTAATCCTAATTGAATAAGCGATCGCTCCTCCTAGCTCTTGATTTGAATCGTAGATTTCCCAAGACTCTAACCTCGGAAAATCCCCAGAGCGTCGAATTTATTGCCTTTGAACTTTAATGGAGTAATGGTCAGAATTACCTACCTCTTTACTGACCCTAAAGTTTTGCCGACTTAAGTAACAATTACCTTGAACAATGGGGAGATGCACTCAAGTTATACTGCAAGTATTTGTCGGTTTACTCGATATCAAATTTTAGGTCACTCCTACTATATCTGAGTTATATCGAGTGCGGTGACATTACAGTTCTTTTATAAAGGACTAGTAATTAACCGACTGGATACCAGAAATTTCACCTTGATGCCCCAATCCCTATTTAAAAGGGAACTAAAAAAACTCCAAGGAATGAAAAAAATATTTTTTCCTCAGCATCTTCTACAGTAGCTCAATATTTATAAAGATTAATTAGGTAAAATAGCTGGATAACCTACGCATAAAAGCTTAGAAGCCGCAATTTAATTTAAGTTTTGCTTTAAAATTATTCTTGGCTTCATTAACCTAAAAATTACGTAAATTCTAATTGAAAGTAGAATAATTCTTACAATCAAAAAAGTAAATATTCGTTTTAAAAAGATAATAGAGAAGGGTATCAGGATTACAACAAAAGCGATCGCATGCTAATTTCTGGCAGTACTTGGCAAGCTTGTCTTGACGGTTGCGAGAGAAGCCGGACGATAAAATGAAAGGTCTTGTCCTCTTTTGAATCGTTCTATGACTGGCATCTATCCGGCAGCAACACAGCTTGAACGCCATCGGCAGCAATTTCCGGCATTAGCCAACAAAGCTTATTTTAATTTTGGAGGTCAAGGCACATTGCCACAAGCCTCGCTGGAGGCAATCCAACAAGCCTATACCTATATCCAGCACAATGGACCCTTTTCAGTAGGGGTCAATGCTTGGATTATGGAGGAAGGGAACAAAACGCGACAAGCGATCGCATCAGAATTTGGCGCACCTGTAGAAACGATTACGCTTACTGAAGATGTCACAGTCGGCTGCAATATTCCCATGTGGGGAATTGATTGGCAAGCAGGTGACCATATACTTCTCACCGATTGTGAACATCCCGGCGTTGTTGCCACGGCTCAAGAAATTGCACGTCGGTTTAAGGTAGAAGTCTCTACCTGCCCAATCATGGAAACCCTGAATGAGGGAAACCCGACAGAGGTTATTGCTCAACACCTACAACCTCGCACAAGGTTAGTGATACTGAGTCATTTGCTTTGGAATACAGGTCAAGTCTTACCAGTTACCGAGATTGTTGAAGTTTGTCGCAACTATTCTGCGAGTACCCAATTAATCAGAGTTCTAGTTGATGCCGCACAGTCAGCGGGTTCCCTACCCTTGAATTTGACAGAACTAGGAGCAGACTTTTATGCCTTTACAGGTCACAAGTGGTTGTGCGGGCCAGAGGGCATTGGTGGTTTATATGTACGACCGGATGCCTTGGAAAGCATTAGCCCCACGTTTAGTGGTTGGCGGGGAATTGTTATAGATGAAGTAGGTAAACCCGTAGGCTGGAAGCCGGATGCACGGCGGTTTGAAGTCGCAACCTCAGCTTACCCACTGTATGCAGGACTACGAGAAGCGATCGCAACTCATCAGCAATGGGGAACACCTCAAGAACGTTACGAGCAAATTTGCAAAAGAAGTGAGTACCTCTGGCAGCGCTTATCTGAGTTAGATAACGTTCGCACTCTTGCTACATCACCCCCAAAAGCGGGTTTGGTTTCCTTTGTCTTAACCAATGGACACTCCCACAAACAACTGGTAAATTCTCTCGAACAGCAGGGTTTCATGCTCCGAACTATCCTTGACCCGGATTGTGTTCGCGCTTGTGTCCACTACTTTACCCAACCCGCAGAGATTGACCAGTTAATTGAGGCGATTAGGTTAGAGGCTAGGGACTAAGGCGTGTTGTCTTGCCTTCCCCGTTAAATTCAGATCCCCCTAAATCCCCCTTAAAAAGGGGGGACTTTGACTGAATTCTCCCCCCTTTTTAAGCTATGCATTAGTCGCATCTTTCTTAACAAAGGAAGACTTGACACAAGTAGAAGAAGTAGTGGAGACTAGCATCCAAGTTTGTGCAATGTCGTGCAGTCGTCGCAGACCTTGCCAAATCGTCTTTACCCCAGGTTCACCATCATGTTTGCGTCCTAAAAACCCACCAAGTTGGGAAATCCAACGCACACAGGTGTGTAAGCTGGGGGGGAATGGGGGTGGCTGTGGAGTTTTATGAATAGTGCAGTAGAGCGCTTGCCACTCATGGGTGGCTAGTACGGTGTCAGCAGGGAGGTCTGGGTGATAACGCGCCAGATAGGTAATCCATAACAACCGCCAAGCGACAATCGTGTAAGTAGCCAAAGCCCTGTTTAGGCGTTCGCCAGTCTCCAGTTGCAGTTGTTCGAGGCGACAACCGCTCTTGAGGACATAGTGATAGCGCTCAATCAGCCAACGATAACTGTACCAACGCAAGACTTGAACCACATCCTCGAAACAGGTAACAGGCAGAGTGGTCAACAACAACCAACTGACTGGTTTCACTCCAGGGGGCGGGTTTTCTTCGACAGCCAGAATCACCTGTAAGCTCACAGGTTCCAGATGCTCAGGCGGTGGATGTTGTTGCGGCGGTTGCAACTCCAGGGTGGTCGTTCGGAGGGTGAGGGTGGCACAGCGAGCTTCACGTTCTGGATGACGTCTGAGTTCTAAACTTAACTAACCACAAGCAGGCGTTTGCTCAATCACTTGATGCAAGCGCTCGATTTGTTCCGCTTGAGCATCACGCTTGACACGACGGTTGTGAGTGGCACGAATGAGCAATTGTGAGCTGGGGTGACGCGGTAGCACCAATAAGTCATAGATGTCAGCTTCCCGGTCAGCTACCGTTACCACAACGGTTTCGTGTGGAATCAAATTCTGGGTGGCATCTAAAGCGGTTAACCAACGCTGGCTCTCTTTTTCCTGGGTGGGTTTTTTGTGTCGCTGATATTTTTTACCGAGTTCGGCGGGGTCTCTCGCCCAGACTTGTTGATGTAATACGCCTAAAGGAACTCCGTTGGCACTACTACAGAACACGGAGTGGAGTTTTAACCCTCGTGAACTAGTATTGTCCAAGTAACCCATGCCTCTCTTACTGGGATGATGGGTGAAGTTCAGTTCTGTAGTGTCCTGAATCGCAATCACGGTGGAGTGCTGTTTGACTCGTTCTACTGTGCTGCGTTGGTGGGCTTGGCGGATGGCTTCAGCTTTGATGCGTGGAGAACTCCAAAAGTCATAAGCGGCTTGGGTTGCGGCTAAGTCTCCCGAGGCTTGCGGCACACTGGCATTCGGTTGGGCTGCCAAGTCTTCCACAAGCCGAACTAGTCGTTTGTTCCGGCGTGCATCGCCCAAGTCAGCAAATTGTAGTTCGCTATCTGCCCATCCTTTCATTGTTGCTCCTGTTTCCTCCGATCTTTTTGCCTAGAATACTCATGTCTTGCTCTGTAACTCGTTTGCCGAGTGATGATTTAAGCTTTTGGATGACCAAGCAGCAGCTAAAGTTAAGCAATTTGAAGCTTGGTCTCACAACCCAGACAGCGTAACCGTTGTGGATTGTTAAGAAAGATGCGACTAATGCATAGGGGGGGCAGGGGGGGATCGAAGGGTTTGAAAACACGCCTTAGGATAGACGAACAACTCTAAATTTTGAACCCAATGATGCACAGCTTTATTCCACCCGATCGCTTTTTTCCTTATCTGACTTGGACTGATATTCAAGCAATGCCGGATAAGGAAAATGTGGTGATTATTCAGCCTGTTGGGGCAATTGAGCAACATGGGCCACATTTACCGATTATTGTAGATAGTGCGATCGCAGTTTCTGTCCTTGGCAAGGCTTTAGCGAAGCTCGATTCATCTGTACCAGCTTATGCGTTGCCTCTTTTGTACTATGGGAAATCAAATGAGCATTGGCATTTTCCCGGCACGATTACCTTAAGCGCACAAACGCTTTTGACTGTACTCGTAGAAATGGCTGAAAGCATCTATCGCTCTGGGTTTCGGAAGTTGGTGCTGATGAACGCTCACGGCGGACAGCCTCAAGTGATGGAAATTGCTGCACGGGATATTCATCAGAAGTATGAGGATTTCCTGGTTTTCCCTTTATTTACTTGGCGAGTGCCGCACATTGCTAAGGAGTTACTGTCGCCGAAGGAGTTGGAATTTGGTATCCATGCTGGCGATGCAGAAACTAGCTTATTGCTCTCGATTTTGCCGGAACAGGTGAAGATGGAAAGAGCAGTAGCTGAGTATCCGCACGGCTTACCGGAAGACAGTTTGCTGAGTATGGAAGGTAAATTGCCCTTTGCTTGGGTGACGCGAGACTTAACCCAGAGTGGGGTGTTGGGTGATGCGACAGTGGCGACGAAGGAAAAAGGCGATCGCCTTTTAGAATCTGTCTCTGATGGTTGGGTACAGGCGATTCAAGATATTTACAAATTCCGTCAGCCTCAAGCCTATAAATCTCAGTGATTTAGCGGATTTGGGAGAGAGTGCTATTCGCACAAAATGGGAATAACCTTCCCTGGATATCAAAGAATATGCCTGACACAGAACTAGATATAACGTCTCTGCTTGCGAGGATTTCACAACTCGAAGAGCGGCAAAATATCGTGTCGAAATATATGGTAGGGCTGAAACGCCAGTTTGACGGAATGACTGAAGCGTTGCAGCAGATAGAACCGTTGAGGGAACAGGTTTCGGAGTTACAACAGCGTTTCGATCAACTGCCGACTTTTAGCAACTGCTTGGACGATGTCCAGACTCCTAACGGTGTAGCTGAATCTGTAAGTGTTGACGATGCCGAGACGGTGAAGCAGTTTTTTGAACGGGTTGAACAGCAACAGCGTCAAGAATTGGTAGCTTCAACAGAATCAGTGGTACATCCTGCTGAAGTTGAAGTGAATGCTGAAACGACTGAAGCTGACAAAGATGAGGAGATTGATGCAGTTGTAGAAGAGCAAAATCCTACAGCTTTCAATGATGAGGAATTTAAGACAGAGAGAATAATGTGGCTGCTCAACAGAATTTATGTAGCTGAGGAAGAGAGTCACGAAACGCCTATCAGTGCTGAAGAATTTCTGGAGAGGTGTAAACAAGGAGAACGGGACTTTACTGAGATTTATCTCGCTGGAGTAAATCTAAGTGGAAAGTCCTTAAATAATGGTCTTAATCTAAGTGGTGCCAATTTGAGAGGAGCTAAACTCTGCGAGGTAAATTTATCTAGCGCGAATCTTAGCGAAGCTAATTTAAGCAAGGCAAAGCTTCATAAGGCAAAGCTGGAGTCAGCAAATCTAGGAAAAGCAAAACTTATACAAACAGACCTTAGTAGTGCTAACTTGGGTTACGCAGACCTGAGTGGAGCTAATTTAAGTAAAGCCAACATAAGTAAAGCAATCCTTTCTAGAGTCAACCTGACTGAGGCTAACCTTAGTAGAGCTAACCTTAGCGGGGCTAACCTATCGCAGCAGGCAAATTTGAAAAGAGCAGACTTTAGTAATGCTAATTTGAGCAATGCAAACCTATTAGGAGCAAATCTAGAAGAGGCAAATCTTCAAGGAATCAATCTCCAGCAAGCGCTTTGCAATGCAGCAACTATCTTCCCCGCAGGTTTTGACCCTGTTGAAGCTGGTGCTTACTTGATTGCTCCTAATGTGTCACTGATAAAGGCAAACCTAGCTAGTGTTGACCTAAGTAATGCCAAAGTAAATCTTAGTGGGGCAAACTTGCAAAGGGCAAACCTAACCAAAGCAAATCTTACTAATGCAAGACTTATTCAGGCAAATCTAAGCGGAGCCAACTTGAGTGAGGCAATACTATCAGGAGAGCTAACGCCAGCAAACCTAAGTAGCGCTAACCTAACGAAAACAACACTAAGTGGGAATTTTACTGCGGTAGACCTGAGTAGTACAAACCTACAAAACACTCAACTGCTTCAGGGAAATTTTAGCGGCGCTAATCTGAGTGGGGTCAATCTGGTTGGAGTGAATCTTCAGTACATGAACCTGAGTGGGGCAATCTTAAGTGGAGCTAATCTCTGTGGGGCTATCCTTGCTGGAGTTAACCTAAGTGGAGCAAATCTTGCTTCAGTAGATCTTCGTGGGGCAAACTTAGAGAGAGCAAACTTAGAAAAAGCAAATCTCAAGGGAGCAAATATAAGTGGAGCTATCTTGACTAATGCAAAGCTTAGTGGCGCAATTATGCCTGATGGCACAACTCACGAGTAGACTTTGCTGATGTTCTGAATTAGCTGAGTATGCAGAAGAGTGATGCTTTCGATAAGCTTCACCAACCTACTTTCGAGCTAAAGTGAAAGCGATACTTGGCACTTCGTCAATTCTTGCCGAGGTCTTCCAATAATTCCAATGTCTGCTGTGGCGTGACTAAAGTATTAGCGCAGAGGATGCCAGAAGCCGCCACAGCCGGAACTCCAATTCCTGGCATAGTGCTGTCACCAACACGGTATAAACCAGAAATCGGTGTTTGAGAACCAGGAAACATCCCTTTACCAGCCGCTATAGCAGGGCCATAGGTTCCTTGATAGCGGCGCAGATAATGGGAATGAGTTAAGGGAGTGCCAATGAGTTCGAGGACAATGCGATCGCGTATGTCTGGAATCACCCGTTCTAGAGCCTTGAATAAAGGTTGCGATCGCGTTTTTTTCTTCTCCTCATACCCCTCATCCCGATGCCAACCTTCGTAGGGTTCCAAGGTGTAAGCATGAACAACATGATGCCCCTCTGGTGCGAGACTCGCATCCCATACAGAAGGAATGGAAATCATACAGGTATTACCAGGTTGTGTAATATCCTTATTCGCATCGTGAACCACCACATGATGCCCTGTTAGATTCTCTAACCCCTCTGCCCGGATACCCAGGTGTAAGTGCATAAAGCTTTCAACGGCTGGTGTTTTTAGAGAAGATTCTCGATAAGACGGGGGTAAGTCTTCTTTGAGTAGCAACGTGTTATAGGTATCCCAAATCGTTGCATTAGAGATAACTACAGGCGCTTTGATAATTTCACCTTGCCGCAACCGGACACCAACAGCTTTACCCGCTTCCACCAGAATTTGCTCGACATGAGCATTCAACCGTAATTCACCACCCCAGCGCTTCAATCCACGCACCAAAGCATCAACAATTGCACCACTTCCCCCCACTGGATACTCAACACCAGCACGAGTACGTTCGCCCAACATGAACGCTACCTCTGGGGCGATTGTGCCATGCGCTTTCAGTCCAGAAAGGAGAAAGCATTCTAAATCAATCAATCGCCGTACCCATGAGTCATGCACCTCTTTGTCCATGACATCACCAACAGAACCCTGGATGACACCCAGTTGCGGCAACATTTTTAACAGCGAGGGAAAATAGCGTCCTAGTAAGACAGAAATAAGCTGCCAATCTGCTCTCAGGGCAATCGTCGGAACATCCCGTAAGGCTTCATAGAGCGGCAACAGGCGTTTTTCAAATCGTTCCAGTTCCCTCGCTCCAGTAGGAGTAATTTCTGCGACAGCTTCCCGGTAGCGTTCGGCGTTGCTGTAAACCGGAAACGTACCTTCTGGAAAATGGTAATGTCCCATGGGGTCATAGGGAACAACTTCGATCGATTCTCCCAGAACGTCTAGCACTTGTCGTAAAGGGTTGAGGCTGGGGCGTTGCTTACCCAAACCACAGTAGAACGAAGGGCCAGAATCAAACTCAAAGCCTCGTCTGTGAAAACTATGAGCGGCACCACCTGCGATCGCATGACTCTCACACACCAGCACAGCTTTCCCATAACGAGCGAGCAAGGCACCTGCCGTTAACCCGCCAATGCCGCTACCAATAACAATCACATCAAGGCTCATATTAAGTGTTGTTGGTTGTTTGTTGTTAGTTGTTTGTTGTTATAGCGGTTGTCTGTTGGATGAGGTACAGCTAAAAGCAGTGAAACTGCGCTACTAGTCAGGAAAACAAAAAAGCTGATAGCTGATAGCTGATAGCTGACTGCTATATCACTCAGGCTTACCAGTTGGCGGAGTTGTCTGGTAGGTTCCTGCACCTTCTGTTCTAGTAGGTCGCCCAATGTCAGTGGGTGGTTGATACTCACTACCTCCCCTAGTCCCTCCCCGACGAGAAGGACTACCAACAGGATTGGGCGAACTTTCTCCCGTAGTTGGTTCTGAGTCAGAGCCAAGTGTAGGGTTTATCGGCAAAAGCGGCAACGATAGCCCCAAAGCACCGACTAAGTTAGCACCAAGTACCTTTGCACCTGTTAATTCTGCCGTACTTAAGTCAACTCCGGCAAGATTTGCTGCACTAAGGTCAGCACCGCTTAGCTTAGTACCGTCCAGATTAACGTTGACTAGATTGGTATATTTCAAATCAGCCTCACTCAAGTTGGTATTGCTGAGATTGGCTCCAACCAGATTGGCACCTGTGAGATTAGCGCGGCTCAAGTTCGTACTGCGGAAATTCACGCCAGCGAGGTTGCTACTCGATAGATTTGCCCCACTGAGATTGGCATTTTCTAAGTTAGCGCCAACTAAATTCGCTCCGAGCAAATCAGCACCCACTAGGTTAGCGTTCTTGAGGTCGGTACCACTCAAGTCACATCTTCGACAAGTATTTGTTGTTTGTAATTGTCTAACGTGGTCAGGGTTTGCCGCCAACGCTGGTGCAGTCAAGCAAACTGATAGGAACAAAGTAGCGAGTGAATAAGGTTTGAGTTTCATCTTTTTTACAGAGAACAATGCCTGTGATGCAGGCTGTTTCGGTTTTGGCGTAGATGTGTCCCTGAGCGAAATTAAGAACTTAAGTGATCGCTTCCAGTCGTACACAAGCGCGATCGCAACTTGCAACATTTAGGAGAAAGTCAGACTAAAAGCATCAGCCATAAACGACAAAACCCTTGCCTTGGCTTTACTTCAGAGCCAAGGCATCTGACTTTTAACTCCAAAGCTATCAAGTATACCAATCGGATGAGTAGTTGCTCGGCCTTCAGAAATGCGTCCCATGACATAAGCAGGTAGACAGAAGTAGTCATTCCTAAATTTTGCTTTCTTTTAGAAAGGATCGCATAGGATTTGGGGGAAGTTGAGATGGCAAAAGAGGTACCAGACCAAGTAGCTTATGCTGCTGGAGGTTTTTTCAGTTTTGCGATTACTTGCATTTTGATGGCTTTTCTAATAGGGGTTGGCATGGGTATCGGCGCTCGGCAGTTTTATTCGACAATATACAGCCCAGATGCGGTTTTGCCACAAGCTAACGAAAATGAATAATAAGTTGATCTAACAGTCAGAAAAGGGCAAAGTTGAAGAAGGCAGAGGGTTCGTTGCCATTCCCTCTGCCTCCTGCCTTATGCCCTATGCCTTTTGCCTTTCTGGCTCAAAGAAAATCCTTTTCTCCTTGCCTTGCGATTTACCTGTAGTCGCTTAATTGGCAAAACTATAGATTTTTTGAGTTGTTAAATTGTTGCAGATCGAGGAAGGTCGCTCAGTTAAGGGGAAGGTTTGCCGATCTAGCTGTACTTGCAAGCTAATGAGTGGGTCAGTACCGGAGGACACAAGAAATTCCATGCGTCCTAGTTGCTGCCATTCACTCAAATTATCCAAAATTTGAGCGATCGCTTGCACGTAGGGATGGCGTTCTGATTTGAACCAATCTGGTGCAGCTAGATGGGCTTGGTCAAAGCCTAAGTGAACAATTAAGGACGGTTTGCTAAATAAAGCGATCGCAACAGGTCTTGCTTCCTCTTGCAATAACAGGTGTTGGCTATGGACTAAATGCCTTAATTTCTCCAAACGCTCGTAACGTTCGGTTATAGGTTGCGGTGCATCTTGCCACTGAATTGCGACGGTAACTAAATACGTCTGCAACAGCATATGACCCAATTTTTGAGCCTTAGTTGCTAAATAAGTTGTGTTGTAGTCGTTTGCTTCAATCAACAGTGGCACGCGATCAATAACTTCAATCCCATAGCCTTTCAAACCAGCTATTTTTCGGGGATTATTTGTAATTAAGCGAATTTTTTTGACACCTAGGTCATTGAGCATTTGTGCTCCCATGCCATAGTCCCGCAGATCAGCTGGAAATCCCAAGCGTTCATTGGCTTCAACGGTATCTAGCCCCATATCCTGTAGCGAATATGCCTTTAACTTGTTGACTAGACCAATTCCTCGCCCTTCTTGTCGCAGATAGACAACGACACCTTGTCCAGCACTTTCAATCATTTTCAGCGCTGCTTGCAACTGCATTCGGCAATCACAGCGCAGCGAACCCAAAGCATCACCCGTTAAGCATTCAGAGTGCATCCGCACCATGACGGCAGTGTCTTCAAACTCAGCCGGGTTTCCCTTGACAATTGCGACATGTTCTGAGCTATCTAAGCTATTGCGATAAGCGTAAATCTGGAAACTACCAAAGTTACTAGGTAATTCGGCGATCGTCTCCCGATAGACAAAGCGATCGTACTTGAGGCGGTAACTAATTAAGTCAGCAATGCTGATAATTTTTAGTTGATGCTCTCTAGCGTACTGAATCAACTGGGGTAAACGCGCCATTGAGCCATCTGGATTTTGGATTTCACAGATGACACCTGCGGGATAGAGTCCGGCTAGCCTGGGGAGATCAACTGCGGCTTCTGTATGACCTGCCCGTTTTAAAACACCTCCCTCTCGTGCCCGGATCGGGAAAATGTGACCAGGACGGCGCAAATCATCCGGTTTTGTTTCTGGATTGATAGTCACCTGGATTGTTCGTGCCCTGTCTTCTGCGGAGATGCCAGTTGTAACACCCAAGTGTGGAGACGCATCAATACTTACCGTAAAGGCAGTCTGGTTACTATCGGTGTTTTTGGTAACCATTAAGGGGAGATCCAGGGCATCAAGGCGATCGCCCATCATGGCTAAACAAATCAGCCCCCGTGCTTCGACCGCCATAAAATTAATCATGTCGGGCGTTGCAAACTGCGCGGCGCAGATTAAGTCCCCTTCATTTTCACGGGATTCGTCATCAACCACCACCAAAGCACGACCTGCTTTCAGGTCTGCCAAAGCCGCATCAATCGAGTCAAATTCAAACGAAACAGTTTGAGACGCTTCCACTGCAAGTGTACGAGTTGAGCAACCCGTAAAGATTTCTAAAGTTTGGTTCTAATTTGATTGTATCCCGTTTGTTTAAGCAAAGGCATTGAGGATGTTGCTCTTGAAAATTCTCGAAAAATTCCTCAAATTTATACCACCAAAGTTCACTTTTGATACTAGAATGCAGCAAATGTTAAACCCTATTCAATCTCAGCTTCTTAGGAAAAAAATATGATGGGTGATTTAAAACGCCTACCCGTAGGAATCATTGGCGCTTCAGGTTATGGTGGCGTACAACTTGTGCGACTGTTGATGGATCACCCTGGAGTGGAAGTGGTTTATTTGGGAGGAGATAGTAGTGCTGGCAAGCCATTTGCTGAACTCTACCCCCACTTAGCCCATCGCGTTGATCTGATAATTGAGCCGATTGATCTCGATGAAATTGCTAGCCGTTGTCAAGCGGTATTTATCTCATTGCCAAATGGTTTAGCCTACCAGATGGCACCAACCCTAATCTCAAAGGGATGCAAGGTTCTCGATCTCTCCGCCGACTATCGGTTCAGTAACCTGGAGACTTATAAAAGCTGGTATGGTGGAGAGCGACAAGACCAGGAAATTGCAGCAACGGCAGTTTATGGATTACCGGAACTATACCGCGATCGCATTACTGACGCTCAGTTAGTGGGTTGCCCTGGTTGCTATGTCACGACGAGTCTACTGGCGCTCGCACCACTTCTCAAGCAAGGCTTAATCATCCCAGAAACAGCAATTATTGACGGAAAATCTGGGACATCAGGTGGAGGACGAGCCGCAAAAACCAATCTTTTACTCTCAGAAGCCGACAACTCCCTAGCGGCATACGGCGTTGCTCATCACCGCCATACCCCAGAAATTGAGCAAATTTGCAGTGATTTAGCAGGGCATGATGTCACGGTACAGTTTACGCCTCACCTAATTCCAATGGTGCGAGGCTTACATGCTACCGTTTATGCAACTATGCGCGATCCAGGACTAGTTAGAGAAGATTTACTAACAATTTATACAGCATTCTACCGAGCCTGTCCGTTCATTAAGGTGCTACCGGGTGGTATCTATCCCCAAACGAAGTGGGCTTGTGGTACCAACCTGTGTTATATCGGCGTTGAAGTCGATCGCCGGACTGATCGAGTAATTGTTATGTCAGTCACTGACAACTTGATAAAAGGTCAAGCAGGACAAGCCATACAGTGTCTGAATGTGATGATGGGTTGGGAAGAAGCTATGGGATTACCGCAGTTGAGTTTTTATCCCTAGATATTCACAGCGAAATCCCACCAGTTCTGAAAGCAGGGGAAGCAGAGGGAGAGTTTTTGCTGGTGGGTTATTTCTACCAATCCTGTCTGGTAACCAACGCAATCCTTACCAACCAATAACTAATAAGTAACAACAAAAAACCCTCAGCGTGAACTGAGGGCAGTCATCAGGGTGCATCTACTGTTTCTTAATCCGGCATCACTCCTGCGGTGTCCGGAAAAATTAAAATCCTAATATCAAATTTCTTCTGGCACTGAGCGATCACTTATCTTACTGTTATCCTCCGGCTCTGGCATTGGATCAAAAACAATCGTGTAGGGGACTGAGGGGACAAGCCTGCCAACCACTTGCACAAGCGACTCCGCATCACTGCGACGACGACAGCGTGCGACAACAAGTCGTTGCAAATTAGGTAAGGGGCGGATAACACACCACGGATGCAGTTTTTCAAAATAAGTCATGAAACTCTCCCTGTAGATTGCTGAATTAAAGCGCGTTGAATGACAGTTTCAAGGCTATGGCGTTCAGTCTTGCCGTTCTCCTTAGAGCAATCACTATCCTCGTTTTGTGGGTGAAGTACCCAACTGCTGATTGGAGCAGGTTGATAGGTCAGCATATAAAAATTGTCATCAGTAACGTAGATGCTCCAAGAGGCTTGCTTCGGGCGCTTGCGAAGATGGTAGCCACGTTTCTTCAGTGCTGTACGAATGGCAGCAACCTCTTGGGCGACACGCAGAGCTTCGGTCGCTTTTGATTTCCTCATACCTGGTTTAATTGAGACTGTCGCCACATTAGTAGAAGATAGCTAGCTAAAAAAGTGACAGGTGAATTTGACATCATGACGTTTATGTGATAGCTAAAATTATGCCTCCTCGGCTTCTTCACTGACCCAAATTGGCACTACATAGTAAATTTCGTAAGTTAAAAGGAATCTCCTCAAAATGTTCTAGGAGAAAGTCCATAAGAGCGAGATGACGCAAATCAGTGCGAGTCGGACGGCGATGGTTGCTACCTTTCATAAACCAGCGTCGAACTGTCGAAATTGAGCGATCGCAAATTGAGGCAAGATGCTCGTAACTCACAAACCATTTGGAATAAAATCTCCTGGGTGCCATTCCCAATTGGCATTGGCTATAGAGTTCAATCAGATTTTGCTCTCGCTGAGTCAGCATCCTAGGATTGTTTCTATCCCGTCGTCCAGGGTTATAGGTTCCGGGGGGTAGACGTAGATGTAGGGATTTGGGGATTTGGGGATGGGCTAATGAGCGTAAAAGCGTTGTAGAACTCTCAGATTTAGGGGGATGTTGTTCAGGAAAGAGAGGTAAGACGAGTTGCTTGCCTTCGAGACTAGGTAAAGAATTCTCTCCTTTGGCAAAGTCAGTGTCGCTACTTGCGATCGCTTCTATATCGTCTTCCCAAGCTGTATCAGTAATAGTCCAAGTTGCACTAGGGGAATCTTTATCCAACCGGATGAGATAGCATATTCCCCAATCACACCGATGTTGGGCGTATGTGTAATAGCGTCCAATTACAATTCCCCAATCTGTATTCTCACTCAGAGCTTGCCACCTAACGCGATCGCCTTCTTTGTAGCTCGGCGTAACGCCATTCGGAAAGTTCACTGGTAGCTCAATTGTTGGTAAAGGAAGTTCTAAATGGCTTGGGTCACACAGCACATCCGAGTCACCGTGGCGGATAGCATTTAAATAACTGGCAATCTGCTTACCTTTCAGGCTACTCATTAACCGTTGGATTAGAGTTGCAGCTAAGCAATCGAGTTCATGCTCATTCAGATTCATCAACGCTGCATCAAAATCTTCATCAACGTAGCTGCTCAAATGTGACAGCAACTGATTGATGCAAAATGTCTCTAAAACTTGCTGTTCGGTTTGAGAGCGATAGCCTTTACAGGTCGCTGAGGCTAACGGTTCCTCCCCTTGCTGCATCGCTAACCTTACCTCCTCTGATGCAGTTTTGTTAACACTCTTTCCGCTTACGGGTTTCACCATGGTTAGAGTCTCCTGATACTGGGGAGTCAGGATAATGCATTCAGACCTTAAGATTTGCTTCAAAAATAACTACTAACCCCCTTTCCCTCGCTTTTTAAGGGGAAATGGGGGTTAAGTTTATCTTCGGTTTATTTACGCTCTGTATTTAACAAAACTTTCAAGCAATTTCGACCAACTGAATATCAAACGTCAAGTCTTCTCCAGCCAGAGGATGATTAGCATCTAACGTCACTTTGGACTCCGTTACCTCTGTAACAAACACTGGGATAGTTTGCCCATTCTCTTGCTGAACTTGTAATTGCTGACCAACTTCGGGTTCCAATTCTGGTGGGATCTGCTGTCTGCTAATCTCCAGAACCATTTCATCACGATGCGGGCCATACGCTTGATCCATCGGAATCTTTTGGGTTTTTGATTCCCCAGGACTCATTCCTAGTACCGCTTCGTCAAAGCCAGGAATGACTTGTCCTCCACTGAGAGTAAATTCTAAAGGCTCACGGTTAACCGAGGAGTCAAATACTGTGCCATCGTCTAATTTGCCTGTGTAGTGAATTTTTACGATATCACCAGGTTTTGCTTGTACCATGCTTATTTCCCTTAAATTTTGTCAACACCTACTAGGTTACCAACTGCCTCCGAAATGGTTACTTCCAATCTGAAAATAGGTGTTAGGTGGTAGGGAACCCCATTCCCCATTCCCGACTTTCAAGATAGGTCTACTGATTATTGACACCAACAGGCTGCTTCGCTCCAGTTTGTAGTAATCCTGTTAACAGCGAGGTAGGACGCTGAGGATGGGGCCAAGCAAAGGCATGGTGGAATGCCGCATCTTGGCAAGCTTGCAACTGTTCAAAACCAATAATGTCGTAAGTGAGTAAGTTTTCATACTCAAATTGCAGACGGACATTGTGCAACCCGGCATTGTCTGTACAGATTGCAATATCTACACCAGCATCAAAACAGCGGTCAAATACTACTTTTAACTGACGGATATCATCGAGAGTGCCTGTTTTTAAGTACGTTGTGGGACAAACTTCTAAACATTGCCCCAGCTCTCGCACTTCTTTTAATAACTCTGGATGCTTTAAGGGAATCTGAATTCCATGACCAATTCGCATCAGGTAAGGGAGGAGTTCCGGGTAACAGCCATCAGTAGTTTCGTAGAGATGACCTGTTGTTTTTAGACCTAGCGATCGCGCATATTTGTACAATCCAACAAACTCATCTAAACGCTCTGCATAATGAGCGTCTCCTCCAGCCAAATCTACTGCACAAACATATTCTTTCGAGCCAGCCGCGAGGTCAACAATTGCCTTGTTTACCTCATACGGTAATCGCGAGTGCATACACAATATTTGGCTGGTTACAATCGGATACTCATTGACTTGGCTTGCTTTACCAACAATCTCCACAATCTGCGCCATCTGGTCAATCCGTTCTGATTGACTCAACTCTTCAGATGTTCGTAGGTATGGGGTGTAACGCAATTCCAAATACGCCATATTTTCAAAAATATGAGCGCCACGAATTAGCCGATAGATGAAATAGGGTAATGTTTCTATTGTTTGAACGCTTTCTACCAGCGTGTGCAATTCTAGATACTCATCCAGAGTATTGCGCGATCGCGTGTAAAATTCCTCAAATTCTGGATATTCTGGAAACCGCTGGGCTAACTCAGGGTTTTGGCGATGGAAGTACCGCCAGAGAATCCGAGGAACGACTGAACCTCCCAAATGGCGGTGTAAATCAGCGTATAAAGTCACAATAAATTCTCCAAATAAGTTTAGGTTTGTTAAAGGTATGCTGTTGTCGGCAATTGATTAGATAAGAATAGGGGAGACAAGTTGTTCTGTGGCTCCATAAGTGTCAATGTAATTGAGTCGTGCATCGACTAAGTAAAAGCCGATACGCTCATAAATGGCTTGTGCGATCGCATCACCGGCTGCTAGCCAAACTAGCTCACCTCCTGTCTTAAAATGGTCTTTGATTAACGTGCTGCACAGCGTTGCGGCTACACCCCGGTGCCGTTGCGCGGGTAAGGTGGCAACACCAACAAGTTCACTAATTCCCAACATCGGCAGGGTGAAACCTACGCCAGCAGGTATCCCGTTAATGTAAGCTAGCGCCCCTTGCATCATCCCTTTATGAATCTGCTCTTTCAACTCAGTGATTTCCTGGTTTGTCGGAGCTTGGGCGGTATTATTCAAGCTAAAGCATTGCTTGGGAATCGCCACACAAGCGGACAGAATATCAGGATGAGCGTCAGGGGTAAGCAGTTGGACTTGTACAGCAGAGGCTTGATAAGGGTGAAAGTCAGTTGGTGTACACAGCATCATCGGATGACGTGCCTCTGTTCTGAGTCCAGCATCCTCCAAAGCGGTTGGGAGTGTAGACCACAGGGATTCGGTAAACTCAAAGCGGAGAATGCGATCGCGTTCCCTAAAAATATGACGCAGTTCGACAAGTGCTTGCGCCACCTCAGCACTAGTTCCCAAAGGCGCAATTGGCACTGCGTAATTTAGCCACGTCAAATCTGTTGTTGGGTTAATCATTGCTTGAAATGACCCAACGATTATGACTTCCCGTTGTTTTGCCGTCACCTGAGTATTCGCCGCTTCAATACGACTTAACAGAGTTTTTAGTGATTCCTCCACACCTCCACCTTTTATCTTCCAAATAACTACTCAGCCATTAGCGACAGATATAAGCCTCCAAACTAATTGTTTAGAAATGCTTTCCGGCTGAACGCTGGTTGACATTGGTTAAACCTAATGCTAATAATTATAGTTTGTGAAAACTTAAACACTATAAAAAAAACCCTTGGCTAACGTCGTTGTAATCGGTGCCCAGTGGGGCGATGAAGGAAAAGGAAAAATCACTGACTTACTAAGTCGCTCAGCAGATGTCGTCGTCCGTTACCAGGGGGGGGTCAATGCAGGGCATACTGTTGTTGTTCAGGGTCAAACCTTCAAACTGCACTTAATTCCCTCTGGAATTCTGTATCCCGATACCGAGTGCATTATTGCCTCTGGCACGGTCATTGACCCACAAGTACTTATTGCTGAACTCGATCAAATCGAAGCGTTAGGCATTTCCACCAAAAACCTACTGATTTCCGAAACGGCTCACGTTACGATGCCTTATCATCGGTTAATTGACCAGGCATCAGAAGAGCGTCGAGGTAGCCATAAGATTGGCACAACAGGTCGTGGCATTGGACCCACGTATGCCGATAAGTCAGAGCGCACTGGGATTCGGATGTTGGATCTGATGGACCCAGACATACTAAGAAAACAACTAAACTGGACAATTAACTACAAAAACGTCATTCTCGAAAAGCTCTACGATTTGCCGCCTTTAGATCCGGCGACCGTGATTGAGCAGTATCTAGAGTATGCCGAACGGCTACGTCCCCATGTTGTTGATTGCTCATTGAAGATTTACGAGGCAATTCAGCGACGGAGTAATATCCTGTTTGAAGGCGCTCAAGGGACGCTGTTAGATTTAGATCATGGTACCTACCCCTATGTGACTTCCTCGAATCCGGTTGCGGGTGGGGCGTGTGTAGGTGCGGGTGTCGGGCCAACCATGATTGATCGAGTGATTGGTGTGGCGAAAGCCTATACAACTCGCGTGGGAGAAGGGCCATTTCCGACAGAACTTGATGGTGAACTCGGAGATTTATTATGCGATCGCGGTGCAGAATTTGGCACAACTACGGGTCGCCGTCGCCGTTGTGGCTGGTTTGATGCCGTCATTGGTCGCTATGCGGTTCGCATCAATGGCATCGACTGTCTAGCAATCACCAAACTAGATGTACTCGATACCCTAGATGAAATCAAAGTCTGTGTTGCCTACGAAATTGAGGGTCAGCACTGCCAGGATTTCCCCAGCAGCGCTCGCCTGTTTGCTCGATGCAAACCGATCTATAAAACTCTGCGTGGTTGGAAACAATCAACAGATCATTGTCGGTCTTTAGAAGACTTACCCACAGAAGCGCTGAATTATCTCAAATTCTTGGCAGAGTTGATGGCTGTTCCAATTGCGCTCGTCTCCCTAGGTGCTAGCCGAGATCAAACCATTATCGTGGAAGACCCAATCCACGGACCCAAGCGGGCACTGTTACACGCCAACGGCACACCAGTAACATCAGGAGTCTAGGATTGAGATTTTAGATTTGAGATGTTGGATTTGAGTCCAACCAATCATCTTGGGTATCAGCAATCTAAAATCAAAGATCGGGAGATAGCCCTCTTCGCGCCCGCTAAGGGCTATCGCTAAAACTTGAAAACCTATACAAGCTACTGAAATGGAAGTTACAGTTGAATGTCAAAAGCGACCAGAAGGCAGCAAACCCAAAGCGCTGCGTCGGTCTGGTCTAATCCCTACTGTCCTCTACGGTCATAAAGGTACAGAATCTATTGCCCTGACCATAGGCGCTAAAGACGCAGAAACTTTACTTAAAAAAGCCACTATCAATAACACCCTGGTTCAGGTCAAAATTCCTGACCTTCCCTGGAGTGGTAAAGCCCTAATCCGGGAAGTGCAGACTCATCCCTGGAAGAGAAGTTCAATCTACCACCTCAGCTTTTTCTCCGTAGCCGCTCAAGAAAGCCTTGAGGTAGCGGTGCCATTGCACTTTGTCGGAGAAGCGGCAGGTGTTAAAGAAGGAGGAGTCCTCGACCCCGTATTTACGGAACTTCAGGTACAATGTGCGCCTGAGAACATCCCAGAGTCAATTGAGATTGATGTTTCTAATCTACAGGCTGGGGATAGTTTGCGTGTCCAAGACCTTGTTTTGCCACAGGGAGTCACGGCACTGAGTGAACCGGAGAATACAGTTGTTGCAATTACTGCACCGCTCTCAGTTACCCAGTCAGAGGACGACGAGGTAGAAGCTACGGCAGCCGGAGAAGCTACAGAATCTACCTAAGGTTTGCTCTCATGAGATAGTTAGACCAGGGGCAATTGTCCCTGGCTTTTTTATAGGTATCTTTTGACACAAGTTAGTAACACAAGTTAGTAAGTCTAATTACGGACATTTGCACTGAGATGACTCAAACCGCTCTTCCTGCCTTGATTCAGCGAATGATGCAACCGGGATTTTATCCCCACCCTGTTAAAGAACCAATTGAGCTGAAGCAGACTCACGTTTCCTATGTATTTCTTACAGGTGATTATGCTTACAAAGTTAAAAAACCAGTAAACTTTGGCTTTTTGGATTTCTCCACCTTGGAGGCTCGCAAGCACTTCTGCTTAGAAGAAATCCGGATGAATCAACCAATTGCACCGGAGATTTACCTAGACGTGTTGCCAGTAACGGAAAATGGCGATCGCTTCGAGCTAAATGGGGCAGGTCAGCCAGTAGAATATGTGCTAAAAATGCGGGAGTTTCCCCAAGATGACTTGTTTATTTGCCTATTTGAGCAAGGCAAGCTCACGGAAGCTCATATGGAGGAGTTAGGGCGAATTGTTGCTCAATTCCATGCCAAAGCGGAAACAAGCGACTATATCCGCTCGTTCGGTGAAGTCTCCCAAGTCCGTCAGGCAATTGATGAGAATTACGAGCAAACACAAAAATACGTGGGTGGCCCTCAGACTAGCCAGCAGTTTGAAGAAACTCAGCGGGCTACTGATGCTTTCTTTGCCACTAGGTCAGCGCTTTTTGAAAGCCGCATCCAAGATAATCAGATTCGAGAATGTCATGGGGATTTACACCTGAGAAATATTTGCCTATGGCAAGGCGAAATTCGGCTATTTGACCGTATTGAATTTAATGAACCATTCCGCTTTGTCGATGTTATGTACGACATCGGGTTTGCGGTGATGGATTTGGAGGCACGGGGGCGTAAAGACTTAGGGAACGCCTTTTTGAATACATACGTCGAGCAAACTGGCGATTGGGAAGGGCTAAGGGTGCTGCCCTTGTATTTAAGTCGGCAAGCGTATGTGCGAGCCAAGGTGACTTCTTTTTTGTTGGATGACCCTGGTGTGCCAGATGATGTCAAGCAAGAAGCAATGTTAACAGCCGCACAGTATTACCAGTTGGCTTGGGAGTATATGCACTTACCAAGCGTTGATGCTGTCTCTTCTCAACAAGGACGCTTAATTTTGATGTCTGGTTTGTCGGGTTCTGGTAAAACGACAGTAGCGCGATATCTAGCACGACACTTAGGAGCAATTCACATCCGCTCTGATGCAGTACGCAAACACCTTGCTGGGATTCCTTTGGAACAGACAGGAGGCGCGGAACTCTATACAGCAGCGATGAATGAAAAAACATATGATCGCTTGTTAGAGTTGGGCATTAAGCTCGCAAACGATGGATTTTCCGTGATTTTGGATGCGAAGTATGACCGACAGGTGTTCAGAGAAAAAGCGATCGCTGGAGGTCAACACCACCAACTACCAATACAGATTCTTCACTGTATTGCTCCAGAATCCGTCTTACGCGATCGGCTAACAGCACGAACGGATGATGTTTCTGATGCGACAGCTGAGCTACTGACTCAGCAACAAGCCACAGCCGAATTCTTCACGGATACAGAACAACCTCTCGTCACCACATTAGACACGACACAAGACTGGACATCACAGTTAACAGGATGGGCAAGTGTTTCTTAGCCTCCTTGTACCAGTTCACGAAATGCTTGATACAAATAGTTGATAAAGGAAAAGGAGAAGAGGGAAAGGCGAATTTTTCTTTAACCTTATAAGGCTACGATACACAAACCGATGCCTCCTCATCAGGCTAATGCTCATAAATTAGATGCCTCCCAGGTTGATGAAATTGCACAACTGCTGGTTCTTGCATTTGAGAATGGCTCTGGTCTTAGCCAGATTTGCAAGGCAGAAGGTGAAGAACTTCAGCGCCGACTGCACTTCTTGTTTCGGGCTGGACTCGCACTGCAAGCCGCTGCGAACCAACGGGTGTTGAGTGTCACGCAGGATGATCTCGTAACAGGTGTTGCTGTCATGCAGGAACCAGAGAGTTGCTTTCCTCTTTGGCTACAGATTCATTGGTTACTACAAGTAAGCTTTGGTATAAGCCCAGTTGTAGCTTGGCACCTATGGCAAAGCTTGAGGATTTTAGAACGGCACCATCCTCCAGAGCCTCATTACTACCTGATGCTCTTGGGCGTACACCCAAATTTTCAAAAGAAAGGATACGCTCGCGCTCTGCTTGAGGCACTTCATGCACGTTCAGAAGCACATCCTACTTCAATTGGTGTGTATCTCGAAACAGCGAAAGAGCAAAATGTAGCGTTTTACAAATACTTTGAATATCAGCAAATAACGAAAGTTAATATCAATGGGGTGGAAAACTTTATTATGTTCCGTCCAAATTTTAGAGAATAAAAATAAAAGTCTAAAGCTGATTTGAGCTATTCCTACGCTCTAGAAGTTTGAGAGAAAGAACAACAGAAAAAATACCCTATTACTTCTACCTGAGGGAGGAGCGATAACCTGAGCTGACGTGTGCGATCGCTACCAATATCAAGATGCATCAGTGGCACCAATAGATTTTGTCTATTTATTAATGATTGACTAAGTATATTTACTTAGATTAAGCTATAACAGAATGTTAAGGAATTTAAGAAACGCTAATGGCAACTTACAAGGTAAGGTTGGTCAACGAAGCCGAAGGGCTGGACACCACAATTGAAGTTCCCGATGACGAGTATATTCTCGACGCGGCGGAGGAACAAGGCTTTGACTTACCCTATTCCTGTCGGGCAGGTGCTTGCTCAAGCTGCACTGGTAAAATTACTGCGGGTGAGATTGACCAGTCTGATCAGAGCTTCTTGGATGATGACCAAATCAATGATGGGTTTGTGCTGACCTGTGTTGCTTATCCTAAATCTGATTGCACAATTCAAACTAACCAAGAGGATGCACTAGGTTGATGATGTCGATGCATCTGTAGTGATCGCACACTCAATCAATATCCTCTGCATACTCTTTTAGATACAAGAAGCACCTATTTGTGGGTGCTTTCTGTATTGGCTGCTAAGCTTGTCTCAATTCGTATGATCAAAGTCTTTTTACTTTATCCACAAGCGAATCCCAGAAACTTTTAGGAGTTTGTTGAAACGAATCATCATTTGGTAAGGGTTCATTCAAATAGCGGTAATATTTCCAGATATCCCAATAAGGACAACCGGGTTCAATGCGAATGCCTGCCCAATGTAGATATTGCAAAGGTTGATTAACGTTTGGGTCAATGAGTTGATTCCCTTGAATTCGGAAATGTTTGCTGCCTGCCCAACTTCCTGGCGCCCCACCAGGTCTACGAACAATGTTAAATCGGCGTGGTATGTGCTTTAAAACCATGTAATTAATAATTGGCTGGTCTGAAGTTTTTTGAGAGAAGTCAAAGTATTCAGGATAAGCCGCACACTCGGTAAAGGTATCGTATAGAGTTTTCTCAGAGATTAGATTTTTCTTGGAACCCCAAAATCCTCCATTAAAAATATCTTGAATTTCATAGCTACTAAAAACATCGTCTTCAATGACTGGAGATGTGAAAACATTCTTTATTCCACCTGCGTGTTGATAATCGCAGCAGATGAAATCATAGTCATTTAGATAGTTCAGGCTATTGCTTAGCTTCTCAAAAACAACGATATCAGTATCGATATAAATGAATTTATCAAAAACGCCAAACCAGCAAGCTTGTTTCCTAAACTGATTAGGCCTAGCGAAAAAGTTCTCCCCAAAAATTTGGTGTAGCTGATTAGAGAGGCGGTCTATAAATTGTAAATCTGGATAAAGCTGTACCCCATAGCGCTCTTGTAAGATTTTTGCGATCGCTTGATACTTGTCATCATAAGGAATCAGCACTACAGGAATATCAGAATCATGTAACCGAATGCTATTGAGTAATGCGATCGCTTGTTCGATCACCCGGTCATTAGCAGTAATATAGATACCACGGCTCATCCAAAAATCCTCAACGGGTGAATCCTAGTTTTCCTAATGCTTTTGTAAGCAGAGTAGGAGTTTGCTTGTACGATACAGGTTTAGTTGTAAACTTAGGGCGCTTCTCTGGTTCATGCAGATAGCGATAATATAAAAAAAGGTCACGGTAAGGAAAATCAATATTTTCTCCAGCACAAACTCTATTGAATAACTGGGATTTTATTCCGATGTAATGAAGGTACGTTAGTTGCTTTCCTTTGTCGTATAGAGTACGATTTTGTTCTTGAAAGTGGAGTGATGTAACACAGCAGCCAGTTTTTTCATCCGCTGGTAAATGCAAGGCAAAGTTATAAATAGAGAGGTTAGCTCTCATCATCATGTAATTGAGGAGAGTTTGGTCAGGTGCCATTGGATAAAGAACCTCGGCTTCTCCTTCTTTAAGCTTTGAGATTAGCCAATTCTTTCTTTCTTCATCAAATAACCCTTTCTTAGAAGCATAGAAGCCTGAGCAAAAAATTTCTGCTTGCAGACGTTCAATCGGAAATAATTCTGTAAGCTTAGCTGAGGAACAATTATAGACATGAGTGGGGTCAGTATACTGAAAGTCATAGACTACACAGTCGCCTTCCTCCAACTGCATAAATAGAGGTGCAACTTGCCCTAGAAGTAAGGTATCAGCATCCATGTAGAGAAAGAGATCAAAGATACCATCAAAGGCACAGTAGCGTCGGTGAGTGCCGAAACGGTAATACGGTGCATTGCTTATCTGACTCCAACGTTGGCGGGCAGTCGGGTGAGTATCCCAGACACGTTGAGCAAATTCATCCCAGCGCTGTATCGAATCGTCATCGTTGTAAAGATGCACGTTGGGACGATGGGAAATTTCAGCAGCAATTTGTGTTGTGTTGTCATCGTAGGGATAGACACAGACAGGGATTTCTGTCCCTAAAATTGCCTCAATACTATTGAGCAAAGCAACGAGTTGATTGTAAACTTTGTCATTGGCTAAGGTACAAATTCCGTCCATATTTTAAGAGAATTTATCAACAAAATCAGATAGCCAATTGAGGAGGTTAAGTTTGTGGAGGATAATTTCCCTAGCTTCTGCGATCGCAGATTTGGCTTCGTGCCAAGCATCCGGTGTAGCTGTTACCTCCTTTATATAAGATATGCCCTTTTCATCCAAGCTTGGCAAGCACAGAAAGCTACCGGGAGGTAGTAACTGATCAGCGGCACTGCCACCATAATAAATTGGCAAACACCAAGCAAGTAGTGAATCCCATAGCTTCTCGCTCACATACCAACTATTCTCAGCATAGTTTTCGATCGCTAAATTGTAATAATAAGGTGCCATCGCATACCATTTATTACTCAGTTCTCCAGATGTAGTTGCCCAATTTGGCAATTTTCGACCATACAAATCAAATGGGATTTCACTCAATTGCAGTTGTTTTAAAAAATCTAACCGTTGACGATGATTAGCCGTGCGGTTAACCCCTGATGTAATCCAACTTAAAGCCTTCTCTTTCTGAGGAGGATTCATTTCACTCAATTCTCGAAATGAGTTAGCATGATACCAAATTGCAGGCATATAATTTGGCGTAGGAGCAAAGTCATCCGGACCAGAAATATAGCTACAATACTTTTTGGCTTCCTCGTAGTTGGCTTTGTTCTTGCCAACAATCTCTTCTAAAGGTGGTTCTCTTAACAGATAAATAGTTCGTTCTTGAGGTACCCCTCGTAACTTAGAGTGAACGTCTACTAGCCGAACCTGATCGGGTTTTGGCTTTTGTAAACGAGTCAACCATGATTTCTTCCTAGGCAGCTTTTCATAAAAATTAAACTGATACATCAGTAAAAAATCAGGCTTAGGAGCGTTTGCCAGCATTTGTATATTGCCCCAAACTCCAAAAGGATGTGGCGTTTGTTGCCATAGCCAATCGCTTTGTGTCAAGCCTGAGTATCCAGTAATCATCCCAACAGTTTTTCTACTCATCGCCTAGCTAACCATTAACTAACAAAGTAGAGGTGGATGCATTGCCTCTTCTACGTGGCTTAGAATCAAGGGCGATCGCTTTTCTTCACGTATCGCTGAATCTTTAATACGTTGCCTAGGCGCTAGGTTAGCATGACACAACAACTGCCAAGCGACTATCACCTCAGCAGGCTTGGCGGATAGTCACTCTTCAGGCTGATGTTGCTTTATTCTGTAGCTGAACTTACAAGCCTTCTTAACTCAACATCCTCTTGTACAGCTTTCCATGTTGGGGACATTCTCATCCGTCAATCTAACTAACGACAGAGCTTAAAGTTTAAGCAAACATTAAAAATAGAAGAACAAGCTTTAAAAATTGGCACAATGAGTGTCTATTTTTCTAGCAAAAGTGATTTTCTCGCCAACGGCTTTGGTTGGTAGCCTGGGTTAGTGTTTTAGAGCAATAGCGGTGTAGATCAGCAGAAAACCCTAGTTTCACTAGTGGGGAGCGTTGATATATATCTTAGTTGCTACATTTGATTAGCCAACAATCTTACTAAGTTGTCTTGTCAATAAGTAAAAACACTGACATACTTAAAAATAAATAAGGGCGATTCATTTTTCCATTTTTGTCTGTATCAAACAGGCAGTTTATTAATTTAGAGCAGCTAGAGCTTTTACTACAAAGTGTAAGTTTTTTGGGATTTCGTCTTTTTTAACTCACGAAATAAAAGGTTGTAAAATGCGCGTAACACAAGAAGTTCGCTGCCCTAATTGTGGTAGCTATGCAGAAAGACATTATTGCGTCAAAACTGAAATAACTCAGACGCAGTGCCCAACCTGTGACTACTTAATGATTAACTGCTCTCGCACAGGTAAGGTAGTTGAGGCTTACGCTCCTGGACTCTATGCTCGTCGTTAAATCATAGGATATAGAAGGATTTAGCATCCTTTATAGGCTATATAGCGTTTTCATTTGGGATGATGAAGCCTTCAATGTAAAACCATCCCTCCTTATTTCAACACTCACCGCATGGTTGAGGAGTATATCAAAAAGGTCTACCTGAACCCGTCAATACGCCTAACCTGTGGCGGTTTAAGCTGTTTTGAGTTGTAGAGTATTTGTCGTCGTCGGGTGCGTTACAACGCACCCTACTACTTTTCTTGAGGCTGAGTTCTCTTAAACACTGGCAGCATCTTCAGCTTTTTTCGGTGCTTGAGTGACACCTAGGCGAATTTCTGAGGAGAGAGATGCCATGCTAAACCCGCCAAACCGCTTGAGGATGCTGGTGCGGAGGCGCAAGTTAGGGCTGGCAAACCAAAGGCGTTCCTCAGAATACATCGTTTCGTAGTCTGTAATTAGTGTCAGTGCTCCATCATCACCCATAATGTAGCGACCTGCAACGGGCGCTTTCTCTGCGTAACCCATTTCTCGTAATAGCTGACCTTCGTTAGGCTTGTCAGCGTCGGGAACAGGTACAAGTACCGTGGAACCCTTGTGCTGTTCTTTGTCTTCATCCCATTCCATCGTGCCGTCCCAGGCAACTCTCGCCCCACACAGAGCAAGTTGTGGGTCAATGTTGTACTGTTGACAAAGTTTAATAACCTCTGGAGTATCGGCAGAGAGCATTTCAATCGTGATGTTCGACTTACCATTTTCCGCTTGCTTAAAGGCAAGATGATGGCTGCTACGTTGGGAAAACCATTTGCCAGCACTCTGCTCGAAAAACTCTTTAATATCCATGAACGTAGATGAAGGGGTAGAAGGGTACTAAGGCTTTGTGAGTTTACTGTTTAGATCTTAAGCGATCGCTTTATCCTTGAAGGACACTGCTCCCAAGATGCGATCGCTTTATGCCTGGTTCGAGGCTTCTTCCAAACGCTTTAGCGAAATGGATGCCGATTCGGAAACTTGGCGATGGTTGTCTTTTTCCAAAAATTTTAATGCCGAAATGCTTTTACTGCTCTTGAGCTGACCAAGTGCTTCGGCTAAGCGTTGACGGATTAGCCAATCGTCTGACTGAGCGAAGCGTAGGATATCATCAACAGATTCTATCGCTTTAATTTCACCCAAAGCTGCGATTGCTGCTTGTTGCAGAACGACTTCATTGCTATTCAAAGCTTGGGTAAGAACTTCACGAGCGCGAGGGTCTTTAATATTGCCTAATGATACTGCTGCACTGAAACGTACTAACCATTCTGTGTCTTCATAGAAAGCCCGAACCAGAGGTTCAAACGCTCTACCGTCACCTAAATAGCCCAAAGCACCTGCTGCATCAGCACGAATCCCATAATCTGGGTCAGTTTCGAGTAATTTCACCAGAATTGGATAACACTCTTCGGTTCCCTTAACCCCCAGAGCAAAGACTGCCATTGAGCGGATTTGTAAATTTTTGTCGTCTAAGACTTTTTTAATCAAAGGTACTGCCTCAACCGCTGACACATCGCGCAGTGAGGCAAGCGCCACCATGCGATCGCGTGAGTTAGGGCTTTCAAGCTGAGTAGAGAGTTGCTCGATGTTGGAACGATCCATGGGCAAATATTAGTGAGTGTAATCTTTCTTAATAATATCGAAGTACCCAACTAGAGTGATAGGGGAAAATCAACCTCTGTGAGTTCGGTGATTACTCAGGTGTGAAACGTTAGAAATTCCATCAGCCTTGCTGTGAAGTTCTAGGATAGAGATCTAAGGTAAATTTTTAATCTATATATGTCCGCTACGCCTTCTATTTCTCCAGTTCAAGCACACCGCAGCAGCAAAAGTCAGAATCCGCCAAGTGTGGCTCAGCCGCTTGAATCACAGTCGCCTTTAGCAACCGCTGTTCCTCCCCTTTTAGGCGCTTCTGAAACTGAGTTAACGCAGTGGGTGCAGGAACAAGGGCAACCCGCGTATCGAGGGCGTCAGCTACATGGATGGATTTATCAGAAAGGAGCGCGATCGCTTTCTGAAATTACCGTATTTCCCAAGCAGTGGCGTGAAGCCCTAAGCGATATTCCAATTGGTCGCTCTCAACTACACCATCGCTCCGAGGCACCGGATGGTACAGTGAAGTACCTCTTACGGTTGGCAGATGGTCAAATTATTGAAACAGTTGGCATTCCTACTGGCAATCGGCTGACGGTTTGTGTCTCTTCCCAAGTTGGTTGTCCAATGGCTTGTGACTTCTGTGCTACTGGTAAAGGGGGATTTACACGCAACCTTGCCCGTCATGAGATTGTCGATCAGGTTTTGACGGTTCAGGAAGACTTTCAAGAGCGTGTCAGCAATGTGGTGTTCATGGGTATGGGAGAACCCTTACTGAATCTGGATGCTGTTTTGGGGGCAGTGAAATCCCTGAATCAGGATGTTGGGATTGGCGTGCGATCGCTTACAATCTCAACCGTTGGCATACCTAATCGTATCCGCCAACTCGCTGAACACAAACTTCAAGTTACCTTAGCTGTCAGCCTCCACGCTTCAAATCAAGCACTGCGAGAAAAACTCATCCCTAGTGCCCGTCGCTATCCTCTAGAGGCGTTATTAGAAGAGTGCCGGGAATATGTACAACTAACGGGTCGTCGAGTAACCTTTGAATACATTGTCCTTGCTGGACTGAATGACCTACCGGAACACGCCATTGAATTAGCCAGACATCTGCGTGGATTTCAGAGTCACGTTAATCTAATTCCTTATAACCCGATTAGCGAAGTCGATTATCAGCGTCCTAGCCCTCGTCGGATTCAAGCCTTCGTTGATGCTTTGGAAAAGCACAAGATTGCTGTCAGCGTGCGGCGTTCTCGCGGACTAGAAAAAGATGCTGCTTGTGGACAACTGCGAGCTTCTAAAGTTACTCTACCGGAGCAGCTTGTTTAGGGGGATTGGGAAATTAACGCCGACTTTGCATAATCAGCCTCACACCCGTACCTGGAGCCAAAGTTACCCCACGCCGTTGGGGACGTTCTGGCTCCTGCTGGGCTAAGGTCAGTTCATAGCGCGACACAATCGTCGCTAGGACTAACTTCATCTCAAATAGTGCCAAGGCTTCACCAATACATCGACGTATCCCACCCCCGAACGGCAAGAACTCATAGGGAGAGAACTGGCGTTGTAAAAACCGCTCTGGTTTAAACTTTTCCGGTTCTGGGTATAAGTCCTGGCGATGATGGGTCAGGTAAATGCAGCCATAGAGTCTTGTACCTGGTTGTAGCTGATAGCCCATCAGTTCGACAGGTTCTTTCACCGCCCTCGGCACTGTTAGCATAGCAACCGGGTAAATCCGCAAGGCTTCATTGCAAACCGCAGTCAGATAAGGTAGACGGACAATCTCCATCACAGAAGGAGCCTCGCCTAAGGAATTCAACTCTTGGAGCAGTTGGCTATGAACGTTGGGTAATTGGTATACCCAATACAGTGCCCAAGCGATCGCTGTTGCTGTAGTTTCGTGTCCCGCCAACAACAGCGTCATCAACTCGTCCCGCAATTGTTCATCTGTCATCGACTCCCCATCCTCATCCCGCGCCTCTAGGAGTAAAGAGAGTATGTCTGAACGAGAAGAGTCATGCTGTTGACGACGCTCACGAATTTCAGCCAGAAGGAGCCGATTGATTTGCTGCTGCTTCCGGAGAAAGGAACCCCAAGGACTCCAAGCCCCTAAATCCTTCTGGAGAGATGGAAAGAAGAGTAAGCCTGATGTATAGGGAGACTTAAATCCATTGGTTAGAGCAACAATGGACTTTTTCAGTTGATGAAAACGTTCTCCTTCGTGAAGACCAAAGACAACATTCAGGATTACCTCCAGGGAGATTTCCTGCATCAGGGTACGGGCAGTAAAGACTTGTCCAGGGGACAACGGCTGCATCACCTTCTCGGTAAGTTCGCAAATGAGCTGTCCGTTGGAGAGCATCCCCTCACCATGGAACGGTGGCATTAGAAGTTTCCGTTCCTTCCGATGGCGATCGCCTTCCAGCACAAACACTGAATGGTCTCCTACGAGGGGTTGCAAAAGCCGATTGGGAGGAGCTGTAAATTGATTGCTGGAAAAAATCTGCTGAAGTGCCTGGGGGTGGCTTACGAATAACAGGCAGGGATGGTTACCAATTACGGGTGCGTTGAAGATGTCACCATACCGTTGCCCAGCAGCATCCATGTAACTCAGAGGATTGGTAGTCCACTGAATCTTCTGCAACCACTGGGGGGATTGAGGTCCATCAGGAAGTTTTTCTTTCAATTGGGACATTGCAGTATTTACCTGGGAGCTAACACACGCCATGCAATGAAAACAGCAAAGGCTAAATAGCCCAACACAGTTACCCAATCCTGCCAGTGATCAGGAAGCATCAAAACGTTGTCATCCACAAGCAACCCTCACATTAGCCATTTCATTACCGTTATTTTAATAGCCAACGTTTTTGTGCTTCAACTACCCCAACTTACTCCGCTTCGCCTGATGGCTTCGCTTCGTTGAAGTTGGGGATTGTATCTTGGCTCCATCTGAGTCCTGAATACCTTAAGCGGTAGTCAGTTTCGATTTGAAAATGAGTATCTAACTGAGCCTATTGAGTCGTTCTCTAGGCGCAAATTACTTGTTCGCAGAACCTGGCTCACTGAGTTGGCGGTGCGCTTCAGCAGTGACCGTATCAGGCAAAACTTTGCTCACGTTGCCTTGAATCTTCGTCATGAGCGAACCTGCGATGATGTGGTCTTTGCCTGCCATCAGTGCCTCAAAACCCTGCTTGGCAACTTCAGCCGGGTCATCCTTCTTGTTCGCACCCACATTGGTGTCGTCCATACCTGCACGGTGGAAGAAGTTGGTATCAGTTGGTCCTGGCATGAGCGCGGTAACGGTTACACCTGTGTCTTTCAATTCGTTGCGTAGTCCCTCTGCGAAAGAGTGTACAAACGCCTTGGAAGCTGCATAGACTGCCTCAAACGGCCCAGGCATGATGGCGGCGATGGACGAAGTGAAGAGAATTCGACCCTTACCGTGTTGAACCATGTCCTTCACGACTCGCTTGGCGAGATGTACAGATGACACGACGTTCAGATTGATGAGATTAAGCTCGTCCTTCAGATCAGTTTCGCGGGCAAAATCACCACCGACCCCGACCCCTGCGTTAATTGCGATCGCATCCACGGGTCGTCCAGATGCTTTAATCTGGTTGTAGAGCGTTTCGACACCGTCATAGGTGGCAAGATCAGCTTGTACTGTCTCAACCTTGGCACCTAGCCCCTCGCAGGATCGAGCCGCTTCGTTAATGCTCGATCCGGTAGCTGTTATTAAAAGATCGAAGCCGTTTTGGGCGAACTGTTTGGCGAGTTCGTAACCAATGCCGTTAGAGGCACCCGTCACGACAGCTAGGGGTCGAGTCAACGAACTGTTCATTACCATCTAAACTCCTACGTAACTGCTCCACACTTGCTTGCCCAAGCTTGCTTCTGTTTGGCTACCAGACAAGTTTGGACTGTGGGCTTTCAACCCCTACAATCCTAGGGAGGCAGCCATTTGTTTACCTCTTTCCAACGACGTATCGCTTGTCTGAGTTGTAAGTAATTTTGGTTGAGAAATGTCTTGATTGCAGGTTGAGCTGAGGTGTTCGTTTAAAACAGGGGGCGCACAACAGGCGATGTGGATGCCATAAGAATGTTTAGAGGTGCTTATCCAACAACTTTTGAAACAAACTGTCAGATGCCCAGAAGGATGTACTTTGAAGATTTTGGACAGCAGCAGGTAGATCGATAAGTTTCATAGTCGCTGCTTGATCTAGAATTCCGAGGATGCCCGTGATGGCAAGCCCTCTTTTTGTCGCAGTGCGCCGTGCCTTCATATCATCTAGCAAGAGTAAATCTGCATTGAGTTCTTGGGCTAGAAGGATGGCTGCACGTTCTCCAGGATCGAGTAGATCGAGAATTGCATCTGAAGGTTGACTGACAGGCTGAATTTTGAGCCAATCGGGTGGTGTTGCAATCCAAGTTTGGACAGGTGAGGGGGCAGATGTATCGGAAAGTTCGCTGTAGACTGCCTGGGGAATAATGATTGCACCGAACAGTTCGGGTAAAAGGTTGATGTGACCAATCAGGATTAGGTAGTTGATTGGGGAGGTATTGGAGACAATAATCATTCCTTGGCTAAAACATTGCGAATTGCTTGTGCATCTTGCTCCAAGTCGTCTTCAGTATAGGGTAAGTAGGCTTTTTCACGCTTGAGGAATTCATAGGTTTCCCAACGAGATGAGAAGTTGAGCATTCGGCGGACTTGGGCGGCTCCAATGCGTCCTTGACGATAGTTATCAGCCGCAATGAGTTCCAAAATTCGGCGGGAGATGTTGGCAGGTTGCAGTTGCAGTTGATTGGCGATCTCATCGGGGAGTTCGATCATGATTTGCATAAATTATTCTCCTTGGTCAGTTTCAGCACTCAAGCTGTCGAGATAGGTAATAGCGGCTTTAGCCATGAGGCTGTCTTCGAGGTAATGTTTAGCGACTTCAGCAAGGGTGGCTTTGGTGGCTTTAAGATGACTTTCGGGGTTGAGGAGTTGGCGCTTTAAAAGTTGTAGTTGTTTCCGGATTGTTTGCCATCGACTCGGATTCGTCTGTTGGATTTCGCGAAATTCGACATTAATGATTTCAGCAGCTTCGACTTCGGTGATTGGTTGGTAGGTTTGCTGAAGTTGATTCACCAATTGGCGAAGTTCGGGAATTTGTTGTTTCAGAGCTTCATTGTTTGCATAATTGTGGGTGTGAGTATGAGTGCCTTTTTCAAAGTAGTTTTTAGTATTAATGATGCGCTTGGGTACTTCTGACACTTTTTTGATCTCCTGGGTAAGGGTGTCTAGTTTATCGTGTAAAAAATCTTCTGCCCTCCTCTTTCCGTCTTCCGTTCTCTGAGGAGGCGGCAACTGGGCGATGTCGTAGTTGTAGAACAGGCAGCGTGATTGGATAGCAGTGATCGCAGCGGCAATATTATCATTTGGAAATTTGACTTGTAGTTGGAAAAGTTTAGGTAGTGCCTTAGAATTTCCAATCTTCTCTAATGCCTCAACAATTATGGCTCGCTCTTTGAAGCTTTCATTCTCCAACGGACTCAATAGCCCTGAAATTGCGGTCTCAGTTCCTAATGCTGCTAAGTCATATGCTGCACCATTTTTAGAAAGAGGGTCTGCTTCCTCCAATGCCTTTACCAAAACGGAGATCGCTTCTTCTCTGCCTAATCGGGCTAGTACACGAGCTGCATGAAAACGTACCTCAATGTTCTGGTTCTCATGTCCAAGAATCGGTAACAGTTTTGATGCTACTTCCCTACTATCAACCTTCTCCAGTACAGAAATTGCCTGAATACAAACAAACGAATCTTGATTGATTAGGCTTCTACAAAGCAGTGGTATTAAGGTTGCACTGAATATCTCTGATTTTCGCTGAATTCTATTTAATGCAGAAGCTGCGCCAGAATAAATATGCCTATCTTGATGTTCTAAAGCTTTCATCAATACTGGAATTGCTGCCTCAACCTCTAGTTGATCCCATATAAAAAACATACTTGAAGGAAATGGATCATCTAGGGTCTTGATGAGCGCTGACGTTCCTACTTCACTACCTAATCGTGATAGAGCGATGGCAATTTCTAATGAACCATAACAGTCCAAACATTCCAGTTTTTTACAATCTGAGCTTTCTAAAGCCTTGATCAGGGCTGGAACCGCTTTTGCATTGCCGATTAGTCCTAACGCTCTAGCAGCACTCCCACGAATACTCAAATTTGAATGCTCTAAAGTTCGCTCTAACTCTGGAATCGCTGCTTCGCCACCAATTTGCCCCAATTCTTCAGTAGCACTTAAGCGAACAGAAAAGTCTCCATCATTTTTCAAAGTTTGGATTAAGTCTGGAATCGCTGCTTCACTATGGATCTGACCTAGCGCTCTAGTTGCATTCAAACGAACGTGTCTGTCTGTGTCCGCTAGAGCTTCTACCAGATTTGAAACTGCTACTTCATCTCCGATTTTCCCTAGTGCAAGAGCAACACTACCACGAACCGTAGAATCTTCATCCTTCTCTAAAATATCTAACAAGATTGGAATTGCTGACTTATTACCTAGTTGTCCTAAAATTTCTATTACGCTTCTGCGAATATAACAATTATCATCTGTTGTTAGAATATCGAACATTGCTTTAGTTACTGCATCGCTACCAATCTGCCCTAAAGCCTTAATTACGCTCTCTTTGACTTCAACAGTATTTCTATTTAGAGCTTTTAGTAGTATGGGAATAGCCGCATCATTACCAATTCTGCCTAACGCTTCAATAGCCTTTTGACGAACAGAAGATTTTGGATGTTTTTCTATAGCTTCAAATAAAGCCCAGACAGCTCTCTCACTATTTAACAGTTCCAAGGCAGAGATTGCTTTACCACAAATAGTAAATTCAGAGTTTTCCAGAGCATTTGAAAGTGCTGGAATCCCATTTGTATGTCCTAATTTTTCCAATTCATAAGCTGCCCTTAGATAAACATCCCAATCTTTCTGTTGTTCTAGGGCTTTCAATAGTGCTGAAATCGCTGCTTTGCTACCTATTGCTCCTAATGCGGAAACTGCTGCTAAACGGACAAAATAAGCTGTATCATCCAAGGCTTTCTTTAGTCCAGGAACTACAGTTTCGCTGCCAATTTTTCCTAGTGCAGTAACTGTAGCCCAGCGAACAGTGAAAACTGGATCATCGTCTAAGGCTTTCAGGAGTGCTGGAACTGCCGTTTCATTGCCGATTTCCCCCAAAGCTTCTGCTGCCTTCTCACGAACATTAGGTGCTTGATCTTTTAGAAGTAGAAGATCGAGTAGTGTGGCGATCGCATATTCAGAACGAGTGATACCTAGAAGCTCTCCTTTAAGTAAGGGAGGTGGGTTTAAGCTAGTAATGAGTTCAATGGTTTGTGGCTGGCATACTGGTTTGACCTGCCCTGCCAACCTTGCACCCAAATACGAATCTACTTTTAGCGCCAGATCTATTAGCTGTTGTGCCAGATTTTCAGTTATTTCTGGCAGCCCAAGCATAATGGCGATCGGCTCTGTCCACTTCAAGTAGTTGAGATAATGACACTTCAGTTTCGTCTCACCTTCGTCATCCCTCAGAAGTTCAGGTAAATATTGCAGCAAGTATTCCGCCGCATAGTATTCCTGAATTAGTTGATGGTGAAAACTAACTTCCCTATCAGAGACTCTTTCCAAAAGGTGATACTTGAGTAACTCTTCAATCCGGGATGAAGCACCATGAAGATCGCCAAACTTTTCAGCAAGCACTTTTTCTGCTCGGTCGTCAGAGATTACCAAGCCAGTTGCGGTTGCCTCCGGAGAGTTCAGCATTGTGAACGCCAGATGTTTCAACCAAGGATTCCAAGCTTTGCGACGCTCATCTGTAACGGGTGCGTCTTCCTTATATTTTTTGAAAGACGGGAAAAATTGACGGAATGCCTCTCCCAAAGTCTCTACAACAGCGTCTGCCTCCTGAAACAAGTGATACAGCATCCACAAAACAAAGGGCGTGCGGCTTAACTCTCGATTATCTCGGCTCAACAATTGCAACACCTGTTGCGCTTGACCGGGCATACATTCTTGCAAAAAGCGATTGATTTCTGGAGGGCTAGGTGGTTGAACTTCCAGCCTTCTTTTGATGCCCAAATCGCCGCTGCCTAACTCTCGCGTTGTGCAGATGAGTGGTATTTCATCGCACTCCTCACGAAATGCTTTCAGTTGTGTACGAACTGTGTCTGCTGGCATCTCGTTCAAGCCATCCAAAAGCAGAATCAGCCGTTTCTGAAACAATAGTTCTTCAACTTCTGGAATTTTCAGTCGTAGTTGTGGCTTAAGGGCATCTCTAATCAGAGTCAACATCCCTGAAGGATCTTCAGAGCTAGAAAAACGGACGTTGTACCTTTTCAACGGAACCAGCACTGGAATTCGAGGTTCTGCTTTCCCAAGCTCTTCTTTTGCAAAACTAACCAAACAACGCAAAAGGGCGGTTGATTTGCCGACACCTGGCGAACCTACCAGCAAAATATGCTCAGATTCGATGTAATTCTGGATTCCTTTGAGTATTGGCAGTGAGACTATCTGCGGCTTCTCCCCTGGCTTCTTCTCCTCAGTTTGCACCATCTGCTCAAATGAGAAGGTTGCCTGTCGATCCGCGATCATTTCAGTCAAAGCATCCACAGCCCACCACTTCTCATAGCGGCGGCAGATTTTTTGTAGATAGCGCTGAAACTCGCTAAGGGCAATCATGCGAGAGTGAAGTTATATCCATCTCAAGAGAGTCTTCTCTATGATAGGCAGCTTATTCGGCATGATGCCCAGATGAAATGGGCACTGGGATTGAGGGCTGATAGCCTCTATTTCAGAATCAAGAGATCAGTCAAGTGCGATCGCATTAGTGTACGCTGCTTTTTGAGAGGCAGTACCCATTGAGGAGAAAGTGTCATGACTGCACAAGAAGCAAGAGCAAATGAGCGGGTGCTAGTCACAGGTGCTACAGGAGGCGTTGGGCAACTGACGGTGGCAAAGCTATTAGAGAAAGGTTATCTGGTGCGTGTTCTCACTCGTAGTGCCGAGAAAGCCCAAGCAATGTTTGATAACCAGGTAGAGATTGCCATTGGCGACATCCGCCAACCCGCAACTCTCCCTCCTGCTGTGCAGAACGTTACCCAGATTATTTGTGCTACGGGAACCACAGCCTTTCCTTCCGCAAAATGGGATTTTGACAACGCTGACGAACTGACTGGACTCGGAAGTCTCATCGGCTGGAGCAAGATCTATCTCGACTCACAGTACCGTTTGGAAAAGGCGAGGAATAGTCCTGAGCAAGTCGATGCTCAAGGCGTCAGCAACCTGGTAGCTGCGGCACCCAAAGATTTGAAGCGGTTTGTTTTTGTATCTTCCTGCGGCATTTTACGGAAAGATAAACCACCATTCAGTCTTCTCAATGCCTTTGGTGTACTTGATGCCAAACAGAAAGGTGAGGAAGCAATTATTCGTTCCGGCTTACCCTACACGATTATTCGCCCAGGACGGCTGATTGATGGTCCCTACACGTCCTACGACTTAAACACGTTGTTGAAGGCAAAAACAGGAGGGAAGTTGGATGTGGTCGTGGGAACAGGCGATACTCTATCTGGTGACACTAGCCGGGTTGATGTAGCAGCAGCTTGTGTAGAATGCCTCGGCAACCCAGCTACGCCAGGAAAAGTGTTTGAGCTGGTGAACCAAGGAGCAAGACCATCGGTGATTGACTGGGAATTACTCTTTTCTAGTCTGAGCTAGTAACGAAATTAACTATCACTGACTCTTGTCCAAAGCGCCAACCCACCGCCCCGACCTCTAGCCGCAATACTTTGGTTCTCTACTAAAAAGTAAGTGAAAAATGCCTGCTCTTTCACGCCTTGCTCATAGAATCGGGCTTCCCGATCTTGACCCTTGCGAATATAGCCGTCATACAACTTCAATCCGGACAATGACACCCGCATCCGAGTGAAGTCGAAAGCTAGCATATTCGTCTTCGACCAGAATTGCGTCGGCCCTGTGAGAACCAACTGTAATAATCCAAATGCAACGGAATTTTGAACCGTTCCTTGCTCTTGATTGGACTCTGTTTGCAAGTAGGACAGATGAATCTTGACCCAAGAAGGCAGAAACCGTCCGGCTCCTAGGATAACCCCTGCTCTTTTACGTGATCGCTTTGTCCCCGTAATAAATCCCAATCGCCAAGTACCTAGCAACTGCGGGTAGGTATGGCGCACTCGGCTCTGTTTAGCCGTCTTCTCTGCCTGAATCAGTGCTTCAACCACAGCCTCAGGCGCAGGTAGTTTTGCCGATGGGGTGGTTAAAAATGCGATCGCTTGATCTAGTGCTGGGTCGATTGAGGGTGTCGTCTGAAGTTGGTTGCTGCTCGTCTTATAGTTATCCATCGGACGTTGCCACTGAACCCTTAGAACAAAACTTTGGTTGTGTTCAGTATAAAGGACTGATGAAATGCTCCTCGTTCAGCGAATCAACGAGGGGTTTATAACGTTTCTATCCTCAATGGATACCATGCCTAGCCCTGCCTTCTATCTTTCTACAAGTGTTGGAGGTGAAACCCCTTCGTCAATCAATTGCACCAATCGCTGTCGTAAAGTATCTAAACCTAAGCGTTGAGTCGCTGAAATAAATACAGATTCGGGATACTCTTGCTTAGCTAAAGCTAGGGTTTCACTATTGACCTGATCCACTTTGTTAAAGGCAATCAAAGCTTTCCCCGGAATAGTAGGCATTTCGTCTAACACCTCCATTACTGATCGGATGTGACTTTCCCAAGCTGGATGAGAAAGATCGACAACATGTAGCAAGGCATCCGCCTCTATCACTTCCTCTAGTGTGGCTCGGAACGCATCCATTAGCGGAGGCGGGAGTTCGTGAATAAACCCTACGGTATCTGTAAGAAGAATCGTTCTCCGCTCTTGGGTTTCAGGGTCTGTAATGACCAGCTTTCGTGTTGTTGGGTCGAGGGTCGCAAACAATTGATCGGCTGTATAGACCTCGGCATGAGTTAACACATTCAGTAGGGTGGATTTACCAGCATTGGTGTAACCCACAACAGCAATCGAGGGGACTGCTTGCTGTTGTCGCTGTTGCCGTAAGCGGGAACGATGCGCTTGTAATTGGTTGACTTCCTGCTGGAGTTGAGCGATTCGCCGCTGAAGGGTTCGCCGCTCAGTTTCTAGTCTGGTTTCACCAGGACCTCTGGTGCCAATTCCGCCTCCTAGTCTGGACATTCCTTGACCCCGACCTCTCAACCGAGGCAGCATATATTCCAATTGCGCCAATTCCACTTGCAATTTACCGGCTTGGGATTGAGCGCGTTGAGCGAAGATATCTAGTATTACTTCAGTCCGGTCTACTACAGGAATACCAATCTCGGCTTCTAGGTTGCGAACTTGAGAGGCTGAGATGTCTCGGTCAAAGACAATGAGATTGGCTCCATGCTTATGAGCGCGGAGGGCAATTTCTTCAACCTTTCCCTGACCAACGACTGTCTGAGGATGAGGACGCGATCGCTTTTGTTGCACAATTTCTACGACTTCTCCTCCTGCACTCTCAACTAACCGAGCAAGTTCTTCGAGACTATCTTGAAACCTTTGGGGAGATAGATCCTCAGTCATCAAGCCAACCAAGAGAACGCGATCGCCATCAGACTCACTCTCCTGGAATTGTGATGTTTCAAAGCCGGATTCTTGAAACTCGCTCTCCAATTCATCAACTAAGTCGTCAAAGTCCTTCTCACTTAGCTCATCCAGACTCAAGGGAGACGAAACGATCCAAGGCGTTTCTAAATCGGGTACAAGATGAGCGAGATAAGCTTCCTTAACAGAACCACTGGGTGTGCCGCCTCGTTGTTCACCTCCGTTACCCGCTGGAATTAATACCACTAAAGCGTCTAATCGCTGCCGTGCCATTGCTGTCAGTGCCGCTGCATCTGGTGTATCTCCTTTGAGTTGAGTCGCAACGCAACGAATCCCACTCAAGCGTTGAGCGCTCTGGCGAGGCAGTTCTTGGGGAGGAATTTGAGTCTGACTCGGCGTACCTACCGCAACTCGGATTACCTGTCCGCGTCGATTGATGTAGCTGCACACAGGGTGATGGATTTGCGTGCTGATTGCTGCTAGCGCTTGAGCAAATTCAGGAGTCGTTAGGCGATCGCCTGGTTGCCGCTGCTCGTACAGATGCTCTAGTTGCTTGATGTGGCTCGATTTTAATCCTTTAAGGTTTCCGTAAATAGTCAAGGGTAAGACCAACCAGCAAACTGGTTTCTGAATTCGTTAACTCTATATCTAGCGATCTTTGTGTGTAACTTAAATCTTTCCTTTGGACTAAGTAGGCTGAGCAAACAATTCCTACTAATAAATTGCTTATCTAGCTGGGTTTGTTGGTTAGGTGTAGTGAGTTTTGGAGTAGCTTTGTAGCACTGTATACAGTCTGCTGAAAAAGGCGATCGCATTTCTCTCAATTTTTCTCAGAATCCGGCTGAGATAGCTCTGACTCAGGTTCATCAACCAGTGGTGTGCTAACCTTAGCCGGGGCTTCTTCTTGCTGCTGAACAACTGCCTTAAGCTTGAGGAAAAAGCCTGAAGCATCAGGTGGAGGCGTAAATTGGTGAATTGGTTGTTTGAGTGGTTCACAGCGCGACCAATCGGCATCGTATGCCGGGTTGAAACCCATGGTAGTCAGTTCCTCTGATTGATCATCCAACAGGTCAGGTATCTCCATCTCCTCTTGAGGAGTAATTGTGTCAGTAGGTGGAGTATCCTGTTCTTCTATGGGTGCTAGGTTCTCAACAGTTGGCTCCAGCATCGCGCTCTCATCAATCATGTCCTGAGAACTGGAAGTCACAGGTGGTAGACTAAATTCCTGACTCAGGTCAGTGGTTGCTGAGTTGAATCGCGCGGTCAAGCTTTGGGGAAGCTTGCGAGAAATCAGCCGCTCAAACTCATGGGTAAAGCGACAGATTGGCTGTCCCCGCCGTCCCCAAACTGCTAAGATTTGTTCAACTGAAACCGCTTTGTAGCGTCCCTGATACAGCGCCTCAATCACACCCAGACGCACCCAGCTTGCCTGATAATTTCTCAGCCACAGATTCACTAATTCTTGGGCAGTATAACCCCTTAGCTCAAACTTATAGTGACTGAGCAACGCAACGGCATAGGCAATGGCTGGGTCTACGGCTGATTCCCTCATCTCAAGTTTGGCTTTTGGTTTTTGGCTTTTGGATTGGGGATGAATAGTTCTTGTATACCCACTCCTGGAGTTTTCTTATCATGATTCGCGTGAGGCAAAGATTTAGAACTGAGGTAAGACGCTACATCTAATTTTCTGAAGTATAGTTGGACACTTATGGCTAAGTCTACTAGCAAAGTCGTGATTCCTGTTGCTACCGATGTTGCTGTCAATTGTGGGTTAAGTGGATATATAACTTAGTATTAATACCTTCTCATAAGATGAATATTCTTACCTAATTTAGGTTTGACAAATAGGATTGAATAGGCTTCAAAATAATTGCCAATATTATCTCAACTTGATTGATATAATATTCTACTAAATCAATACAGACGGTGTTTTCATTAAGCGTCAAAAAACGCCAAGCCGTACCACTAGTTACAGCACCATAAATCACGGGAAGATCAATTTCTTTCCGTTGATTAAAAATCTGAGCCGCCACCATTTCTGCTACACATTGCCCCAACCCTCCGATAATATTTTCATTTTTCGCTTCAACAATAGTAATAACAGGCGCACTAATAAAAAACTGCTCCCTAGATGCACTAAGCATAAAATCACAGTATCCTATAAGCCCCTTCTCAATATCTACATTAAAATCCGTGCCAGAGAACAAGCTAATTTGATAATTTAATTGCCGTCTGACCTCAGTTAAAATTGGCGCAATTAAAAACTCAGAACGTGCCTTTTCCGTACCTATTGCAGTTGCTAAAGAAATATACTCCTGTAAAGTAACAGTTAAAATTTCCGATGGCTTAACTGCTTCAATGCCAGCAAACAAATCTTGCGTTTCATCCACCGTTAAACCAAAATCTTCCTTGACTTTAGCCAGAGTAAAATTGCTATAAGCCATCTGTAGAACTCCTTTTTGCTGCCGACCTACTTATAGCAATCAGCAATCAGCAGTCAGCTTTCAGCGGTCAGCTTTGGGTTAAATAGGCTCACTTCTAAGGAACACAAGCTCCCGTTAATGTTCTAACATTCGTGGCTACTGCTATAACAAACCTCAACTTGTTGGTATCGAAACAATATAGGGTGAGTTAATCACGCTAACACGTCCGCTTCTTGCTAAAGCTTGATACACAAAAGCCACTGCCTCAGCGCGTGTCGCTTCCTGCTTGGGTTGCAGGAGTGATAGTTTCGGGTAGTTAACAACTATTCCGGCAGCACTGGCAGCAGCGATCGCCGATTTAGCATAAGCCGGAATCGTATCGCGATCTTCGTAAAATTCCAAGACCTTCGCATCAGCAGTAGGTAGAGAAAGCCCAGTTGCTAAAGAAGTAATTAGCTCCAGTCGCCGTAAATTCTGCTGAGGGTGGAACGTTTGGTCGGGGAATCCAGACAGGAAGCCACCTCGATAGGCACTGGTAATCACTGTTGATGCCCAGAAATTCGCTGGAACATCACTAAATTGAGCCGCAGGGCGTATGGGGTTGGGGTTAAAAATCTTCACGATCATGGCGGCATATTGCGCCCGATTTAGGGGTGCATCGGGCTTGAAGCTGCCATCAACAAAGCCAGTAACGAGGTTTAGGTTAGCCAGACGACGGATAAAATCAGTTGCCCAGTGGTTTTCAATATCAGTAAACGAGGGACTAGTGGGGTCAGGGCTAACAATGTAGGGTGAAGCAATAACGTCTGCGCGTCCTGTTGCGACCAACGCTTGATAAATCAACGCTGCAACTTCAGCACGGGTAATACTAAGCATTGGTTCCAACTGATTGGTTTGAGGAAAATTCACCACCAGTCGTCGTTGCGTTGCTGTAGAAAGTGCCTCTGTGGCGTAGCTGGGAATTTGAGCGCGATCGCTATAGAACTGTAACAAGTTAGGATTCCCCCCCGTTAACCCCAAACCACTAACCAGCGATACTATCGCTTGCACCCGCGTCAGATTTTGCTGAGGGCGAAACGTTTTATCGGGAAATCCGGAAATAAAACCCATCGCGGCGGCTTGGCTGATTGCTGTTGCTGCCCAAAAAGCAGTAGGAACATCGGCAAACATACCTGTACCCGTTCCCTCCTTTCGAGGCAAGTCAAACGTTTTCGCAATTATTGCCGCATACTCTGCCCTGGTAATGCTAGCTTCTGGCCTAAAGCTGCCATCAGGAAAGCCACGAATTAGTCCCCGCGTCACCAATCCCTGAATAAAGCCTGTTGCCCAATGAGTCGCAAGGTCACTAAACTGAGATGGGCCTGTTACAGGAGTTGGTACTTGTGCCACACCCAGCACAACCGACCCAGAAACTCGTGCTGGATTGAGTTGATTTCCCACTGAAACCAACGTCAACGATGTGTCATTTTGTAAATCAACCTGACCGTTATCCCTGATGATGTTGCCTGCTGGGTCTTGAGAACTTCCCAAATCAGGTCTAGCACTCCCTGTAACCACTAAACCGCTAGCCGTATTTTTCTCAATTAGATTGCGGCGCAGTACAGGTCGTGCCTCACGGGAGAGAAAAATCCCTGCGTTGTTACTAACTAGTGTGTTATCTGATATTAGAGGTGCCGCCGAGTCACTAAGCGCAATACCGTAACCCGTTTTCTGGCAAAGATTGCGCCGCACTTCTCCCTTGGCGTTGCGTACCAAGAAAATCCCACTAGAGGCATTTTCGCTAAAGACATTATCCAGAATTAGCGGTTTGCTGGTACCCGTGACAAAAATTCCCTCGCGGCGACTGCGGGTAAAGGTGTTGTTCGCGATTGTCGGTGACGTGGATTCTAGCCAAACGGCTGTCCCTTTTTCTACTGGATTCGTCACCGTTACGCCTCGCAATTGGGCGTTAGAATCCAACCGCATTGTGACATTTTGATTACCAAAACTGGCACTAAGATAGGTTCCACTCCCCGATATCAAAATTCCCTTCCCCTTACTGGGTTCATCTCCCAGCACCATTACCCCAGCCGGGACAACTAAGGGAAAGACTTCTCCCCCAGTTGCACTATACGTTCCAGAGGCTAGTTGAATTGTGGTTCCTGCTTTCGCTAAGGCGAGTGCCCTCGTTAGGGTTTTCAACGGGACTGTAGAGGAGCCAGCGCCGGAATCCTTACCAGTCGCTGGGTTAACGTAAAGAATGGATTGAACCATGATTGGCGATTTTACTAAAACAGTAACAATAGAGACGTCACAAATAAGAAGAAAATGCTGTTTCCATATCTTGATTCAACGGCAACATTTATGATCTCTCTACTATCCCCCAAGATGTAGGAGGGTTGGGGAAATCGATTGTCTTTGAGCAAAAAACCTGATCAAGGTCATTCTTAATGTTGCTTTACCAAGGCTGAAGATTCCTCGTAACCGCACATAACTCTTGGCTTGAGAGCTGTTCAGCTTCATTCGCCTCTTGATTCATGGGCGAGGGGGTACGGCAGACAAGGCAGACCGTAGTCTAGTATTTTTGATAGTCCTATCCTGACCCTAAGCAGATCAAAGCGTAATGAAATCTCAGTAATACCCTGGCTTTTCCTTTAATGCAAGCGATTCAAACCTTTATAGTGAACGACCAGCACCATGATTGAAGTTGAGCATCTCAGCAAAATCTACGGCTCTACCCCAGCGATTCAGGATGTTACCTTTAGCGTTGAGCCAGGGGAAATCTTGGGGTTTCTTGGGCCCAATGGGGCAGGGAAAACAACAACGATGCGGATTTTGGCTGGATATTTACCAGCAAGCAGCGGCAGCGCCCACATTGCTGGTTACGATGTTCATGAAGATTCGATGGCGGTTCGACGCCGGATTGGCTACTTGCCGGAGACACCGCCGCTTTATCCCGAAATGACCGTTGAGGGATTTTTGCACTTTGTCGCCCGAATCAAAGGTGTTCCCGCAGGCGATCGCACTCTCAAGGTAAAATCGGCAATGGAACGCTGCAACCTGACGGATAAGCGTAAAGTCCTCATCCGTAAACTGTCCAAAGGTTTCCGGCAGCGCGTTGGCATTGCTCAGGCAATTGTTCACGACCCACCTGCAATCATTCTTGATGAACCGACTGTGGGGCTTGACCCTCGACAGATTATTGATGTCCGTAACTTAATTAAGAGCCTTGCCGGAGAACATACGATTATCCTCTCGACTCACATCCTGCCAGAAGTGAGTATGACCTGTAGCCGTGTAGCAATTATCAACCGGGGTCGAATTGTCGCTACCAATAGTCCCCAAAACCTACTCGCGCAGTTAGTTGGGGGTTCAGGCTATGAGCTAGAGGTAGATGGCGACGCTGTAGAGTTACAGAAGCTTCTACAAATTTTGCCCGGAGTCTGCATGGTGGAAATCGTTCCTACTGATGATTTACCACTTGATCGTTCCTTAATTCGTATAGTTTCAGCCCCTGGTGCTGAACCGGGACGCGATATTGCCGCTGTCACCATCGGAGCAGGTTTAGGCATACATGAACTGCGGCGCACTCGTGCCACCCTGGAAGATGTCTTCTTGGAACTGACAACCCAAGAACTACCACTTACTCAGACTGATGCAGTGCGGGAGATACAAGACACAGAACAAGACCGGACTTCTTCCACTCCCCAATTCCCACTCCCCAATCCCGAATCCCCGACTGGAGGTGAATCTTAGATGGGTATGATCATTGGCAACATCTTGGCGATTTACCGCAAGGAATTGCAAGGCTATTTTGCCTCCCCCTTGGCTTATATCGTTGCAGGTGTCTTCTGGCTGCTGTCTGGCTTCTTTTTTGTAGCAATTCTTTTGAGTCCAGAAGGGGTAATTAACCAAGTAGCGGCGCAAGACCAAATGGGTGTGCCGACACCACCCGTTGATGTCGCTTATGAATTTTTGCGCTACTTCATGAGCGTTATGGGGTCTTTAGCGTTGTTTGTTTTACCAGTTCTCTCAATGGGGCTTTATGCGGAGGAACGCAAACGTGGGACGTTAGAACTATTGGCAACGTCGCCCCTCACCAACTGGACGGTGGCAGTGGGGAAGTTGTTGGGTGTACTGACATTTTTTACAGCAATGATTGTGCCATTACTTGCTTATGAAGCGATCGCACTTGGTGCGGCTAACCCGCCTGTACCCCCTGCGGTTCCCTTACTCGCTCACCTTGCCTTAATCTTACTCGCTGCTTCAATCCTCTCACTGGGGATGTTTGTTTCCTCCCTCACTGACAGCACAATTTTGTCTGCCATCCTTACCTTCGGACTAGTGTTGTTTCTTTGGATTATTGATTTAGTCGCTAAAAGCATCGGTGGTCCTGTAGGTGCCGCTTTAGGTCATTTATCCTTACTAGAGAATTACAACAACCTTGTACAAGGTGTCTTCGATACTAGCAACCTTGTGGTATTTGCAAGCTACATTATTTTGGGGTTGTTTCTCACTGCCCAGTCTATTGATGCCTTGCGTTTTCAGCGTTCTTGAGAAAGTTGTTAGTTGTTAGTTGCTAGAAGGTTATTGCTCTAACAATTTGCCAATCAATAGCTAATCACGCATCATCTTTCACCTAAAATGAAATCTATCAAAAGTAAGACTTATTTAAGTTATCTGTTTTTGCTCGGACCCGTCCTGAGCATCATGGGCATATCAGCCAGGATTGTCTCTGGCAATTGGTCGCCAGTGGCTTTAGGGTTGCTGATTGCTGGTGCTGTAATTATTGGCTTGTGGCTGCTATTTCTAGGAAGTTTGGCACCCGGTTTTTGGGGACGCCGTTCGACACAAGCTGGGACGAATGCCTTGATCGCGACGTTATCGGTGTTGGTAATTCTGGCATTGGTTAACTTTTTGGCAGTACGCTATCCACTGCGCGTAGACTTAACCGAAAATCAGCTATTTACGCTTTCTCCACTGTCGCAACAGGTGGTGAAAAATTTGCAGCAACCCGTGAAGGTCTGGGTATTTAACCCCAACCCCAACCCTGCTGACCGGGAATTACTGGAAAATTACAGCCGCTATGGCTCAAATTTGCAGTTTGAGTTTGTTGACCCGCAGCTAAAACCTGCGATCGCACAGAAATTTAATGTTCAGTCCGTTGGACAGGTTTATTTGGAATATGGCGCTGAACGGCAGCCCTTGCAAACAGTGAGCGATGCTGAACGCCTTTCAGAAATTAAGCTAACGAATGGTATTGAACGAATCACCAACGCTCGTGCCGACCAGGTTTACTTCCTTCAAGGTCATGGAGAACGCCCTCTAGAACAGGTGGAAGGTGGACTTTCTCAAGCAATGAAGGCTCTAGAAGAGGAAAACTTTACTGTACAACCGCTCAACTTAGCTGAGCGCACAGAAGTTCCTGCTGATGCCTCACTGATTGTCATTGCTGGCCCCAAACGAAAGCTATTTGCACAAGAAGTGCAAGCATTGAAAAATTATCTTTCAAGTGGCGGCAGCTTGCTGGTGATGCTAGACCCAGATGCCGATCCAGGACTGAATAGCATACTGAATGACTGGGGCGTAACGCTAGATGGTGCGATCGCAATTGATGCTTCTGGTCAGGGGCGTGCTGTTGGTCTTGGTCCCGCAACGCCTATCGTGACCAACTATGGAAATCATCCAATTACACAAGCCTTTAATAACGGATTTTCCGTGTATCCACTGGCACAACCTATAGTAACTAAGCCAGTACAGGGTATTGAAGAAACGCCTCTAGTACAGACGAGTGACCAGAGTTGGGCAGAGAGTGACCCCGCCAAGCAACCCTTACAATTTGATGAAGGAAGCGATCGCCCTGGTCCGTTAACGCTTGGTGTGGCATTAAGCCGTAAAGCTCAACCTCCATCGACACCCACACCACAACCTCAACCTTCAGCGAGTCCTGGAGTGTCACCTACGGCTTCTCCCAGCCAATCCCCGACACCCAACACTCAAGCGTCACCAAGCCCTAGCCCATCACCTACGGCTTCTCCTAACCAATCTCCGACACCCAACGCTCAAGCGTCACCCAGTCCTAGCCCATCACCCACCGCTTCTCCAGAAGCGTCACCAGAAGCCTCAGCGTCTCCTAGCGGGCAACCGGACGCCTCACCTTTTTTAGGGAATCAGCAAAAGGCAGATAACAAGCCCTCAGAGTCGCGGCTTGTTGTTTATGGAAACTCAAATTTCGCGACAGATGGTTGGTTTGAGCAACAGCTAAATAGTGATGTCTTTCTCAACTCCATTAGTTGGTTAAGTAAGCGGGATGAGCAAGCTTTGTCCATCCGTCCCAAAGAGCCAAAAAACCGTCGTATAAACTTATCCGAAGTCCAAAGTGGAGCCTTGGGTTGGACAGCACTCTTGCTCATGCCTTTATTCGGGTTAACAACAGCAGCTTTAATGTGGTGGCGACGCCGTTAGAGAGTGAACTATGAAGCTACAACGGACAACTTTAGTTTTGGTCGTCTCAGCCCTGTTATTAGGCGGTTTTGTATATTTCTATGAAATTCAAGGTGCCCCAAAGCGGGAAGCGATTAAGACAACAAAGCAGCCGATCTTTGGGTTTAAAAATGACCAAATTCAAAGTTTGACAATTGATGGTAATCAGGAAACTTTGGAATTTGAGCGAGTCAGTGAACCAGTACCCGGTTGGCAGATGAAAAAACCCAAAGAAGCAGCCGCGAGTGATGCTGCTGTTTCCTTTTTGGTGAACTTGCTCGTAGAGGGAAAAAGCGATCGCTCTTTTCCCGTATCGGCTAACCAGCTTCAGGAGTATGGCTTAGATAAGCCCCAAGCAACTGTAGAAGTAAAGCTCAAAGACCAAAAAACTCATAAGCTCATTTTGGGTAAGCCTGATTTTAATCGCAGTTTCTTATATGCTCAGGTAGACCCACCCTCTGGGGCATCTCAACCCTTGCAAGTGCTTTTAGTACCAGTGGACTTTGAGTATGCTGTCAATCGTCCACTATCAGAATGGGAGAGCAAACCAGAAACCCCTGAACCCTCGCCATCCCCTTCTGCAAGTCCTCAACCCTCAGCGACCTCTGAAAGCCCTACACCAACTCCATCGGCTTCTGTGAGTCCTAGCCCTACGCCATCTCCATCGGCTTCTGTGAGTCCTAGCCCTAAGCCAACCCCATCGGCTTCTGCAAGTCCTAGTACTAAGCCAACCCCATCGGCTTCTGCAAGTCCTAGTCCTAATCCATCACCATCGGCTTCTGCAAGTCCTAGTCCTAATCCATCACCATCGGCTTCTGTGAGTCCCAGTCCTAAGCCATCCCCATCCACTTCTACGAGTCCTAGCCCTAGTCCTAATCCATCACCATCTGCTTCTGGGGATTCCAATCGATGAAAAGATGTTGCCAGGACTAATGAAGTTGAGACGATTGCTTAACCTATCTAGCACAAAAGACTGGTGCAGCAACGTTGTACATCTTGGCAATCAGTTGGTGAATCTCAAGTTGAGCCTCTAACTCGCGAATTTCTGCTTCAAGCCAAAGGATGTTATTCCCCAAGATTTGGCTATCCACTTTACAGAGGTGAGGATTTCTTAACGCTTTTTTATAGGTTCTCAGTTTGGTAGAAAGCCGCGAAATCTGCTGGCTTAATTCTTGTTCTTCAGTTTTTGCCATCTTCAATTCTAGGTAGCGAGTTGGTCTGTTGTATTACCGCATTCTTTTTTCAGTCTCAAAGCCTCAGGAGTGCGATCGCGTTTGCCGAATGTCCAACTTCTGTATAAGTTAGTTTACAAGAACCAAACCTCAGCTAAGATGTTGTTTAGCCGGATGAGATGAGTAGAACATCTACCTCCAAAAGTCGATCTATGGAGTAGCTTGTTGTTTTTTATAAGGTTAAGGGTTAGCTCAAGAAAAACTTATTTAACTACAGCAAAATTAGCGAGAGTAAGTACGTATAAAAGCTGTCATTTCTCGCAATATTTAGCAAGTCTGGGAGTTATAAAACAACTTGGGACTAAATTCTCGGAAGCTTTACAGCAACTTTATGACTTCTTCAAGCATTTGTTTCTATGTTTGAAACTAAGGGGAGTTACCTTGTTTACTCAAGTGTGAAACTGCCCAACTTAAACTGAATTCTTATTAATTGAGGAGTGGTTAAATTATTATGACTACACTTTCTTTCTCAAACTCGGATAATCCAACCCCAGACCAAGCGTCGAATCAGCAAAAGGCACTTTTACAAGGGGAGATTTTGGTAGAAACGCGATCGCATTCAGCTTGGGGTGGTGCTGTTACTGCAAAAATGTACTTACCCATAGCGCGATCGCACGTTTGGCAGCAACTAACCGATTACCCGCGCTGGGTACAATACTTCCCCGATATCACTAAGAGCGAAGTTGTGCGCCGAGGCGAGGTAAAACGTCTATATCAAGTTGCCAAAAAAGCCTTTCTGTTTCTCAGCGTTCAAGTCGAAATTTGCCTGAACGTGTTTGAGGTGCTTGGACAGCACATTCAGTTCCGGCTAGAAAAAGGAACCTTTACCGATTTTACTGCCGACCTGAAACTAGAAGACTGCGGTAATGGTACTGTGCTCACCTACTCCGTGCAAGCAACGCCTAATATTCCAGTCCCAGGAGTTTTCATTCAACAGGCGATGCACATGGAATTGCCAGAAAATATGCGTAAAATGCGGCAAGTTCTGTGTGCGGTTTGAAGAATAGGCAGTTTTGGTTTCGACATCAATTCTTTATTCCTTGTGAGGTCGAACATTTTATCGGTTGTTCCTGATGTACATAAGGAAACCTTATGAGATATATAGGAATAACTGACGGCACTCGGCTTGTTTTTGTAAACAAATGTAACTATTGTTAAAGACAAGGCAAAGATAACTTGCCCTCATATCATTCCCCTTCAATTCACCGCAATCATTCAAACAATGACAACCACACTACAAAGAGAGCGCAGCGCTTCCCAATGGGAACGCTTCTGCTCCTGGGTAACCTCAACTGACAACCGCCTGTATGTAGGCTGGTTCGGCGTGTTGATGATTCCAACACTGCTTGCCGCCACCACCTGCTTCATCATCGCCTTCATCGCGGCTCCTCCAGTAGACATCGATGGTATCCGTGAGCCTGTAGCAGGTTCCTTACTCTACGGAAACAACATCATCTCTGGTGCCGTTGTTCCCTCCTCCAATGCAATCGGCTTACACTTCTACCCCATTTGGGAAGCCGCTAGCTTAGATGAGTGGCTCTACAACGGTGGTCCATACCAGCTCGTAATTTTCCACTTCCTCATCGGCGTATTCTGCTACATGGGACGTGAGTGGGAACTCTCCTACCGTTTAGGGATGCGTCCTTGGATTGCCGTAGCTTACTCTGCACCTGTAGCAGCAGCAACAGCAGTATTCCTCATCTACCCAATCGGACAAGGTTCCTTCTCGGATGGAATGCCTCTGGGTATCTCTGGAACATTCAACTTCATGTTCGTGTTCCAGGCTGAGCACAACATCCTGATGCACCCCTTCCACCAGTTAGGTGTAGCTGGAGTATTCGGTGGTTCACTGTTCAGTGCAATGCACGGTTCACTCGTAACTTCTTCACTGGTACGTGAGACAACCGAAACCGAGTCACAGAACTACGGTTACAAGTTCGGACAAGAAGAAGAGACCTACAATATCGTTGCGGCTCACGGCTACTTCGGTCGTCTCATCTTCCAATACGCTTCATTCAACAACAGCCGCAGCTTGCACTTCTTCCTCGCTGCTTGGCCAGTGATTGGAATCTGGTTCACCGCGTTGGGCATCAGCACAATGGCGTTCAACCTGAACGGTTTCAACTTCAACCAGTCAGTCATCGACTCACAGGGTCGTGTAATTGGCACCTGGGCTGATGTACTCAACCGCGCCAACCTAGGTATGGAAGTAATGCACGAGCGCAATGCTCACAACTTCCCACTTGACTTAGCTGCGGGTGAAGCAACTCCGGTTGCTCTGACGGCTCCAGTTATCAATGGCTAATTCTTAAGAATCTCGCTCAATAAGAAGCGCCTCCTCAGGGGGCGCTTTTTGATCTGGTAGCCGTCTTGGTTATACTTACCTATCAAGTGTGATTAATCACTGTTCGTTGCGATATCTGGCTATAAGACAGCTATTCTCACCCTAATACTTGGTCATCACAAATTGTGGCCAAGTTAAGGGCGAAAACGGTTAAATTTGAAAGTAGTTGACACTTCGATGCTTGAAGGCGATCGCTCTTTCGCAAGTTTTCTGTAGAGACACTTGTATTGAGCCGCGCTAGGGTATATAGATATTTAGAAAATTCAAGCCGCGACGCCAGTTAATTCATTAACCTCCTTCTGGAGAACGTAAACTATGGATTCGATCCTTTCCATCCTTGCCCCAATGATTTTAGTAGTCATTGGCTATAGCGTCGGTTCAACAAAAGTTATCAACGAAGGAAACGAAGCTCTTGTAGAACGAGTGGGTCAATACCACAGAAAGCTCAGGCCCGGTCTGAACTTCATCATTCCTTTCGTTGACAAAGTTGCGGTGGAGGAAACAGTTCGTGAGCAAGTTTTGGACACTCCACCTCAACAGGCGATTACCAAAGACAGTATTCCTGTAGAAGTAGATGCTGTTGTATTTTGGAAAATTAAAGAACTAGAAAAAGCCTTCTACGCCGTTGAAGATCTAGAGAGGGCGATTGAAGATTTGGTTAAAACGACAATGCGCTCAATGATTGGTCAACTGGAACTCGATCAGACTTATTCTTCCAGGGCCGATATCAACCGACATCTGTTACAGGAACTGAATGAAGCAACCGCTAACTGGGGTGTAGAAGTGCTTCGCGTTGAGGTGCAAGAGATTGCACCGCCACAGGAAGTTTTGGAATCCTTGGCGAAGGCACGGGCGGCTGAGAGTGCAAAACAAGCCTCGATTTCTGAGGCAGAAGGTGCAAAACAAGCCTCTATTGCTGAGGCGGAAGGTACGGTGAGGTCGATTGAAATCATCTCAAAGGCTTTACAGGATCAGCCTAATAGTCGGCAAGTTCTACAGTTTCTCGTTACTCAACGCTATGTAGAGGCAAACCAGAAATTAGGTGAAAGTGCCAACTCCAAAGTTGTCTTCATGGACCCGAAGGCTTTGACAGAAGCGATGACGAATTTGATGGATATTCCTGAAGCTGCCGATGGTGGTAGTGTAAGCCACTCGGCTTCGGCTCGTGATCACTAACAGTTGGTTTTGGTTGACCGTTAACAACCCAACCAGTAAATTTCATCCCTGAACGTACATTTGCATTAATTTCCCGATCGCCAGATCGCATCAGCAACGCGGCAGACATCGCGTAGTTCGAGAACATCGTGAACTCGGAGGATGTCTGCTGAACCCGCGATCGCACTACAGCAAGCGGCTGCTGTTCCCCAAACTCTGCTTTTGGGGTCAGGTTGATCGAGAATCCGACCAATGAAACTTTTGCGAGATACTCCCACTAAAATCGGTAGACCCAAGTAACGAAATTTTGGGAGTTGCCGCAATAGTTCTAAATTTTGCTCCAGTGTTTTGGCAAAACCGATGCCCGGATCAATGATCAAATGCGATCGCTCAATTCCCGCCGCTACCGCTGCTGAAATTTGCTGTTTTAGAAACTCGTAGATTTCTCCAACTAAGTCTTCATAGTCCGTCAGTTTTTGCATGGTTTGAGGTGTTCCCCGAATATGCATCAACACCATCGGGACACGCAACTCGGCAATGACGGGTAACATCTCCGGGTCAAACGTACCACCGGAAATATCGTTTACCATATCTGCACCTGCTTTAACCGCCTGCTGGGCTACAGAGGCTCGTGTTGTATCAACAGAAATTGGGACATCTAACACCGAGCGCAGGGCAGATACTACTGGCAGGACTCGATTCAGTTCTTCTTCAAGAGAAATCTGTGCTGCCCCTGGTCGAGTTGATTGACCACCAACGTCGATAATATCTGCCCCATGGTCTACTAAGCGTTGCGCTTGTTCCAAAGCTGCTGTTGGGGCATAGAATTCACCACCATCACTAAAACTATCCGGTGTCACATTTAAGACACCCATGAGATAGGTTCGCTCTCCCCAGTTGAAAGAACGCTCTCGAATTGTGGTTTGTTCTACCTGATAGTCTGTCATTTGTTGTAGCGGTTCTCACTCTTTGTGCGGTACCCAAGAGACCTAACCCCCTAGCCCCCTTCCCTACTAGGGAAGGGGGAACCGGAGTTTTGCTCCCCTCTCCGTATCGGGGAGGGGTCGGGCTGTATCTCACTCGGATGAGAAACGCTATATCTGTTATTTGTAACAACCAACAACCAACAACCAACAACTATTGATAATTGACAATCCGCGCAAAGCTAGCAGGTTCTAGGCTTGCTCCTCCCACCAATGCGCCATCAATTTCTGGTTGAGCCATAATTTCATCGATATTGTTGGGTTTGACAGAGCCGCCATATTGAATCGGAACATCAGGCACCTTGAGCTGACTCCGAATTAGACCAATCACTCGATTGGCTTCTGTTGCCTCGCAAGTATCACCCGTGCCAATTGCCCAAATTGGTTCGTAGGCGATAACGAGATTCTGCTGATCAACCTCCACAAGGTCTTTTTTTAGCTGAGTCGTAATCAGCAATTCTGTATCGCCAGCATCCCGTTGTTGCTTGGTTTCACCGACACAGAGAATTGGAGTTAAACCGTGACGTTGAGCAGCAAGCAGACGCTGGTTAACTGTTTCATCAGTTTCACCAAAGTATTGACGCCGTTCACTGTGACCAACAATGACGTAGCGAACCCCGACCTCAGTTAGCATAGAACCGGAAATTTCTCCAGTGTATGCTCCTTCGTCTTCCCAATGAACATTTTGGGCACCCAACTGTACACGGCTATTATGTAGACTTTTAGACAGAATGCCCAAGGCTGTAAAAGGAGCACATAGCAAAACCTCCCGTTCTTCAGGGGTGTTTTCCAGCTCAGGCATAAATTTTTGTAAAAACTCAGAGGCTTCCCTTTGAGTTTTGAACATTTTCCAGTTACCGGCAATGACTATTTTCCGCACAGCTTAATGAGAGTATCTCCAAACCATAACGCACCCTTTAGTTTAAAGCTTTCGGGGGTGTTTTACTGAGGGCATGGCAAGAGTTTCGAGTTATAACTACGGCATAATAGTAAATTTCGTTTGCTCACTTCGTACAAAAATTGTCGTTTTTGGTTAGTAGTCCAGAATTTGCGCCGTCAGTACTCAGTTGAAACAGACAGCGGACAACGCCCAAAAAAACTCAAGTCTGTAAACGAAGTAATTAACCGAACTTGATATGACATCCTTGTTTGATGGAACAACCTAGAGGTGCAGCTAATGAGGCATAAGTTTCCAGAGTTTCGAGGCAAACTCCCCGAACGTCTTAGTCCATGGAAGTTGTCCCACTATTCATTACTTGCCTACTGGGTCTACTTTCGTCCTACAGCGTTTCACTGCTATCTCCATCAGGCATCCCCTGATGTCTATCGCTTGAGGGGTTACCAAAGATTGCTGGGGACGTGGCGGGTTGCGGCGTATCGCAATCTTTACTTAATGCTGCCACTTGCGATCGCATTACCTGTCATTCTTGCTGGGTTGGCAGTCTTTATGTACACGCAGGGCATTATCCAAAGTAATGTTGCCTGGACGACTTCTATTTCAGTGACACCAGACGGGCAATTAGCTGTTTTAGCCTCTGGCGAACGCGATTTTGATATCAAAAGTCTCTCGGCGGATAGTACCGTCAAAGTTTGGGATTTGAAAAAAGGCTCACAACGGCATATTCTTTTGGGGCATCAAGAAGGGGTTACGGCTGTAGCTGTGACACCCGATGGACAGAAAGCGGTTTCTGGATCTCGCGATCGCACTCTAAAGGTCTGGGATATTCAGCGAGGTAAAGAACTGCAAACCCTCAAAGGTCATCAGGATTGGGTGAGTGGTGTTGCCATCTCTCCAAACGGAAAGCGAGCCATCTCTACATCTGCTGACAAAACCCTTAGAGTTTGGGATATTGAGCAGGGGAAAGAACTGCATACCCTAACAGGTCATACAGATATCATCTGGGCAGTAGCTGTTACTCCTGATAGTCAACGGGTAGTTTCTGCTTCAGCCGACCAAACTTTAAAAGTGTGGGACATTGAGCAGGGAAAAGAACTTTATACCCTTAAAGGGCATCGTGCTTGGGTTACAGGTGTCACCCTCACGCCAGATGGACGGCAGGCAATTTCAGCATCCATTGACCAAACATTGAAAGTTTGGGACATTGAGCAAGGGCAAGAATTACGCACCCTTACGGGTCATAAGAACTGGGTAACGGGTGTAACGCTCTCCCCAGATGGGCAACGGTTAGTCTCCGCATCCGCTGACCAAACCTTAAAAGTTTGGGATCTTGAGCAAGGGCAAGAACTGTACACTCTTACAGGTCATAATGGTTGGGTAACAAATGTAGCCGTCACTCCTGATGGACAACAAGCCGTTTCTGCATCCAGTGACCACAGCCTAAAAGTTTGGGATTTACAAAAAGGCAAACTTGTGCATACCATGACAGGGCATCGTTCATGGATAACTGCGATCGCAATGTTGCCCAACACAGCGCAGATTGTTTCTGCCTCATTCGACCGCTATCCCAAGCTTTGGAACGTGCAGCGCGGCACCGAAGTGTTAATGACGGGAGAAATCACTAAGGCAGTTGGCTATAACCTAGGCTTCAGCACCGTCTTTACCGCCGCGTTAATTAGCACGGTAATTGGTGCCGGGATTATTTTAGCTGTCGGTGTCATGGTGTTCGGCGTAGCGGGCGGCATTCTTTCTAGCTTTATCATTAGCCTTGCTGCTAGTCCTGTGTGTGCGTTTGCATTTCTTGTCGTGGATCGGATTGCCTCTAATCCTTTATTCAAAAATGCCAGCAATGCTGCTCAACAAAGCGCCCTCCTCACAGCAATATTCGGTATCTTGTTTGGTCTGTTTGTCGGTGTGACCTTTGGATTAACCAATCGTAGGGCATTAAGTGTTTTTGCCAGTATCGTCTTCATTTTGGTCATTGGTGTAGCAGTTGGTATCGTTGTTGCCTGTTCGTTAACACCAACTATTAGTTTTAAGGGGCGCTTACTGCCTGGAATTCGAGCAGGTATGGCGGTTAGTATCGGCTTTAACTTGCTTGTTGCCATTGGTGCTTTGCGAATCCCGTTTTATCCAGTTCAACTGCTATTGGCATTGTTTAGTCGGTTTCGAGGAAAACAACATCCAGTGCGGTGGGATGAGTTACTGGTTTTACCTGTACCTGGAACACAAGCTTTAATGCGATCGCATTTACGGGCATCAGAACTTGAAGGGCTACAACTCATCGCCGATGTTGTTCGTAACCCGTTTCAGCGGATGTTTGCCCAACGGGCTTTGCATCAGCATCTACACTCAGTTGCTGCACCCTTAAATTTTCTCTACTACTTGCTTACATCATCTGATTTAAACACCTACGTCGCCGCACCGATTAATCAGCTTGATTGGCAAATCTTGCCAACTACTAAGCAAGTTTTACTAGGAGAATTGGCAAATCGGCGGGTGAATTTCAGCAGTGATGATGTCAATCAACTGGCAGAGAATGTCGTGTCGGGTTTAACTTGGTTTCGTCGTAACCGTAAGCAAACGCCGCTAACTCGCTTTGCCGGGATGCTCTATGAGTTGTCTTATACCAAACTCGTTGAGGCGGAGGATTTCAACCTATCTAGCTACGAAAAAATCTATGCTAGTTTGACTCAATATCCAGATGGGACAGAAATTGTTGATTCGTTTGAAGCCTTGGCGAAGTTCTTAATGTATAACAAGCTATCTGATCTAACCACTGCAAGTAATGTTGTTTCAGGATTGTCTGTCAACGAAGTCTCAATCCGCCCAAACCTACTTGCTGCGCTGACTCGCTGTGGAGAAATTGGTAAGGAGGTTCGCCGTTACCAGGCTGCAACGACAAGCGTTGAGCAACTAGCGACTCTCGCTCGGCTCACCAGTTCCTTAGATAGCTTAGAGGAGTATGTGGTTGAGCAAGTCATTTCCCCAGAGCAAGCCATTCTCAGGCGGATTATTCGCCAATGGCGGCGACTCGTCAACGAAGCTGTTGTATCGATAGATAAGTTAACGTAATTGCTTCTCTCGCTTTACTTGCATCAATCTACTCAGGATATCAGTCGAATTGTGAAGGTCAAAGATAGCCTCTCATTGAGAACGATTCCTAGGTTATTGCGAATCATTGAGAAGCTGACTTATCACCGATTAGAACACAATCCTCTTTGTGTCATCTTGATACAAAGCAAGACATCCTAGTCTGAATTTTCATGTCCAAACGCAACAACAAGCAACAACTGATACGAGTGCTATGGGGGTGAACATAGGAGTTCTATTACTTGGCATAGGAGTTCTATTAGAGGATTTAGTTCGAGGTTGACATTTAGATAATCCATCGTTACGATTGATATATGTTGCGAGCATATAGCACACAAAAACAAGTGAGCTAAGGCGCAAACCAACGATCACCCATAGCAACTTGATGAACACACACGCAAAAAAAGCTCAGTAATATCTGGGAAACCTTACCGAGCCAAGGGTGTTTTTGTCGGTAAACTTTTTACTTCGTCCAGGCAATGTACAAAGTAACAAGATCGACTAATGGTTCAGCTAACTCAGGTTGCTTGATTTTTGGGTAATCAAAAACCGAAGCTGTCGTAAGGGCTACGATAGCCATCAGCAGCCAGATCCGTTGAGGATACTGGTCTTTCATGTTGTGTGTAAATTGCTAAACTACTCTACTATCTTAGACACAGTGATTATGTGCTGTCAATGCTGAGTTTAAAGTGGTTAGCGTCTTGCTTCATAACCAACAAATTGACTCTGAACAATTTGAGATTGCTCTAAAGCAAAACACCCTTTTGATCGTGAAGGTGAAAAGAAATGGATAAAATGCTCACCGACCGTCAAAATATTATCAACTCATCACGAAAAGATGAGATGGAAAAGTTATTGGTAAAAGTTTATATTTATCAAGTCTTTAAGAGCCTCCCCCGTAGGCTATTCAATTGGGAAGTTGTATTTGTTTATCCCAAAAACGATTTATATACTACTGAAAAGGACTGTAATTCTCCACAAGAGCAAAATATGAGTTCAGATTCTTTAACCATGAGAGCTATACAAGCTTTTATGGATACGGAAGATGAATGGGCAGGAGTTTACGCTAATCTTGCAGAATCCTAATTTTGTTCCAGTAGATGCAGTTGTAGCTATCCATGAAAGACTAGTAAAAAGGTTTGGTGGAGCGCTTGGTTTAAGAGACAAAGGATTACTAGAATCAGCTCTTTCTCAGCCCCAACAAACTTTCTCTGGTGAATTACTACATTCAACAATTCATGAACAAGCGGCAGCTTATCTTTATCATTTAGCAAAGAATCATGCTTTTGTGGATGGTAATAAAAGAATTGCCTTAGCAACAGCAATTACTTTTCTTCAGCTTAACGGTTATAAACTGACTCTCTCTAAGATAGAAACTGAGCAGATGGTTTTAGATGTAGTTGAATCAAAAATATCAAAAGAGGAACTTTTTATCATGTTTGAGAACTATATTCAAGCACTTAAATCTTAGTTCGAGCAAACTCTTCTAGTTGCTCTTCAATCATTGCTGAATCCCTTCTGGTAGCGGCGGATTATTCGCCAATGGCAGCGTCTCGTCAACGAAGCTGTTGTATCAATAGACAAGTCAACGTAATTGCTTCTCTCGCAGCAATAGATCAATCCACTCAGCATTCGTTGCGGCTAAGCTAAGGGAGGTACAGGTTCACGGCTATAGTCGATTGCAAAGGCTAAGCCTGCTCGGTCATAGATAAGATTAAGCAATCGGTGCAAATCGATACTCGGCTCTGTATCCTCGGTTCGCAGAGGCAAGGGGAAGGTAGGGATTAAATCTTGGAGGTTGAAGACGTACAAATCGGCACGAGGACGACTTAAGGATCGACTCACCAAAACTCTGTAATTTCCCTGGATATTACTGCCAGAAACAGGCATTGGCTCTCCACCTCGTAGGAGATCGATCTCGACTAGGTGCGTTCGACTTCCCAACACCTCGCGACGTTTTTCATAGGTTTCCCGTCCTTTGCCAGGACGCTTGTTACTCGGAGAGAGAACCTCAATGACGGTTACCACTTCTTTAGTAGCGACTTCTCGAACCTCTAAATAGCCTTCTCTCAATTCCAGAGGGACTGGCACAGTAACGCTGACTGGGGTGGAGGGAAGTATGGCAACAGCAACGTTAGATTGGCTTTCTTTTATTGCGGTGCGCTTTTTCTCCACTGTCACATCAGGAATACCCACAAACAGCGCATCATCCCCATTCATCTGGTAAACCCGTTTCTCAATGGCAACTCGATATTTGGGTAGCACTTGAGGATTCAACGTCTCGGCAAGAATACTGATTAGCAAGTGATGGACTTCTGACCAAAACTCTGGATTCTCTAGATAGGGGTTCATCCCTGGAAACGGGGAAGGCATAAGGAGACTATGGCTGATATTGTTCTAATCTCTATGGTACTGACGATACTCAACGTGCTTGCTTCCATGCGCTTGACGATAATCGTTAGAGTATTTAGAGAGCGCAAAACTGTTGACGATCATAGCCCTTGACCTCACCAGTTCATTTAGAACTCAAAACATCCTTGATCGCCTCATACGCAGGTTTGGGGCGATACTCTTCATCGAACAGTAAGGGTGCTTCTATCTGACCTGTCAAACTGCCAAGCCAAGTGTGGCGGTCTGTAAAGCCCCACGTAATAATTCCTGTACATTTGGGAATGCTTAAACAGGTTTTGAAGATATCACCATAACCACGTCCTTGCTCTTCCAGTCGCTCTTCTTTGCTGCCAACACCTTGAGAAATTGCGATATCCAGCTCTGTAAACTGTACCTGCAAACCCAAGTCAGCGTGCCGCTTCATGTTCCCAGCAAGAGCTTTTGCGTCGGGTGGTTCCTGTACCAGTCGATGTGCTTGTAGTCCTACCCCATGAATGGGTACCCCACGCTGTAGCATCCCTCTCACCATGTTGTACATTGCGTCTGGCTTTCGACCTTGTTCGTCATTCCCATAGTCGCTATAAAATAAGAGCGCGTCGGGGTCGGCTTCATGCGCCCACTGAAATGCCAGATCAATATATTCGGGTCCAATATTCCGCAGCCAAATTGTGTCTCGCAAAGAGCCATCCCGATTAATCGCTTCATTTAGGACATCCCAAGCAAAAACCTGACCTCGATAGCGGCTGACGAGTGTTTGAACATGGTCTTTCAGGATAGCGATAAGTTCATCACGGGTGAATTTCTCTTCGTTGAGCCAGAGCCAGCGAGGGAGGGAGGAATGCCAAACAAGCGGGTGACCTCGTACTTTCATGTTATTGGCTTTGGCAAATTCCATTAAGACATCAACCCGACTAAAATCGTAGCGATCGCGTGTTGGATGTACAGAAATAAATTTCCAGGCATTTTCTGGCACCAGGACATTAAACTCACTTGCCAAAACAGAACGATATTTGGCATCGTTCAGTAACGGTTCCACTTCTACTGCTGCACCAATATTAAATCCTCGCTTTTGTGCTAAAGAACGCAAAGAAGTCTCTGATATCTCAGCGGCTGGAGTTGGTGACGGTACTGATGCTGAGGGTGCATCACTAGCTTTGAGGAGAATTAAAACTGGCACCAATAGGAAAGCAACTACAGCAATCAATAAACGATGCTTCATAAGTAGTCTGAAATTGTGGTTAATGGTACAAGCTGCCAAGAGCCTCTCGCGTCACCTATTTAGCTAATCGGTTTTAGGGAAAAGGGGAAGGTAGCGTCCCCTCTGGGGAAAAGGGGCAGAGTGAAAGGTCTGGACTTATGCAGAACCTCTACCTGTAGGGTGCGTCATGACGCCATTCGTGTCAACTTAAGGTCAGCTTGGCGGTTGAAACCGCAGCTATACAAACAAAACCCGCCTGCGCGGGTTACAGAAACCTTGATTTGTCCTTAGTCCGCGACGGCAGACTTCGTTTATGTAGCCGCGAATTCGATTCGCCTGAGCTTAAATTGGCACGGATGCCATGACGCACCCTACTACTGAAATTCCCACTATAGCCATCAGCGGTCAGCTTTCGGTCAAAGCGGCTCTAGTTAAGGAACGCTCTTCTCCTCTTAATGTCCTAACATTCGTGGCTACTGCTATAACTACTAATACCAATTTCCTAAATACTTGCTACAGATACTTTTCTTGTTCTCCCCTTGATAAGGGGGTAGTGGGGGTCAATTTGTAGCGCTATTTTATGAAATTGGTATAACTCCAATCCCTCAATCATTCAATGGGGGAGCGAGTTAATAGTTTCTAACCCCTCTACTTCGCGCCTTCCCGTGCAGCCGCCGCTTCATCAGGATGAATACCCAAGCGTGTGAGATTCAGACGACCTTTGTTGTCAATCTCCCGCACTTTGACAATCACTTCATCCCCAACAGCCACTTCATCCTCCACTTTGCCAACTCGATAGTCAGCGAGTTGAGAAATGTGAATCATGCCTTCTTTTCCAGGCAGTACTTCCACAAAGGCACCAATCGGAATAATTCGAGTAACACGACCCACGTAAACATCTCCTTCATTGAGCTTACGGGTCATGCCCTGAATGATGCCAAGTGCCCGTTTCGCCTTTTCGCCATCTACGGCGGAGACAGTAACTGTACCGTCGTCTTCAATATCCACCTTTGCCCCAGTTTGCTCGGTAATGCCCTTGATGGTCTTACCGCCAGGCCCAATAATTAGTCCAATCAGTTCTGGGTCAATCTTCAGAGTCAATAGACGTGGTGCAAAGGGTGACATCTCCTCACGGGGTTTGTCGATTGCCGCTAGCATCTTCTCTAAGATATGGATTCGTGCGGGTCGAGCTTGTTCAATTGCCTTGGCAATGACATCCATGGGCAAGCCAGTGATTTTCATGTCCATTTGCAAGGCTGTGACACCCGTGTCGGTACCTGCAACTTTGAAGTCCATGTCACCGAGAAAGTCTTCAATGCCTTGAATATCGGTGAGAATCCGGACTTCATCCCCTTCCTTAATTAAACCCATCGCTGCCCCACTGACAGGCTTCGTAATCGGAACACCCGCATCCATCAGAGCGAGGGTAGACCCACAAACTGAACCCATCGAGGTCGAACCATTGGAGGAAAGCACCTCCGAAACAACCCGAAGCACGTAGGGAAAGTCTTCTTGGGGAGGCAACACGGGGACTATGGCGCGTTCGGCGAGCGCACCATGACCAATTTCACGCCGTCCAGGCGATCGCATTGGCTTCGTTTCACCCACTGAATAGGGGGGGAAATTGTAGTGATGGAGATAGCGCTTATCTTCTTCTGGATTTAGGTCATCCAGCTTTTGAGCATCGCCTGGGGTTCCCAAGGTTACTGTAGATAAGACTTGGGTCAATCCTCTGTTAAATAAACCACTACCATGAACCCGTCGAGGCAATAGACCCACCTGACAAGCAACTGGACGGACTTCATCCAACTTACGACCATCGACCCGGACGCCATCTTCAACAATCTGACGGCGCATGAGCTTTTTGGTGAGGTCTTTGAACACCTTGCCAACGGCTTTGCTATCTTCAGTCGCTGCAACTCGGATCGAGTCTTCTTCTGGCAGTTCGGCGATCGCGGCTATGACAGAATTTTCCTTAATCTCGTCTAAGGCGGTATCGCGGGCGTTTTTGTCCAGCTCAAATCTGGTGAGGATTTCTTTGATTTGAGTTGTCGTGCGATCGCGTATAAATTGCTCTAACGACGAATCTTCTTCTGGACGTTCCTCAACAGTCACCTCAATCCCCAACGCTGCCATCAACTCGCGTTGAGCTTCAATCAAATCCTGTACGGCTTCGTAACCGAAGTCAATCGCCTCAATGATATCTTGCTCCGGCAGTTGGTTCGCCCCAGCTTCCACCATGATCACGCCATCGGGGGAACCAGCGACTATCAAATCCAAGTCTCCTGCCTCAATTTCTTTGTAGGTTGGGTTGATGATAAAATCATCTCCCACCAAACCCACGCGCACGGCTGCCATTGGACCATAGAAGGGAATCTTGGCTTGCAAGACAGCAATGGACGCACCTGTTACCGCTAAAACATCTGGTGGCACTTGTTCATCCATTGACAGCGTAGTTGCTACGATCTGAATATCGTCTCGCAGCCAGCCGGGAAACAAGGGGCGTAAGGGACGGTCAATCAAACGACTTGTGAGCGTCACTTTCTCTGGGGGACGCCCTTCCCGCCGCAGGAAACCACCCGGAATTCGACCTGCTGCATACAGTCTTTCCTCGTAGTCAACTAACAAGGGAAGAAAATCAATGCCCTCTCTGCCACCAGAGCGTGTCGCTGTCACCAAAACTGCTGTATCTCCCGACTGAATCAGCACGGAACCCCCGGCTTGTGGGGCAAGTAGACCCACTTTCAGTCGAATATCCCGTCCATCGAAGGATATTGACTTGTCTAACTCTACCATTCAGTACTTCGTCCTTCTTTATCATGTTTTTTTCTCTGTCGCAATCGTAGCACTTATGTACTGGGGCTGCTTTGAGGTCGATAAGGGTTATTTAAAATGTCAAAAAATACCTAGGTAGAAAATACTGGTTAAGCGACAAGCCACTCATTAAAACTCAAATCTCAAATCTCAAATCTCTTTAAGCATGGCAATTTTACATGGTAGTTGGATACCTCACGAGAGGGGTGGTCATCTGTTTATTTGGGGAGAAACCTGGCGAACAATGACGAAGGTAGAATCTCCATCATCTAGTGGTGCTTCTGCTCATCCGTTTGCAATGACGCAAGAAGAGTTAATTACTTTTTTGCGTTCTCATCGTCTTGCGATCGATCAGCTTCTGGAAGTGTCTGGAAGTTCTCGCCAAGGTAGCCGTAATGGTGGGCGAGAAAATCAACAACACAAATGGCAAGCTCAAGTTCTTGCCCTTCCAACTCAAGCCGAATCAACTAGCGAAGCCGCCTACCCACTACTCTCTACTAGAAATGACTCATACGGTACAGAAACTTCACCTGTGAGCCTTCAGCTTTGGGAAGTTGAGGGATTTTCTCTGGAGCCGTTAGAAGCAGTGAAACTGCTACAAGCGCTACCTCTTGGCTCTTTTAAGACCTCAGATGCTTATGTGGGAGGAGATTTGCGCTTTTGGTCTCAGGTGATGCGCTGGAGTTTGGATTTACTCGCTCGATGTAAATTTTTACCGGGAGTCTATCGACAGATCAATGGCAATGTTGTTGCCCGTTGGCAACCCTTACTCGATAGTGCGGTTGATCAAGCGCGTCTGGACAAGTTCACCCAACTCATGCCATCAGCTTGCCGTGGTTATGAGGGAATGGGGAGTAGGGAGGGGGGACAAGGAGGAGTAGAAGACGCTTCTCTCACATCTTCCAAGTTTTCCCAATCTCCAATCTCCCCACAGGAATTGTTACTTGCCTTCTTGAGTAGTGCTATTGATGCCCAAGTCCGTAGTTGGGTAGAGGCTCAGGCAATACCCGCAGCAGAAGCTCCAATTCAGGACTGGATGCGGATGCTCTCAACACCCTCTGACACGCTTGAGGCACCCACAGAGGCAGTAGCGCGACTGGAAGCTGCACTCTCTACCTGGACAACACCAGTGCAACAGAACCTAGTTGCACTAACCTCTCAAACGTTGGAGCAAAACTTATGGCGTGTCTGCTTTGTGTTGCAACCGCCAAAATCGAGTGAGACGAACTGGCAGTTGGAGTATTGCTTGCAAGCGGTTGATAACTCAGATGTTTTGGTTGATGCTGGGACGATTTGGAGCCAGCCAGTCGAGCAATTGGAGTATCAAGGACGAATTATTGAGCAGCCTCAGGAAACATTCCTCAGAGGCTTAGGGTTGGCTACCCGACTCTATCCTCCTATCGAACGCAGCCTACACGAACCACGCCCTCAATCTTGTGAGCTAACACCAATAGATGTGTATGAGTTCATCAAGGCGAGTGCATGGCGGTTAGAAGATAATGGCTTGGGAATTGTTCTACCACAAGGATTGGCACCAGGTGCAGGAGCAAGACGCTTAGGAATCAGCATTAGTGCGGAGGTACCGCAGCCGAATAAAAAAGAGCGCTTGGGATTGCACAGCCTCTTAAAGTTCAAGTGGGAACTCGCGATTGGTGACAAGCGAATCTCGAAAAAAGAGTTTGACCGCCTAATGGCACAACAGTCTCCGCTAGTGGAAGTTGATGGTGAGTGGATTGCCCTACAGCCTTCAGATGTCCGTGCTGCCCAAGCGGTGTTTGTAGCATCCAACGACCAAATGAGTCTCTCTGTAGAAGATGCTCTGCGCCTTAGTACTGGTGATACAACTACTTTGGCAAAACTTCCGGTGGTTCATTTTGAGGCATCCGGAGCTTTGCAAGAATTGATTACTAATCTCACAGGTAATCAGTCAATTAAGCCTATTGAGACACCCGAAGGTTTTCATGGGACTTTACGACCTTATCAAATACGAGGGGTTAGCTGGCTAGCTTTCCTGGAACGTTGGGGAATGGGTGCTTGTCTCGCAGACGATATGGGACTAGGAAAAACACCCCAGCTTATTGCTTTTCTACTGCATCTAAAAGAGCAGGAGGCGTTAGAGTCACCAACGCTTGTTGTTTGCCCAACTTCGGTGCTAGGAAACTGGGAACGGGAAGTCAAAAAATTTGGTTCCTCGCTAAAAGCAGTAGTTCACCACGGAGATAAGCGACTGAAAGGTAAAGCCTTTGCTAAGGCAGTTAAGGATAAGCATTTGGTGATTACTAGTTATCCTTTGGTGTTTCGGGACGCTTCAACTCTTCAAGATGTCTCCTGGCAGGGTGTTGTCTTGGATGAGGCACAGAATATAAAGAATCCTGGAGCGAAGCAGTCGCAGACGGTACGGCAACTGCAAGCGGGATTTCGCATTGCGCTAACGGGAACGCCTGTAGAAAATCGCTTGTCCGAACTGTGGTCTATTCTGGATTTTCTCAATCCAGGGTATTTGGGCAATCAGCAGTTTTTCCAACGCCGCTTTGCGATGCCGATTGAGAAGTTTGGGGATAGGGATTCGTTGCAGACGTTGCGATCGCTTGTTCAACCTTTCATCCTTCGCCGTCTCAAAACGGATAAAGAAATCATTCAAGACTTACCTGAAAAACAGGAGATGAATGTCTTCTGTGGACTCTCAGCAGAACAGGCAGCGCTTTATCAAAAGTTGGTGGATGAGTCTCTAGTTGAGATTGAAGAAGCAGATGGCATCAAGCGGCGAGGGCTAATTTTGACATTGCTGTTGCGGCTCAAGCAAGTCTGTAACCACCCGGCGCAATACTTGAAGGAAAAAGGCTTGGGGCTTTCCAAACGCTCAGGTAAATTGCTGCGTTTACAGGAAATGCTAGAAGAGGCAATTTCAGAAGGCGATCGCGCTTTAATCTTCACTCAATTTGCTGAATGGGGCAAACTCCTGCAACCGTATCTAGAAAAACAATTGGGTGGAGAAACGTTGTTCTTATATGGAGCAACGAAAAAACAGCAACGAGAGGAGATGATTGACCGTTTTCAGAATGACCCCGAAGGTCCAAGATTACTTATTCTCTCACTGAAAGCAGGTGGTACAGGACTAAACCTGACGCGAGCCAATCATGTCTTCCATGTTGACAGATGGTGGAATCCAGCGGTGGAAAACCAAGCCACTGACCGTGCTTTTCGGATTGGTCAAACCCGCAACGTTCAGGTACATAAATTTGTTTGTACTGGCACGTTGGAAGAACGTATCAACGAGATTATGGACAGCAAGAAACAACTTGCAGAACAAACGGTAGATGCGGGTGAAGAGTGGTTGACAGAAATGGATACTGACCAATTGCGATCGCTTTTACTCCTTGACCGCAATGCCGTGATTGATGAAGATTGACCAACCCTCAGGAGCAACCAACAACCAACAACCAATGACAAATTACGAGATTGAAAGCCAAGAATGGTGGGTGCAGCAGTGGAATGATTTACTCAATTCCTACCGCTTCAAAAAACGTTTGGAAAGAGCGCGTAAATATGCTAAAGAAGGCAATGTTCTCAGTATTGAGTTTAAGGGACCAGAGGTTTTAGCCAAGGTACAAGGCACAGCTCCAGAGCCGTATCAAGTTTCCCTCTCGATTGACCCTTTTACTGAGGAAGACTGGAATTATGTCGTGGAAACGATGGCAGAACAAGCCATTTACTCGGCTCAGCTATTAGCAGGAGAGATGCCACATAATATCGAGCAAGTCTTTACAGCTAATGGTTTGAGCTTGTTTCCCTTTACGTTATCGGATATTCATTCGCGGTGCAGTTGCCCTGACCCCCAAAATCCTTGTAAACATATTGGGGCAATTTACTATCAATTAGGCGATCGCTTTAGTGAAGACCCTTTTGTATTATTCCAATTACGGGGACGCACAAAAGAGCAAATCCTCGACGATTTACGGCGGCGACGGAGTACCGGAGTAGCAGAACACCCAAGTCCAGAAGCACCACAACCTCCAATCCCTAGCCCCAAATCCCCAACCTCTAACCCCCAATCTTCACTCAACATTGAGCAATTTTGGCAATACGACGAACCGCTAGATTCTTCCCTGGTTGTCATTGCGCCTCCACCAGACAGCCGTACCGTTTTGGATGTTTTGGGAACGATTCCTTTAGCTTCTGCTGATGCTCAAGCGGTGATGCAGTATCTAAAAACGGCTTATCAAACTGTTAGCCAGCAGGCTGTAATGTCAGCACTTAACCGAGACGAAAGTTGAACAAAGAAAGGCAGAGGGCAGATGGCTTCTATAGATTTATCTGATGCCGAAGGAACGAACCTTCTGGCTGAACCGTTGCGGAGCAAGGGTTACAATCCCATAAAGAACAGAACATAAAGCCCTCTGCCTTCTGAAATTAGCCCCTTTCCCTAGATGTCATTTACCTACAATCGTACAGTTCACTTTCGAGATACTGATGCTGCTGGTGTTGTCTACTTTGCTAATGTTTTGTCCATGTGTCATGAAGCCTACGAAGCCTCATTAGCAGTATCAGGCATTAATCTCAAGTTATTTTTTACCCAACCTACGGTTGCGATTCCAATTGTTCATGCAAGTGTAGATTTCTTTCGCCCGATGTTTTGTGGTGACGAGCTGCAAATTCACTTGACACCCCAAAAGTTGAGGGATACCAAGTTTGAGATTGGTTATCACATTATTGCCGCTTCTTCATCAGAACACCCATTAGCTCAGGCAATCACCAGGCACGTTTGCATTAATCCAACTACCAGAGCCAAAACTCAGCTACCTGAGGGAATCATAAAATGGCTCAGTTCTAACGAGTGAAGAGTGCTAGTAGACTTCGGCGGAAGTTAGGCTACTATTAATAGAGCCAATCTAACGTAGGGATAGAGCCTTGCCTAGACTAGCCCCCAAGCCACTAAGCCTGGACGAGAGAGAACGTCAACAACTGCAAC
>JAHHIF010000009.1 GCA_019358875.1 Symplocastrum torsivum CPER-KK1
GTTAGGATTCGGCATTAATTTCAAGGCTCAAAGTACTTCTTCCTTCTTGACGGGAGCATCTTTCAGTGTATCCCTTTTTGCTTCCTTTTTTAACTGGTCACTTATTTCCGCCTCGCTGCACTAGTTGTCACCTCACTCTAGACTGGTGGGTTATTTCTGCCGCGCTGCACTAGTCTTTCTAACAACCAACAACCAACAACTAACAACGACTTTGTGAGGTAGTTTCTACCAGGGCTTTTTTGGTTGGGCGGTTTTTCTGTGCGTTCCGAGGTTTGGCTGATTGCAATTGCACGTTTAACTTGTAGCGCACAGCTTCGTGAACGACTTTGTAGGAGGCATCAATTCCACACTCCTCCTTTAGCCAACTTCTAACGGCTCCATAAGTTTTAAATTCCTCTGGGTTTTGCAACTGCTGTCGCAATCGCTCCATAGCTTCTATTGGAATAGCTGGTTTTCTGCCTTGACCTTTCCTAACTGCAAGTATTCCGTCTAGTCCGTGTGTCTTATACTTTTGTAACCAACGGTAAAGCGTTGCGGGATCTCTGCCTAAAACAAGGGCTAGGTCTTTTAGGGTTGTGGCTTTACCTATTTTGAGTAAGTACAACGCCAGAACACGTTCCTTACCTCTTGCGGTTGTCTGTTTAGCTAGTAGAGTTTTAAGCTGTTGGGCGGTCTGTGTAATGTTGATTTTGAGAACGCCAGCCATGGATTGCTATTTTTCCGCATCGAAATACTTTTAATATAAACTCTGCCTAAAAATAGTGATAGAACTGCAATTTCCAGTCATTAATGGATTTACTTTGATTAAGAAAAAACCTCTGACGATGCTACAGCTTTTGGCAAAGAAAAAAAGAAAAAGAGAAATGCCAAAAACGATGCATTCGTTTATGTACATACCCTTGGCTTTGGGAATGTTGAATATAGTTGCTCCCTTAACTGGCTGTACTAGCCGACCCACGAGTGCCGAATTGGATGCATGGCGTCAAGAAGCGATCGCACAAAATGCGGCAAGGATTGCGAACTTACAGTCAGACAAAAGCAAGAATGATTGGCAGTTCGTTATTCAAGGGCAAACCTCAACAAATCAGCCAGTTGTATTGAGCTTGTCAAAACTGGAAGCTTTAGCAACGACAACAATCCAGACGAAAGAGCCACATAATACAAACACTCCCAATGCAATTTTCAACTTCCGGGGAGTTTCTGTTTCAACCCTGCTCAATGAAGTGGGTGTTGCACCGACGGTTCGTGAAGTGACGTTTGTTGCGCGTGATGGCTTTCGAGCCACAGTCAGCCTTGCTGACCTGCGGCAATACCCGATTATCATTGCCTTAGAGCGGAATGGGAAAAAGATTTCCCGCAGTGAAGGTGGCCCCCTTTACCTAGTCTTCCCTCAGACTCAGTTTCCCCAACTTCAGCAAAAGTATCCTGATCGCTTCTGGGCATTTTACCTCACGGATATGGTAGTCGGTACCGAACCGATACAGTTAAAAGTGGGTAGTCGCCTATTCAATGCGGCTGCTCTTGAAAAACTACCTCAAACAACCATTGAAGAAGCCGTTGGCTACCGGATTGGTTGGCCGGCTGATAAAGTCAAGCTTCATGGTGTACGGGTGCGAGATGCGATCGCCTCTGCTGGACTCACACTTCCTCAAAACGGTGCCGTCATTGTTCGCGGGAAATCCCCCCTTTACCGCGACCCAGCAAGTCCAATCCGCCTAAAAGCCTCGGATGTCAAACGATGTGATATTCTCCTCGCAACTCACTGGGGTGATGAGCGACTACCGATCCCAGCAAAAATGGGTGGTCCCGTAACTCTAGCACTTTCATCAGCTTGTCAAGATCAGGCTGATGTGCGGCGATGGGCCACGTTCGTCGAGGAACTTGAGGTCACACAATAAGTCGTAGAGACGTTCCGCCGAAACACCTCTACAAGGTTATGCGGCGATTTTTATAGACCAATGCATAGCTGCCTAAAAACAAAGACGTGATAGTAAATACAGTACCGCTTCGGCAACACCCAACTCTCAAAACTCCATGAAGCTCTCGATATTCCACTCAATCCACACTCGGATTATGACTGCCACCACCCTTTTGATTGTGGCGATTGTTGGTGCTGTGGTTTGGAGCTGGGCAAAAAATGAAGGTGATGTATATCGCGAACAAAAGCGGCAGCAAGCTCAGACTCTTGCTGTTGCTCTATCCAATGCCTTGACCAATGAACTGGTTGATCAAAATTGGGGTCAAATTCGCCTCGGTCTCAATCTGATGTTGAGGCGAAACCCTGAGTTTGTCTACATCTTGGTTTCAGATGCACGCGCCTCTGACCAAATTGTCGCTGCCATGCCCAATGATTTTCAGGATCAGTACATTCCTGATGTTGTGCCAGCCGATATTACCAATGCCGCGCTTCAGGTGTACACAGATACTCCCCCTGTCGTGGAAACCTTCATTCTGCGAGACATTGAGTTTCAGGGTGAACGGCGGGCGCGTCGTGGTGAACGAGTGCTTGAGGTTGCCTCCGACATTCGTAATGCCTCTGGTGAGAAAATTGGGACTTTCCGTCTTGGAATTTCACTACGACAAGTTAACCGTGCGGTAGTGAATGCGGTGAATAAGGCTTTGTTAGTTGGTGTTCTCGGACTTGGTGTTGGGCTTGTGGGAGCTTACATTCTCGCTAGAGAGTTAACTAACCCTGTACGACGCTTACAGATGAGTGCGACGAAGATTGCGGCTGGGGATTTGGAGCATCGTGCTGACATCCAACGTGCTGACGAAATTGGGGCTTTGGCGGCGACTTTTAATGAGATGGCTACAGCCCTACAAGCGTCCTTTAGTCGGCTTCAGAGAACACTTGAATCGTTTGAACGCTTTGTACCGGGGAAATTTCTGACGGTTATTGCGTCTGATGGCATTGAGAACATCCAGGTTGGTGTTGCTTCAACACGCCTGATCACAATTTTGTTTGCCGATATTCGCGGCTATACATCCATGTCAGAACAGATGACACCATTAGAAACCTTTGCCTTGTTAAATGACTACCTCGCCTGTATGGGGCAAGTGATTAATGATACTGGTGGTTTCATTGACAAATACATTGGTGACGCGATTATGGCACTCTTTGAGGATGAGACAACTGGCTGTGCGCTACACGCAGCGTTAGCAATGCAGCAGAGTCTCAAGGTGTTTAATGAGAAACGAAGTCGCGAATTTCAACCCACAGTCAATATTGGTATTGGTATTCATCGAGGTGAGGTAGTCATGGGTACGATTGGCTTCACTTCACGGATTGAGTCTACGGTGATTGGGGATGCCGTGAATGTGGCAGCGCGGGTTGAGGGTCTTACCCGAAAATACAACTGTGATGTTTTAGTAACCGAGTCTGTTGTTGCGGCGCTACGACGACCAGAGGCGTTTGAACTGCGTTTGGTTGATGAATCAGTAAAGGTTAAGGGGAAGAATGAGCCAGTGGCGATTTATGAGTTGATGGCGAGTTCACGGGGATTGGGGATTGGGAACTAGTTCCTAATTAACTCCGTAATATCACTGAAATAATTTTATTGCTTGTATAAAAAATACTTGACTAAGTTTCAAACTTACTGGTACAGTAACAATGTTGCAACAAAAAAAGTCAGAAGCCAGCGCTTACCTCTGGAAAGTGTCTGCGCTGGCTTCCCAATTCTGGGGGACGCGAGAACTCCGGTTCCATGGCGTTGAGGGTTTGGGCGGCAACGTCCCTCAATCCGGGTTTTTCCAACACAGGTAGGAGGGTGTTTCCCCTTGATAAACTGAGTTTTGGCAACAAATTCTCTATAAAAAACTTCAAAGACTTTAGTTGAAGTAGAAGTCCATTCATGCGTTTAGGTTTGAAATTACTAACAAACACTTCAGTCTTGGCGGCTTCCTTGCTAATATCAATACCCAATGCGATCGCTTTTACAGATATCGACAATCATTGGGCAAAAGAGTGTATCAGCCAGATGGCACCCCGGAAGCTGGTAAGTGGTTACCCAGATGGTAGCTTTCGCCCCAACGCTACTATTACTCGTGCTGAGTTTGCTGTTTTGATGCTGAATGCTTTCCCCGATGCGCCAGTTAAGCGGAGTGGGACAACCTTTAAAGATGTGCCGACTAACTTTTGGGCATATTCGGCAGTTCAAGAGGCGTACAAACGAGGATTTTTCTCTGGTTATCCTGGTGGATTATTTCAACCCAACCAGCAGATTCCAAGAGTGCAAGCGATTGGTGTCTTAGCAGGTGCTAAAAATTTCAGTATCCCTGCTAATCCTGATAGCACGTTGAGGCAGTATTTTGAAGATGCAGCCCAGATTCCCGCCTATGCGAAAAATGCGATCGCATCTGCTGCCGTCAATACCTTAGTCGTCAACTATCCCAACGTTAAACAGTTAAAGCCTAATCAAATTGCCACTCGTGGGGACGTCGCGGCATTAATCTGTCGGGCACTCTTTATCTACGCTGTACCACCGCAGTACATAGCTGGAGTAGAAGTTAGCCCCCAAGAAATTCGTCCTTTGCCGGGAAAACTTGACACAATTCCCACATTCAACAGTAATAGCCCAGAACTCGTAGAAACAGAAGGCATTTTGCTTTCAACTCTTCCACCCGAAGGCAAACAAGTACCCTCTGCCCACCTAAACTATGCCTTCAACGGACGCTTCGACATCTTTACTCACCATATCGCTAGGGCAGAGACTGCCGCCCAAGCCCGCCCTTTCTACCAGGGTTTGATTCTACACAACAAGACTGACAAACCCGTCACGGTAGATGTATTGCAAGCCGTGAGTTATCTCGGAACTCCGGATGCACCGTTCAAAACATTGCCCGATATGGTGGATAATTCCAATGGCAATGTCTACTCTGGCCCCGGTAGTCGTACTATGAGTGATGTCTTGCGGGGAGTCCGACAAGCGATTTTCCCTGAAAAGTTGGTGATTCAGCCGGGACAAAGCCAGATATTAATGAATCAGCCGATTCCCATAGAACGTACTCCCGCCTCGAATGGTCGTTCTACAATGATGCGGTTGAGGAGTGATGGTGCGGTTTATGTTGCCAATTTAATGATGAAAGCACCCCAAGCTAGTAATGGCACCTATCGCGCACCCAACTTGACAGAATGGCAAAACTTACTAGATAGAGGCAGTTTAGCAGAACCGCGTGGTCCCGTTCCTACTCCCCTCGATCCACCCAGAGAACCAACGGTGTTTGGGCGCGTGGCAGGTGTTTCTGAGGGTTCGCAATGGCAAACACAGATTACAGATAATCCAAATATCGAACATCTCAGTATTCCACAACCAGGAAAGGCATTCTCTTACCCACTAGGAACACTCCATTTAATTACCCTCAGCACAGGACAAGTTCAAAGTGCGCCCATGCTGAAGCGCTATTCTGATACTGCCTATTTTGCCCACAGCAACTATGGGGTGGAATACAATCTCACCTTGCCATTGCAAAACTCTACGAGTCAAGCGCAAACCGTGACTGTGTCTGTGCAAACACCGTTGAAAGATGAGTGGGGTAACGAGAACCTTCTGTTCTTGAATCCACGGGTTGAACAGGTATTCTTTCGGGGTACGGTGAAGGTGCGTTACGAGGATGAGAATGGGCAAACTCAGACGCGCTACGTGCATTTGGTACAGAGACGGGGACAACGGGGGGAACCACTGGTGACGCTGAACTTACCACCTGGGGCGCAGCGAGAGGTACAGGTAGATTTTATCTATCCGCCTGATTCCACTCCTCCCCAGGTTTTAACGGTTAGGACTTTGGGCAAATAAGTGGAGAATGCGATCGCACAAGCCAAATATCCAACTACCAATTTAGGCGATCGCAATAACTTTATATTTACTATACGGATAAAGAGAAAAACCTCTGTAAGTGTGAACACACTCAAATTTTAGAGGCGGGTCGTTGTGATTAGTTCATCGAGCGCTTACGGAGTTGCTACCCTTACAAAAAATTTGGTGACAGATACCTGGTGGGGCAAGGTTAGCTGGGAAGAATTTATTGAACTAGCTGAAAATCCTGCTTATGCCGATGGCAGGTTTTATTACCATCAAGGACTCTTAAGAATAGAGATGTCGCCCCTTGGTCCCCGTCATGGTCGTCAAAGTTCGATTATTTCCAAGGCGGTTAGTCTTTTTGCCACCATTAAGAACATCCGCATTGTTGAGTTTGCCAACACGAGTTTTCGGAATGCGGGTGTGGGTGAATTTCAACCCGATTTAGCGTTCTATATTGGTTCTGGGTTGAGAGTCCCACCGCCAAGCAATGAACCAATTGACCTTCAAGACTTTGACCCGCCAAGTTTAGTAGTGGAACTTGGTGCTGCTAGTGTGAGTGATGAATTGGGACGCAAGCGCTTGATGTACGAAGAGTCAGGAGTGCAGGAATATTGGGTAAATGATTTGAATATTGGCGAAATAGTAGCATTTGCGATCGCAGAGGGACGGAGTGGTAGAGTTCGAGAATCACAGGTTTTGCCGGGACTTGCGATCGCATCAGTAGAAGAAGCGATCAAACGTAGTCAGATAGAGGATGATACGAAGATTAATCTCTGGCTACTCAAAACTTTTAGTCAAGGTTGACGGTATGCGGGAGCAATATCTCTTGCTAACCGTCAAAATCTTTGTGGTGAAGTATTAACTTCAATTTTGGCAGTAAAATTTTCGCCGCGCTTCTACCCAAAACTAGGGAGTCTCAATTTGATGGATAGTTCCAAGAATTTTTATGTTTTTCTAAACTTTTGCTCAATTAACAGCCGAAAGGTAACTCGCCTGGTTAGTTGCCTTGCTTTGGGGATAAGTTTAATGAGTGTCTGTAGTTCGGCTGCAATGACATCAGAACCTCGCGAACCTGCTTTGCAACTCAGCCAAACTCAAACTCAGCAATGGCGGCGTATGACATCGGATGAGCAAGCCAATGCTTTGCAATACATTTTAGATAGTCCATTGGGTATCGCTGCACTTAACCAACTAGCGATTGAAGGGTTTATCAGTCCAGGCTGTCCCAAAACTTTCTATCTCAATGAAAACTCAGGAGGATTTCAAACATTGTTACGGGTGAAGTGTCCCAGTGAGCGAGGTGTCTCCGGTGCCGTTGGATATAGCGAGATGCGAGTAATCTTCAATCGCTTTGAAAGTAATATTGAGGATTTTAAGATTGAGCGGGTACTTTCCGAAGGACGTGCCCCATCTACAACGTTGCCTGATTAGAGTTTCTTAAACTTTAATCCCTAGCTTCAGTGCTGGATTATTCTCCCAACGATCAGCAACATGAGCATAAATACAAGTCGTTCTTGGATCGGCGTGTCCCAATAAGTCTTGCACTTGCCGTAACTCTGCACCAGAACGCAAGGCGAGAGTGCCAGCCGTGTGTCTCAAGCTGTGCGCTGAAATCGTTCTACCTGGTGTTTGCTTCAGTTCTGTTTGCTTGAGATAGCTATCCACAATCAGCCTAATCCCACGGCGGGAAATTCGCTCTCCACCTGCTCGATTTCCTACTGCTATAAATAGAGGGCTAGAAGGTTTTAGTTCTTCCCCATTCTCTTCTCTTGCGTCCAAATAACTCATCAAAATGTTGGCAATATCTGGGATTAAAGGAACAACCCGAATATTTCGCTTGCCTTCTACGCGGATTCCTAAATTTCCCCCCTGCCTTACAACATCAGAAATATTCGCACGATGTAGCTCTACTGTACGTGGCCCTTCTAATGTCATAATCGCGAGCATGGCTCTATCCCGTGCAGCTTTGAGTGTTCCATCTTGAGGGATGGCTTCTAAAAATCTCTCAACTTCTGCTTTTTCTAGATAGGTAATTTTTTCGGCTGGATCACGTTTCTCGCGTGGGGGTTTTACACCAAGCGCAGGATTGATGGAAATCAGCCCTTTTTCCACAGCGGCTTGATAAAAGCGTTTGACTACAGATAGCTTCAAGGCTACGGTAGCTGGTTTAAATTTCTGTTTTTCTACCATCCAACGGCGGTAGTGCTTAATGTCATCTTTGGTGACTTCAGCGGCATTGAGTTTTTGGCGATCGCACCAATCAACAAATTGCTGAACTTGGCGACGGTAGGTATTGAGGGTATCCAAGGCAGCATCGCCAGCACTGACATCTATATTTAGGAACTCAGCAAAGATTTCCAGCAGGTTATCTGTCGTGACTACCAAGCTGGATGACTCAGATGTGACTTGGCTTGGCGTAGCCACAGTAGGCATAGCTAAGTTTTTTAAGAATTTCTCTCATGTTATCACCCCTAGTACCGATAATCACACTTATTCAAAAGCTTACTATTCAAGCTTTCTTTCATAAAAGCCCTGGAGCCTCCTATCTTCTGCCTTCTTGCACTTAGGCTCTCGCCTTAAGCCAATTAGCAATGGTTGGCGGAAGGTCTTGCTGCACCTTATTACTGACGTACATCCCAATATGCCCGACTGGGAAGGAACACGCAGTATAGTCAACACTTGCAATGTACTTCTCAAGAGCCATTGAGGATGCTGGGGGAACGAGATGATCTTGCTTAGCGTAAATGTTCAAAGTCGGACTGCGGATATTCCCCAGATCTACTCGTTTCTTGCCAATCTCTACCTCACCTTTAATCAATTTGTTTCCTTGGTAAAAGTCCTTCATGAACTGTCGATAGGCTTCCCCAGCTTGGTCAGGACTATCAAAAATCCACTTTTCCATTCGGAGAAAATTGACTAGTTTGTCCTCAGAGTCGATGTTCTCCAGAAGGTCAATATATTTCTGAACTCCTAACTGAAAAGGTTTCAGCAGCAAAAACTCCAAGTTCAGGAAGTCGCCAGGGATGTTACCCAGAGTATCTACCATTAAATCCACATCTAGAGCCTTTGATCCCAAAGTGCATCCACCCCAAACATTGAGGAGTCCCTCTTTGACGTGAAAATCAACCGGGGTAACCATAGTAATCAGGTTTTTCACCTTCTCTGGGTAAAGGGAACTGTAGCAGAGGCTAAAAGCACCTCCCTGACAAATCCCCAACAGGTTGATTTGCTCTAGGTTATGCCTTTCTAGCACTACATCCACACAGTTATTGATATAGCCATTGATGTAGTCGTCAAGCGTCAGCCAGCGATCGCCTCGACTTGGATAACCCCAGTCAATCAGGTAAACATCCAGACCAAGATTGAGCAAATTGGCAACAAGCGATCGCCCCTCCTGTAAATCGACAATGTAGGGACGGTTGACTAGCGCGTAAACGATGAGGATGGGAATGTTTAGAGAATGCTCCACCTTTGACACGAAGCGGTACAACACCACCTTGTCCTCTCGGTAGACCTCTTCCTTGGGAGTCACCCCAATCTGAATGTCCTCTTCGCGCAGGCGGCTGAAGACCTCACCACCCTTAACCAGTTTTTGAGCTAGCTCATTAAACTCGTACATCGCATCCTCAAACACCTCTGAAGAGAAAAAATAAAAGTTGTTTCCTTCAGGCTACCTAATATCGCTACGCGGAAGTCAAAAGTCAAAATGCTTATGAAGTATAGCAGTCGAAGTATAGATTAAGGCACAACAGAGGCTATGACCCTTAGCCAGAGCTATTTGGCTGAAAGCTGACCGCTGAAAGCTGACGGCTGAAGAGCTATATTGTGCCGTTTCACTCACCTGCCTGTTGAACCTTACACAAATATAAAAATAGAGCAGTGCCTTTAAGAACTTTTGACAAATCAAAGACACTGCTATGAATTCTCATTATGCTGATGTTATCTCTAACCTCAGTTAAGTACCTTCATTCATTAACTAAATAGCACTAAGTGAAAGCTCCATTATAATAAAGAACCGTAGCAAGAAGCAGAAGTACAAAAACTCCTATTGAGACACCGAATGTCAACTGTACAGGAAGACTTTTATTCGGGTTCAGTCCGTCTTGACCATGATCTATAGCGCTCGAAATATCATTAGAACCTGGATCGTAACTCTGTTTTTTTCCGCTTTTCATATCAGTCATTGCTATCTTTACTTATCTTCCAATTTACTCCTCCTACTAGAAATCACATCTAACTCCAGGCGTATCTAAGAAAGTGTATAAAAAGACCTAATACTAATGAAAATATTTTCATTTCAATGTCACTCATCATCTTTGTACTATCGCAGAAATGAGATCTTATAAGCCTTATTCGTTCAAAGCTTTTTTAAGGCTTTTTATCTCCTTACGCATCTCGTAAATACTACGGTGAATTTCGTCCACTTCGCTCCGGGTCGGCAAGTCATACATTTTGAGAAATACTTCCATTAGCTGTTGCTGGTGAAGCTTGTAGGTCATGGCTGAGTTCAAAAACTTCCCCTGGATTTCAAGGGCATCCGCTGAACGGAACGTTTGTGCAAATACCCGGTCAAATAGATTACTCCAGACTTGCAGAAACTGCTGCCAGTTCTGAAGCGTTTCGCCTTTTTCCGTAAAGGAAGCCAACTCCCGCGTCAGTTCTTCAAAGGCTTTCAACCAAACATCGACCAGCACAACTTGATACTCAAAGTTTGCCTTATAGAAGTTTATCCAGGCATCAAAGCTCTTAAACAGTTTGTTGTTGAATTCACGGGTGTACCCCAAGCTTGGGCTTTGTAGAACGGTACCAAATGTCTTTTCATAAATGTCCCAGTAGAGGTTTGCCAGCTCACTTAATGCCAAAGCGTAGCTGACTAGCACCTTACTAACAATTTCTAGTGACAGCCGCAGTAGTCCTGCCCAAAGCTCCATCCTAAATTCGCCCCTCGTTGTTGAATGCTTGTACAACCAGCAATGCCAACGCCGCTATACTGGCGATCGCACCCCACTTAAACGGTGGGTTCTTATCTAGCCAGTCAGTAAGGCTCGGTATCGTTAGGTTCCTAAAATCTCCCTTGGCTCTGTCATTGGCTGCGACAGGTTCATAAAGATTGTTTGGTGCATCTTCAGATTTCGGCTGCGAAGTCCTTTGGAGTCGAAAGGCGACACGCTCTAATATGAAATCTACCAGTGATGGCGAGAGCCGTTGAAGCACATCTATGGCTCTCGCCGCATCCCCAACTAAGAAGTCACGGGTGGGATGTTCGGCAACGTAAAGGATCGCATCAGCTACTAGCGTCGGTTCGTAGAAAGGCGGTAAGCTTGCTGGCTTTACACCTAACCTCGTGAGCGCATTGTTGTAGAGGGGTGTATTGACAGCGGCAGGTTTCACACTTGTCACACTGATGGGGATGCGCTCATGTCGCAGTTCGACGCGCAGGGCTTCGATAAATCCCTCCATCCCGTGCTTAGCTGTGCAATAAGAACTTTGAAGTGGGAGACTTCGTCTGCCCAAGACTGAAGAGATATGAATTAGCGCTCCTCGACCCTCACTCTTAAGATGGGGCAGTGCTGCCATTGCACCGTAAACTTGCCCCATTAGACCAACATCAATGACGCGCTGAAACTCTTCTGGTTTTGTCTGATCGAAAGGGGCATAGACGGCAATAGCAGGGCAATGCACCCAGGTATCGAGTCGCCCATATATCTCAACGGTACGATCTGCGATCGCCTTAACTTGCTCGAATACCGCCACATCGGCTACCACAGCAGTTACCTCACCACCAAAGCCGCGAATCTCGTCTAGCAAGGGCGCTAGCTTCGACTCACTACGAGCCGAGACAACCACCTTTGCCCCTCGCTTGGCAAACTGTAGGGCTGCCTCACGTCCGATGCCGCTGGAAGCCCCAACGACGGCAACAACCTGCTGATTGATTGGCTTCAGTTGCATCGATGTCTCCTTAAAATCCTCATCACACCTTTACCCCTGAAGGTAAAGTCATCTAGAAACGTTTGCTTTAGTTGAAATCGACAAACTCAACTTCTACCAATAAATAGGACAGAGTAAGTGTACCTACCTCAGTCTCAGGGTTGACAGATGGAACCAAATGTCTAACCAGTAACTTCCGTGAGAAACTTGCTTAACTCCGTGCTAAAAATTTCAGCACGCTCGATATGGGGTAGATGACCACAGTCAGGTATCAAGGCAAGCTGTCCATGCCGTAGGCGACTAACGGCATCTTGAGCCTGCTCTTTTGGGAAAACCGAATCATCAGTACCCCAGACAATCAGGGTTGGCATCTGCAACTGTGGTAGAGAATCGAGCAACACTTGGCGCTGTCCCAATACATTAAGCTGGGCACGTAGTGAAGACAGAGTAGCTTGAAGAAAACCCGGCATTAGTGACATTCGCTCCTGCTCCGCCAGCCACACATCGGGAGCCTGCGAGGGGTGGGCAAAAAGCAGTGTTGCCCGTAACCACGATCGCATCTTTGCGCCAATCGGTGTAGCGCACCCCGTGATCGCAGCCTCCCCATAGAAGGGCACGGTTAACTGGGACAGAAACGGCGTAACTGAGTAACCAAGCCCGGAACTGTCTGCCAGCACCAGAGCCGCCACTTGTTCAGGATGTGACAGCGCAAAGCGTAGAGAAACAAGTCCACCTAGGGAGTTACCTACTAGTACCGCCTGCTCAATGCCAAGCGCGTTGAGAAAATCGACCAAGAACTGCTTAAGAAATTCCGGAGTATAGTTACGGCTGGGTTTAGCACTCTCACCAAACCCTGGAAAGTCCGGGGCATAGACGCGATATGTAGCTCCTAGCCTGGGCAGTACCCAAGACCAATCCAGAGCGCTGGCACTATCTCCATGTAGCAGCACTAACGGTAGACCATCATCACCCGCCTTAAAGTAGCGTGTAGTTAAACCGCCTACATTGATTCGCCGCTCTTCAACCTCAATCGCTGTTTTCACACGTTGCTCCGCTACTATATACATTAAGAAGTGTAACTATTGTTCAATGCTAGTTTCTGGCTTTGGGAAGCGCGTCTCTCAAGTATGATGGGCACCATTGACACGGAGAACTTCACCCGTAACATAGCTGCTAGCAATTGGCGAGAGCAGGAACGCCACTGCCCAAGCCACTTCTTCAGGCTTACCAAAGCGACGAAGTGGAATTTCAGAGACAATGCGCTCTTTCACCTTGTCTGGAACCGACTTAACCATATCAGTCTCAATAAATCCCGGCGACACAGCATTGACCCGCACCCCGTACCGAGCTGCTTCTCTAGCTAAGGACTTAGTTAAACCAATCACAGCCGCCTTGGATGCAGCATAGTTGCTTTGACCAAGGTTTCCTCGTTCGCCCGAAATTGAGCTAATGCAGACAACAGAGCCTTCTTGCCTCTCGTACATCTTCGGGATAACGGGCGTTAGCGTGTTGTAAACTCCCTTCACGTTAGTGCCAATGACGGCATCCCAATCCTCAGAAGTCAGTTTTGGAAAAAAGTTGTCACGGGTAATCCCAGCATTCGCTACAACCCCATAAATTGAACCAAGTTTCTGTTCAACTTGTTCTGCCACTGCCTCCATTGCAGCGGAGTCGGTCACATCAGCTTGAATTTCCAGCGTCCCCTGCTGAGTAATACTCTCGCTGCGGTGAGTATAGGCTACCTTGGCTCCCAACTCTAAGAGCAAACGAACGATCGCTGCTCCTATCCCTCGATTCCCGCCCGTTACCAGAACAACTTTATCTTCCAGCCCTAAAGATTGCATCAACCACTCTCCACTCCATGAAAGAAAAAGGCGAAAGGAACAAGAAAAGAATTTCTCTTTCCTTATCAAAGCCGCTCTAATGCGATCGCAGTTCCACCACCAGTCCCATGACAGACGGCTGCCAATCCGAGTTGCCCATTCCTTTGTTGCAAGGCGTTGAGCAGCGTGACGATGATTCGCGCTCCTGAAGCGCCAATGGGATGTCCTAAAGCGATCGCTCCCCCATAGACATTGAGCTTTTCGTATGGAACACCCAGCACTCGGTTGAACAACACGCTGCTCAAAGCGAATGCCTCGTTGTTCTCGAACAGGTCAAAATCGTAGATTCTCATCTTGAGCTTTTCTAAAAGCTTGTTTACTGCCAGGATGGGAACTTCCGGGAAGCGCCAAGTTTCGCCACCGATCCAGGCTCCCCCAACCACCCGTGCTAAAGGCTTGAGTTCGTAGCGTTCCACTGCTCTTGCGCTTGCCAAAACGAGAGCGGCTGCTCCGTCTGATATCTGGCTACTATTGCCCGCCGTAAACACTCCATCTTCTCGGAAAGCAGGCTTGAGTTTAGCTAGGCTTTCCAAGGTGGTTTCGAGGCGGATTCCCTCATCCGTGTCCATAAGTCGCGAACCTTTCTTTCCCGAAATTTCAATGGGTACAATCTCCCTTTTAAACCAACCTTGCTCAGTTGCGATCGCTGCTCGTTTCTGTGAATAAAAGGCAACTTCGTCCAAGTCGGGTCGCGTTACGTTGTAAGCCACTGCTAGTCGCTCAGCTTGCTCTCCCATTGTTTCGGAAGTAGTGGGATCGGTGAGACCATCGTACAGCAAAGTATCGGTGAGTTGCTCTGGCGAACCCAGCAGCAATTTGTACCCCCATCTGGCTCGATGTGATAAGAAAAACCCAGCCTGGGACATGGATTCCATTCCACCAGCCAGTACAATTTCAGCATCTCCAGAGCGGATAGTAGTGGCGGCGTTCATCACGCTCATCATTCCTGATGAACACACCATATCCACGGCATACCCATTCACCGTGTCCGGAATCTGTGCCTTAAAAGCTGCCTGACGAGGCACTGACTGTCCATGACCCGCCCTGAGTACATTCCCAAAGATGTACAGGTCTAAAGCGTCGTCCGGTACTCCGGCTTGTTCCAAGGCAGATCGCATGGCATGGGCACCTAAATCGACTGGGGAAAAACCTGCTAATGCCCCTCCAAACCGACCAAGCGGTGTGCGTACTGCTGAGACAATATAAACTTCTTCCATACATCCTCATCATCTTTTAAAATTTCACGTCATTAACTGTTACCAACTTCAAGCAGGATGCTTATGAAAGCAGTTTGCATTGGTAGTCGCAGAAATTTTCTGCTACTTATGAAAGGTTGCTCTAAGATGAGCGGCAGCTATGCTTTTATGAAACTGGAACAACCCAATTCTCTCGATGAACTAACCTGGCAAGAGGTGTTTTTTCACAAAGGTATTTTGCTTAATCCACGAGGATTAAAAGACGTTTCTTCCTAAAGATATGTATTTCTAATGCATCGACATGAAATCTTGTTTTTGTGCATTTCAATTTCAGTATTTATCCATTATTATTCAATAAGATTCTAGATAAGGCAATCAGTATTCATCAATACAGTTAAAGGAGCAAAGGTAATGGATTGGAGTAATAGCTTGGAGCAGTACTTAAGACAGTTAAGTGAGTTGCAAAGAGGAATTTTTACTAGCTGGGCATCTATGATGCCAAATATGCAGAGTTCCAATATGCCTAACGCCCGTGATACTTTCGATAAAACACTGAAATTTCAGGAACAGGTGGTGACAAGCTCACTTGAATTTCAGGCTCTATTCAGCCGTCTGTCAATCGAAGCTCAGAAACAATTGTGGGAGAGTTACTTTAATACATTGCGTAAGTCTTAAATAAAAGCCGAGTGATTAGAGTTACATCAGTCACATCCAGAGCATTTTTTGTTTTTACTAGGCGTAGAGTAAGCCATTAGGAAATCATCAACTCGGCAACATCCTCTTAAGGACTAATAAAGCCCCTAAGATAGTATCTTTGGGAGCTTTTCTATATGAAATAGGTTTCATGCGGAACAGTTAGTGTTTGCTTCTAATGAAATTGTTAATAGACCAGTAAAAGCCTCATATAGACCTTAACTTTATTACTTGGTTCAATCCTCTGTCCATAGGAAGGGTCTAATATTAAGTAAGTTTGTACTATTAACTACAAACGTCTTCAGAGAGAATCTAACTTCTAGGAACCTTGTCTACTTCCTTTACTAAACTGCGGCTAAGTGCTCTAAGCTATTTAATGGGGTGAACATTTTTACAAGAGCGCACTATTACTCCAATACCCAAATCCTCTGTTAGAATCCATCAAGAACCTTTTTGATTGTGAGAGTGAAAGCGTCCAGAAACGAAGTCGCGTTGTTTGAGATGTTTGGTTTGACGCCCACTTACACGTTCGCGCCACATCCTAAAGCTAGACGCCTTCATTTCTCGCCGCATTAGAGCAATGACTTGTTTTTCCTGAAGCCCAAACTGTTGTTCAATTGCCTCAAAGGGTGTGCGGTCTTCCCACGCCATCTCTATAATGCGATCAATGGTTTCAGAATCGAGGTCGGGGAGATTCATTGCAACGATGTCAGAAATACTGTGGAGTACATACTCATAGCCTAACGTATCGAATTCAGGAGTCCGGGAGCAGGTACCAGGATTATTTTACAACTCCAATCAGATTGCTATATCAACACACCCGCTATAGGCGATCGACTAACTCCTCATAATATCCTTCCCTCTCATCCGGTAAATAATTTGTTCTTTGCAGCGTGCGATCGCTCGATGGTCGTACATTGTTCTTCTCCTGTTGATATCTACTAAAAACCCCTCCGAGGATTGCCTGGAGGGGGAACGTTTGGGTATTGCGTGCATGACGAATTACATCACGTCCCTCCAGTCGCGATTTGGGTGGTGGTGGTAGTGGTAGTTGTCATGAAGTCAGCGCAAAGAATCATCTCTTGTTCTCATCGTCAATGTTTTTGCGATTGTGCGGTTGCGTGCTTTTACCTAGAGGGTTTGCAAGCCATTAAAAACCCCTCCGAAGCGTTGCTGGGAGGGGTGCGATTTCTGGCTTCTAAGGCAAGCAGGCTCGTCTCACAACCCTCCCAGGCTGGTAGTCAGGGTAGTTCCGATAGTGGTTTTCAGACAGAGCTTAAGTGCCATTGCTTGTTATAAATACTTACTTACCAAAGTGTCGAATGGTATTAAGACTATTTAAGCAACTCTCTTGGGTTTGTCAAGTCACTACCATAGCGTAGTCATTGCGATCGCACTGGTGCCTACGTGCAGGAACCACCGGAGTTGACCCCGCAGAACGAGTAATGACTTAACAACAATGTTTCCTCTATCATCTGCCGTACTGTTGGTGTTAGCTGACAATTACTGTTGAGACACTCTACGAGTAACTGACTAGCATTGGCATACTGTTCAACCAACTGTTGTGAAGCTTCGCTCAAGTGCCATTTATGACCAATATTGCGATGGTCAATCATGACACTTCTCAATTGCGCTGCCCAATCTTGACCATTTTCTTGCCACCATTGCTTGATAGTTTCTTGGTCTGCATCTGAATTCGGTAGCTGGTTTTTAAGTTGCTTGAGTGAATCGTTGATTACCTCAACCCCAGTTAGGTGGTTAAGGTCAAGGGCAAGGCGAAGGGCAGATATTCGGTTATAGGCTAATTCTGGAGTCAGTGCGAGGGCAACCCCCAAAGCCTGAACTAGAGCCAAATCCAGGGCAAGGTCACCTCCAAAATTACCTGCGAGATTGCGGTCAATGGCTAAGGCTAAAGTTTGGTCACTAGCCAGTCGGTGGTTAGGAGGAAGGGCAAGCGCTAGATAAAAGGCACGAATAGCGGCTGGTTTGTAGGGTGTCTTTACCTCAAGAGATTTCTTTGCTACCCAATTGAGGAATGGTTGTAATGTCTCATCCGCAGATACTAAGGCATCGGCTTGTTGCTTCATTAGTTGCAACAATTCATCTGCATTCGGCAACATCTGGGCGGTTAGTAAAAACACTTCTCGCCAACGCTTCTCGGTCAGGTGTTCTGCTAGCTGTGGCAAGGACAGATGAGTGCCAGTAACGATCGCTCTTGCTGTAAAGTACTCTTGAAACGTCAGGTGGGAGAATGAGTAAATTCGTCGCGCTCGCTCAACTAACAGTCCATGCTGTATCTCAATAGATTTCACGACAGCAAGGCTATTTTGCTCTAGAGCTACTGAGTCAGTTTGTGCGTTGGGTGAGGTGCGTAAGTAGTCCGTAATTAATTGCTGGAGTCGGCTTTCCTCAAAGAAATAATCCCCTTGCTCAAACGTAATTGCTGCTAGCTGACTGAGCAACTGGAGTTTGTGGGGCAATGATAAATTACGATAAATGTCATCTCGCCTAACCCCTCTAGATTCATCCCAACGAATTAAGAGCAGGTCAAGCCCTTGTTTGTAAAGGTCAGAGCGCTTAACGGGAAAATCCGCCTTAGCATGGAACACCAGGCAAGTCAGGTTGAGCAAGACAGGTGTGGCGGCGAGTTCTCTGATAGGTTGATGTTCTGGCAGCGCCATCTGCTCAAGAAACAGTGATGCCTTTTTCAAGCCAGATTCGGGTGAATTCCGAGCAACGGCGACAAACCACTTTTTGGCAAAGTTTTCAATTTGCGCGGGTTTGAAGTCGGCAATCTCGACTTCGGTAAATCCTTGAAATCTGTACTCTTGAGCAGCAATCCGGCAAGTGATAATTAGCTGATTTTTGTAATATTTTTCCGCTATTTTGCGAATTTGTTTGATGACTTCATCACTAGCTGCTTCTGGTACTTCATCTAAACCATCCAGCAGTATCAAGGTTTTGCCGTGATTGAGTAGCGTTTCAACATCTTGCTCGGAAACACCACTGCGGGAGAATTCTTGATTGATGTAGTTTAATAAGCTGAAGTTGCCTTCATCCAGGGCATCCTCTGCAAAGTTCTTCAGCCGGATGAAAATGGGAACACTCCCGCTTTGAAAATGCCCTTGATTGCACTGAATGGCAAGATACTGCAAAAAGGTAGTTTTCCCAGCACCCGGTTTACCCAGTACCATCAATTTGGCATACCGCTCAACGGCTTTAAGTCCTGGTACTTGTTCCTGACGCACTTTCCCCAAACCCAGGCGGTCAAATTCTTCAGGTTTGAAGCCTTGTAAGTCAGAAATTTCTAGCCAACGCTGACTGGTAATTTCTTCAAGGATGTTGACCTCAACGTAAAGGTCATCTAAACCTACAGGTCGTGCAATATCCAAGAGGTGCAGGGTGCCGCATTGGTCTTGAATTTTATCGTGACGCTCTGAGCGCACCCTGGTTACGAGTGCATCAATCGCATTAGCGAGGTCTTGAACTTTCTCTTCTGCTGTGGGTTCATCAATTTGGAGTTGAAGCGCGATTTCTTCCGGTTGCAGGTCTAGCTGAAAGCAGATTTCGCTAAAGACACCTCTATCAACGGGTTTACCCGCAAAAAACTTCCAAATCGGCTGACGAGTTTCTAAACCCACCTCACCCGCTAGGTATTCTTGCGTCCAGCCTTTTCGCAGGAATGCTTGTTTTGCTTTTTTGATGCCTTCTACAGATGCCTGGAGCGATCGCCTTGCCATACCCCAACCCTAATACCTTTCTTCTATTGTGCGTGCCAATACTTATACATAAAGTCAAACATTGGTGCAAACGCGATCGCAAACATCTGGATTTTATACTCAATTCATCTTCAGAAGTCTTCAACCGTCACATCTCCTTAGCTAGCATGAACCTTCGGAATCTGCAACTCTTACTCGAAGCCGTGGCTGTTACTGTCTGCCTCATCTGGATTGCTGGACAACCAGCGGAGGCTAAAACAATAACTTCTAAAGTAGCAATTAATACATTAAATAGAAGTTTCAACGACGGTATGGCGCTAACGGTTGAGCAAAACTTACTTATCTCTCTAGACAAAAAGCTCATTATGAGTTGGCGAAACTAAATGCGATCGCATTCTATCCGATAGCCCTTCTTTCCTCTTCTTGCACTCACTTCTCTCATTTATCGTAAGAAGAAAGCTTTTAGTATCCTAGACTCACGCACACCCTTAATATAATACGGAAGTACTAGGCTCAATCCGTTATCCTTGCTATCAGATTCTCACTTTTAAGATAGAAAGTTCGCTAACCGCTAATTAGGTATGCTAAGGAACATTGATTGTTATTGATAACGTCAATGCATCTACCTGATTATCCGAATTTACTATGCGTAAGCAAAGCTTTTGTGTACTAGTGGTTCAGTCAACTCTGTTAAGTCTCTTAAGTTCGCAGACACTCTCGGCTTACCAGCTACCTGACTCTGGGAATCACAAGCAGCTTGATACAAAAAACCATATTCAACTAGTTAACAGAAACTACACACCTGCTCAAATTAATTATTTTTTTGAAATTGCCCTTGGGTCTGAGTTTGGAAGCTCAAATCCAACCATTAAGAAATGGGATAGGGATATCAAAATTAAGGTCAATGGTTCTCCTACTGCTGAAGACCTTAAAACTTTACAAACAGTCCTTGACGAAATCAATACCTTAACTAATAGTATAAAATTGCAAATTGATGCTAAGAATCCTAATCTAGAAATCTACTTTGTTCCCGAATCTCAATTTGCACAATACGAGCCAAACTATTCTCCCGTCAACTATGGCTTTTTCTGGACAGACTGGGATAATGATGCCATTTATAATTCGAGAATTCTAATTTCCACTATTGGACTAACCCAAAAAGAACGCTCTCACCTGATTCGAGAAGAACTCACACAATCTTTAGGGTTAATGAAAGATTCCTACATATACCAAGAAAGTATTTTTTATCAAGGCTGGACTGATGTTACAGACTATTCAGATCTCGACAAAGCTGTTATTCAAATGCTTACTCTTCCAGAAATCCGTCCAGGAATGACCAAGTCACAAGTTCTAGAGGTGTTGCAAAAACTTGAAGCAAAAAAAGAACCTATATCTAATTGTGGGACAAGTGATGCCGACCCTGCTCTTGATTTTTCAGTTGATCCATTTTGTTCAATTCGTTTTCAGTAGAATGCACCCGTAAAGGAAGTTCATTTCAAACTCCTAGATTCTAAAACCTAATGCAAGAAGGCTCTTATGCAGGAAGCCGAAGGAAAGAAAGCTTATACAGTAAGCTTTTAACCTTTTTCAAGTGGATAGTTATTTCCGCCCCCTGCACTAGCCACCATACAAAACGCCTAGGGTTTGTGATCCAGCAATACCGTTAGCTTGTATTCTCCTGGATATCTGAAAGTCTCTTACAGCGGATTCAGTTAACCGACCATAGTATCCAGTAACGGGTCCGTTGTAGAAGCCAAGGGTTCTCAACCGATTCTGAAGGTTAGTAACGGCTGAGCCATTGCTACCCACTCGTAAGGTGCTTGAGGGCGTACCACCCCCACCGCCGCTTCCCCCAGAACTACCGCCATACAATACGCTTAGGGTTTGCGGTCCAGCAATACCGTTTACTTGCAGTCTCGCCGAGGCTTGAAAGTTTCTTACTGCCGCCGCAGTTGACTGACCATAGTATCCAGTTACAGGCCCGCTGTAAAAACCCAGAGTTCTCAAGCGATTCTGGAGGTTAGTCACGGCGGAGCCACTGCTACCAATTTGCAAGGTGCCTGAGGGTACCCCACCGCCACCACCACTACCACCACTACCACCACTACCACCACTACCACCACTACCAGAACTGGCTCGTATCCAAGTGGAGGATACCCAGTTACCATTAGAAAGTTGTGACCAACCACCAGATGTACGACCACTAAGAGAAACCTGGCTACCGTTGGCGACGCTGCCGACAATAGCGCCACTAGGGCTTGAGCGAATATGAAGCGGTGAGCCATTCGTGCGTACAAGGGCAACGGAGCCATAACCACTGCCACCGCCACCGCCCCCGCCGCCGCCCCCACTACCACTTATCCAACTGGAAGATACCCAGCCACCTGTTGAAAGCCGTGACCAGCCACTAGAGGTAGAACCACTAAGACCGATATAGGTGCCATTGCGTAAACTGCCGATGACAGCACCCCCAGGCGTGGCGCGAATATTCAAGGGACTGCCATTGGTTCTGACATAGGCAGCCAGGGAACTACCAGCCATGCTCAAAACGGAGATAGCGATAACAGTGGCTAAAAACCTAATCCAAGCTGAGCTAGGTGGTTGCCAATTGAAGTTGTTAAATAATTTCAGCTCGTAAGCAGTCGGATTGAGGTCTGCTTCTTCGTAGGCTGTATGTAAATGTGCGTAGGCAAGTGTTTCCATACCATATATTTTCTACTTCTTTTTTCTACTTCAAAAATGTCTTGAGTTATTTCTGGAGGTTGTTATAGAACTCAACACAAAAAAGAACTTGCTCTGACTATGGCTTCTTCTCTAGGGGTACAAACTCTTTAGCCTTTGGTGAGTATTTCCAAGCGATTCCCTCTGGGTCTCGACTTTGACTCCATTCTGAAAAATCAGGGTCAGATTTACGTTTACCAACGGTACTCGAATGAACGTCAAGCCGTTTCGCAAGTTCCGCTTGAATGAGAGATTGAGAATCTTGTTGCTCGTTGTCGGGTGTATCTGCCCACAAGTCTTCCTTTTCGCTTGCTGGCTCCGTTTGTTCCACTGGTTTGGGGTCTGCCTTAACTTCATCGGCAGGGGGAGTAGTTTCTAGGGGCTGAGGTTCTTTTTCGGCTGGAGATTCTACTGGCTGAGGCTCTTTTTCGGCTGGGGGTTCTGGAGATTCTAGTGGCTGAAGCTCTTTTTCCGCTGAAGGTTCTGGAGATTCGATAAGCTCACTAGGAGAGGATTCGCTTTGAGGCGGACTCGACACCTTTTGACTCAAGAGTTCCATCAGCTTTGGACGTTGACTGCCTAACGATTCATCCTCTGGCTCAACAGTTGGTTCACTCTCCTCGAACATACTACCGAGAGCGCTTGCTGTGAGGAAGTAATAGACAGTGCCTTTGCCTTCGTAGTCTTGACGCTGGGCACCGAATTCTTCGGCTCTTTTATCCAGATACCGCGTTGCTGCTGGCGCCGATATGCCAGCTTTCATGGTTAAGTCCAGCACTGTCAGACAGCCCTGGTTTTCTTTAATTAGCTGGTTGAAGTAGGGGTTAACTTGCTTACTCCACTGCTTCCATTGATATTGCTGCCAAACTTGAAAACAAATGCTGAAGATGAGTAGTGCCAGCAGTGCTGGCCAAGCCTTGAACAGGAGGACAATCAAAAACGCGATCGGGAGTATAAGAATGAGTAGGTTATTTGCACTGCTATCGATTACTTTTCCAGTCATGTCCCTGCTTGCGAATTTATTCTATGGCAAACCATCTTAATAATTGCAAAGATTGTGGTCGATGATTGATAACGGGGCGTGAGATTAGATAAACGCAACATTTCTGCTCATCCCTAAGAGCTGGCACAAGCAGCAACTACAGCCTATGGGAGTTTTAGTGATGACTGGTTTATTTCAACAGTGTAGGGGTTCTTTAATCAGGTGGGTAAGGGCGAGGCGTTTAAACATTGCATTCCGTCCTTGTATTGCCAAAGTATCGTCCAAGGGTTTCAGAGGAACAGGGGTTTGATACTTTTGAGTTAGAGCGGTCTGGATAAGCCAATCAGCGACAAAGGGATTTTTCGGTAAGAGGGGCCCGTGGGAATAAGTAGCGATCGCATTTCGATAAACTGCCCCTTCTGTACCATCCTCTCCATTGTTTCCATACCCTTTGACAACGCGACCCAGTGCTTCTACGTTCCCTAAGAAAGTTCGACCCCCATGATTTTCAAAGCCAATCACTATCGGCTTCGTTCCTAGCGTCGCTTCTAAGTCTTGTGCTAAGGGTGATGCTGTTAGCTCAAAGACAACATTGCCAATGCAACGACGAGCATCGGGACCAGGATGCTTGCTCACCATATCAAATAACCCTAAGCCTTCAATCCGCTGACCTATTGCAGGTTCGTAATAGTGACCTAGCAATTGCGGTGCGCCACAGGTAAATACGCCTGGTGTCCCCGCTTCGATTTTTTCACGTAATGTGTCGGCTTTGATGCCCCGGAGGTCGCGCATAACGATTTCCTGTTGCCTATCTTGGGCACCACCGCCCATTAAGATATCAACGTTGTGGATTTCGGCAGTAGGGGCTTGCTCGTCAAGAGAGATGATTTTGACGCTGATTCCTCGCCATTGAGCACGTTGTTGCAAACAGATGACATTACCGCGATCGCCATAGGTACTCATCAGATTAGGATAGAGCCAGCCTATTGTTAGTTCTAGTTGTTGAGGATTCATCACAATCAATTAATTTCTTGAATTCTTCAAGGCTGACCTGACTGCCTCAGAATAATTTAACCACTCTACCAAACGAAGAGTTTATGTTCCTATATAGAAAAACTCTAGTTTGATAGATAGGCAAGTTACGACCCAAAGGTAGGGTGGACGAGAGGCGATCTCTTTTACTGAGCCAACCCCGTCATACGCTACGCTACAGTTAGCGAGATTCTTAGGCAACCGATGACCGCCCTTATCCTCAATTTACGCCCTACCATTGAGCTAACAGATGAACAGTTCTTCCAACTCTGTCAGAACAATCGGGATTTGCGCCTGGAGCGCACGGCAGAGGGAGAATTAATCATCATGCCACCAACGGGATGGGAAAGCGGGAACCGAAACAGTAGACTGACGCAGCGCTTAGCCAATTGGACAGATGCTGATGGCACAGGTTTAGCTTTTGACTCTTCAACGGGTTTTAAGCTCCCCAATGGTGCAAACCGTTCTCCTGATGCATCCTGGGTGAGTCGGGAACGGTTAGAAGCTCTGAATCCAGACCCTACTAGATTCCTGCCTATGGCTCCGGATTTTGCTGTCGAGTTGCGCTCTGCCTCCGATAGCTTGAAGACAGTGCAACAGAAAATGCAGGAGTACATGGACAACGGTGTACGTCTGGGCTGGCTGATTGACCCTCAAAATCAACGGGTGGAAATTTACAGATTAGTACAGGATATTGAAGTTCTAGAATCTCCCACTAGCTTGTCTGGAGAAGATGTGCTGCCTGGATTTGTCCTAGACTTGGCACAGATTTTGAACTAGGTGACTTAAGAAATCACCAGCAATAATTAACCCAATATAGCAAGCAGCAGTCAGCTTTCAGCCAAATAGCGAGGGCTAAGGGTTATAGCCTCCGTTGATGTCCTAAATCTATACTTCGACTGCTATAAATACGATTGACAGCAAATTATAAAATCTGACGACCTGTCAGCAATCCCCGCACTTCCAGCATGGCAGAGTAAGTCGGCAAAATGTGTAGGGTTTCATTGGCAGGAGTATGTTCCAATGCAGTAGCGATCGCTTCTTTTAAGTCTTCTTTCACAATTAACTTGAAGTTATTTTGCCCGTCAGTCTCGCTGTAGCGTAGACGTAGTGCCATATCATAAACGCGATCGCCACTCACTACAACTGTCCCCCCCGATGCTACTAGCTTCTCAGTATCAACATCCCAAATCCAAGAAACATCAGTACCATCTGGTGTTCGATCATTGAGTACCAGCAGCTTTGTTGAAGCCCCTCCATTTTTTTGAAGATCATTCACTGCCCGGATAGTTTCATTCATCCCTACAGGATTTTTCGACAGCAAAATCCGCACATGCTTACCCTTAACATCCAATTCCTCAGCACGCCCAAAAGCCGCACGGAAGTTCTTAACAGTGTCGTAAATAGTAGGGATATCAATGCCAATTTCCTTCGCAACTAACCCCGCCGCGAGTGTGTTGTATTTGTTGTAAATGCCAATCAAAATTTGCGGCCATTCTCGGCTATCAACAGCTAGCTGACTTTTGCTAAAACCACAGCTAGGACAGTGGTAGTCCCCTAAATGGGAGAGGTAAACACCCTTATAGTCCAAGGGATGCCCGCAACTGGGACAGTAAATCGAATCTACAGCGTGGGGAATCTCATCGAGGTAAGCCTCTGGTTCACTCAGTCCAAAGAATAAGACCTTTTGAGGGAGTTGCTGACCGAGGCGCGAGAGAGTCGGGTCATCGGCGTTCAGAATCACCACTGTATCAGTCGGGAGAGGCGCAATTGCTTTTTGCCATCTCTGGCTTATCGTATCAACTTCCCCATATCGGTCTAGCTGGTCACGAAACAGATTTAACCCCAAGATGAACTGAGGCTGACAAGAGCGCAATACTAAGGGCAATACATTCTCATCCACTTCCAAAATCGCGTAGTCAGCATCAAGTTGCCCAATCAAACTCGTATTGTCTAGTAGTGCTGTGACCAACCCGTTAATCAAATTAGCGCCCGTGGCATTATGGGCAACTCGCCACCCCTGACGCTCAAGAATTGTCCGCAAAAGGAGAGAGGTTGTTGTTTTGCCATTCGTCCCAACGATGAGAATCACCCCTCGCCTTACCTGCCCAAATAGTAACGGCAGCACTTTCGGCTGAAGACGACGTGCCATATCTCCTGGCAGCACACTCGCCGCCCCTAGGCGAAGTAACCGCACAAGAGAGGTTACCGTTTTTGCTGCGCCAACAGAGACGCCTAACCGTAATCTATCGATAATTGATATGCTCAACTCTGTACTCCTGCTTGGGCAACACAGTCTCTACGCTTTTAGCGTCTTACTGCTATTTACTCACCTGTTTATTGATCGTCAGCATTCTACACTACCCAGCTAGTTGGTACAGAGATTCTGTCTACGGCTTTTCAGGAAGAATTCAGTGGGGAGTAGGGAATAGACAAGAGTAGCAACAGATAATCTTACGGTGGAAAGCGAATAAATAGAAAAGACCAAATTCAGATGCAACGATTCACCACCAAGCTACGTGTGCGATACCACGAAATGGACGCTTTAGGACACGTCAACAACGCCGTGTATCAGCATTACCTAGAGCAAGCAGCTATTGAACATTCAGAACATCTTGGCTTTAACCATCAGAAATACCGGGAACTGGGTGGTGTCTTCGTTATGCGGCGGGTGGAAATTGATTACCTTCGTCCAGCCGTTGCGGGTGATATTTTAGAGGTCACAACTTGGTTACAACAACTGCGCGGGCCGCGTGCAATTCGGCGTTACGAAATCCGCAAACAAGGTGAAGAGCAACTGCTAGTAACGGCTGAGGTGTTATGGGTTTGGGTTGATACCCAAGCAATGCGCCCACGGGCAATTCCTCGTCAGTTGCTTGATGCGTTTAACCGAGCGAATCAGTCAGACTCAATGCAGCAAACATTGAGAAATTAGTATTGTCTGCCATAGTAATAATCTGTAACTCTCAATACAGCTTGAATGTATCTTCCGGAAGAAGGTCTGTTGTCGCCAGACCCGTAGGATGTCTTTGAGGACGGCGCGTGATGTTTGTGAGAATCGCGATCGCGTCTTTCTTCGTTTGTGCTTGTAGTGCAGAATCCTACGAAATTTAAGGAGATTTACATGCAGCGGATTTTTTCAGCAATTGGGCAAGCTTTTGCTAAGCGCATTTTGCTTTTTACTCTTATGAGTTTGCTAAGCCTATCAGGTCTATTTGTTTTTGCTAATCAACCTGCTTTAGCAGATAAACCCTTGAATAGCCCGTCGAAGGCAGAGGAAACAATCGATCGCGCCTATACGTTGAGTGAAGGAACGGGGCTTAAAGAAGAGGCTCGACAAGAAGCTTACGAGGAAGCAACAGAAGCCCTCAACGACCCTAAAGGTCTGGATAAGATTTATGAGGAAGATTTGAAGGTGTTCAAAAAAGAAAATCCCGGTGAGAACGGTTTAGTTGAAGGAGCAAAAGACCTAGTTGATAAGGTCACTGGCAAGGAATAAGCGTCAGTCAACGATTAGAGATGCCCTTTTTGTGCAATAGTGTATCTCTAAGGCTTAAAACGAAGGGTCTAGTACAAAAAGGCAGAAGGTAGAAGGCATAGGGCAGAAGGCAGAAAGGCTTAGACTTTCTACTTTTCGCTCCGTTGTTAACTAGTTACTTATTTTTGCCGCGCTGCACTAGTGTGATCAAGTTATGCCTAGAGTCAAGTAAGCTACTACTCTTATCGGTAGGTTCTATCAATTAGAACGGGAGCCTGCCTCTAAGAGCAACCCTTCTTGTAGGGGCGTTATGTCTTGCGCCCCTGTAGAATGTTACAAACAGCTAAAACAGAATTAGGCTTTCAGAACATTGAAACCACTTTGCCAACAGCATTAGTATTCATACACCCAAAGCTAGTTTGTCAAAAGGTCTTATTAACTCTAAAGAAGTGTTGACAATACCATTTTGGCAACAGAGTTTTCTCAACTACCTCAACAATCTCAAACCAACAAAAGTGGAGTTCCCAATGCCCCCCGAAGTCGCCCCAGTTCAAACCGCCGTGCTACTCACCATAATTGCTGAAACCGTACTAAGAGACCCCATCGTCAAATTATTTAAACACAATAACGTAAGCGGATATACCATTAATCAAGTGCAGGGTGAGGGTAGCCATGGCAAACGCATGGGAGACATGGCAGGCTACAACACCAATATTGAAATCAAGACTCTTGTGTCACGAGAAGTATCTGATTCGATCCTTTGGTCAGTAAAAGACTATCAGGGCAAGCACGCCATAATTGTCTTCCGACAGGATGTAGAAACCTTGGCTGATTAATCGGGTTTTGAGAGCTTTTCATTCATTAGAGTTTGAAGTTTGCAAGTTAATTTTTTATAGTCTTAAGCGATTATCACTTCACCCAATTGGGTGAACCAGTTGGATGAAGTGAATTAGCGATCGCTCATCGTATCGTTGGGGTTGCTAAATTGAACAGGTGAAATACCTGCTCAATTTAGCAACTCTTATATTTGCTGTGCCTGACTTAAGCCATGAGCTTGGGCTTGAGGCAAAGCTAGACGATGAGCTTGGCTAAATCACTGAACAACTCGGCTATTTGACAAAAATACAAATCAGACTACAATTTGTATTACATGGCATTAAAGAGCCAAAGCGAATAGTTAATCGCTATAAAACTATGAGACTTGCATCTAAAAGCCAAATTGCAGAACCTATGGCGCTGACTGCCTATGATTTGTGGAAAACCTATGGTCAAAGGCAGGTAGTTCAAGGCGTTAACTTTACTCTTAATCCCGGAGAAATTCTTGGTCTTCTTGGCCCTAATGGCGCAGGGAAAACAACAACGGTGGGAATGTTGTATGGGGCAGTGATTCCCAGCCGAGGTTTTGTCGAACTGGGAAAAAATCAGGTACAAGCTCAAGGACGAATAGCTCGTGCCTCTATGGGAATTGTTACTCAAGAAGACAATCTTGACCCAGATTTTACGGTATTTGAGAACTTAGTTCACTTTGCCCATCATTACCGCATCGTTGGTAAGGCAGCACGGCATCTCGCGGGTGAATTACTCGCACAGGTGGGATTGCAAGATTATGCCAGCAACCGTGTTGATGAACTTTCAGGCGGGATGAAGCGGCGTTTAGTTCTCGCACGAGCGATGATAAATAGTCCGCAAGTCGTGTTTTTGGATGAACCGACAACTGGACTCGATCCGGATGCGCGACAGGACTTTTGGCGACTGGTGACGCAGCTAAAGCAGAAGGGATGTGGGGTGTTGTTGACGACTCACTACATGGATGAAGCACAACGATTATGCGATCGCCTTATCTTACTCCAGCAAGGCAAGATGATTGACGAAGGTACCCCAGAAGAACTGATTGAGCGAACGGTTGGTCGAGAAGTGGTAGAAATTGAGGGCATCAATGAAGAAACACTCCAACAGCTAGCCAATGGTGCAAGAACTTGGTACAGACCCTTTGGTAGCAGCTACTTAATAGGATTACCAATAGACAATCCCCAACCACTGTGGGAACAGCTAAGTGGCATTGCACCCGAACGCCTAACCCGTCGTCGCACCAATTTAGAAGACGTATTCTTACGACTAACAGGCACATCACTCGACTAACGTTGATTCCTTGTTGGAAACCCAACAACCAATAACCAATAACTAATAACCAGTATGAAAGGCATCTCAATAACACCTTGGGGAGTCTACTCTGTTTGGCATCGCCACGCCAAAGTTTATCAAAAGACCTGGCTCGTCAACAGTCTACTACCCCTATCAGAACCACTGATTTATCTTGTTGCCTTTGGGTATGGGTTGACTCCGCTTATAGGGGATGTTCCATACAATGGCAAAACTATTGAATATTTAGAATTTCTGGCACCAGGAATGATTGCAATTGGGGTACTGTTCCAATCATTTTTTGAAGGTTCTTTCGGCAGCTTCTTTCGCCTAAGCTATCAGAAAACTTGGCAAGGCTTGCTGACAGCACCCTTGACTTTCACAGAAGTATTCTTAGGTGATTGGCTGTGGGCGACAACAAAGGGTACGATTGCCGGTTTTCTGACTGGTTTAGTCGCCGTAATCTGGGGACTCTACTCTGGATGGCACTTGCTCATATCATTTCCCTTAATTATCTTGGGCAGTCTGCTGTTTGGTGCCATGGGGCTATTCACAGCAGGAACCGTGCGTACCGTCGATCACATTAATGTGCCGATTTTCTTGTTCGTCATTCCGATGTTCACCCTCTGTGGCACTTACTTTCCCCGCAACACCCTACCCCCCTTGTTAGGTTCTGTTGCTGCTGTGTTACCCCTTGCATCCCTCGTTGACTTATTACGTTGGCCCTTGGGATTACCTTCGTTTTGGTTCTTCGAGTTAATCTGGTTGGTGTTGTGGATTGCTGCCTTTTCCGTGTTGGCTTGGCGGCAGATTTATCCTCACTTATTCCGGTAAAACAGGTCATTGAACAATCAGCATTTTTAGAGAAGAGGTGAATCTAAAAGGGAAAACCCTTCTCCCTTCCCTTTAACCTTTTTCCCATGAATGTCTATTACAGATTAAATGCGTCACAGCTTAAGCGGTTTATTAAGTTGTAGTCCCAACGCGACTGAGGGTAGAGGCAAGCATGGTGCATGAAACTCACAATCGAGAGTAGGCAGTGATAAATTGCTGCTCAGTGAGATGCTGGGACTAGTTTGACGATAGGAGAATGAAGAGAGTGAGCCAGTTCAACTCATCCATCACTTCGAGTCAGTTTGATGCTGTCTTATTTGATTTAGATGGCGTGATTACCGCAACCGCGAAGGTTCATGCTGCTTGCTGGAAACAGGTATTTGATGGGTTTCTGAAGCAACGGGCTGAAAAGACCAATGAACCCTTTCAACCCTTCGATATCCAGAATGACTACAAGCTGTATGTTGATGGAAAAATGCGGTATGTCGGCGTTCAAAGTTTTTTGGAATCGAGAGGAATTCAGTTGCCCTATGGAGAGCCATCTGATCCTCCGGGTTATGAGACGGTTTGTGCCCTTGGTAATTCCAAGGATGTTTTTTTTGACCAAGTACTTCATTCAGAAGGGGTTGAGGCATACGAAGGATCGGTTGCTCTCATCCGTCATTTGAGCGATCAAGGGTTCAAATTAGGGGTTGTGTCATCAAGTCATCATTGCAAAGCTGTTCTTAAGCTGACGGGAATCGATCATCTGTTTGATGTTGTCGTTGATGGCAATCTAGCTGATCAATTGCACTTAGCAGGAAAACCTGCCCCAGATGCTTTTCTTTTAGGGGCAAAACAACTTGAGGTTGAACCAAAGCGATCGGTTGTCTTTGAGGATGCAATTGCTGGTGTTCAAGCAGGTCACGCCGGTGGATTTGGACTCGTGGTTGGGGTCGATCGCACAGGAGATCCTGAGGCGCTGCAAAAAAATGGGGCGGATATCGTTGTCCAGGATTTGAGTGAGTTACTTTAACTGAGAATTAAAGACAATTAAGGTTTACGGGATTTTTACTATCTTGCAGTGTTACGTCAGTCTGAACTCAAACGTACCACTACTTGAAGAGGCTATCAGGAAGTCATTAATCAGGTTGAAAATAAATGCAATACCATAAACCTTTAATTCCTCCCAAATATATTTATCCCCCCGATCCTTGGCGGTGGGTTGAAAAGCAGTTCAACCCAAAACTCCTGGTACAAATGGAAACCTTGTTTTCAACAGCAAATGGTTACTTGGGGATGCGAGGAGTATTTGAGGAAGGCACTCCCGTTGGACAAAATGGCACCTTTATCAATGGCTTTTATGAATCCTGGCCCATCGTCTACGCAGAGGAAGCTTATGGCTTTGCTAGGACAGGACAAACTATTGTAAATGCCACCGACAGCAAAATTATTAGACTGTACGTCGATGATGAACCGTTTGACCTACCGATGGCGAATCTGCTCAAGTTTGAGCGGGCACTTGATATGCAAAACGGGACGCTTGATCGCGAAGTTCTTTGGCAAACGCCGTCTGGCAAGCAAGTATCGATTCGATCGCGCCGACTCGTTTCCTTTGAACATCGGCACTTGGCAGCGATTTGTTATGAAGTAACTATCCTCAACGCCAAAGCACCGATTGTCATCTCCTCAGAAATGCACTACGATGCTTCTGCTCGTGCCAGTGAAGGCGATCCTCGTCTCGCCAAGGGCCTTAAAGAGCGGGTTTTGTTACCCCAGCAGCACTGGGTTAAGGATCGTCGGATCGTACTGAGTCACATCACGAGAAACAGCCGGATGACGTTAGCTTGTGGTGTCGATCATGAATTTGAAACGAAATCGCCTTACTTTTATGACAGCCAGTGTTCGGAAGACGATGGCAAGGTCGTTTTCTCGGTAGATGCCCAACCTGGCGTCCCAATTCGGTTAGTCAAGTACATGACGTATCACACCTCTGACCATTTTCCAGCACAAGAGTTGTGCGATCGAGCCGGACGCACCCTTGATCGCGCTCTTGTTCATGGTTTTGACGATCTGCTTGCAAGCCAACGACAGTACCTGGATGATTTTTGGTATCGCAGCGACCTCAAAATTGATGGTGACCCGCACGATCCCAGTGATACAACAGAATTGATGCAGCAAGTGCTACGCTTCAATTTATTTCACGTTCTTCAAGCATCTGCGCGATCGGAAGGAGGAGGCGTTCCAGCGAAAGGACTCACGAGTCATGCTTATGAAGGCAATTACTTCTGGGACATGGAGATTTATCTCCAGCCGTTTTTGACTTATACCGCTCCCCGAATTGCTAAGAACCTATTGCTATTTCGCTACAGCATCCTAGATAAGGCACGACAGCGAGCAAGGGAAGTTAACCAAGACGGCGCACTATTTCCCTGGAGAACCATCAATGGAGAAGAAGCTTCTGCTTACTATGCGGCAGGCACGGCTCAGTATCACATCAATGCAGACATCATCTATGCCTTGAAAAAATATATTAACGCGACTGGGGATGAAGATTTTCTCCTCAATGAAGGTGCAGAGATGTTGGTCGAGACGGCTCGGATGTGGTACAGCCTTGGATTTTTCTCAAATCGAGTCGCAGGTCAATTCTGCATTCATGGCGTTACGGGACCTGATGAGTACAACGCTGTGGTGAATAACAACACCTACACCAACTTAATGGCACGCGAAAACCTATGGTATGCGGCAAACACCGTTGAGATGCTGCGCGATCGCCATCCAGACTGGTTCATTATTTTAGTCGATAAGACCAAACTGAAACTTTCTGAGGTAGAAAATTGGAGGAAGGCAGCGGACAACATGTATCTGCCTTTCGATGAACGATCAAAGATTCACATCCAGCACGATAGCTTCCTGGACGAAAAAGTCTGGGATTTTGAGAATACGCCTGCTGATAAATATCCATTACTCCTACACTTTCATCCCTTGGTGATTTATCGACATCAGGTAATTAAGCAAGCCGATATTGTGCTGGCAATGTTTTTATTAGGCAATGAGTTTTCACCGGAACAGAAGCGACGTAACTTTGACTATTACGATCCATTAACTACAGGAGATTCCTCTCTTTCTGTCTCGATTCAGAGCATTGTTGCCGCCGAAATCGGTTATTTAGAGAAGGCGATGGAATATGCCAAATATGCTGTGCTGATGGACTTAGGGGATGTGGCGGGTAACGTGAAGCATGGCTGCCATATCGCGGCGATGGGAGGAACCTGGATGGTGGCCGTTTATGGATTTGCAGGTATGCGAGATTACAACGGTCACTTATCGTTCCATCCAAAACTGCCTGAGACAGTTAAACGTCTACGATTTCCCTTAACGATTCAAGGACAGCGATTAGAGGTTGATATTCAAGAAGAAACAGCAACCTATTTGCTGCGGCAAGGAACTCAGTTAGCGATCGCACATCAAGGTAAAAATCTTCAACTCCTTGAGGGAATGCCAGTGACGGTAGAACTGAAACCCGTACTTGAGGCTAAGGATGAACGCTAGACACTCCTATTACCAAATTCAGCAAGTTGCGATAGATAATTAGCTAATCATTTGTCTGAGTCTAAGATTTTCAATCTTTACCAGCCTTGCTGTCAGGGAGTTTACTAAGGAGATCTAATCTTGAGTATTTCTTTTGATCGGGTAGCTAGCATCTACGATGCCACAAGGGGTTTACCAGAAGCAGTCTTAGAGCAAGTAACGGAGTGTGTAGTGCGCCTCACCTCGGCTACAGCAGACACGAAGTTTTTTGAGCCAGGGATAGGTACAGGTCGAATTGCTGTGCCACTGGTACAAAAGGGCTATTCTTACACAGGTGTTGACATCTCAGAGAAGATGATGGACGAGTTGAGGAGTAAGATGCAAGGTGTTCCTAACAACCTGACTTTGCTAAAGGCGGACGCGACTTCGCTTCCGTTTGAGGACAATTGCTTTGATGTAGCGCTGACTGTACATCTACTTCATTTAGTTCCTGCTTGGCGAGCGGTGCTTGCCGAAATCCGTCGGGTACTGAAGCCAGACGGTGTTTTCCTACACTGTCATAGCAGTGCAAGCTTCTCTGGATACGACATCTTTGAAAAGCAGTGGAAGGCGATACTTGAGCAGCATGAATTTCCCTTAGCACGGTACGGCGCAACTGAAGCAGAGGTAATGGAGGTGCTAACTGAACAGGGTGCAATGTTGGAAAAGGTAACAGCGGCTGAGTGGAATAGTAGTCGCACAGTTGGTGAATTACTTTACGCTTATCAAGGCAGGTTCTTCAGTTCTTCTTGGCAAATCCCGGATAATATTTTTTCTCAAGCCATACAGGAACTTAAAGATTGGGCATTGAGAACTTACGAATCCCAGGAGACGGTTATTTATTCTAATAGCAGATTTGAGCTAACTGTGGCGCGTCATTGGTCATAAGGCAAGCTGCAACATTGTTCGCAAGCAATTCAAAATCAAAATGGGTAAGCCTAAGAGTATCAATCATTTAGACTGTTCCCTACCTGCGACTCAAATGCACTTCAGCTAGGACTTTTGCTTAAACTGACTAGCTCTTGGCATAATAATCGTGTGCATCTATATATACAAAGTGCCTTAATAGAAGCTCCATCGTTATGGAGACAGGAGACGAGTTGGATAATGGTAAGTTTCGAGTGATTTAGTTGTATTTTGTTCACCCCACTTATTTAATTAAGGAGGGGTGTTTTCCTTTGAATTATTTGGTTATTACTTCTAAGGCATACGACTATTCATTATGATTGAATTTTGTACTAACAACGAAGCTCATCCTGGAGAGTTAGTTGAACTGAATAAGATAAATAAAGATAGCAAGGAGACAGCCAAAGCTCGTAAGGTTAAGCCTTCGGCTATGACTCTTGTTATCAAGCACCTGCTAGTACAACCTCATACGTCTGCTTCGTTAGTTCAAAAGATAGGGATATATAGTTCATCTCATATCAGCCACTGTTTGAGGAAATTGAAAAAGGCGGGGCTTATAGGTGCTGTTTGGGACTTTCAGAAAGTCGGTCTAGTTTATTACAACCTTAAATTAGAGAAGGATGAGCAAGCGAATGAGTAGAGGTGAGAAGTAATCAATTGAGTTAGCGCCGACGTTCTTGCAGTTTGCGATAAACATCTCGTAATTCAACCTTATGGTGAGCGAGGGCAACAAGGGTGTGATAGAGCAAGTCTGCTACTTCAGAAGCGATCGCATCCTTGTCATCATCTTTACAAGCCATCACCACTTCTGCTGACTCTTCCCCAATTTTTTTCAGAATCTTGTTATCGCCACCTGCAAAAAGCTTACAGGTGTAGGAACTCTCTACTGGATTATCTCGGCGATCGCATATCACCCCAAACACCTGAGATAAGGTATCTGCTGGTGGTGGAAGCTTTTCCCCATCGACTTGATGGAAACAGCTACGTTCACCTGTATGGCAGGCAATATCTCCAACCTGTTCAACGCTAACCAGTAGCGTATCGCTATCACAGTCGTAACGAAGCGATCGCACATATTGCAGATGACCAGAAGATTCCCCTTTATGCCACAGTTGGGAACGCGATCGGCTCCAAAACCATGTCTCACCAGTATCCAGAGTCTTCTGCAAGGATTCCTGGTTCATCCACGCCATCATTAAAACTGTGCCATCCAGGTAATCCTGTACAATCGCTGGCACCAGTCCCTGTTCGTTGTAGCGGATTTTGTCAACCGGAATAACTTGGCTCAAAGCGTTGGGTTCAGCAGTAGGCATTGCAGTAGCTGTATTCTACTTGTTAAAAATACCATTTCCGTTACCTTTGACCAAGAAAGGCAGAAGTTTGAGGGCAGAAGGCTCTATTATCCAGATTGACTTGAAATAATGTTTTATTTGCCCACAGTCCCCGCTTATCGTGGCGAGTTGGAACTCAAGGGGGAGTGCTTTGCTGATTCAGTCAGGTTTAAGAGCCAACACTATTTCGACAAATGCCTCAAGTCGTAATCGATTTGTCTGCAATAGTAGGAGGGATGTACTGTCGAGTCTATTCCTGACGAGTTAATGAAGCGTTAACGTAGTTTGGTGTTTGGTAGGCTCTGATCAGGTAGCTCTTACCTTAGGGGTTAGTGCGATCTCACTTATCAATGAAAAACGGTGAACGAGACAATTGCCAGCTTACAGTAAGCTTAAACGAGGATACTCAAATCTCTAGCTAATTTCATTTTTACCGCACTAGCTGCAACTTTATGCGCCTTCGTTGCCTCTCCGTACCACTGAATTGTGGAGTTGTAAGCCGCCCGATACAAGTCCTGTGCCGCCTCGGATAAGCGATCGCGAATTTCTAAAGGCAAATCTTGATTTGTTTTATAAAACATAATCTCAATTTTTTTTGAATGGGATAATCATTTAATATAAGAGTTTTGAACTAAGCTTACCCCTGCCTACAGGTAGAGTTTTAGACATCCTTCTAAGGAGAGAACGTTGGTCAATACCACCATTAAAACGACCCAATCAGAAGAAATCTTTGCTGCCGCCCAAAAGCTGATGCCAGGAGGTGTGAATTCACCCGTCCGGGCATTCAAGTCAGTGGGAGGACAACCAATCGTCTTTGACCGAGTGAAAGGGGCATACATCTGGGATGTTGACGGTAACCAGTACATCGACTACGTGGGAAGTTGGGGGCCAGCTATTTGCGGTCATGCCCATCCGGAAGTGATTGCTGCCCTGCACGATGCCCTGGAAAAAGGGACAAGTTTTGGCGCACCCTCAGCGTTGGAGAATGTCTTGGCATCAATGGTTATTGATGCCGTCCCTAGCATTGAAATGGTTCGGTTTGTCAACTCTGGCACCGAAGCCTGTATGGCAGTAATTCGCCTGATGCGTGCTTTTACCGGACGTGACAAAATCATCAAGTTTGAGGGCTGCTACCACGGACACGCAGATATGCTCTTGGTCAAAGCAGGTTCGGGTGTTGCCACATTGGGCTTACCCGACTCGCCTGGTGTGCCAAAATCTGCGACTAGCAACACAGTAACAGCTCCTTACAATGACCTTAAAGCAGTCAGAGCGATTTTTGAAGCACATCCAGAGGAAATTGCTGGTGTGATTCTAGAACCGATTGTTGGCAATGCGGGTTTTATTCCCCCTGATGCTGGCTTCTTAGAGGGCTTGCGGCTGCTAACCCAAGAACATGGGGCATTGCTAGTCTTTGATGAAGTGATGACTGGTTTCCGGATTGCCTATGGCGGTGTACAAGAAAAGTTTGGTGTCACACCAGATTTGACAACTTTGGGCAAAGTTATCGGTGGTGGCTTACCTGTCGGTGCTTACGGCGGACGCAAAGACATTATGTCAATGGTTGCTCCGGCTGGTCCCATGTACCAAGCCGGAACGCTTTCGGGTAATCCGCTAGCGATGACAGCAGGAATTAAGACGCTGGAATTGCTACAAAAACCAGGTACTTATGAACAGCTAGACCGAATTACCAAGAAGCTATCAGACGGGCTGCTACAAGTTGCGAAGGAAACAGGTCATGCTGCCTATGGTGGGCAAATCAGTGGGATGTTTGGTTTGTTCTTCACAGGTGAACCTGTTCATAACTATGAGGATGCTAAGAAGTCTGATTTGAGTAAGTTCAGCCGTTTCCATCGTGGGATGTTAGAACACGGTGTTTATCTAGCACCCTCTCAGTTTGAGGCAGGGTTTACCTCCTTGGCTCACACGGATGAAGATATTGACCGGACGTTGGAAGCCGCACGGCAGGTTATGTCGAGTCTGTAATTCGATTAGGGATTTCGGCTTTACCTCGTAGCAGTTTTCGATTCAGTACCATACACTCAAGGGCGCACAGCCGTGCGCCCCTACAAGAGATTTGTATTTTATTGGCTTGAAAAACACTTTAAAGTCGTTCCTTTCCAACCCAACTCACCTTTCTTGGAACACCAAACCCATCTTGGATTGTGTGGTCTGTGTAAGAACCAACCCGTGACTGAATCACAATCCAGCAAAGTTCCTCTACATCTGAGGTATTCCGTATACAGCGTTCTCCTTCAGGATCGACACGCACAACTGTACCCTCACCTACAGGAAAAATGCGATCATCAACTTGGAACTCGCCACTACCTCGAACAAAGATATAGATTTCCTCATTCTGTCGGTGCTTGTGATAGAACGGCACTGACTTTTTGGAGGGGAGCTTGTTGAGGGAAATTTCAGCACTGGTGAGATTGAGAAGCTCTTTGAGAAATACCTTGCCTTCTAACTTGAGGGTATTTTCCGGAGCCTCAAAAGTGAATTGATGTAATTCTGAGAATTTACCCACATCAACGACAGCAAAGTTTTCTCCCGTTTTTGGGGTTAGTTGCACTGTTGTCATGATTAGCCTTTTAGCTTTTAAGTTGCAAGTTGAAAGTTAAGATAACAGAGTAACTTGTAAAATGCAAGTAAGACTGATAGGGTTCCAAATTTGATCTATGCAAGAACGTCGTTCTCCATGTCCCATTGCCTGTACATTGGATTTAGTTGGCGATCGCTGGACGCTCTTGGTGATTCGGGACATGATGTTTTTCGGGAAGCAGCGATTTGAGGAGTTCTTGGAATCCCCTGAAGGAATTTCGACCAATATCCTGGCAAATCGCCTCAAATCTCTTGAGGAGATGGGTTTGATAGAAAAGCAGCCATACAGTAGCCATCCTCGTCGGATGAACTATCAACTAACGGAACGGGGGCAAAGTCTTCGTCCTGTACTAAAGACAATCATTGCTTGGGGGCAAAAGCATATTCCTGAAACGAGAGTTCCTAGCGAGTAATAGACCTCTTGCATAAATCCGAAAAACCCCTCCCCAGCCCTCCCCGAAATGGAGAGGGAGCAAGATTTCTTCCCCCGCATCGGGGGGATTGAGGGGGTTAATTTGACTTTTGCAAGAGACGACCATGAGCCTTTGCTCACGAACCTTGCGATGAAAATAGGATAGGAACGATTTAGCGTTGTTTCAGCCTCCATTTTCTAGATAGGTCTAATGCTGAGGCAACGTAATTGAAGCGGCTTGGCGAGGGCTAGCGTGTCTGTGGGATATTCGCTTCATGCTCTTCCTAGAGCTTAGTTTGACGCTTGAGGGTTGGTGGTAGAGACAGAAGCTTTTCAGGATGTCGCTCAGTGCGACTACTAGGGGAAGACGGAGTGTTAGGAGTAGAGTACTCTCGCCAGAGGAGAAAGGGAATGCTGAGGATACCCAGAAGGACTACAACTCCAGCAGTGAACCAAACCATTAGGCGGCTTGGTTTGTAGTTACCTTGCTCAATTTGCCAGAAGACTTGGTTGTAACGCCACACCGATAAGAGAATGACGAGGATGCCGACAATCACCAAACCAAGTCCAGTGTTTTGAGAGTTGAGGAAGGAGGAAGTTGGGAGGTTTTGGCTGGTGACTGTGGTTTCCAGTTGACGCAGAAACAAACCAAAACGAGCGATCGCAAACCCAAATCCAATCAAAGCAATTGAGGTACGCAGCCAAGCTAAAAAAGTACGTTCATTCGCTTGATGCTCTCGCTGTCGGTCAATGTTTGACATCACAGTCTATGCCTTGTAGATGCCATGTCCTCAGAATAAGGAGCTTTAGGCGTTAGTGGAGCGGTTGGAGAAAGAGCATTACCTTATACCAGTAAACTACCATTTCACTCTACCGATAGTTCGTAAATTGCAAAGCCACAGGCAAATCTTCTTGCTTCAATCGTTGGATAACTAATTGCAAGTCGTCTTTTGCTTTGCTAGAAACTCTCACAGCATCACCTTGGATTGAAGCTTGTGCCTTCTTACTAAATTCGTCTCGAATTAACTTGCTGATTTGTTTGGCGATTTCCTGGCTAATACCTTTTTTGAGCTTGATTTCTTGGCGAACGCGATTACCGCTTGCTGACTCAACTTTGCCGTAGTCGAAGATTTTTAAGGAGAGGTTGCGTTTAGCCGCTTTGGTTTGAAGGATTGTTTGAATGGCATCTAGCGTGAATTCGCTATCGGTATTGACCGTAATTGCCTCATCACCTAACTCTAATGTTGTCTTGGTGTCTTTTAGGTCGTAGCGGCTGTTGATTTCACGAACAGTTTGGTCTACCGCATTGACCAATTCTTGTCGGTCAAAATCACTGACAATATCAAATGAATAATTAGAAGCCATAAATCAAGAAGTTAAGGGCTATGGTCGATTAACTAACAACTAACAACCAACAGCTAAAAACTCAAGATGCGATCTGCGCTGACTCTTTCAGAGTCGCTTCGCTGTTTTCATACCCGAAGGGCTGTACGCAGCAACGCAACGCTCTCGCACCCGTCTCTACAAAACTTAAATTAAAGCAATGTGGCTGGATTATTAGTACTGAGGAGGCTCAGGACAAAGAGAGTCCCACTACAAAGTGAGCCAATCGCAAACATGAGCGATCGCCCAAGGGGGATGTTAAAGATATAGAAGACCGAGTATAGCAATCGAGCAACAACAAAAGCGATCGCAGATCCTATCGCTAAAGACGAATTCTGACCTGTCACGTAAGCCATTAGTGCGGCTACTGCGAAAACAAGGAATGTTTCAAACGAGTTTTGATGTGCCCAAGTTGCTCGCTGGGCGTAGGGCGGCAGTTTGTCAAACATCGCACGCGGAGCGCTCATGTCATAGCCCACACTTAGCCTACTGTAGGCTACAACGAGAAAAGGCAGATAAATCAATACGGCTGCTGCCGCAGTGCCGTATAGTAAAATCGCCGAACCGGGTTGATTCATGAATTAATCAAAATAAAACAAAGTGACAAGCTTACGTTGATCTTCCGCCTCTTCACAAGTTTTTAGCAAGGTTTTGCTGTCATGAAACGCGAAGCAAATGAGCTGCTGACACCGGGAAACAATTTCCTGGTTGCACAAAGCACTCGCCTCAGCCAGAGACATTTGATCATTTTCTGGGTTTTCTACTAAATGCATCACCTGTTGCAACTGCTCGCGTGATTCTCGTGGCTGACGCTCTAAGCTTTGAGGCAAAATTACCGTCAGTAAGCTAGGATCAGCCCGCATTGCACCTCGGATTGCCGCTGAGTTAGTGCCTGTTGCACCGGAAGTCATGAGACGATTGCCCTCTAGAACTAGGGCATAGCTCATCATCTCGATCAAATTTTGATGAGTAATAGGAACATGACGCGACCCCAAAAGAGCAATCCGCTTAGAGCCAGTTTGCTGAATAGTCGCAAGTTCTTGTGCCAGTGTATCGACGCCTGAGATGCCTACTGATTGAGTCAAAGATGCTAGCTTGGGCTGAACGACCCAGATATTTTAGCAGAAGCCGCAGCTCTTGGGGCTGCCTGACTAATGTTTTGCTTGGTCAAGGCAGCAGCGGTGGAGTTGTGGATTTGATAAGGACACCCTGATAGTTGTGTTTATTACGTGGTTCATCAAGTTAAGGCATAAACTGGGAAAGTTTTTGCCTCTTTGGGTTTGACAAAAATGTGCTGTCCTTGATCCAACTCAAGTTGGTCAAAGCGATCGCGACTTAAAAGAGCCGCCACGATTTGACCTGACCCTAAAACTAACTCAACTTGGATTTCCCACCCTAGATGAATGATCCGAGCAACCTTTGCGGGTACATAGGATTCACTAGGACTCGTTTGAATCAGAACATCATGGGGACGCAAAAATACTTCTGCTGAAGGAACAACTGAACCATTGTCTGGGAAAAGCGCCGCTGTACTCGGTAGAACATTCACCGGGCCAATAAAGCTCATAACAAACGGTGTTGCTGGGTTGTCATAGATTTCGGCTGGCGTACCGACTTGCTCGACTCTGCCTTTGTTCATCACCACAAGTTCATCAGCGACTTCCATCGCTTCTTCTTGGTCGTGCGTAACAAACACTGTTGTCACACTGACTTCATCATGGAGATGTCGTAACCAAGCTCGTAATTCTTTACGAACTTTGGCATCTAGCGCCCCAAATGGTTCATCGAGCAGTAGAACTTTGGGTTGAACTGCCAGTGAGCGTGCTAAAGCAACCCGTTGCCGTTGACCACCAGAAAGTTGGGATGGATAGCGATCGCCTAAACCTTCTAATTGCACCAACTGCAAAAGTTCTTCCACTCGTGGACGAATCTGAGCTTTATTAACTTTGCGAATCTCTAGAGGAAAGGCAATATTCTGACGGATGGTTAGGTGCTTAAACAGGGCATAGTGCTGGAAGACAAAGCCAATGTTGCGTTGCTGCACTGGCTGGTGAGTTGCATTTTCACCAGTGAGGTAGATTTGACCACTGTCAGGCGGCTCTAGTCCAGCAATCATCCGGAGTAATGTCGATTTTCCTGAACCCGATGGTCCCAATAGTGCGACAAGCGAGCCACCTTTAATCTCCAAACTCACCCGATCAACAGCACAAAAGGAACCAAATTGTTTTGAAACGTCCTGAATCGTAATACTCATAGCTACCTTTTCGGAATTGACATCTCTTTAAAATACACTACGTCTAGCGATTTACAGTAGTTTAAAGAGCGATTTAATAATCAAGCTTCTCCCATAGGTTGCATCAAGAGTCACAAAGGTATAGCCATCAGCAGTCAGCTTTCAGCGGTCAGCTTTGGATCAAATCGGCTCTAGTTAAGGAACGCTCTTCTCCCCTTAATGTCCTAACATTCGTGCCCACTGCTATACCATTAAGAGGAAAGAAACTGAATTATTAATATTCACAGCAGTGAACTTGCTTTTTAGATCAGTTCATGTAATATTCTCTTTAATTTCCATTAAGTACGGTAACTTGACTCAGTTACTGTATTTTATAGAACTTAACAATAATCTTTGTCGCGCTCTGAAAATGTCGTGCTGAACACGTCTTGGACAGCACGACAGATGAGTCGGATATAACATTCAGATGCTGGCTAGTTGCCCCAGACAGATGAAGACTCCGGAAGTATTGGTGGACGATCGCATTCCCATAGGGATTTGCTATTGGTGTTGCTCGACCAAATTCTTCAAGTAAGAATGTGCTTGTTCGGGTGAAAGCAGAAAAAACTGACCATTACACAGAATTTCGTACTTTCCTCCATGAAAACCATGTCCAGAAATTAGACCTTTTTTGACTGCCTGATTGCCAAGCTTGGTTAATTCCTCAATGCCAAACGATTCTCGACCCGTTGGTCTATTGAGAATCTGTTCTTGGTTATTCTCGTCCATCTCCACCTGCTCCTTCCTTCTCTATTGATGTAGGGTGCGACTTTTCCCCTACCAAAAGCATCGACCTTAACGTAGATATCAACCAATCGGACGCTTGCCGGGATTCACCGCATGAATATACTCACTACCCGATGTCGGCCATCCCTGCTTGTAAGAGGCTTCCTCCGGTTTTCCCCAGCCTAACTGCAAGATAACTTCTAAAAATGTAGAATTGCCATGTTGAAAAAGATTTGCCCATTCTGTTCTATACGCGATCGCTCCGACATCATCAGGCATAATCTGCCGAAACTCTTTGCCTGTAGTGATACTTAAGTACAAGTCCATGCCCAGTGTAACGTTGCCCCAGAAAGCCACAATTGAATCCTTAGCCGCCTTTAATATTTCCAAGTCACTCTTAAGTGCCATTAGCTGCTCATCAACAACGGGGTAGCGCAACGTCTGCCCCTTCAGTGTCAGCTGCCGCCAGATAAGACCAGAGACTTGATGTTGCTGTTGATAACGATGAACAGCCGCTTTAAAGTCTCGATAGGCACTAAACTTTTGAATGCCGTCCGGTTTCAAAAATCGGTCAATCAAAGGATTACCAGACGCTGAAGCGGCAAGATTAAGGCGCTGCCCATTCATACAGGCGCGACGCTCATCTGCCAAAATTTTGATTAGCTCCTCTGTGCTGTAAACCTCTGACATCAGCACACCTATTAGATTGAACTTAAAGACAGATTAACGCGAGTAGAAAGAGAGAGGGAGTAATTAGCGTAAATTTAACTAACAACATAAACGGCTTGGTAAAAAAAGTAATGTCCTTTTACCTTTTACCTTTCCCCCTTCTCCTGAAGTTCACGTCAACCTGATAAGTCAAACCTAAGCCTTATTTCCCGTTCGTTAGCTCACTACTAAACTCATTGATCTGCCGTCGTCTTAGCTCAACTGATTCCTCACGAGGCAGTAAGTCAAAGACTTGTCGAAATACATCATCTACCCGTTCAAAGGATACTTGTCCCTTCTCATTCAGAACTACCTTACCCTTCGGGTCAATGAGTACTGTCTGGGGAACCAACCCTTCGTAATAGTAGCCTGGTTCTGTCGGTTCATAGCTAGACTTCAAGAGTAGCCTGTCAACGTTAACGGGAATAAAATTTGCTGCTCGTCCATAAGGAGCTTGGAGCCGCGAGACAACTGGGGCAAATTGCTTACAGTCCTTGCTGTCATCAACATAGAACACCAACAGCGCTGGTTTCTCCTTTTTTAGGGAGTCTGCCAACGTCACTCGTGGCGGGACGATAGAACCATTACCGGCATAAAGACCAAAGATGTTGCCATCAAATCGGTCATCATCTAGTCCTGCTAGAGCGGGTGCTGTCCCTAACACTAGCAGACAACTAAAAATTACCACGAGACTCAATAAGCAACCGGACACTACACGCTTTGCCATGTGACGAGTGGTAAAAAATTTGATTGGAAATCGTAACAAGTTAAAGCTCATCTCTAAGTAACTGTGAAACCGCACAACGAAACCCTGAAAATTCCTCTTTTCCACTCCCCATTCCCTATTTTTAAGCAATGCGACTATTGGCACAGTAACATCTGAAGCCAACCGAATGAACTACCGCACGCAACACCATTAAGCCTGAAGTTCTCATTTTAACGCCCTGCTTGCTTCCCGCAGCCAGAACACTAGCCGACTCAAGGAGAGGCTTGAATTTTACGACAGGGAATAAAAGGCTGGGGTTTAACTCAGCAGGTGGCTAACTGTTTTCAGATCAACATTGCCACCGCTGATGATGATACCAATTCGAGAATCAGGCTTTGTAACAATACCTTCTAATAAAGCAGTGGCGGCTAGAACACCTGTCGGTTCAACGACAATTTTCAGGCGTTCCCAGATAAAAAACATGGTGCGGACGATCGCATCTTCGGACACAGTTACCATATCATCGACATAATCTAGCACCAACGGAAAGGTCAACTGACCGAGGCTTGGAGTTCTTGCCCCGTCAGCAATTGTGTCAGGATTGTGAACGGTTTGCAGTGTTTTTGTGTAAAAGGAGCGGGTGGCATCGTCTGCCTGTGAGGGTTCTACGCCGATGATGCGGCAACTTGGTAGGAGAGATTTGGACGCGATCGCACTTCCTGATAATAAGCCCCCACCACCACAACACACGAGTAAAAGCTCTAGTTCACCAACTTCTTCGAGCAGTTCTTTCGCCGCCGTACCTTGTCCAGCTATAGTGTGCGGATGATCATAGGGAGGAATTATCGTCAGTCCACGCTCATGTGCTAGATTCTTTGCTAATTCTTCCCGTTTCATCTCAGCGCGATTATACAAAATCACCTCAGCACCATAACCACGGGTAGCCGCTTGCTTAACTTCTGGTGCATCCTTTGGCATCACGACTGTAGTGGGAATACCGAGCAACTGTCCGGAAAGCGCGAGGGCTTGCCCATGATTTCCTGAAGAAAACGTCAAAACCCCCCGTTGTTTTTGCGCTTCAGATAGCTGTACCAACGCATTATAGGCTCCTCGAAACTTAAAAGAACCTGCTCTTTGGAAGTTTTCGCACTTGAAGAACACTTGCGAGTTAGTGCGCTCATTCACATTTCTGGATGTGAGAACAGGTGTCCGGTGAGCTACCCCATCGATGCGACTAGCTGCCGCTTCAATATCAGCATAGGTAACAGGTAAAGACTTCGCTTCAGGAGCAATAGATGCAGTAGAGGTCATCGTTATTGGAAATGTAGACAATTTCTCTGTAGTCACTGTAACGGTTTTTTTGCTCAGGCAGGTTTGCCAATCCAAATAACTATGTCGCTATCGGGATGAGCTTGTTAAATGCTGGCGTTGCCTTGCAAGTCATGTTTTGTAATAGTTTTGATACCACTGTACGAAGTGATGAATACCCTCTTCAATTGATGTGGACGGTTTAAACCCTACATCCCTCATCAAATCATCTACATCGGCATATGTGCTTGGCACATCACCAGGTTGCATCGGTAAAAAATTCTTCTCAGCTTGTTTACCAAGTACCTTTTCGATCACCTCAATGAATGTCATCAATTCGACAGGACTATTATTACCAATGTTGTAAAGCTTGTAGGGGACATTAGTATTGTCTTTTGAATTGCCTTTTGGAGGTTTCGACATCACCCGAAATACTCCTTCAACTACATCGTCAATGTAGGTGAAATCACGCTTCATTTTACCAAAGTTGTAAACATCAATTGGTTTACCTTCCTGTATTGCTTTGACAAATTTGAAGTAAGCCATGTCGGGTCGTCCCCAAGACCCGTAAACTGTGAAAAAGCGCAATCCTGTTGTTGGTAAATTATAGAGATGGCTGTAGACGTGAGCAATTAGTTCATTTGCCTTTTTGCTGGCAGCATAAAGCGAAATTGGATGATCGACATTATCACTGACAGAAAACGGAACCTTAGTATTTGCCCCGTAGACGGAACTAGAAGAGGCGAATACAAGATGTTTGACTTGACTGTGCCGACATCCCTCTAACAAATTGACAAAACCTGACATATTACTGTCAACATAAGCGAAGGGATTTTGTAATGAATAGCGCACTCCGGCTTGAGCAGCAAGGTTAACGACACAATCGAACCGATGTTCTTGAAATAGCCGCATCATGCGATCGCGATTGTCTAAATCCAAAAACTCAAACGTAAATTTAGCTTGTGGATGTAGTTGAGCCAAACGATCTTTTTTCAGTTTCACATCATAGTAGTCATTCAGGTTATCAATCCCGTAAACCTGTATTCCTTCCCCTAACAAGCGCTGTGTTAAGTGATAACCAATAAATCCAGCGGCTCCAGTAACCAATACTTTCATGATTCTCTCACTTCATTAATTATCTAGGACAATAGTGCAGTACCAGAACTATTTATTACTTGAAGAACTTGCGAATTATCGCCTGAGGGATAGTAGACAATGATAAGCTGATGTGCATTTAAATTTTATATTGAAAAAGAAGAATACAGAATTTCAGGATTCTCCTGACCTTTGGATAATCTGAAGATAGGAGCGGTCTCCCTGCTGAAAGGCGATCGCTACCATAATTTGGTAGAGGCGGCTCATTATTCAAGATGCAGAAAACAAAGCATTTGCTCCTGTCAGGTTATGGGGTTGCTGTGCTAGCAACCTTAGGTGCCTTACTATTCCGTTCCCTACTGATACCGATCCTTGGGGAAAATGCTCCCTTGTTGGTCTTTATCATGCCAGTGATGGTTAGCGCCTGGTATGGCGGCTTGAGACCGGGATTGTTGGCTACTGTCCTGAGTGCTTTAGTCGGTAGCTATTTCTTCATTCAACCGTTTTTTAGCCTACACGTTATAGGGTTAAGCGAAGGGGTTCGGATCTGCATATTTTTAGTCGAGGGGGTGCTGATTAGTGGGTTGTGCGAGGGATTGAAGAAGGCCAACCTCCGAAAGGATGCGATCGCATCGTCGCTAAAGGAAAGTGAGGAACAATATCGCCTGCTCGTGGAAGGTGTGGAAGATTACGCCATTTTCATGCTTGACCCTAACGGACGTATTGCGACTTGGAACACTGGAGCAGAGAGGATTAATGGGTATAAAGCAGCAGAAATTCTTGGTCGGCATTTCTCAATTCTTTTTAGAGCAGAAGATGTTGAGCGCCACATCCCCGAACAAGAACTCCAAATCGCGGCGGCTGAAGGTCATTTTGTCGGTGAAGGTTTGCGGCAGCGCAAAGATGGCTCCCTGTTTTGGGCAAGTGTTGTCCTGACAGCATTACGAGATGAGTCTGGAAATCTACATGGCTACTCCAAAGTTACGCGCGACATCACTGAGCGCAAACGAGCCGAGGAAGAATCGCGTAAGCTCCTCAAAGACTTGTCAGATGTCAAATTTGCCCTAGATCGAGCAGCAATTTTGGCTGTAACTGATGCCAGGGGAACTATCACCGATGTAAACGACCAGTTTTGCCAAATCTCCCAATATTCTAAAGAAGAACTGATTGGGCAAACTCATCGCCTGATTAATTCCGGCTACCATCCCAAAGAATTTTTTCAAAACCTTTGGTCAACCATTACTAAGGGGAATGTCTGGCATGGAGAAATCAAGAACAAAGCCAAGGATGGAACTTACTACTGGGTAGACACCACGATCGTTCCATTTCTGGATGATCAAGGAAAGCCTTTTCAATATCTCGCCATCCGATTCAATATAAGCGATGCCGTGGCGGCGGCTACGCAACGCAAGCTTGCCGAAGAGGTAATCTATCGCTCGGCTGAACGGTTAGAAGCTTTACATGAAATTGACCGTGCCATTCTCAGAGCAGAATCGGCGGCAGAGATTGCCCGTGCTGCACTTTCACGCCTACGTCGTGTCGTGCCTTATGAGCAAGAGCTAGTCGTCTTGTTCAAGTTTGAAACGAATGAAGCTGAGCTACTGGCAGGGGGGTTAGATGGAGATTTCGCGAGAGCAACTGTGCCGCTCTCTAGCCTGATACCCGTTGAAATTCCGTTGCACCAAGGAGTCATTCGTTATGTAGAAGACTTGGCTACTCTTGAGGAGCATCCGCCTTTACTAGAACGCCAGATAGCTGAAGGCAAGCGGAGTTTGCTTAGTGTCTCTCTGATTGTGGAAGGGGAGTTGATTGGTCAACTTGACCTGTTCGCCAGAAACGTTGCCGCATTTACATCGGAATACCAAGAGATTGCCTCTGAAGTCGCTAACCAACTCGCCGTTGCAATCCAGCAAGCTCGACTGCGGGAGCAACTTCAGCGCTACGCGAATCAACTAGAGCAACGGGTCACAGAGCGCACGGCGGCGCTTCAGGAAGCCAATGAGCAACTGGAGGTGTTTGTCTACTCCGTTTCTCATGACTTGCGGGCACCCTTGCGAGGGATACAAGGATTGGCTCAAGCCTTGGTGGAAGACTACGCCCCTCAATTGGGTGATGAAGGTCAGCTTTATGCCAACCATCTTTTTGCTTCTGCTCAACAGATGAATACTCTACTTGAAGATTTGCTCAACTACAGCCGTCTTAGTCGTGCCGATATTAATATCCAGGTACTTGACTTAGCATCTGTCGTAGCAATGGTCTTCACGCAACTGGAGGCAGAATTTCAAGAGAAACAAGCTCAGGTAAAAGTAGAGACACCGTTGCCTAAAGTGATGGGTCATCGCACTACCCTGGTTCAGGTTGTTACAAATTTGGTCATGAATGCGATTAAATTCATGCCTCCTGGCGTACCGTCTCAGGTGCGGGTATGGGCGCAGGAGGTGGAAAGTGAGGGAGCAGGAGGAGAGGTTGTTACCGATATATCACAAGACAACTCTGCCTCCTCTGCCTCTTCCTCAAAGTGGATTCGCTTGTGGGTGGAGGACAACGGCATTGGTATTAAGCCAGAAAATCAGGAGCGGATTTTCCAAGTTTTCGAGCGCTTACATGGGGCTGAAACGTATCCGGGTACTGGGATTGGATTAGCGATCGCTCGTAAGGGAGTAGAACGTATGGGGGGTCGAGTTGGCGTAGAGTCCCAACTCGGTCAGGGAAGCCGCTTTTGGATAGAACTGCGGCAAGCTTATCCGACAACCTAAATGTTTCACATCAGCGTACAGGAGTATTAGACGTGTCTATTAATTCTTTCAAAAGGTAGCAGTCACAAACACTTGAAATAGTCTATGGTTCGGGAGATAAGTTTTTGCAGGACTACCAGTGTGCCGTCTTGTTATTATTGACGACAACCCAGAAGATCGCATTTTGATTCTCCGTGAATTGAGCCGCGAATTTCCCAACCTAGAGGCAGAGGAAATTATCGACACAGAAGGCTTAAACCAGGCATTAAACACGGGCAATTTTGATCTGGTCATTACAGACTATCAACTACGCTGGAACGATGGGGTGAGTGTGCTACAGGAGTTCAAGTCTCGCTATGCTCACTGCCCAGTGATTATGTTCACCGATAGCGGCAATCAAGAGATTGCTGTCGAAGCGATGAAGACTGGCTTGGATGATTACATTATCAAATCTCCTAAGCATTACATTCGTCTATCGGTGGCAGTACGCGCCGCTTTGGAACGAGCTGAATCTAAGCGCAAAACCGAACGTTTGGAGATGCGTCTAGAGACGCTGCTGAATCGTTTGAATGTTGGTGTGTTTCGTTCAACGTTAGATGGATATCTATTAGAGGGGAATGCCGCGTTTCTGCGTTTATTGGCTGTGAGTTCTTTGCAGGAAGCCCAAACCTTAGATTTGCAGGAACTTGTCTGGCAGCCAGACGTGGAACTTCAGGGTTCAGTCTCGGAACGCGAGGTGCAGTTGCGTCGAGCCGAGGGCAGTAGTCTGTGGGTTTTATTAAACCAGACCATTAGTACCACGGAAGCTGAGCCTGTTCTGGAAGGACTGATAGAGGATATTAGCGCTTACAAACGTGCCGAAGAAACACTGCAACGAGCTAACGAAGAACTGGAAAGCCGAGTCGCAGAACGTACCCAAGAATTACGACAAGCAAATGAACAACTGCTCAAAGAGATACGAGAGCGTGAGCAGGCACAGGAAGTTTTGCGTGAGAGTGAAGAACGCTACCGACAACGGGTGGAATTATGTCCTGAAGCGATCTTTATCCAATGTGATGAGCAATTTGTCTTTATCAACAGCGCAACTGTCAAGCTTTACGGTGCAAGCAACCGGGAAGAGCTACTTGGTAAATGCGTATTGGATGTTGTGCATCCAGACTATCAGGAACTTGTCAAGGAGCAGATCCGAGAACTTAGAGAAGGACAACCAGTAGAGTTGATAGAACAGAAAGCTGTGAGATTCGATGGAACTATTATTGATGTCGAGGTTGCAGCCGCTCCTTTTATCTACCAAGAGAAGCCAGCCGCTCAAGTCGTTGTTCGAGACATTAGCGATCGCAAAAAAGCAGAAGCAGAACTTCGTAAGGCTCTAGAAACAGAACGAGAACTCAGCTCCCTTAAATCCAGAATTATCACCACAATCTCCCACGAATACCGCACCCCGCTCACTACGATTCTTTCTTCCGCTGAGCTTCTCGAAAGCTACGGTGATAACTTGAAACAAGAGAGAAAACTGATTCATCTGCGGCGCATTCAGAACAGCAGCAAACACATGGCTGACTTAGTTAGTGATGTACTATTCATCGGTCAAGCGGAGGCAGATAGATTACAATTCAACCCAGCTCCTCTCAACTTAGAGCAGTTCTGCCAGGAACTTGTTGAAGAAATACGCTCTGCTAGCCAGAACCAGAGGAGGGTAAGTGCCAGCACAGAGGCTCCAGATAACCAAGCCTCATTAGAGCGAGCCACGCCTGGAGAGCTTATCACCTTTACGAGTCGAGGCAACTGTACTAATACTTGTCTTGATGAAAGACTGATACGACAAAGCCTCACTAATTTGCTCTCCAATGCGATTAAGTATTCCCCTCAAGAAAGCACAGTTCGATTTGATCTCGAATGTAAGGAGAGTGTTGCTGTTTTGAGCATTCAGGACAAAGGCATTGGCATTCCAGCAGAAGACTTGCCGAAACTATTCGAGTCTTTCCATCGAGCCAGTAATGTTGGAACGATTCCTGGTACAGGTTTAGGGCTAGCTATTGTCAAAAAGTGTCTGGACTTACACGGAGGTCAAATTACTGTAGAAAGTGTTGTAGGCGTGGGAACAACCTTTATTGTCACGCTGCCCTTGAACTCTTTCGTATCGAATCCTGATGCCTTCGGGGATATAGCGCATGACTAGCAAAACAGGGTTAGGAATTAACGATTTGTTGCAAGAGCGGCGAACGGAAATTCTTGCTATTGCACAAAAGCATGGAGCCTACAACGTGCGGGTGTTTGGTTCGGTGGCACGGGGAGAAGCAACCGAAGAGAGTGATATTGATTTTTTAGTTGACTATGATTTGGGAAAAATCACGCCCTGGTTTCCAGCAGGACTATTAATTGATTTAGAACTGCTACTCAATCGCAAGGTTGATATTGCGACGGTGGATATGTTGAAGGAACGCATACGCGATCGCGTATGCCGTGAGGCTGTGATGCTATGAGGCGAGAGCCTGAACGGCTGCAAGATATTTTAGATGCAATTGTGGCGATTGAACGATATGCAAGCCTTGGCAGACAGGCATTTGATGAACAAGAACTGATTCAGGTTTGGGTTATTCATCATCTCCAGATTATTGGAGAAGCGGCTTCTTCGTTATTTGGTGATTTGATGAACCGATATTCTGAGGTGCCGTGGGCACAGATTGTGGCGTTTAGAAATATTCTGGTGCATGAGTATTTCCGGTTATCGCTGAATTTAGTTTGGGCGATCGTGCAGAATAATCTACCTCCGTTGAAGGTAACGGTGGAAAGGATGTTGCAAGAGTTGGGGGAGGCGTGAGGAGATAATGCAGGGGTTAAGGGTGAAGTTGGAGGAAAAGTTTGAGGAGTTGGCGCGATTGGCAACTATGGCATTCACTAATCCCAATTCAATAGCGGGACTTAAACAAAAATAGTGAAGCAATAAAGTTTTAACCAGGTTATTTGTTGTTGGTTACTCGTTGTTTGTATTCTTTAACAAGCAACCAACAACCAACAACCAACAACAATGAGCCAACTGGAACGCATGATCAAAATGGCAGAAGACGAACTCACTGAGTACAGTACCGATGCCCGGAAAATGGAGAAACTACGCCGTAAAATTGGGCTTTCTGTCTCAGCCGCAGAACAGCGCCTAGCCAAAGAAGCTTTATCAGCACAACTGCAACCCAGCGGTGGCTTACGCCAAGTCGTTGAGGAACAGCGCCAAACTGTTGCTTTACCTTTTTGGGGAATTGCTGGATTGGGTTTATTGGGAGCAATTTCTCTATCACAAGCCTTAGGCTACGTTGTCGCTGTTGCAGGGGCTGTTGCTGCCTACCGCCTTCAGAAATGGGGTTGGGAATTACAGGCAAAGCGTCTACTCCTGAACACCTTGGAGGATATTGAGGCTCGTGTCGCACAACCCCGCCAATCGGACTAAATTAATTAGTCTTTATTGCATTGGCTATCCAGCTAAACAGTCCACTCAAAAGTGTGCCAGCGATGACAATGCCAATTGCTGGCGTAAATACAGGTTGCCAAAGGTAATACCAGAGGTCAAGCCCTAAGGGAAGACCAACGAAGCGACCAAAAGCGGCGATCGCTAGCCAAAAAAAGCTCAACAAGACCAGAAAAAAATCTATCACTAACAACTGGTTGAGCCAACCGATTAGTCGATCTATCATCTTTACTTTGGCAACCACAGAACTGTTGCCTTGTCATCCTAAACAGCACCTAAATCCTACAGCACCATCACGACTTGCCGTTACAACCTTTCCTAAAATTTAGTAAAGGTTAGCCGAGGGAGAACTTACTCATCCTCTTCCTCTTCATCAATCGTGAGAACTGTTGGCTGATCTTGCAAGATGTCAACAGCAATTTTGAGCGCTCCCTCCTGCTCAAGATCTTCGATGTAACCCGCTTGGCTCAGCTTCGCTTCCTGAAGACTATCAAACGGGCCAAAGTAGTATGTACAACGGGGTTTCTCGGTGATAATTTTCACCCACCAAGGGGACGTGGACGTAGTTTGAGATAGCTCAGGTTGAGCCTGGGGTTTCTGAAAGCGGAAGAAAAGTATGCACAAGAATGTGAAAAAGACAAGGGATAAAAAAACTCCGAGCATTTCTGGAACCTTAGGTGTGTCGGCGAGCTAAGTAACTCGGCGTTCTTTGCGAATAGGGTAAGCAGTGTCGCCGCTCACAACAACCGGCACCCTGCTTCAAAATATCCAGACATATGTTAACCCAAGTTGTTACAAACGGTTGCTCTCTCCCCAAAGAGTCTTGCAAAAAACTTGTGAATATAGCTTCTTGCTACCGTTGTACACCCGGTCGGTTCACTAGCATTGATTAGACACATCTGTCAGTGGTATAGTGAAACTTTGTCGCAGCCACTTACCTCCTCAAGTTAAGAGGTACACCTTAACAGTGGGAGCTGAGGCAAGAAGGTCAGTGAAAGAGTTTAATTCACGGCGATCGCATTATGCCGAAATTCTGCCTTCGACTCCACAGTGCCGCTACCGCAGCTTTACTCACATTTGTTGCTGGCTGCTCTTGGACATTACCCCCCAGGACAACAGCCAATAGGACTTTCCCTTTTGCTGCAACTTCAGGCACACGCGCTGTTAGTTCCAGTCAAGCGCCCTCAAGTTGCCCCCAAGTTGACCCCTTCAGCAAAGGCATTGGCAAAGCCCAAGATGCTGCTATCCTTGCTCAATCCGCGCAATCAAAACAAGACTGGGATTTAGTCGTTACGGGTTGGATTCAAGCGATCGAGGGAATGCAATCTGTCCCGCAAGAAAGCCCAAAACGTGCTTTTGCCCAAAAAAAAGTTGCTGAATACCTAAAAAACTTAGACGTTGCCCTCCAAAAATCGGCAACATCCAATTCTCAACTTCCCTTCACCAGCTTTGGCAACCCAATCTTTGATGAGCAACTACTGCTGTACTTATCCTACGTTGCCGCTGTTGGACCACCCGATGTTCTAATTGTCGGAAGTTCTCGTGCCTTAATCGGTGTCGATCCGCGTCAGCTACAGCAAAAATTAGCCGCTCAAGGTAAGGGAAATCTCAAAATCTTCAACTTTGGGGTCAATGGCGCAACCGCTCAAATGGTTGACTTACAGCTACGGCAAATCCTCACCCGTGAGCAACTACCCCGACTCATTGTCTGGGCAGATGGCATCCGTGCGTTTAACAGTGGGCGAGTAGACCGCACCTACAACAGCATGGTAGCGTCGGAGGGATATCAAAGTTTGATTGCAGGCGATCGCCCAATTCTTCCCTCAAGTCCCCCTGACACCGCAGATGCTTGCGAAGACATCCCAGACGCAGCAATTTCCCAGAAAACCAAACAAAAGTCTAATTCCTCCGATTCAACTCACCCGACAGTAGCCGTAATGCGTTGGCGGTTAGCACGAGTATCGTTCGAGACGACGAGTAATCCTACACCCTCTCCGATTAACCGCTTACTCTTAACTCAACTCAGTCAGGGACAGATGCCTTCTCGGCTGACGCTAGTGCGAAATACAACTGGCGGCTACAACAGTTTTGCCATTGATGCCAATGGCTTCCTCCCTCTTGATAGCCGCTTTGACCCCAAAACCTACTACCAGAAAAATCCACGAGTTGCTGGGCGGTATGATGCAGATTATCAACCCTTTAGTCTCGCAGGTCAGCAAGCCACTGCCCTAAATTCAGTAAAAGCCTTTGCTAGACAACAACAAATTCCCTTGGTTTTCGTTAACTTGCCAATCACGCAAGATTATCTAGACCCAGTACGCCGGACTCGTGAACAGCAATTTCAGCAGATGATGCAACAGCAAGCGGGTGGAGGCTTTACCTTTATCGACTTGGGGAAGCAGTGGCTTACCCAGAATGAATATTTTACTGACCCTAGCCATCTTAATCGTTACGGAGCAGCAGCCATAGCAAGTCAGCTTGCAACGAACACTCAGATTCCTTGGCCTCAACCACGGTCTGAGTAAACGGTCAGCCATCAGCTTTAAAGGAGAAAGCGTAAGAGCTTCCCCGTGATAGATTTAGTAACCTTTAATACATTTTTTTTAGAGAGAGATTGATAAAAGTATCAATAAGCTAGACACAGCCTAAGTATTCTTAGGTAATAAGACAACTGCTTCAATCGTGCAGCTAGCTATAGATATTTTGATCACATTCTAAGGAACTTATTAGAGCCGATCGCACCCAAAAAACTAATAGTTGATAGCTTCTAGGGTTCCGGTTTAAGTATTAACGACTTAAGTGACTGGTCCAAGAGAAGCAAGCTGACTTGGAAATTTCCACAAAATTTAGCAAACCAAGATTAGCTACACGGCGGGATAAAAGCCCGGGAGAAGTAAATGATAGTTAGCAACTATCGTTACTTTCCTGGGTTTTTCTTTTTTTTAGTTTGTCAATTTCTAGGATTTTAAACATGACTGAGCGTGAACGTCCCCTTTCGGAAAGTCTAGAGTCTCACCCAGAGCAACCCCCAACGGAAGCTGAACGAGCGTTAGAACGAGAAACCCGACTTCCACTAACAGGCTGGCAACAAGAAGTTTCTAGAGGTTTGGAGTTTGGACTAGAAGCAGCAGAGAGTATTGGCGATCGCTCAATTCCCACCTTCTCTAGAGGAGAATTACCTCACTATGCTGGGATTAATACCTTTCTCAAAGCGCCTTATGTAGAAGATGTGCGTAAGGTTGGAGAGTATGATGTTGCTGTTGTCGGCGTACCTCATGACTCTGGCACTACCTATCGCCCCGGCACCCGTTTTGGTCCCCAAGGTATTCGCCGGATTTCTGCACTTTATACACCCTATAGTTTTGAACTCGGTGTCGATTTGCGAGAGCAAATTACCCTCTGTGATGTTGGGGATATTTTTACGATTCCCGCTAACAACGAAAAGTCCTTCGACCAGATTTCCAAAGGGATTGCTCACATCTTTAGTTCCGGTGCCTTCCCGATTATTTTAGGAGGTGATCACTCCATCGGATACCCTACTGTGCGGGGAATATGCCGTCACTTGGGCGACAAAAAAATGGGAATCATCCACTTTGATCGCCATGTGGATACTCAGGAAAAAGATTTAGATGAACGGATGCATACCTGCCCTTGGTTTCATGCCACCAACATCAAAAATGCACCTCCTAAAAATTTAGTGCAATTGGGAATTGGCGGCTGGCAAGTACCGCGTGAAGGTGTGAAATTCTACCGCGAACGGGCTAGCAATATTCTCACAGTTACAGACATCACAGAAATGGGCTTAGATGCCGCTGTAGAGTTCGCTTTAGAAAGAGCATTAGACGGTACAGATTGCGTCTATATCAGCTTTGATATTGATTGCATTGATGCTGGGTTTGTCCCTGGAACAGGTTGGCCAGAACCCGGTGGACTACTACCTCGTGAAGCACTCTATTTACTAGGCAAAATTATCCAACGTGCCCCTGTCTGCGGACTAGAGGTTGTTGAGGTTTCTCCTCCCTACGACGTTAGCGATATGACAGCTTTGATGGCGGCTCGTGTAATTTGCGACACAATGGGTCATTTAGTAGTGTCAGGTCAGTTACCGAGAAAGGAAAAACCCGCTTACATTCACCCGGAAGCCCAGCCGGAATTGGTTAATGAGTGGAAGTAAGCCATGCATGAAACTGATATGACCAAGGCGTTAATTATAACAGTTAAGGATTGGTGGGAATCCCAGCCAGAACGCCCGAAGATTTCCTGCGTTCACCTAATTGTCGGTAAGTTCACTTGTGTTGAACCTGTAAGTTTGCAATTTGCTTTTGAGGTGCAGTGTCGTAACACTTTTTTAGAAGGGGCAAAGCTTGAAATTCAAGAAACGCCTTTGATTGCCTTTTGCCATCGTTGCCAACAGGAATACAAACCTGAAATTGGGATTCAATACGCCTGTCCTGATTGTCATTCTCCAATGGACGATATTCGCTCAGGGCGGGAACTAAAAATTGACCGAGTTGAATACTGTTCTGACACTACTACCTCAGAGACTTATGCATCAAACCTTTGACGCTGCCTTAGGCATTAATTTACTACACGCCAATCAAGAGGGCGCTGACCATAATCGCGCTCATTTTAATGAATGGGGTATCACCTGTTTGAATATCATGAGCAGTCCCGGTGCAGGTAAAACTGTGCTGCTGGAACGAACGCTAGCCGGACTCAGTAATGAACTTAAAATTGCTGTAATTGAAGGCGACATGACGACGGAACTAGATGCCGATCGCCTACGCCAATACAATGTTCCAGTAATTGCGATTAATACAGGTCGTTCCTGCCATCTCGATTCCAAAATGGTCGCGGGTGGGATTCATCGATTAGCGCATGAATATAATCCTTCAGAATTCGAGCTGGTATTAGTCGAGAATGTCGGTAATCTCGTTTGTCCTGCTGAATTTGAAGTTGGTGAACACGCTAAAGTTGCTTTATTAAGCATTACAGAGGGAGAAGATAAGCCCCTGAAATATCCTGTGATGTTCCAAGAAGCCGACTGTTTGTTGATTACCAAGATGGACTTGGCACCGCATCTGGATGTTGATGTGAATCGGATTGTCGCGAATGTCCGGCAAATGAATCCAGATTGCACGATTATTTCTGTTTCTGCCAAGACAGGAGAGGGATTGGAAGCTTGGTTTGAATGGCTACGTGCTGTATGCGATCGCTCCTCAGTTTCTGAGCAACACCTATCGCCTATCCATTAAGAACCTAACAAACTTACTAATCTAGGGTGGGCATATTGCTCACCTGGCTATTCCCCAACTTCGTTGATTAGGAGGGAGATTGAAGCTCAGAGCCTTGGTTTAAGCAGTCACGCATTTAAGAAAGTGATCTGCACTCATGGGAAAAGGTAAAGGGGAAGGTAAAAAATTTTCCCTTTACCTTTCCCCTTTTCCCTAAAACCGATTAGTTAAATAGGCGGCGCGAGAGGCTCTTGGCAGCTTAATGAGCTTCACCTGATTCGACCTAACCTTAAAAATACTGTAAAGGCTTTGTAACGAATGTTACGGATTAGTGATCGTTATATTCGCTACACCATTAGTTAAGCAATCTACATAAATCGTCGCGGTGGACAGCTAACAGTTCACATTAAATTACTTTATGAAAAATTTGCTATGAAAATGCGATCGCCCTTATCCTACTGCATTGTCTTTTTCATCACCTTGTCTCTGGTCATCGGTTGCACCAATCCAGCCGTCTACATCAAAACCACGACAGAAATGGAAGCTGACGCTTCAGCAGTGGCGGGGGGAGTTCGTTTGGGATTTAGTGCGTGGCCGGGTTGGTTTCCCTGGCAGGTTGCCCAAGAACAAGGAATCTTTAAGAAAAACAATGTTTCAGTCGATCTGAAGTGGTTTGATGGCTATTTGGAATCGATCAGTACCCTAACTGCCGAGCAAATCGATGCCAATAGCCAAACTCTGGGAGATACAGTAAGTTCCGTATCCGGTGGCGTAGACCAAGTGATTGTCCTAGTTAACGACAACTCCACTGGCAATGACAAGGTGATCGTCCGGGATGGCATTAACTCTGTTGCCGACCTAAAAGGGAAAAAAGTCGCCGCAGAGGAAGGGACAGTCGATCACTTTCTGTTGTTACTGGGGCTACAGAAAGAAGGCTTATCAGACCGAGATATTCAGTTTGTCCCCTTAGAAACGGGTAAAGCCGCCTCTGCCTTTGTGGCAGAGCAAGTCGATGCCGTAGCAGTGTTTGCTCCCTTCACAACTCAGGCGCTGAAGCGACCAGGAAGTAAGGAACTTTTTAGCTCTAAGGATTTTCCAGGCGCGATTTCCGACCACTTAGTATTTACACGCAAGTTTGTAGACGAAAAGCCTGATCAGGTGCAAGCCCTTGTTAATTCCTGGTTTGCCACATTGGACTACATGAAGGCAAATCAGGACAAAGCATACGACATTATGGCGAAACGGGCAGGTGTCAAAGTTGACGAATATAAAGAGTACGCTGACGGCACTCAGATCTTCACAATCGAGGAAAACTTAAAAGCCTTCCAACCCGGTAATACTATGACCTCCTTACAGTTTGCTGCCCAGGAGATGACTAAATTCCTCACAGAAGTAGGTCTCGCTAAAACACAACCCGATCTGAGCAAATTATTTGACGATCGCTTCGTTAAAGCCTACGCCGAGAAAGTTAAGAAGTCATAAGCGAATTTAGATTTGGGGCTGCATCTTGTCTACTTGGGCGATTGGTAATCAATGCTCAAACTACTACTCAACTAGCGTTTCATCAACTCCCAGTTACCAAGAGCTAACAACCAACCTCATATATTGCTTTCCCAGTCATCCTGAAATTGAACCATGAGCCAAAGCAGCAGCCCTCGATCGATTCAAGAGTTTATCAAGCCTAAGAGTTTACATCCTACTGTTTTCTGGCGACTCGCGGAAGACATTCCCAGACCCCTTAATACAGCATTAATTGTCACCTCGATCGCATTGCCACTGCTGCTGTGGTGGTTGGTAACAACATTCGGCACTATAGACCCCAAATTTTTGCCCTCACCCGCTAAGGTGTGGGAAGCCTTTGTACGGCTGTGGAGTACCCGCGAACTCCTAAAAGATACAGTGGCGAGTTTATGGCGAGTCGGTGTTGGCTTTCTGTTGGCTGCACTCCTTTCCATTCCGGTTGGTGTGCTGATGGGCAGTTTTGCAAGTATTCGCGCCTTACTCGAACCGCTCTTCGGCTTGGTACGGTATATGCCTGCACCCGCCTTCATCCCTCTACTAATTCTGTATCTGGGCATCGGCGAGGAACCAAAAATTACCCTCATCTTCATCGGAGTCTTTTTCTTCAACTCGTTGATGGTGATGGATACCGTGAAGTTTGTGCCAAAAGAACTGATTGAAGCCACCTACATGCTGGGAGGAAATCGCTGGGCAACTCTAACTCAAGTGATTCTCCCCCACGTTTTGCCTGGAATCATCGATGCCTGCCGGATTAACCTCGCTGCTGCATGGCAATTGGTAATCGTCTCAGAACTAATTGCCGCATCAGAAGGCTTAGGTCGTCGGATTAGTGTAGCAGGTCGATTCCTAAGAACTGATGAAATTTTTGTGGGGTTGATTGTCATCGGGGTGATCGGGCTTGCCTTCGACCTATTATTCCAATACTTCCTACGAGTCTCTTGTAAGTGGGCCAATCAAAAGCGCTAACCAGGTATCCATTTGAGTTGCTCCTAATCCCCAATTCCCAATTCCCAATTCCCTATCTGGAGATTTAACAAAATGTTTCTACAAATTAACAACCTAAACAAGCACTTCCCAACGAAGCAAGGAAATTTAGTTGTCCTAAAAGACATTGATATGGCAATCGAGCAAGGTGAATTTATCTGTGCCGTAGGAGCATCGGGTTCGGGTAAATCTACGCTGCTACGGCAGATTGCCGGACTGGATAGCCCCACATCTGGAGAAGTCAGAATTGATAACGAGCTTGTCACTGGCCCTGGACCCGATCGCGGTATGGTGTTTCAGCACTACACACTCTACCCGTGGATGAGTGTCCAGGCAAATACTGAGTTTGGACTCAAACTTCAGGGCGTGCCGAAGAAGCAGCGACGTGAACAAGCCAGCTACTATTTAAATGTCGTCGGCTTAACAAAGTTTGCTAAGTCCTTGCCGAAGGAATTATCAGGCGGGATGAAGCAACGGGTTGCGATCGCTCGTGCTCTTGCCTCAGAACCCAAAGTGCTGTTGATGGATGAACCCTTCGGCGCATTGGACATCCACACCAAAGAGTCGATGCACGAATTTATCCTTGATCTTTGGCGGCGCACCAATGTCACGATCTTCATGATTACCCATGATGTGGAAGAAGCTGTCTTTCTCTCCAATCGGATTTATGCTCTAGGGGCACGTCCCGGCACAGTTAGAAAGGAAATGTCGATCCACCTGCCTGAACGCAGCCACACTGTTAAGCGCCACTCCATATTCCATGACTACCGAGATGAACTGATGGAGCTAATGCGGAGACATGGACAGGAGGCTGTTGCCGCAGTCGCTTAACGGCATTGGCTTTTAGTTTTAGCTGACGCGGGTGTTGTGCTGTTGTTCTATAGATGCAGGGCTTACGCAGCAAATCTACTTGTAGGGTGCGTTATTTAACGTACCCTACTACTGTTCAAACTAAATTCGATTCCATATCCCCTTTTGGGATTCTAGTCGTAGAGACGTTCCACCAGTTCGGCGAAGCTGTTCCCGAAGGGTACGTCTCTATATACTTTTATGGGTTGCAGAAAAAGGGGTAGCTAACCCGGATTCGGTATTACCTCTTTTGCCATAGCCCTCCAGAAAAACCAACACCTACAGTTTCAGTTGACAAGATTCGTCTACCTGTGAAGCAACCTCGTTAACACCTTGAGCCAGCAAAGTTAGCTCAATCTGTGTACTTGAAAAACTAGGATAATAAATTGCAGAGGATGGGGCTAGTCAATCTGCAAGGAAATCGAGTCACACTCAGCTGCGATTTATATCGGCAATATTTTGGCGATCGCGTTCCTGGCATCAGCAGGAGTTACGAATGCTAAGAATCAGACTTTTCAGGTTACCTTCAGTGCAGGGGTGGCTGAGTACTCTCAGGATGGTACTGACCTACAAGAACTTTACCGAGTAGCTGATGCTGCGCTGTACCAAGCTAAGGCAATTTTCCTATTCATAGGTCTATTGTTTATCGAGAAATTTAACATTTAGATAGTCGTACTGATTAAACCTAGTAATTTCTATATATCCAGATTTTTCGATTTCCTTTGGATATACAGGCACGAGCAGTAGACTTTTTTAGGCAAAAATTCTTCCTAATGCTAATAGAGAATCGAGCACCCTATTGCCAGAGAAAGATAAACACATATAGGGATAAAAATCAATAGTTGTTATTAATTTTCATTATATAAGCAGAATTTACAGCCATCATTATTGAATTATTTAATTTAATCCTTCTTTTTTTGTCAGGTAACCATTACACTGAGGTAATAAAGCTTAAAAAAAAGTTAAGTCAGTGCGTTCGCGAGTCCTGGGAACAACAGGGTAGGCTTAGTATTGCTTTCACAAATTTCAGAATTTCTCCATCCTAAAAGGTAAGGTTGATGGCTCAATTCTTCCTCGAAACGGCTTGGTTGATACCTTGCTATGCGCTAATTGGTTCAATTTTAGCGATACCTTGGTCTCCTAGCATTATCCGTCGCACGGGACCTAGACCAGCCGGTTACATCAATGCATTAATGACCCTCGTCGCATTCTTGCACGGTTTAATTGCTTTACCAGCGACTTGGAATCAACCCGCACAAGAAATACTAATTCCTTGGCTTCAAGTTGTCGATCTCGATCTGACCATTCCCTTGGAATTTTCTTCGATTACCATTGGCGCGACCCTAGTCATTACAGGGATAAACCTGCTGGCACAAATCTACGCTATTGGTTACATGGAGATGGATTGGGGTTGGGCACGCTTCTATGCGCTACTGGCATTATTTGAAGCTGGGATGTGTGCGCTTGCCCTCTGCAACTCCTTGTTTTTCAGCTACATTATTCTGGAAATCCTCACCCTCGGAACTTACCTCTTAGTCGGGTTTTGGTTCAATCAGTCTTTGGTGGTTACAGGTGCTAGAGATGCGTTCTTAACCAAGCGGGTGGGCGATTTATTTCTGCTGATGGGGGTTATTGCTATCTATCCCTTAGCAGGAACCTGGAATTTTTCGGAACTCGCCGAATGGGCAAGTACGGCAAACGTAGACCCAAAAGTTGCGGCGCTATTAGGTTTGGCTTTAATTGCAGGACCGATGGGCAAATGTGCCCAGTTTCCTCTCCATCTGTGGCTGGATTTAGCGATGGAAGGGCCAGTTCCCAGCACGATTTTGCGGAACGCAGTGGTTGTCTGCATGGGTGCTTGGGTACTCATTAAGATTGAACCCGTTATCGCGCTTTCTCCCTTGGCGGCATCAGCCACATTATTTATTGGTGCCGTGACAGCGTTGGGCGGTACGATGGTTGCGATCGCGCAAATTGACATCAAACGTACCCTGTCTTATCTGGTTAGCGCTTACATGGGTTTGGTGTTTATCGCCGTCGGCACTGGTCAAGCCCAAACAGCGCTAACGTTAATGTTGACCTATGCCGTAGCAATGGCTCTGCTGGTCATGAGCGTCGGTGCTATTGTCTGGAACAGCATCACCCAAGATGTTACCAAGTTAGGGGGGCTGTGGGCTAAAAGACCGGCTTCGGCATTCGCCTATATCGTCGGCGCTACGGGCTTAGTGGCAGTACCTCCTCTGGGTGGTTTCTTTGCTTTATTGCAAGTAGGCGACCATCTTTCTAACACTTACCCCTGGTTGCTAGGACTATTGCTACTGGTGAATGGTCTAGCGACCTTTAGCTTAACCCGCGTATTCGGCTTAGTGTTTGGCGGCAAACCCAAGCCAATGAGCGAACGCTCGCCCGAAGTTCACTGGCCGATGATTTTACCTATGATGCTCTTAATGGGCTTCACCCTCCATGTTCCGCTCATCCTCCTGCAATGGCAACTGATACCAGACTGGTCAACCTTGAATACAACGGTCGCTGGTTTGCTAGTTTTGTCTAGTGCAGTGGGTTGCAGTCTTGGGTCATTCATTTATCTCAACAACGGCTTTGCCAAACCCGTGCGCTTTGGCAGCAAGTCCCTGCAAGACCTCTTTGCCTACGACTTTTACACCGAGAAACTTTACCGCTTGACGATTGTATTTGTAGTTGACCTAGTCTCCAGGGGTATTTCCTGGGCTGACCGCTATATCGTTGACGGCGCAGTCAATTTAGTAGGGATATTAACCGTCTTCAGCGGACAGAGCTTAAAGTACAATGTTTCCGGTCAGACCCAGTTTTATGCCCTAACGATTCTATCGGGAATAGTGTTTTTTGGGATTGTAGTGAGCTGGCCTTTTTTGTCTCACCTTACCCTAATCAGTGGTGGCTAACGATTTGAAGGTTAGCCGATTGAACGTTAGCAAGTTAGGCGCTATGAGAAGAGTACTCACGAACATTACGATAAAAAACGCTTTCCCCTGACCCCTATTTTCAAGACAGACTGCCATGAACGCGAACTCGCAACGAAGGGATAAAATCATTACTCCTTCTGCCCTTTGCCTTCTGCCTTATTTTCAAGTTAGCGGCTTAGTAGTTATCAAATTGCCCTCTCAATTTTCAACCTTCAACTCTATTAAACTTTCGACTTTTGAATGCGTGACTTTTCTATGCTAAGTACCCTAATTTGGTTACCTCTATTAGGTGCTGCTATCATCGGGCTTTTGCCCAGAAATGTAGCAGGTACGCGGATACGTTCTATCGCTATTGCGATCGCAGCAGCTATCTTACTTGTCACTCTCTGGCTTGGTTTTCAATTTGACATAACCAATTCAGGAATTCAGTTTCAAGAGTATGTACCCTGGATTCCCCAAATTGGCTTGACCTATAAACTAGGTGTTGATGGGTTATCCTTTCCCTTACTAGCTCTAAGCAGCCTGCTGACGTTAATCGTTATCTTTAGCGCTAGGCTTGAGGTCGATCGACCTCGCCTCAAATATGCTCTAATTCTGCTCGTTAATGCTGGTGTTGCAGGAGCGTTTCTCGCCCAAAATTTACTGCTGTTCATCCTGTTCTACGAAGTAATCTTAATTCCCCTTTACCTATTGATTGCCATTTGGGGAGGTGAGAAGCGCGAATATGCAGCGATGAAGTTCCTCATCTATACAGCAGTATCGGGGATTCTGATTCTAGGCGCATTCCTGGGGATAACTTGGCTTTCCAACTCCACCAGCTTTGACTATGACGCAATTAAAACTCAAGGGTTATCCTTAACTACTCAGCTTGTTCTCTTGACCGCGATATTGGTAGGGTTTGGTATCAAAATCCCTTTGGTTCCTTTGCATACCTGGATGCCAGATGCTTATGTTGAAGCTTCTCCAGTAGTAGCAATTATTTTGGGTGGCATGGTTGCCAAGTTGGGAACCTATGGTTTGGTCCGGTTTGGTTTGCAGTTATTTCCTGAAACTTGGGCATTTGTGGCTCCGGGACTATCGATTATCGGCGTAGTGAGCGTCTTGTATGGGGGGCTGAGTGCGATCGCGCAAAAAGACATCAAGCGCATGGTAGCTTATAGCTCTATCGGTCACATGGGCTACATCGTTGTCGCCGCCGCCGCACTTACGCCCTTGAGCCTCTTGGGTGCTGTTTCCCAGATGGTGAGTCACGGTTTAATCCTGGCAATTCTGTTTTATCTCGTAGGTATTATCGAAGTCAAAGTTGGCACCCGCGACTTGGATGTTCTCAATGGTTTGATGAATCCCATGCGCGGTTTGCCCTTAGTGAGCGCTCTCCTAATTTTGAGTGGAATGGCTAGCGCTGGAATTCCTGGTTTAGTCGGCTTTATTGCTGAATTTATGGTGTTCCAAGGCACTTATCCGGTTTTCCCGTGGCAAACGCTGTTGTGTATCTTTGCATCTGGCTTAACCGCCGTTTACTTCGTGATTCTCCTCAACCGCACCTGTTTTGGCAAGCTTGACAACAAAACATCGTACTATCCCAAAGTCCTGTTCGCTGAAAAAGCCCCTGCTTTTGTTTTAGCTGCTCTCATCTTCTTCTTGGGGATACAACCTACTTGGTTAGTGCGCTGGATGGAGCCGACTACCACAGCAATTATTACGGCGGCTTCAACTGAAGGTAAGCAGCAAGTAGCCGTTAACTCTCAGCCAAACGTGGCAACTAACAAATAGCAAGTTCCGCCAGGGAAGTAATTCCCTGGCTAATAGCTAAAGTCCTAATCAATCCCTCGGCGGTTGAAAGTAATAGGTGCAAGACTCGCCATGAATTACCTTCACAACAAAGAATGAAAATTCCTCTCCCCTACCACCTAGCACCTACTCCCTATTTTCAATAGAGATGGGTAACCAGCAAAATCATCATTCTAAGCAAAAGAAATTAAGACCATGACCACAACTTTAGATAAATCTACTGCAAGTGAACCAAATAAACCTAAATTGCCTCCTTCTAGACATGAATTTGCTGATGTCATTCACCGCTTAGAAGCTGGTGGTGCAATGATACCGGATACGCCGGAAAATCTAATGCAAATTGTCGGCATTTGGAAAGCGTATGCTGTGCCAATGGATTTCTACTGGCGCGACTTGCTTTATATTGCCGAACGTGTCTTTTTAAATCCCCTCCCCTTCTTTAAATACTTCCTCCCCAAAGAGTATTTAGATCTGCACAATCATTACGCTGGCGACGATGCCGACTTGCGGATTTGGCGAGGAGAAGCGACTGCCCATCCCGAACTTTTGGAGTTTATCGAGAAGGGGGAAACAGGCAAAATGCCCAAGTTACTCCATCACTTGTGGCATGACCGGATTAATATGGAGTTCGCTGAAGCCTGTATGCGGGCGATGCTTTGGCATCGTAATATGTACGCGCCAGTTAACCAATTTGACCCCTACTTAGATTCTGAAGAATACAAAGCCAACGCAGATAGAGCAATTAAGGCTTACTTTAAGGGCAATCCTTTAATGTTGGGACTCCATAAAATGTTCCCAGAGATGTTTTTGGAGCAGTGCCGTCAGGCATCTTATTACAGCAATTTGGGGCTATTTTGGGAAATCATGGCTCCAGTTTTCTTTGAAATTTCTGACCTCTACGATGAGGGGAAAATTACAACGGTTCCGGAGGCGATGAATTTTATTGTAAATGGGATTTTTGCGATCGCAGGTCGTCCCATCTACCACCACGTCTACATCCGGGGTGAATGCTACGAAATCATCCCCAAATCAAAGGGTTTCACTTGGTTGTACGAAGCAGCGCTTCCCTATGTAGAAGCTGTTTTCTATCGCACCGCTCCATTTAGAGGAACAAAATCCTACAATGCTCAAGCTGGGGAAGTTCCCGACGATCAGAAAGACTTCCACTATGGAGTTCTCTATGCTGATAAATTCCCAGTTGGTACAGCAGGTATCCCACCGACACTGCTAATGCAGGATATGTACCATTTCCTGCCTCCCTATCTCAAGGACTTCTACAAAGATCGTTGCCGCAGCGATGATGATATCCTCAACCAAATTGCGGTAACGTTCCAGCGTTCGATGTACTGCGTTACCTCAGGGGTGTTTCAAGCGTTGCGGACTGCGCTTCTGTATCCGTTAGATGACCCGAATCCGAAGCACTTGCAAGCAAATCGAGAATTTTTTGAAGCGCAATTAGACCGCTTCTGTCGCCCCGAATATGGGATGCGTAATGCGGCTCGTTTGGGAGCTATTCAGACGCCGGATTATAGGTAGGGAAGGTAAATTTTTTCAGCCCTCCTTTTTAGCGGGGGCTTATTTTTTTAGAGGGGTGTTAGTGTTAACGTTGTCGATAACTGAAGCGCTAAGCTATGCTGCGATAGACACTGATAGATTTACGATATTTACTCATGCTTTCAGGTATTTACTCAGTTAAGTTCAGCTCAAATTTAGGAGACCTCGGTCTTGGAATAGCCGTTTTCGATAAAGGCAAAATTAATGGTGGCGACTTGACCTACTTATACAGAGGAAAATACAACATTATGGCAACTAGCAAATTGGTTAACCCACGCCACGAAGGCGACGCGCTTCGACGCTGAGTTCACGCTTGATGCCACGGAACACGTTTTATCAGCTTTTACAATGTCGATTCTCCGTTTTGAGCGGGGTATTCCAGAGCGATGTCCGCAATGCCAGTCTTATAAATTGGGATTAGATTACGTGCGTGACGATGATGGCGATAAGTGGAAACTGACCTTTTGTATGGTTTGTGACTGGAAAGATCCAGAAATTATGCTGGGTGGAGAGGAGCCGGAAGACCAAGAAGTCGAGAGCAACACAAGCCAATCCGAGAAAGACTTAGAACCGTGTGTAATTGTAGAAATACCACTACGGGGACCAAAGCCTCCAAACCCTCGCAATGAGGGAGTAGTATGAACATCCTTCATCTTGCCTAATTGATCGGGTTAAAGCTTGCGATCGCCTTTGGCACCAGCGAAGCTGATCGTGCTTTCCCTGTTTGCTGGATTAGCAAGTGCGATTACCTACGGTAGCGCTAAAAGCGATCGCGCGAGAATTTCTCTACAGCCCCGATCTGTGTTAGTGCCAAATAGCAGTTCAGCAACTTGGGGCAACTTGTCTTACCAACAAGGTTCACTCATCCCATCAGAATTACTGTGTCAATAACGTGGATGACACCGTTATCGGCTTCGATATCTGCGGCTAGAACAGTGGCATTTTTTACCTCAAAACCATCAGAGGTATCAATCCTTATCGGTGAACCTTCAACAGAGATAACTGAGTCCACTTTTTCCAAATCGGCTTTTGTTAACTTGCCAGAGACGACGTGATACTTCAAGATTCGGGTTAGCTGCGGAATGTTCTGCACGAGGGTTTGAATCGTTCCCGGCGGGAGTTTGGCAAAGGCCTCGTCATTCGGTGCAAATACAGTAAAAGGGCCGGGACTTTTCAGCGTCTCCACTAATCCAGCCGCTTTGACAGCAGTTACTAGAGTCTCGAAAGAACCCGCGCTAACCGCAATATCAACAATATCAGGCATTTATTTATACTCAGCTAAAATTTGCCAAAAAATCTAACTTATTATTTTACTTAAATTTTGTTGCTATTTTTTAGATTTGTAAGCGATCGTTTTATACCAGTCTTCTTATAAATTGACGAGTTTAGATTTGTTCCGACTAAAGAGAAGTCTGAGCGCTTTAGCTTAACCTTTTTTCTATTTGATATTAGACCTCTTGCATAAATCCTAGAATGCTTCCTAAATCTCCAAAATTGAGAAACTTTGAATTCAGGTTTCGCCTAGAATTGAGGGACTAAAGGGGCGAAAATCGACTTTTGCAAGAGGTCTATTCAAGGCTTGCGGGGAGAACCTGGCGATCGCCAGCCAGTTTTCTGACGCATTAGGTTGCCTCGATGCATAGAACCTGCAATGAGGCGGCTTAGGCGATTGCCTCTTTGCTGTAAACCAGGTCAACTGCTTGACGCAGGGCTTCGGTGCGATCGCTTAGAATATGGTCTGAGGTCACCAGATCAAACAGTCCTAACTTTTGCAAGCGACCCTGAATTTTCTCACTGGCACCGACGATATAGACCTGTAACCCCTTATCGTGGGCATCGCGAATCGCATTTTCGATCGCCAGTGAAGCCGTTACCCCCAGCAAGGGTACATCACTTAGATCCATCACCAACGCATCGGCTTCCTTCATGGCATTGTGTTCGCGTGCGATCGCCTTCGACAAGCCAAAAATCATCGGACCACTCAGGTAAAACAGCAAGACGCGCCCGTTGCCTTTATCCAGTAGTTGCTTCTGCTCAGCGCTCAACCGCACGTCGTCATCCGTATCGGTAATCAGCTTGACTTCCTTGGATTGCAAATTGCTCAACCGTTCAATGGTGAGGATATTGGCAATAAACACACCAACACCCACTGCCACGATCAGATCCACAAACACCGTCAAGAGCAACACCCCGTACATAATCAGGGAACCCCTGACAGACACTTGGTGCGATCGCTTCAGGAAGCTCCAGTCGAGAATATCAATCCCTACCTTAAGGGCAATACCCGCTAACACTGCCATCGGAATCGGTTCGGTAAGTCTGGCAGCACCCAAAACTACCACCAACAGCACCAGCGCCCGTGTTAAACCTGATAACGCCGAGGTTGCACCTGTTTGGATATTGACGACCGTCCCCATTGTTGCACCCGCACCCGGCAAGCCACCGCAGATTCCAGAAACAATGTTGCCGATGCCCTGACCAATCAACTCTTTATCAGACTTATGCTCAGTCCGGGTTAGACTATCCGCGATTACGGCTGTGAGCAAGGTATCGATACAACCCAACATCCCCAACATCACCCCATCCACAAACATCACCGTCAGTTGACCGGGTGTAAAGGTTGGGACGTATAACGGAGGTAGACCTACAGGAATTTCGCCAATGCGCCGAATATCTGCTCCTTGAAATACCGTTAAGGAAATCACCGTCCCGACAATCAGCGCGACTAATTGTGGGGGAACTAAACGCTTCAGCTTTTTGGGCATCAGGAAAATGAGCGCCAGCGTCACAGCACCCAGAATTGCCTCCGCCGGATTGATATTCGCCAGCAATTGCGGAATTGCTCCGACTGTGCCCAGAACACCCCCTTTAGGTGGGGCTTGGCCCAAAAACGGCGCAATTTGCAGAATAATCAAAATCACGCCAATCCCTGACATAAAGCCGGAAATGACGCTGTAGGGCATTAGGGTAACGTACTTCCCTAACTTGAAAATGCCAAAGATGATTTGAAATAGCCCTGCCAGCATGACAACGGTAAATGCCATCGCCAAACCATTTTCTGGATTGCTGGCTGTGAGTCCTGCCACAATCGCGGTCATTACCACGGTCATGGGTCCAGTTGGTTCAGAAATCAGCGTGGGAGTACCGCCAAATAACGCCGCAAAGAAACCGACGCAAACGGCACCATACAGACCACCGATTGGTCCGACCCCGGAGGCAACCCCGAAAGCTAGGGCAAGGGGTAACGAGACAATGGCAGCCGTAACACCTCCAAAGATATCGCCTCGCAGGTTGTTAAAACTAATACGATTAGTAATTGACATGGAACAGTGACAGACAGAATAGTAGGACAGTCCTGGCTTTGAACGATTGAGCGATCGCAAGGCAAAACTTCTGCCTTTTCAAAGAAATCTGCTCTAGCACAATAGAGCAGATTTAAATGACAATCTGCCTCTGTGCCCTCAGAAATTCCAAACTTTTGAATGATTTGAATACTTTAATATTTTTTTAATATACATTTATATGCGTATGAATACTCACTCTCTAATCAAGAGAACAGTCAATTTTTCATTGAAAATTCTTAGCGTTTCCCTAGATTAGAGCAACCAACCCATCGGTTATTGCTCCATAAATTAAATATTCGACATCTTCCCAAAAGTGTCTGAAACCCTATTGCTACTAAAGCTTTCCCCTTTTTTATTCCCTTCTGCCTTCTGCCTTCTGCCTCCTGCCCTCTGCCTTTCTCTGTACATCAATCACCGATGACCTCAAGGGGTTTTTCACTACGGGAGCATCACGACTAGGGAAAATAGGCGATCGCCAATATCGCAGCAACGCTGCTGCGATATTGGCGATCGCGCTCTCTACAACTGTGCCAAGCATCCGTCAACCACTATCTAAATTGATAGGTTTTGGATTTTTTGGATAGGGCGATCTCAGGGTGAGACAATTTAATGAGTGGAAGATGTATGGAAGATTTCAGTAACTTTCTGAACATGCCTGCAAAACCCTCTCTCGCATATCAACCTTTTCTGCTTCGTATTCTGCATGGGTTGACTGGTCTTTTCGTAATTGCTGCGATTTTGACCGCATTCTGGACATACGATGTCTACGACGGACGATGGGGAAGAATTCCCTTGCCTGAGTTAAAGGAAATAGAAGGAATTCATGGCACATTTGGGCTATATGCCTTACTTATATTCCCTCTATTTGCTTTATACGCTTTCCATCGTGGACACAAAAGACTTATCCAGCAGGATTTTGTGGCAAAACTTGGACAGTTGGGTAAACCTATATGGTGGTACACGCTGCATCGACTAATTAACACGCTTGCTATCTTGGCACTGACTTTTGCCGTTTTCTCTGGCAAGATGATGGATGAAAATTGGTTACCTAAGGGAGAGCTTAATCATGGTTGGTATTATGCTCACCTCATTTCCTGGGTGGTAATGGTTGTCTGTATCGCCTTGCATCTCTTAATGAGTGCCAAGGTAGGAGGAATTCCCCTTCTCTTGTCAATCTTAAGTTACCAGTTCCGCCCTAAAGATAGTCCCGCTTTGTGGCGCGAAAATATTCTTCAATGGTGGTATGGTTGGCGACCGACTTTGGCTAAAGAGTGGCGGAAACTGTCTTTTCCCATCAAAGTTTTAGAGATTATCGTGTTGATGAGCCTAACTGCTGCTTGGATTGTTCCACTCTTTAAGTAGTTGATTAGCTTGAACATAAGCTAACAACTTGTTGGAGCGGATGCAAAGTCGGTCAACTACTGGCTAAGAGTCAATAAAACAGTATGAAAAACTCGGTTGATAAACGGTGACCGAAATTAATGGGATTCAAGCCCCGCCCTGAAACGGCGGCTTTGATGTTTGATGTATTGCTTCAACACTTCAAGGGTTGGTATTCAGGGTTAAGTAAACGTGACATTACTGATAAGGCAGTAGGCAAGAGGTTGATAGTGGGGCGATCGCAATCTGTGGTGTTCATGGTAAATCGATCGCCCCCAGCAACCTCACGGTGTAGGCTAAGATTTACCCACTACAAGGGGTTGTTCGCTCGAAGGTTCTCCTGTAGTTGGGGGTTCCACAGGTTGACCAAAAGCGATCCGCAGAAACGGCGGTGCCAGAAATGTGGTCAGAATCACCATGACAATAATCGATACCTCCAACGGCTTATCCAGAACCCCACTTGCAGAACCGATTCCGGCAAACACTAACCCGACTTCACCCCGTGGAACCATGCCAACCCCGATCGCAAGTCGATTAATTCCGGGCTGACCAAACACCGCCCAACCCGTCACGACCTTGCCGACAATGGCAACCACCATCAAAAATGCGGCAATCAAAAGTCCAGCACGATTCTCAGGCACCGTCGGATTTAACACACCCAGATCAGCCCGCGCTCCTACAGTCACAAAGAAGATGGGCACTAGTAAATCGGCGATCGGCTTCACAAGTTCATCCAACTCATTGCGGGCATCGGTTTCATCCAGAACCAAGCCAGCGGCAAAAGCACCCAAAATTGCTTCTAAATGAATCGCGTTGCCCAGAAATGCCATGAAGAAGGCAAAGATAAATGCTGGCATGACCACGTTGCCACGGGTTTTGAGTTTCTCCACAATCGCAACGAAGGTTTTGTTGAAGATGCCACCCAACAGAATGGAACCAATCAGAAACGCTGTTGCACTCACAATCAGGTAGATGACATTCGCAACATCAATCTCACCCGTTTTAGCTAAACTGGCGACAACAGCCAGGACAATGATTCCCAGTACATCATCAATAACCGCAGCACCAACAATGATCTGACCTTCTTTGGATTTAAGCTGTCCTATTTCAGACAACACTTTGGATGTAATCCCGATACTGGTTGCCGTCAATGCCGCCCCCGCAAAAATTGCTGGAATCGCGGCAACATGGAATAACATCATCAAGCCAACGGTACCAGCGGCAAAGGGAACTGCCACCCCCACACAGGCGACAATCACAGCTTGAGTACCCACTTCTTTGAGTTGTCTGAGATCCGATTCCAGACCAATTTCAAATAGCAGAATAATCACGCCCAATTCAGCCAGCACTGAAATGACTTCACTTTGGGACTCAAATACACTCGTGAGGGCTGCGGGAGACAGATGATTAATCCATTGCAGCACGGTCATAACCGCTGAGTCTGAGGCGGAAAGTCCACTTTCGGGAAAGATGATCAGGTGTAAAGCAGATACCCCGACAATTACCCCTGCCACCAGTTCACCCAGAACGGGTGGCAAATCAAATCGTCTAGCCGCTTCTGCGCCAAGTTTGCTGGCGAGATAAATCACTACTAAACTCAGCAGAACTCCCGCCAGAACAATCGGTGAATTTTCTGCCTCGACCGTTGCCAACAAGGGCATGGGAGAAACTAGGGATGCCATCCCAGAACTTAAAGCTGTAATTGTAGGGTTCAAAAACATGATTAGGTTGTGGTGGTAAAAACGATTTAAACCTGATTTGAATTAGAGGCAACCGATTGCTTACGGCACGCTACGCGATCGCCAGCAATCAGCCCTACCCGAAATCGCAATTGGGCTGTTGCCGTATGCGCTCCAATTTAATCAAGCGATCGCCATCTGCTGACGTAGGAAAGAACGAGGCTGCTGCATGAGAGGATAAGCTTGATTGTCGGCGCTTTCTGACTCTCGGTTCACAGCGTCCAGGACGTTCTGGAACGGGTTTGTGTACAATCATGGCGAGTAAAATGCGATAGATTTTAGGACGAAGGGAGCCAGAGATACCAAACAATTTGGGCATAATCTAAATCGACTAACGTTTTGAGTAACGGCCACCAAAACGCCGGGATCATGCCCCGGCTTTTTAGGTCTGTGTCGTCTCGATTCAACAGCCGTCTGGTCCACAGAAACTGTGCCCGTACAGTACCTCCGCGTCACAGATATAGATCATGCCCGCAAAATCGAGGAAAAATTTTATTGCGACCTGATCCGCAATATTCTCGGCCATATCCCGATCCGGGGTGATCACCTCGAATTTTATATTCGCATTGGTGTCAGAAACGCTGGGTTGTCCCGACGAGCGCACGTTGCGACTGCCTTTACCACCGGTTTCCAGAACCGTATAACCGGTTGCCCCGGATTCTTCGATGATATTGGCGATCTTTTTCAGCAGAATCTTTTCCGTGACGATGACAAGCTTTTTGGCTGGCTTAGCCATGTTGGTTACCTCCTTACCGTAATTGATCTTATATATTGAGTCGCTTGGTCTGCCGGGTCAAGGGAGCGCCGACAGACCGCGACCCATCTGGGATTAGCCGCCACCTATCGCCTGGGCAAGTCCGAGGAAGAGCGGTATTCCCAAGCCGATCGCAATGGGTGTACCGATGGCTGTGGATGCGCCGATGTATGCAGAGGGATTGGCCGACGGAATCCCGGCTCGCAACGTGGGCGGACCGGAGATGTCTGAACTGGAGGAGGCAATAACAGCGAGGATCACAACACCGCCCAGGCTGAATCCTGTGGTGTAGTGGGCAATCATGCCGAGACCGAAGGCGATGAACCCATGCACCAGCGGTCCCACTACGCTATACACGACGTACCACTGGGCTACCTTGCGCAGTTCGCCAAGTCTTGACCAAGCCTCCATACCCATGACCAGCATCAAGATCGAAAGCAAGCCGCGGAAGAGGGGGTCGTAGAAGCTTTTATAGACACTTTCCGGCTGGGTGAACAGGCCAAGAGCAATGCCGAGCAACATTGCCGATAGGGCAGGACCCTGGAGGCTTTCCTGCACGATCGGCCATATTTTGACCCGATTATCCGCAGGCTGCTGCTTGCTGAGATACTCTTGCCGGCTGCTGGGATAATCGCCTGCTGCAACGGTCTGCTTGCTGAGAGACTCGCCTGCTGCACTACGCTTCTTCTTGCTGAGATAAATGTTTGCCACCACAATCGCCGTTACGAGCGCTGGGATATCCATGAAGGGATAGAGTGCGGCAGCCCATGCCTCGTATGGCATGTTTTGTTCTTCCAGTAGTGTCAGGGCTGCAGCCATGGTAGAGCCACTCACAGCACCAAACAATCCCCCGGTCGCAATCGCATCCACGGTGTTGACCTTCGGCAGCTTGGCCAACGTATAGCGCGCGATGAATACAACAAGAACCCCTACTGCTACAGCAGACGCTGCGGGTATCACCATCTCCGTCAGGTTGGAATTGCGGATCGCCTGACCACCGGTCAGACCGATTTTCATGAGCAGCATGAAGACGATGATCTGATTAATCGCTTCTGGAATTACCAATTCGCTACCAAGGGCGGCAATGACCATACCACCAATCAAAAACCCGAGTGTTGGGGACTGCAACTGCTTAACGAAGTCCATTAAGAACAAGGACAAAAAATCCACGAATACCTCCTTCTCCTCTGATGAGGAGTATTGCAATAAATGAACTAAAGGAACTTTAAAGAGTTAAAGAGAGTAAGAGTGAGGCGCTTCACCCCTACAACACAGTCATGGGGCCAGTGGGTTCAGAAATCAGCGTAGGAGTACCACCAAATAACGCCGCAAAGAAACCGACGCAAATAGCACCATACAGACCACCGATGGGTCCGACTCCGGAAGCAACCCCGAAAGCTAGGGCAAGGGGTAATGAGACAATGGCAGCCGTGACACCTCCGAAGATGTCACCTCGCACATTGTTAAAACGAATACGATTAGTAATTGACATGGAAAAGTGACAGACAGAATAGTAGGACAGTATCGACTTTGAACTATTGAGCGATCGCAAGGAGAAGTTTTGCCTTGCCAACGGAATCAGCCGTAGCACAATAGAGCAGATTTAAATGACAATCTGCCTCCACGTCCTCAGAGATTCCAAATTTTTGGGTGATTTAATTCTTTAAGATTTTTTTAATATACGTTAATTTGCGTATGAATAGTCATTTCTTAACCAAGAGAACAGTCAATTTTTCATTGGAAATTCTTAGCTTTTCCATAGATTAGAGCGACCAACCTATCGGTTGCTGATTCACTGTATAGAGAGCGGTGTACTGGGTGATGACTAATGGTGTGAAATCCCCCATTATTTATGCTAGGCATTAATTAGAGCTTTTTTAATAAGCTTGAAAGCATTGTGAAACAAAGTTTTCAAGATTAATAGTTATACCAGTCTTGACAAATTGCCACTTGTCTTTCTTGAAAAAAACTCAATTGTATTAAGAATAGTTTATGGAGGAATGGGAGTTTGATCGAGCGTTAGCGATCGCTCTCCCAAATATTAAGAAAGATGCGATTAATGCATAGGGGGATGAGCTTAATCTCTAATATAATTCCCCAACTTCCCATCTCTTACAACAATCCCCGATAATGAATAAACACCAAAATAGCCGCCCAAGAACCTAACGCGACTTTTACTGCGACGAGGATGTTGAGTAGGGGGATAACCCCGCCGCTAAAAAGTGCGCCCAACTCTCCGTGCGGTAATTCTAATCCGGCTAGAGTGATAACCGACAGGACAATGAAAATAAGAACCGAAACCTTTTCCCATATAGCAGCGTGCCAGCGCTTGTAGATGTCCTGCATCCACTCCGATGATGAGGTAATCGCCACAAGACCGATCGCCGTTCCGCCCGCAACTCCAGCCGCAAAACCACCCCCCGGACTCAGATGCCCCCGAATCGCCAGTTCGATACCCACCAATGCGGCAATTGTTGCTCCCAGACGCGCCATAACAATCGAGGGTTGATCGGTGAACTGATAGATCGTGCAGAATGGTCTTTCATCAGCCAGTAGAAACTTTGCACCCATTACCGCGATCGTAAATACCACCACTTCAAAGATCGTGTCATACAGCCGATTCCTGAGAATGACAGCCGTAACTGCATTAGGTACTCCACTATCTTGTACAAGCGCTTGGACGATCGAGAACGATAAGTCGGGTGCCGGATTGGGCATGATCAGAAATTTGACGAACAGCGCTATCCCTGCTGCAATGTAAACCCATTTCATTTATGTTCCTCCCCTGAGTCTGGTGTATTTATATAGGTTAGGCTTGTCGCTGGTGACGAAAGTTCGGTTCGCATGATCTCATAGAGGCGTTGAACCCTAGTTGTGGTGTGATAGAGTTGCTGTTCGTCCTCAGTTGCTACGGAGTCTTGATTATCGTGCTCTGGTCTGGCACAGGTCGCATGGATTTCTTTGTCCATCAGCGCTCGGTGCAAAGCCTGCGTATTCGTGTACGGGACTAGCTCAAGACGCATATAGTGTTTGCCAAAAATTGTTCGTAAGTCATTCATCAGTTGCTCAAAATGACCTTCGTCATCTGCCTTGATCGCCCCGTCTTCGAGTACACCCAGACGCATTACCAGCGATGAACGCACTGCGATCGCATAAAGCGTAATCGCCAGCAGAGTACCCATCAATGCTTGCGTCAAAGCAACATCCGCCGCCCCGAAAACCGCAAATACCAATGCCGCTACTGCTCCCAGTATTCCCTGGATTACCAGGGCATGGTAGGGATTGGTCTGAAGTATCAGCATGAGCGCGGACAACGGTAGCAGGGCAGTTATGACATAGATATAGCTATCACTCATCGTTCCCTCCTGTGCTGGAAGAGTATGCCAATACATACCCCAGCACTGTATTCCAGATTGCTAAGGTGATAATGCCCAGGATGAGCAGGGGCCATTCACTGGGTATTTTCAGGAGCAGTCCGACGATGATGAGCATACTCCCAAGCGTATCTGCAACCGAAAGAGTATGCAGCTTGAATAATACTGATCGGTGACCGACTAGGGGAAAGGTTCCCCAAAACCAGAAAAAAATTCCTATACCTATGAAGGTATAACTAAGCGCGTTGATCATAGTTCATTTATGCGTTTAAGGACTTGTGCCAACAACATTAATCCGGCATTACCCACACTCAGGATGATCACCCCTGTAACACCGAGCATCCAATCATCCCGTAAGACGGATACGACTAGAATCATGATTGATGTTTTGGTGGCGATACTTGAAAATGCCAACATCTTCTGCCAGATATTCTCATCCTGCCAAGCCTCGTACATGGGTATGAGCAGAGCCAGAATCATTGCAATCAGTACCAAGTTCATGCCTTTTTCCTCCTTCGTACCCAGTGAACTTCATACCAGCCATCTTCGTGGTATTTCAAAACAATGGTCTTGGGCGTAAAGGTGATCAGAAATATATCTAGGAAGATGAGTCCGGGTGTCCGTCCGGCTTTGACTCGTTCCATCGTCACATCCTCGTGACTATGGGGACGGAAGATGATTTCAAATGCCTCCCTATACGCCTGGGGAATCGCCACTATGACCTCACCCAGCACACGTAGCCAATCTTTTAATGCTTCCGGGGTTTTAGGGCGTCCCGGTAATAGGAGGGCGACGGCTATGCCGATGATAATATTTGCCACACTCAGGTTTGCGGTGAGCAAAAACCAGATGACCAGTCGCAATATCAGATTCAGATGTCCAATCATGCCATTACCATCCAGAAGAGAAGGAGCAACATTAGACTCATGCCACCGATCAGATGCTCAAATTGCTCCACAACACGGGGCAGCTTGAGTACAGATCGTTTAAAAATCAAAAGATACGCCAACCAACCAAGACCGATGGTTGCCAGTGGTTTCACGATATTGGCAAGGGTATAAGCCTCGTAATAGGCAATGTTTGCTATAAACAGACCACCGAGCAGCAGAATCGTCGCTGGCCAGAAACCGGGCTTTACTGCCTCCTCGCCGTCTGCTTTATGGGGCAAGAATATGAATTTGGCAAATGAGATTGCCGTTCCCAAAGCCGCAATGTTCATGGCGATCGCTTGCCAGGGCAGAAGATTCTTCGTCGTCAACACCTTCGCCCCGAAGCCAGACAACAAGGGAAAGCCTGAGATCGAGAAGCTGGCGATGACCAGAGCAATCCAGACCATTGTATTGATTGGCCGATGTTGCAACTCCTTGAAGTTGCGGCTCGGTAAAGCACCTGCAATTAAGAAGAGTGCCGATTTGACCAGTCCGTGAGTCAGTGCATAAAAGCCACCTACGATTGGGGCAGCAAGGACAAAGCCCAACTGCGAAACCGTATGAAACGCCAGCATCCGCTTGGTATCCTTTTCAAAGACGGCATAGAACACGCCCAGCAGCGCTGTCCCAACTCCGAAAATCCGGATGAGTGGATCGACCTCCTCCACCATCAGCGCACAACGCACTAGCGGATAAACTCCAGCTTTGACCACAACTCCCGACAGCATCGCTGACACTGGCGTCTCCGATTCGGAGTGGGTCAACGGTAACCACAATCCTGATACAAAGATTCCCCCCTTAACCAAGAGTCCCAGAAAGATCAGGGCAAGCGCTTCCGGTGGTGCTCCGCGCAAAGCTGCAAAACTAAACGAATGATTGGTCTGATAGGCTAATACCGCACCTATCAGATAAAACAGCATAGCCGTGTTGCTGATAAACAGATAACGCAATGCCACCCAAATCGAGCGATCGGTGCGGGGATAGGCAATCAAGAGAAACGCGGCAATCCCACTGACCTCTAACGCCACGTATAAACTGATAAAGTCCGCACAGGCGAACGCGGCATTGATGCTGCCATGCAAAATAATGGCTTGTGCATAAAAAAAAGCCGTCTTACCGCTGTGCCAACAGTAGAGGATGACTGCGGCTGTTACTAGCGCATTGGTCAATATAAAGTAGGCGCTTAACTGATCGACTATTAATGTGACGCCGAAATGATCGAGTAACTCTAGTGTCAGCGGCGACTTTTCGACAAATAGTTGCAACGCATATCCAGCCGAAGCAAATGCCGTGAACAGTGCGAGGTATCGGTCAAGTTTGGGGAACAGATAAATGGTGAACCCCAAGAAAAACGGTAGTGCGATCCAAGCAAGGGTAATGGTATTCATGGGGTATTGCTCTTCTCGATCTCGTTGGTTTCCAGGGTGGGATTATCGCGTGCCAGCTTCATGACACCGACCAGCATTACGCACTGAATCGAAAAGCCGATCACAATCCCGGTCAATATCACCGCCTGGGGAACCGGATCGGAGTAAGCGGCATTTGCGCCGTCTGAAACAATGGGTGTGAATAAGCCATCTCGTGATGCAACCAGCACGTAATAGGCGATAACTCCTGTGCTCATGACATCCATCGAGATGATCTTCATAACCAGGTTCTTTTTAAGGATGATGCCGAAAAATCCACAGAATATTGTTGCGAAGACGAATGCTTCTAACACGGGAATTGCCTATGAGTAAATATCTGTCAAATGGTGCTAAAAGATATATAGCACTTTTTAATAGTGCTAAAAACCCTTAACACTATTGAAAAGTGTCGAGGTAAACGATAGACTCATGCCACACCAAGGTGTTGGTTTGAGCTTGCGATCGGTAGGATGAAACACACAATAGCCGGATGAGAGAATCGATTCGTAGTAAATCAATGCCTAACCTCAGCCCTGACTCGCCCACCGATACCGTTGGCGGCTTGCCAACTAGTGAAGGCGTGCCGCAGAAAGGTTTCTACACTTCAGAGCGGGACGCTAAAGCCGTGAATTTTGTGGATTTATCAGCACCATTTCAATTGGTCGGGCGGCAAGCGCAATTTCAACGCATTACACAGGTTCTAGCCCGTGATGGCAACTTGCTGATTGTTGGAGTGCCGGGAAGCGGACGGCGGACTCTGGTACGACGGGCGGCTCAAGAAGTTGGGGTAAAAATCCTGGAGGTTGACTGCATCCGGGTTACCGATGGTCAGCGCTTCGTGCAACTGCTGTGCGAGAGTATAGACCAGACGTTTCAATGTGCAACGGTTCAAGCTCTAATGCGAGAGTGGATTGAACGCAAGGCACCTGAATTATTTGTCCTGAGAGACGAAGGAAGTGGCAGACAGAGGCTGAAACCTGTTCGCGCAGAAAGCCAAGAGCAGCAATGGGGAGCATTTGAGGGATTACTTAATCTCCTGCAAAGGTTAGCTGAATCTTCGGGCGAACGGGTGGTGCTGATTTTGGAAAGCTTCCCCCACATCCGCTCTTGGGATCGCAATGGGGTGTGGGAAAAATTTTTGAGGAAAGAGATCGAGCGTCAGACTCAGGTGAGTTATGTGTTGGTGGCAACGATCGCAGAAACCAGTCTTCATCCTGATGAACCAGGCAATAGCTTGGCAACCGTGCAGTTGGCTCCCTTATCCGACGATGTAGTCGCTGCATGGGTTCAGGCAGTTTTGCATGGCGAAGGGCTGACCTTCGATCCGCGATCGCAAGCGCTGGAACTGTTTGTCAATGCGGTACAGGGACACTTAGGCGATGCTTCGGCACTGGTGCGACGCCTCAAGTCGGTACGAGTTTCTGATGGGCTAATTCGCAACGAACACGTAGAGCAGGCGATTCAAGAACTGCTAACTGATTTGTCGATGGTTTTTGAATCATTACTCATGCTGCTGCCAGCCAATCAGGCACATCTGTTGGAGTCTCTGGCGTTAGACCCTACTGACAAGCCACAAAGTCGAGATTACATTCACAAGCATTACCTGTCCAGAGGAGGCAGTCTGCAAGGTGCGATCGCAGGATTGCAGCACAAAGGCTTGATTTACGGTTCTGAACAAGGCTACCGACTTGCTCTACCTCTATTTGCTTTGTGGCTTCGCCAGCGCTTGAGTTGATAGCAAACGTGCGGGAGCGATCGCTTAAAGGGGTAGTGCAAGATGTGAGGTGGCTGAATGCTATATTCAGCCTATCAGCGCCTATCTGTGAAGGTAGCCTTTATGACACAGGAACTAATCGACCTAAGAACCAGCATCTTAGAAGGACGCTATGCAGATGCTTTGGCGATTGTAGATGAGCTAGAGGGGATGAGTAAACAAGCAATCCTCCGTAATATCGAATCTTTTCTAGTCAGGATGCTGGTTCACTTGATTAAAAACCAAATTGAACAGCGTTTAACTAATTCTTGGGTAGCTTCAATTTCTGATTCTCTCCGACAAATTCAAAAATTAAATCTCAAAGAGAATAAAACGTCTTACTACATCAAGCAAGATGAATGGGAGCCTTTTCTAGAAGAAGCAATTGAGGCGGCAATTCGTCCGGCAAGTGTGGAAGTTGTGGATGGTGCCTACAATTCCTTTCAACTCTCAGAGTTGGTGAAAAGAACAGAGATAATGATGACCGCTCAGAGATTGCTCGATTTAACGTATGAACATTCGGCAAAGACATTACCAACAATCATTGATGAGAATTTAGTTCAGCTACCAGGTGGAGAAGAGTGGAAAGAGGGTAGGCAATAAAAGTGGCTCTCTTGCTGCTTTGTTCTGCAAAACCACTCAGTTAACAGCCACCAGTTTCCAGTCACGACAATTCTATGATGAACGGAGCTGTTTTGAAGGGGGCATTCCTCAATGGAGCCAACATGAAAGAGACATCCCTTGTCGTAGCCAACCTGGAGGGAGCCAACCTTAAGGACGCTAAAAATCTTAAACAGGAGCAGATTAAAACAGCATTTAGAGATAGCTACACTATCCTGCCAGACGATATTAATGAATGATCAGAACGTTGGATGCAATTTGAGTAAGTGAAAGCCGCCCTCATCACCCAGCAAAAACGCGATCGCTCCTCTCACCTGACATTAAAATTAGTGCTGCGGAGAACCTTGATCGCACCTCCCCTCTTGAGCAACGAAAAGAGCGATCGCTGTCTCAATTATGTTCGCCAGTTATCCAGCCTCAGAGGATAACCTAATGCTTGAATCCGCTGATAGTGAGACAAGTTGCCAGTTACCAAAGTTAAATCGTGTTGTAGAGCAATGGCAGCAATCATTGAGTCAGGATAACCAATTGGTCGTCCTATTCTTTCTAAATCCGCATAGATACACCCTGCCAATACTGCATCATGCAGTTCCAGCATCAAAACTTCTTCAGTGGTAAGTGTAGCCAGAAACTCTTGAACTCGGTCTTCTCGCTGACGCTTGTGCCAACCCTGGACAACCTCCATAACTGTAATGGTAGAGATTGTGTAGCAACCGAAAACAGCACGATAAGCAGTTGCTTTAGCTATAACCTGTCGATTAATCCCCCTGAAAATTTCAGACACAATATCTGTGTCAAGCAATGCCTTTTCCAATGGTTTGATTGAATGACTGTGCTGCCCGATTTCTCAAGGCTTCTTCAAGTATCTCACCAACTAGCTCAGGTTCATCTGCAAACAGTCCCATCCAAGGATCTTTTGCCACTTTTGGCGCGGCTAGTAATTTGATGACTTCTGCAATCAGTTCCGGCAACGTACATTTGCGAGACTCTGCCAGAAGCTTGGCACATTTAAGGGTTTGTTCGTCCAGTTCAATTTCTATCTTTGCCATGTTGCCTCCTGTGCGATCGCAGTTGTCTGCAATTTTAGCGTTGTCAGCCTGCAGTCTTCTCCCCTCTTCAGCAACGATAAGAGCGATCGCTGCTTTCTTCACCTTCCATCAATCGTCTGATTTAAGCAATTCTATAAACTCCTCTCGTGTCAGTTCAGCATCACGCAGTATCTTACCTAGCAAACCTATGCCGATGGTTTTGCCAGCATGAACAGGTATCGTCACTACTCGTCCATCCTCATGCTTCATCCGTACATGACTCCCTTTTTGTCGAATCACCTGAAAGCCTACTTTTCCAAGAACCCTGATAACTTCATTACCTGTTAAAGCAGGAAGTTTTGGCATTAAATCACAACCTTTTGAATGCCTACAAACTCTGGAATATTTTCATCCCCTTCTTCTTCTAAACAGAGTTCAATAACTTCCTTAATATTGAAGAGTAACTCATCAATAGTTTCTCCTTGGCTATAACAGGCTTTGAGTTGAGGAACTTCCCCAACATAATAGCCATCTTCATCCCGTTCAATGATGACGTAGAATTCTCGCTTAGTGGCTTCCATCTTTCTCAGAATAAGGCAGTTGTCTGCAATTTTAGCGTTGTCAGCCTGTAGGGGTTTTGAGCGATTCGGGTGCAGGATAGCTAACGCTTCACGCGCCTCCTCTGTTGGGCAACGATAAAAGCGATCGCTTTTTGTCCGAGATTTTGCTGAAAGGAACTTGTCGCAGTTGTTATAGTGATTCCAAAGCCTCAGAGAGGTCATAATGCAGATTACGCTCGATCTCCCCGAAGAACTCGTATCGCGACTGAGTTTGCTAGAAGACAAACTACCGCAGATCTTGGAATTGGGACTACGGGAGTTAAATGCTAGTTCTCAAACAGGTTTTGCAGGCATAGCTGAAGTATTAAAATTTTTAGCCACACTCCCCACGCCGGAAGAAATTATTGCCTTGCGTCCCTCCGAAGCCTTGCAAACTCAGATTAGTAGTCTGCTAGAGAAGAACCGCACCCAAAGTTTAACGCCTGCCGAGTTACAGATTTGGGAGCAGTACCAGTACCTGGAACACTTAATCCGGATGGCAAAGGCGAAAGCATACCTAAAACTTAAGAGATTAAGTTAGGAATGAGCCGCACCTATATTCCATCTGCGCTCAGACGCCTTGTTTGCGATCGCGCCAAAGGATGCTGTGAATACTGCCTGATTTCTGAAGCTACTACATTCGCCCCTCACGAAATAGACCATATCATTGCTGAAAAACATGGCGGATTAACCGAAGCTGAGAACTTAGCACTCTTATGTACGCTGTGCGACAAACATAAGGGAAGCGATATCGCCTCAATCGATGCAGAGACAACTGAAGTCGTTCCGCTTTATAATCCTCGTCGGGATAAGTGGCACGAGCATTTTCAACTCAGTGGTGCTGAGTTTATCCCTCTAACGCCCAAAGGTCGTGTAACAGTTCGTCTATTACAACTGAACCGCCCTGACAGAGTAGAAGAGCGTAAGCTTCTCATAGAAGCTGAGATGTTCAACCTACCTGACTAGAGCAAATATTTCGTTGAAGTTGTCTGCAATTTTAGCGTTGTCAACCTGCACTCTCCTCCCTCTCTTGGGCAACGATAAGAGCGATCTCTCTTTGTCTAACACTCTTTGAAGGGAAGCGATTGCAATTTCGGCTTGGTGAATACAGTAAGGGCACCCAGCAAGGAGTGCCCCTACGAAATGTACTTTGTGGAAGTGCTATTGGTTCGACAAGCTCTCCACACTGAGGGGAACCATGTCCCCGCTTGTTGTCAATCCCAATAACATCCGCTCTTGCGGTCGAATAAACTTGCCCGTCAGCACGCAGCGTTCTTCTTGCTGAGCCGTTGCCTCCATGCTGGCTCGAATATCAGACGGGGAAAATTCGGGTCGATAATCACCGGATTTTTGCTGCACATAGTTCCAGAGGACATCTCGTATCAGAGCTTGATATCCTTGGTTGCCAGAGAGATCTTTAAGCTTCTCTTTCAATTCGCGCTCTAGACGAATGCTGGTTACTTCCATGTCGGTCGTTGCTGTGCGGGCGAGAGTACGAATCATCATTTTTTTTTCCTCAATTTGTGGACATGCTCGTAATACAAGTGTAGTATTTAGAAAGTCAGCTTTCAAATCCACTTCACCAAATTTCTCTTCTGTGAGCCTTCATCTATCCCACTCCACCCCATGCCCTGAAACTGCTAGCCCCCGAGGTTGGCAATCAGCAGGAATGTCGGTGGAGTTTTTGTTTGAGGGCAGATATGGCTCAAGGGCCCAGCAGACAGAAAAGATTGGAGATCAATTTAATAAAGATGCCCGTAATTTAGTGGCATTTGATGGACAAATAGATAAACGCAGCGGGAGGTACAGGCACAAAATCGCCTTACCGACATAGGACGAGAAGACCCTATTTAAGTTTTTTCAACCCCCGCTCCTAACTAAAAGAAGCGGGGGTTTTGATGTATGAGGAGTCAAACCGTGACGAGCGCAACTGAAGTGCTAAGGCAATCAGTGGTGGTGTTCTCCAAGAACTACCTGCCAGTCAGCCGGGTCAACATCAAACGAGCGATCGCGCTTCTCGTAATGGGGAAAGCCGAACCGCTAGATTTTACCGATAGCAAAGGCTACCTTGTGCGTTCGCCGAGTGTAGTACTGCTGGTACCCGAACAGATTCGTTTGACGATTACCGATGCTGAGCGGGTTTGGAGAGTTCCTCCAGTGAATCGCAAAGAAGTCTTACGACGGGACAAGCATACCTGCCAATACTGCGGTAGCACGAAACAGTTAACACTCGATCACGTTCTTCCCCGCTCAAAAGGCGGAAAACAAAGTTGGGACAACGTAGTTATAGCCTGCGAACGGTGTAATAGCCTTAAAGGCAATCGCACCCCAATCCAAGCGGGAATGACACTACGCACCAAGCCCAAAGCCCCGATGCACCCGACTGTTGCCTTTGCGGAACAGTTCTGGCGTGAACAGCAAGTAAACCTGGACTAGCAGGAGATTCATAGCTGATGCTGAAACTCACTTATACAGAAAACGGCTTTTCTCTGGAGCGTTTGTCTCAGTCCTTGGAGGAGTGGGTGACAACGCGAGTGATTCTGGCGCTGAGGGCGGCTTCCAGCCTCTGCGTCGAACCCAGCACTGCCTCGTTCCTGCTTCCATCTGACTTACCTCAGCTCAATCATCTTGAAAGGATGCGGGAAGGAGAAGATGCGATCGCTTTATCGATTTGCGATGCTGAGTATATTGAAGTTAGCCTCCAAGGAACTTGGATGACTTCAGACTCTGATGGTGAAACAGGTATCTTCGTCACCTCCATGAGCTATGCCGTTGAATTCTTCTTGCTCAAGCTTTGGGAGGAGTCTCAAACCCGTACTCGCTGCCTTCCTTAACTAAATGGAAGCGTTAACTACAAATTGAGTTGAAAAGTTCTGAGGTAGCACTGCGGTGCTACCTTCGCTTTTATAGGGGCAAGCGGAGAACTAAACTGATATGACCTCCTATTACCGATTGAATTTAGTCACGTTTTGTTTACTGTTATCAATTAACGGTTAACAGTGAACCGTCAACAAACAACGAATTACTTACTTGGTTTCGGAGCCTGTATATCGAATTTCTGTCCAGCACCATAGGAGTCAATGTCTACTGCTTCGGAGCCGCCACTGACTAGGAGACTGAGCATTGAACCCAACTGCACCCAGACAAGCAAAGCCGGTAGCAGGACAATAACTGCCCCAATGGCATAGCTTAGCCAGGAGGTAAGACCAAACACCGAGAGGCTGGCTCCCATAAATAGACTTAGAAAAGTACACATTCCTATATAGGCTATTCTTATGTCAGGAGTATCGTAAGTAATTTGTTTCTCTGACTGACGGTTGGTATCCCACTTAGCCACCTGGTATTCCAACATATCTTTAAAAATGAACCCAAAGGCGATCGCAAAGAAATTAGTCACCATGATTATGGTGTATACGGGAGGATTCACAAAGGGTTCAGGATTCATAGCAGATTTAGTAAATTAAGATTTGTAAAGTATTGTATCAGGTAGAGCAGGAGTTTCTCCGTATCTCCTTGAAAAGGTTCTGAGTCCTCACGAGAAGAGTTTCATCTTGAACCACGCAGTTCTGATAAGATAAGCGTTGTCTGCTGCAATATTTCCGCAACTTCCCCGCAAGAGAGATGCAAAATCTTCATCAAGAAGCAGCTTGCTAGCACGCTAAGATCGCATCACTTGTGTAAAGTATTAATCAAGTTTTCTAAAAAGTAAGTATTAAGACTCAGACTAAGGTCAACAATAAAAGTATTGCCAATGACTTGGCTAGCTCTGGGTGCATGAAGAGAGCAGAAAGGTCAGAGCGACCGCACACTTGTTTTTGCTATAGATCAACGAGACGCTAACGAATAGGTCAATTAAGGGTTGCATCTGAGGTGGCTTTGACCAGCCATGAGTCCACGTAATTTTGATTTATTTGTCAAACATTCATGATAGCCTCCAAACCCTTGAGCATGTCCCTTGAAAGCCAAGAACTTCTAGAAGTGTCCACTGAAAAGGCTGAACTGATTGAGCAGCTATTAGCCATTGGTACAGCGCTTTCGAGCAGCAACAATTTAGATGAATTATTGCATCTAATTTTATCCAAAAGTAGGGAAATTACTTGTAGTGACGCAGGTAGCGTTTATCTGATAGACCGTAGTAATGTAATTCCAAAGTTGCTCTTCAAGGTCGCGCAGAATGATTCTCTACCGAGAGATTCCTTTCAGGAATTTGCGATGCCTCTGACTAAAAAAAGTCTAGCGGGGTATGTAGCGCTGACAGGTGAAAGCTTAAATCTGCCAGATGCCTATCAATTGCCATCGGATGTGCCTTACCAGTTGGATCGGAGCTTTGACACTAGTATGCCTTATCGCACCTGTTCGGTATTAGTGCTGCCGATGCAAGATCAAGATAGGGAAATTATCGGTGTCCTACAGCTAATTAACCGGAAGGTAAAATCCGATATTGTTTTGACACAACAGAATGCAATGGAGGTAACTCAACCTTATACCGAGTGGGAAGAACGCATTGTGCGATCGCTTGCTTCTCAAGCCGCCATTTCAATTGAACGTAACCACTTGCAAAAGAGTATTGAAAATCTGTTTGAAGGGTTTGTAAAAGCGTCGGTTCAGATTATTGAGGCACGAGATCCAACAACCTCTGGTCACTCGGAACGAGTCGCTGACTTGACTGTGCGCTTGAGTCAAGAGGCGAGTGCAATTAATATGGGGCCATTGCGGTCAATTTATTTTAGCGATCGCCAAATTCAAGAAGTTCGCTATGCAGCACTATTGCACGACTTCGGCAAAGTTGGCATTCCCGAAGCAATTTTAGGTAAGCAGAAAAAACTTTATCCTTCACAGCTAGACATCATTCGTCACCGCTTTGCTTTGGCACAGCGCACCTTAGAAATGGAATGCGCTCAAACAAAATTCAAGTATCTAGTTGAACACCCTAGCCACACCCATCAGGATGACTCGTCTTCCTCTGGCTGTTCCCACTGTGAGAAGTTAGAAAAAATTGATACCCAGCTAGCTCAAACGATTGAAACTCTAAATTACTATTGGGAGCTACTACAAGAACTTAATGAACCTGATGTTTTGCTGACAAGAGAATTTCAGGCTTTTTCTGAAGAAACTTCGGCTCAACTAGCCGCTTTGTCACAATACACCTATCGAGACGTTGATGGGGAAACTAAACCCTTGATTTCTCAAGCTGAGATGGAGCAATTGTTAATACCTAGAGGGAATTTAACACCGCAAGAACGCTTGGATATTGAATCACACGTTACTCATACTTACCACTTTCTTGAGCGGATTCCTTGGACGAAGCACCTCAAAGGCGTTCCTGCGATCGCCTACGGGCATCATGAGAAGCTAGATGGTAGTGGCTACCCCCAAGGCTTGAAACAAGACGAAATTCCTATCCAAAGCCAGATTCTCACGATCTCGGATATTTATGATGCTCTCACGGCTAGCGATCGCCCTTATAAGCGTCGGTTACCTGTGAACACCGTTCTCCACATCCTGCGACAGGAAGCTGCCAAAAACAAAATTAACAGTGACTTAGTTGAGTTATTTGAGCAACGCCAAGTGTTTACCGTTTTGGGCCACACGTTGCCAGTAGACGTTCATTCGGTTGCTTGATACTGAGTTGCACTCAAGGATGCGTACTGATTCGCTGAGAGAGAAAGGGAAAAGGCGAAGGGGCAAACGGGCAATTGGTTCCTTTTCCCTGTTTCTTTCTGAGAGCTAGACAGAGCGAGTTTTTGAGCCGTTTGCCCCATCTTCCTCCCGAACTGTTTGCAATTCTTATCTTTCGCGCTACTTTTCCCCACAGATTCCCCAGCGTTTCCACACAGCCTTTCAAAGTTTTCCACAGATTCCCACGAGTTTTCCACAAGTGTAAACGGTAGAATCGGGGGTTCCAGTCTTACTGGGGATTTCCTCAAGTGAATCTCTAAAGGTCAAGGTGGACTGAGTTCTTGTAAAGTTATGTAACGGAAATCGGGTTTTAACCCTGATTCTTTCGTGGCAATTTTGAAGGTTTGCGAGGGGTTGTAATATTTCGCAGCATTGACAACCCCACCCCATCTCAGCCGACAATGGTGCGACCAACCCATAAAAGTTTTGAATTGAGAAAAGCGATCGCGGCGGTAGAAGTGGGTGCTTTTTCCAAGTTCATTTGTCGCAAGCTTTCAGTTGGAAAGTCGGTTCCTCTCCGGCGCTGAAAGCAAGGTTTGCATTGTCCCAACACGCACGAAACGAGAGTTAAATATATATGAACGCAACCGTTAGCATCCTGGCAGAAATCCCTGAAGACCTGCACGAATCCCTTAAACGCTACCTGGAAACCCATCCTAGCTGGGATCAAGACCGAGTTTTTGCGGCAGCATTGTCGCTGTTTTTGCTCCAAAATGGGAGTAGTAAGACACCAGAAGCCTCCCAGAGCTATCGCGCTTGTGCGCGTGTCTATTTGGAATCCCTGTTTCAGCATCCTGCCTAAGTTAGGGACTGGGGATTAGGGGGTTTCTCAAGGGGAGGTTTCTAATAAAGGCTCTCAGTGATGAGGTGAAGGGGAGGTGGAGTGATAAGTGAAAAACTCCGACAGTTTATGTATGCTAACTTCCTAGCTCCCCACCTCCCTACCCCCCAGTCGCTAGTGCAAGAAGGCAGAAGGCTCTTATGCAGGATGCAGAAGGAATATTGCTTGTACTGTAAGCTTTTTAAACTTTTTCAACTGGATAGTTATTTCCGCCCCCCAATCGCTAGTTACCAGCCCTCAATGCCAGTAGAAACCTATGACAGAAGCTACCTCACAATCTACCCAATCTACTTTGGTTATTCCTCAGCTGATTGTAGGTTTGGGGAATCCAGAGGCGAAGTATGAGAAAACGCGGCACAATATTGGCTTTGATGCTGTTGATGCCCTAGCGAAGAGGTCACAGATTTCTTGGAATGAAAATCGTCGGTTTCAAGCACTGTTTGGGGAAGGGCAAGCAAGCAGGGTAGACAAATTACGTTTGCTCAAGCCACTTACCTATATGAACCGTTCTGGGCAAGCGATTCGTGCCGCGACAGATTGGTATAAGCTGCCACCTGAGTCAGTACTAATCATCTATGACGATATGGATTTACCAGTCGGACGTCTGCGTCTACGTCTTTCAGGTTCAGCAGGAGGGCACAATGGGATGAAGTCTGCGATCGCACATCTTGGTACTCAAAATTTCCCTCGTCTGCGGATTGGTATCGGTAAGTCGGGCACAGACAAAGATACTGTATCTCACGTTCTAGGGAAGTTTTCACCTCAAGAAACCCAGTTGATGTCAGAGGTTCTCCAAGTCGTGGTTGATGCCGTAGAACTTGCTCTCAGGCAAGGGGTTGAAAAGGCGATGAGTCTCTACAATAGTCGCAGTGTAGAGATTAATACCTAAATAGGATCGCGAACAATGTTCAGTGGTCAAAAAACCAATAACAACGAACAACGAACAACTGACAACTAATAACCAACCACTTACATAATTTGATTCAGGCAAGAAAGGTCAGCTGACCCAAAGTGGACACTCAGCGCTATATTCAAGTTTTCCAGAGATTTGATTAACCAGGGTACGCCGTCTCTCGCCGAAGTCTCGTAGTGGTTAAACAAAATGGAAAAGCGCTTTTCCAAGTAGGGCTTGACTTTCCGACACAACAACACAATCTTGAGTAACAAGCAAGTGGTTAGGGTTGCGCCTAGGTTAGTAATCAAATCGACAAAAACAAAGTGGTTAGGTCGCTGAGGACTCTCCACTACTAAGAAGTTTAAGAGTTGGCTGCAAGTTCGTACAATCAGGAATTCACTCGGCTTTTGGGAATCGCTAACTGGTAGAGTGTTTTTTAGATGAGTGTACAGTCGATCGTTAAACTGGCGCTTCCCATAGGCAGGGTCAATCGAAGCCGTCAGGTACTCATACAAATCATTTTTAAACTCTTTGTAGGAAACTGTCTGGCTAGTGTGAGTCAGGAAGCTTTGGGCAATATCCCGATAGGTATCAGAACCTTGGACTTTGCCAACAAACTGCTTAAGAGCTATCCCCAACTCGCGATCGCTTAATAGTGTAGGATTTCTGACTGGCTGAATAATTTTGTCTAATGTTTCTACAGACTGTGTACGCAAGGCTTGAGCGCGTCGCACCTGATAGGTAACGTATTGGGACAAATCAAACTCAAAGCGCCGCTGAACCCGTGATTGAATGTGTCGGACAGTCTGCTGATGCTCGTAACTACTATCTTCACTGAGAAGGCAGTGTTCATACAAGTAGGGATACCGCTGAATCAGGTTTCCTACTACCTTGGAATTATTAACTTCTGCCGTCTCACTCATCACGCGAGACAATCGCTGTAATGTTACATACTGCTCTGTCTCTGTGAAAAGCTGCACCAGTTGTCGTAGACGCCTTGCCCCGCGAGATTGCACCTTCATCGGATCAGGCGGATTTTCAAACAATGCGACTAACTCTGGAATCGCTCCTTGTTGTTGAGGACTCAACTGCCAGCGATTGATCAGTATGTGGCAGCATCGGTTGAGTACAAACCTGAAATCTTGCTCCGCCCGCTTGTCCATTGCCACCTTTTCCAAGGACAACCAGATTTGCGGGTCTACATATCTTGCGCCATCCAAAAAAAGGCGTTGGAAACGCTCAATTAACTGGCTACATGACTCTACCTGTACACAATAAAGTAGATGATCGTACAGTTGCTGCTCTTCTAGGCTAGTTTGTCGAATGTCAGTGTCTGTCCAAGTAGTCACTTTAGTGTGCCCCCTTACACGCAAATGCTAGGGCCAATAACAGGAGTTTTGTCGAGAAGATGCAAATTTAAACTTGACCTGCTCCTTAGGTAGATACTTAAAATTTAGATTAATCATAGATTATTTCTCTGATTTATGTGGGTATAATCAACGACTTACTAAATTAAGATAATCTATCCAAGGAAAAGCATATCTTGACCAAGTCTTCATTGGGATGCGTAGATATACGGCACTTTGTAAAGATTCAGTGAAGTAACCTCTTAGCCTCTTTAGACTATGTACTACCAGACCTTACTCAAGCAAAGCATAATTTTGTCAAATTAGGGGAGATAGACTTATGCCTTGTCAGATTTCGGTGACTCAGTTAGTTGACATCCTCGCAGCAACGCCAGTGAATCTATCAGAGGAAGTGGCTTTGGCTTGCTGTACGGGGATTACGACTGATACTCGCAGCCTCCAACTAGGTCATGTGTTTGTTGCGCTGCGCGGAGAAAAGTTTGATGGGCATGACTTTGCAGGAGTGGCTATTGAGAAAGGCGCGATCGCAGTAGTCAGTGACCGTCGCGCCGGGACTCAGCTTGATGGCATTCCCCAATTACAGGTAGAAGACACACTTCAGGCTTACCAGCAAATTGCTCGGTGGTGGCGTGATCAGTTTGATATCCCCATCATTGCTGTAACGGGTTCTGTAGGTAAAACAACAACCAAGGAACTAATTGCCGCAGTTTTATCAACCAAAGGCAACGTCCTCAAGACACAGGCAAACTACAACAATGAAATCGGTGTGCCTAAAACGTTGCTGGAATTAGGTTCAGAGCATGACTACGCCGTAATCGAAATGGCGATGCGGGGTTCAGGGCAGATTGCGCTATTGAGTCAGATTGCCCGTCCCACAGTTAGCGTTATTACAAATGTAGGAACCGCTCATATCGGACTTTTGGGTTCTGTAGAAGCGATCGCCCAAGCAAAATGTGAGTTGTTAGCCGAAATGCCTGCCACTGGTGTTGCGGTTCTCAATCACGATGACCAACGCTTAATTGAAACCGCCGCAACAGTTTGGCAAGGGCAAACCTTTACCTATGGGTTGGAAGCTGGTGATTTACAAGGGCAGCTGATTGATTCAGAAACACTCAGGGTTGAGGAAATGCGGCTTCCTCTGCCTCTTGCAGGTCGCCACAACGCCCTAAACTATCTAGGGGCGCTAGCGGTCGCGAAACTGCTCCAGATTGGCTGGAAAGGTCTAACAAAGGGGTTAGCCGTGGAACTTCCCACTGGGCGATCGCAACGCTACGACTTGCCTAACGATATTGTGATTCTCGACGAAACGTATAATGCTGGATTGGAATCAATGATAGCCGCGCTACATCTGTTGGCAGAAACCCCAGGGAATCGACATATTGCCGTGCTAGGCACGATGAAGGAATTAGGAGAGCGATCGCCTGAACTACATCAGCAGGTTGGCAATACAGCAGAGAAACTCAATCTCGATGCCTTGCTGATTGTGGTCGATGACCCAGAAGCAAAAGCGATCGCTTCCGGCACCACAACACTGCAAACTGAATGTTTTGACAACCGAGATGCCCTTGTCAGCCGTTTGAAGGAAATAGTACAACCAGGCGATCGCTTTTTGTTCAAAGCCTCGCGTTCAGTAGGACTCGATCAAATCATGAATCAATTTCGGGCAGAAATTTCTAGCTGAATTTTATTCCTTCAAAGTACCAGTCTTCTTAAAAGTCAAGCTAAGCCGGTTGACTCAAAGCATCAGTCAAATAATCAGCCGCCGTTTCCACTAAAGCGATCGCATTTTCATAAATCATTCGAGTTGGTCCCAAAATGCCCACACTCCCGACAGGTTGTTCCCCTTGCCGATAGGTAGCACAAACCAAGGCGCAGGTACGCATGGGTTCCAACTGATTTTCTGAACCAATTCGCACCGTCACCCGACGCTCCGATCCCAGTGTCTCCGGTAATTCAAAGATTACAGGCCAAAGTTGCTCCTGTTCCTCTTCCAATAAGTGCAGCAGCATCTTGACTTGCTGCAACTCCGAAAATTCTGGCTGGCGCAACACTTCTGAAATGCCACGAACCATGATTGGTGTAGGAACAGGTGCTTTGGCACGGCGAGTTACCTCGGCTAGCAACGTTCTTAACAAATCTGCATACCGAGCAAATTCCCGATCTAACTCACTCCAATCCAGCGTAGCCAGTTCACTAAGCGATCGCTCCCGTAGCTTACTATTCAAAAAGTTGGATAGAATCTGTAACTCCCGCTCCACAATCGACCCATCCACTTGAGCCTCATCCTTTGACTGGGGCAGTTCCATCAACACAGACTGCGTTTCATAAGAATCTGTTACCACAATTAACATCACTCGCCCTTGCTCTACCTGCACTAGCTGCAAATGTCGCAAGCGTGTAGTTCGAGTTTGAGGCATCGTGATTAAAGCAATGTATCCGCTGACAGCCGCAAGAATTTGCGCTGCATCTCGTAAGAGCTTCTCAAAGCTTGGATCTTCGCTCTTTAAATTGTCGCTGAGTAAATGCTCAACTTGACGCCCTAAAGCATCAGAAGGTGTGATTAGCTGGTCAACATAAATGCGGTAGCCAGAATCAGAGGGAACCCGTCCCGCAGAGGTATGAGGCTGATACAACAACCCCGATTTTTCCAGGAAGCCCATGCAAGAGCGAATCGTAGCAGGGCTGACACTCAAGTCATACTCTGCTGCCAAGGCTTTGGAACCCACTGGTTCGGCTGTCGCGATGTAGTGACGAATGGTTGCCCAAAGAATCTGTTGCTGTCGATTAGTCAGACTCACTTGCAGAGACATTTTGAACCAAAGTTGATTTTAATCAAATTTTAAACAGAAGCTAATGATTGTTTGGATTAGAAGATTAAGATGAACTACTAACCTGGCAGACTTCCATGCGGAAAAGTCTGGCTTGAGGTAAGTAGGATGAAGTCCAAAAGCACGTCTAGCATCTCTCGGTTGAGAGAAGTTACCAATCAAGTAGCTTGAAGTACGGAGCAAAAAGAGGCTGCGCCGTTATCTAAATTACTATTGGCTTTAAGATAGCAGAAGAATGCCAGTGACAGTGGGTTGCCGTCTTCTTCCTCTAGTACTGAGGAATACTCGAATCCACAATCAGCGAGTAGGCATCAATGCCCCCTACGATATTTTTGACATTCGTAAACCCCTGACTCATCAACCAGCGGCACATCTGAGCTGAGCGCACGCCATGATGACAGAGTACCAGTGTCTCGGCGTTCGGGTCAAAGCGAGTGTGAATATGATCTGACCAGTCAGCAAAGTCACTCAATGGGAGATTCTCGAAGCCATCGAGATGTGCGATCGCAATTTCCTGTTCTTCTCGGACATCGATTAGTTGAAGACTTTCAGGAGATTGGGCCATACGCATTGCCAGTTGTTCAACACTAATTTGAGGAACAGCTTGAGTAGAAAATTGATGTGCCATTAGATGAATTACGTTGATTTCGTTGTGAGTCTACAGGTGAATACCAACAGAAAGCGGCAATAGTACCGAAATAGAGACCTTTGAGACCTTCTCTAGCAACTCAATTACCGACTCCCTATCTTTAAGCTAAGCTCCATTGATTGAAGTACACAAGTGTTGGAGAAAAACTCTCCTTCCCAATCCCCAATCCCTATTTTCAAACCAGACGTATTCCAGGGCAGCATATAATAGGCGTGGAATTGGTACTCTTTCTCGGTCAATCGCCCCAAAGACGCGCTCGGAATTCACAATGAAGCTACGTTCATTTTTTTATGCCTTGGCAGCGGGTACTGTTGCGCTGCTAGCTATTGCTGCCGTTGGATTTTCTTGGTTAACCTCCCAAAGCCCCTTGAACATACTACGGGGGGGAACGGTGACAAACCCAACAACTACGATATTCGTGCCAAAACAGGCACCGATAATGGCATCATTGCTTGTGAATCCAGACCGCTTGGAGGCATTTCGGCAACTGGTTGCCCGTCCGGCAAACCGACGGCGATCGCGTGCTGAATTAAACCAGATCGAAGAAAGTTTACTCGCCAATACAGATATCAACTATCGACGGGATATCCAACCCTGGATTGGGGATGAGATAACATTCGCTGTCACATCTTTAGATTTTGACCGTAACCAAGAGAATGCTGCCCAGCCTGGGTATTTAGTTGCCGCTACAACCAAAGACGCTCAAAAAGCCCGCGAGTTTCTACAACTGTTTTATTCCAAACAAGCGATCGCAGGGACAGAAGATTTAGTCTTTGAACAGTACAAAGGTGTCAATCTAACTTACAAACGTCCCATCGCACCGATTGTCGGTTCCAATCAAACCCCGACTCCCCCAGTTTGGACAAGTGCTGTAGTAGGCGATCGCTTTGTACTTTTTGCCAATCATCCGAAAGTGTTGCGTAATGCCCTCAATAACGTCCAAGCGGCAAACCTCAACCTGGAGGATGACCCTGAATACCAACAAGTGTTACAAAGCTTGAATGAACCTCGGATTGGTTTTAGCTTTGTCAATCTTCCGGCGTTAGCCGCATGGATTTCTAATCAACCGATACCCACACAAGAGTCCTTCCAAGCGTCTGATACAGTAGCGATCGCTTTGTCGTTAAACAGTCAAGGCTTACTTGCCCAAACCGCATTACTGGGAAGCCAGCCAAGTGAGCAGAGTCAAAGTCCCACCCTTTCTAAGCCAGTAGAGGCATTGCAGTACATCCCGGCTGAAAGTAGCTTAGCGATCGCTGGTACTGATTTAAACCAATTCTGGAATCGCCTCTCCACGGCACGAGGGGATGATGACACCCTGAAGTCACTACTTGACCAACCCATTGCCAGTTTGCAGTCGCGTTGGGGTATTCAATTACCGGAAGATATTTTCAGTTGGGTACAAGGGGAATATGCCTTGTCCCTGCTACCCCGTCCTGATAGAGATAATCCAGATTGGATTTTTGTTGCCGAAAAAGTGCCTGGTACAACAGCAGAGGAATCAATTGAGCATCTAGACGCTGTCGCAAAGCAACAAGGACTCAGTATTGGAAATTTGCCTCTAGGAGATAAGACAATCACAGCTTGGACCAAACTTCTCACAACCTCAGCTATCACAGGGAAAGATGACAATTTGCTGAAGCTAGAGGCACAAGTGCGTGGTGTCCACACGGCTGTTGGGAATTATGAGGTTTTCACTAGCTCTATTGAGGCAATGGATGAAGCGCTGCAAGGGTTGGAGAATTCGTTGGTAAAGAGTGACAAATTCAAAAATGCGATCGCACCTTTACCTGAACAAAATGATGGCTATCTGTATCTTGACTGGACACAGGGAGAGACGTTGATCAAGCGTCAACTACCAATTGTTCAAGTCGTGGAACTCGTGGCAAAGCCGTTATTTGAGCATTTGCGATCGCTAAGTATTAGTAGCTACGGTATCGACAATGGCGTTCAACACAGCAAACTGTTTTTCCAGTTACATAATGCGAACGAGTCATAGCCAATACTCTTGCTCAAGGGTTACTCACCACAACGATGTATAGCAGTAGCCACGAATGTTAGGACATTAACGGGAGAAGAGCGTTCCCTAGAAGTGAGCCGATTTGACCCAAAGCTGACCGCTGATTGCTATAACGTCATCCAATTCAACGTGCCGATTGTAATGGAATCTACAAAAAGACCGAGAGTGAAAATTTGCTGCATTGGCAGTGTTGAAGAGGCTAAGCTAGCAATTCATTACGGTGCTGCGGCATTAGGCTTAGTGTCGGAAATGCCGAGTGGGCCAGGAGTAATTTCGGAAGGGCTGATTGCCCAAGTAGCAGCAAGTGTGCCACCTACTGTGTCTTCGTTTTTGCTAACTAGTAAAGTAGAACCACTCGCAATCATTGCCCAGCAACGACGCTTGGGTGTGAATACGATTCAGATTTGCGATCAGCTCGAATTGAGCAAATATGAGGATTTACGTCAGGCATTACCAGGAATTGCGATTATCCAGGTAATTCACGTCACAGGTTCAGAATCAATCGAAGAGGCAGTTGCGGTAGCGCCTCACGTTCACGGGATTTTATTGGATTCTGGAGATCAATCTTTGGCGATTAAAGAACTTGGTGGTACAGGACGAATCCACGATTGGGAAATCAGCCGACGCATCCGAGAGCGAGTTGATGTCCCTATTTTCTTAGCAGGAGGACTCAATCCGGATAACGTTATCGCCGCTATTCGACAGGTAGAACCGTTTGGTGTGGATGTTTGCAATGGTGTTCGCACCAATGGAAAACTGGATGAAGTGAAGCTATCCCAATTTTTCACTCAAGTTTCAGAAAGCTTCTATAGCGATTCAGAAACCTAACTAACAGAAGTTAGAGACACAGTATGCTGTACTCCGATGTGTAATTGTAGATAGAAGACTTTTTAAGGTAAAACAGAAACTCTTCTAAGCTAATTTTGACTCGGTTCCTTCTTCTAACGTCTTCCGTAGCTCTGTATTTTCCTGAACTGCCACAAGCACAGACTTGAGGGCGGCAGCCCAACCTAGGGACTTGTCATAAAATTGCTCTTGTACTCCAAGGCAGCCTTGTTGCTTTTGTTTATAAAATTCGCGAACATCACACAACTTCAGTATGGCATCACCATAAGCTGTCCAGTCATTAGGTTGCACTTCCACAACAGCAGGTTCTACATACGATAAGGCTGGACAAACCGCTGAGGTAACTACAGGACGCTTCGATAAAATTCCTTCAACGACAACCTGGTTGAAGCCTTCAACAAAGTCTGTCCTTGTTGGCACAATAACAACATGAGAACGGTTAAACATCTCGCGCATTTGTGTCTTGTTACAGTGACCGTGGCAAACAAAGTAAGACTCTAATCCAGCCGCTTTGACACTCTCACGCAAAGCCTCCAGTGCTGAACCCTTACCGCAAATATCAAACCTGATGTCCTGTCTACCAAGGGCAACAAAACGCTTAGCAATTTCTAGAAGATCAAAAACTCCCTTGCTGTGTTCAATCCGCCCCGCAAACAACACTCGAAATGGCGAATGTTCTTCGTCTGGTTCACCCACCTCTGCAAACTCGGTGCGCTGGTAGGTGGGTAAAAAATTTACGAGTGGCAGGTTTTCACTTTCTGTAAGCTGTTTTAGTTGCTCATTTATTTCATTTGAGGCTGTCAAGATAGCCGTACACCGATTAGCGAAAAAATCACTGCTAAGTTTTAAAAGTATTTTCTGTTCTCGGCTTTGGGGGATATACTTCCGCCAAAGAACGCAGTGCAGTGATGGAATAACTTGCACCCCCAACCAAGAGAGTATCGATAAGACAAACCAATGGGTTGTGCCATCTGCCACTACAGCAACGTTGCTTCTGAAACGAATGGCGGAGGCAATTAGCTGTAACCCAGACCACAACTGTCCTAAGTGATAAAAAATTCCTGATGAATCTCGCCAAACAATTGGACGATGCTCAATTAGGAATTGACCATCACGAAACAATTTCTTTTTTGGATGCGAAGAAATCACGTATGCTTGTGCATTCAATGCGCGACACACTTCGTAGAACTGACTGGAATAGGTTATTGAAACTTGGGAAGGATCGTCGTGCCCCTCAACCCAATAACCATAAGTTCCAATTACATCTCCAGGACCGGCAGCATATAAAACTCGCAGTGCCTTTGACATTAACCTATGCCTCAATGTTGAGCAGAAACTACAGTTCTCGCACTTGCCTCAAAATTAACTGCCAAGAGGTTTGGCAAGATAACTAGTTGCCGAAACTTCGTTGAAGGCAACGTAGTTTTTTTTGCAAAGTTAGTTGTTCTGGGAATTTATACATCTAAGTAACCAAACAGAATTAATTACATACTGATTTTTTACTAGGTAAGAATTTCACCCTAGATTTTGTGTAATTAATTGTGTGCAACTACTTATCTTCAGGATAGTCGTTTAATTGATATTTATATTATCTTAGGTAGAGATAAACTCAAGAAATTGTATAGTTTTATACAGGCAGTAGCAAAAGCTTGTTAAGGCGTTTGCTGTCCTAGAGGTTGACTTTGTTGTTTCAGACATTTCTGGAAGAAACCCCAACCTCTCATCAATAGCATTCCTCTTCTGGTTCACGTTATAGGCTTGCAATAAGTCATTCGCCTCCGAAGCACCATAAGAAAGCCAGCAAGGCAATTACTAAGCTCAATGAGGTGAAGGGCTTTAATGAATTCAGAAGGTTCAGGGGAACAAAGACAAGAACTTCTGAAAAGAACCAACTACTCCATAGCAGCAGTGTAATCAAGATAATGAGGGACATAATTCCTCCGAAACAAGAATCAGAACCGAAAAAGTAATGTGGCAGACAGCAGAGTGTCACTTCTGTTGTTTTGTAAGTGCCTTAGTTTAGATAAGACAATAGTAGACAGTCTCATCTGTATTCCGTACTCAACTGGGGAGAGAACTAATTCCCAGTATTTCTAGGAGGGTCAAGGCGTATGCGACGGTTATATGGTGGAGGTGTCATTGCATTGATTGCAGCCTTAAGCGCTACACCAGTATTATCCCAGGCTGCAAATTTCGATAATCTGACATTAGCACCTGGTTTTCCCAAAGGAGCAGGACAGGTTAGTGGTTACACGGGTGGTGGCTACTCATTATCATCAATTGCTAATAGCGATCGCAACAATAAACCTTGTATCGGTTTTGGTGACCCGACACCTGATCACATTATGGTCTTGCAGCAAGACTTCTCAAACCTCAGCGTACTCGTCAACACGGGGGGAAAGGATACAACCTTAGTGGTTCAAGGTCCAAATGACCAGAGCGTTCGCTGTGGGGATGATACAGGTTCCAGTAAAGATGCCAGTGTGCAAGGCTCAAACTGGTCAGCAGGCACATACCGGATTTGGGTTGGTTCCTTTGAGTCAGGACAAAGGCTGGATTACACCCTAACTGTGCGTGAGTAGGGAAGTTAAGATAGTTTGTGACTTGTTTTACCATTCGCTAGGTAACCTGCTGTGCTATCTGCGCTTCTTACTGACTTCCGTATCATCTTTGAGCGTGACCCGGCTGCCCGTAACTGGCTAGAGGTTTTGTTTTGCTATCCCGGTTTACAGGCTCTACTGTTCCACCGTATCTGTCATTGGCTTCACCTTGTAGGAATTCCTTTCATTCCTCGCTTAATCTCTCAGTTCTCTCGCTTTTTGACGGGTATCGAAATTCACCCTGGAGCAACGATTGGGAGGGGTGTTTTTATTGACCACGGTATGGGCGTTGTCATTGGTGAAACAGCAATGATTGGAGACTATGCCCTGATTTACCAAGGCGTTACTCTGGGGGGTACGGGTAAAGAGGGGGGTAAGCGGCATCCTACACTAGGAGAGAATGTCGTCGTTGGTGCTGGTGCTAAGGTTCTAGGCAATATCCAAATCGGCAACAATGTTCGCATTGGTGCTGGTTCAGTCGTGTTGCGCGATGTTCCTTCTGATTGCACAGTGGTTGGTGTACCTGGCAGAATTGTCTATCGCTCTGGTGTGCGAGTTAACCCACTGGAACACGGTAGCTTACCTGATTCAGAAGCAACAGTAATTCGCGCTTTAGTAGACCGTATTGAGGCACTAGAACAACAAGTACAGGATTTGATAGAGCAACCGTCTTCAACAATGCCCCAACTTCAGGCTGTCTCTTCCAAGATGGATTCTCCAGATGCGGCTGAGCAGTTTGCTAAGAGTTGCCATATTAGCGATCAAGTCATTCAGCAGTTTTTTGATGGTGCTGGTATTTAGCGACTCACGGATTGACCGCTTGTTTAGACCATTCCTGAGAATTGTTTCGGTAGTAAAGCCATCGGTTTTGTGGGTCGCCTCGTAACTCCAAGTGGTCTACCTCTATAGGTTCTAGCAACAACAAGCAAAAATTCGGGAGTGGCTGCTCTGGGTCAGGTGACGGTGGCGAAAAGGCACCGTTATTTTCTGTTCTAGCTTCACCAGGATGAGGCCAGGCAAATTGTAGACGCGCTGGGTCAGAAAGCTCTTGCCAAGTGGTTTTACGGGCAGCTTGTAAGGCTTGGTCTGGATAATCTGCTCTAACTAGAGTTAGTTGACCCGCCAAACGAAATTGTTCTCGACTTTCAGGAAAATACCAACAAGCTTCTCCCCAAGGTTGGTCGTCAATTTGGTCTGCTTTCTGGCTACGGCAATCCGTAATAATTTTGAGTTGGTTAGTGTCGTCTAGAAACCCGCGAAAGACCACAGTACGGTTGGCAGGACGCCCATCTGCACGAAGCGTTGCCAGTTGAAAGTAGCGGGCGTAGGGCAGTTTGCGGTTTTTGTGGAGCGCACGGGCTAGTAGCGATCGCCAAGGAGCAAGAGGCATTTGGTGGTGTAGGTTACAGCTCTACACATAGCGCAAATCCTTTGATTTTTCAATATTTGCCCCCATATCTAACATCGCGTATAGTCAGGGTTTAGCTAAACCGACAACAGATTCTAACTATGGTTCGAGAGCTTGAACGGGAGCGCCAAAAGCGCGATTTCCCAGAAACAGCACCTGCTGCTAATCCAGTATTTTTCAGAACTTACAGCCGCCGCACACAAACAGGGCGCGAGACTTGGGAGGAAGTATGCGATCGCACAACCCAAGGTCTGGCTAAATTAGGCAAGTTGAGTGAGCGTGAAGTCACCCTTCTACACCGAATGATGAGCCAGATCAAAAGCCTCCCGTCCGGGCGCTGGATGTGGGTTGGTGGCACCGAATGGATCGAAAGAAAAGAGAACTTCTCAGGAGCCTATAACTGCACCAGCACTAATGCAGTAGACTGGCGTGCCTTTGGCTTAATGATGGATCTGGCGATGATGGGGTGTGGCACGGGTGCGGTACTTGAACCAAAGTACATTAACCAACTCCCACTCATTCGTAACCAACTGACGATAACCTTACAAGGTGAAATTGGTTCTACCCCAGTTCAAGAGCGTCGTGAACAGACAGACGTAAAGATGGAGGGAAGCCAAGTCACCATTCACGTAGGAGACTCTCGCCAAGGTTGGGTGCAGTCTTATCAAACCTTGCTGGAATTAGCTACAGATGAGCAATTCTCAGGTGAAGTAAACGTATTAATTAACCTCAGTGATGTCCGTGCTGTAGGAGAACGCTTAAAAGGCTTTGGTGGCGTTGCAAATCCTGTTAAACTGCCCGAACTTTATCAGCGTTGCGCTTCAATTCTCAATAAAGCCATAGGAAGACAATTAAATTCAGTTGAATGCTGTCTATTAATCGATGAAGCTGCAGTCACAATAGTGGCTGGAAATATACGCAGAAGTGCTGGAATGCGCCAGTTCGATGCCAATGATCAATCAGGCGCTAATGCCAAGACTAATCTGTGGCAGCAAGATGAAAATGGCAATTGGCGTATAGATCCAGAACGCGATGCACTGCGGATGGCTAACCACTCTCGCGTTTATCACCATAAGCCTACATTGGAAGAATGTATAGAAGCTGTTAGAAAACAGTATTATTCAGGCGAGGGTGCAATTCAATGGGCTGGTGAGGCAGTAGCTAGAGCCAATTGTGACTTGCTGCCGACTCAAGAGCTAAGAAAAGATTTTCTAAAATCTTACGAACAAGGAACAGCTAAACAATGGTTGCAAGAGCAATATCCTGATCTTGCTCCTGATGAATTAGAGCATCGGTTAGCTCGTGTTGGGCTTAACCCGTGTGGTAATGAATTTGCCTCACGCTAAAAACCCTGCAAAATCGGTAGAGGCTGAGAGGCGAATACCGAGGTAAGTAAAAGAACTAAAAAGCTTTTGCCACCGTACAGCGTAGAGAGTGAAACTAGATTAATAAAAAATATATTTATATAAAAGTCTAGAATATAATCTCTCCAAGAGTGTAGGGGTATGTATGAATAAAAAAGAGTATATAAATCGAACTCTTTTTATAGATTTTACATACAAAATGTACGCGGAGCTTACACAAAAAGGAAGTGTAAGAACTAGAGGATAAAAAGCCTTTAGGGTAACAAAACTGGAAATCATCGGCTCTAATTTTCATTGCAATCTAGCTGAAATTCATCTCAACTTAATCGATCCACAGAACTACAAAGAACAAGAGGAGGCGTTTACTGCTGGAGCGCTATCTGTCGCGGGACTGCTAAATCACGAATTTGTTGAAGAACGCTACCGAAAGTCACGAGAACTTGATCCAATCGTCGGTGTCTCCTTCACTGGCTTATTTGACTTTTTCGTGAATGCCTTTGGCGTTGATTGGTTGCGCTGGTGGGAAGCTGGACGGCTAGAAACGTCGGTAGGATTGGAGTTTAAGCGACAGGAGCAGGAATACCTGACTCGCTGGAAAAACATTGTGCAACGGGTAGTGTGGGATTATTGCGATCGCCATTCCTTGAAACGTCCAAATCGTTGCACTACAGTTCAGCCTAGCGGTACAAAATCTCTACTGACAAGTGCTTCCCCTGGCTGGCACCCTCCGAAGGCACAACGTTTCCTACGTCGGATTACATTCAGGAAGAATGACCCTGTAGCCCTAGCTTGTATTGACTACGGTTACAACGTTATTCCGTCTCAGTCTGACAAAGATGAGCAAGGGAATCTTCTAAACGATCCCTTTGATCCAAGATGCACTGAATGGCTTGTAGAAATTCCGGTTGCTGTACCTTGGGCTGATTTACCAGGAGCTGATGAAATTGACATTTCTCAGTTTAGTGCGATCGCACAGCTGGATTTTTACATGCAAGTCCAGAAATTCTATTGTTCACACAATACAAGTGCGACAATCGAGCTGCGCGAAAACGAGATAGATGACCTTGGGATTCGGATTTATGAAGCAATCAAAGGTGATGAAGGCTATATTTCCGCAGCACTTCTATCACGCTTTGATGATCATCAAACCTTCCCACGTTTGCCGTTTGAACCGATAGCGCGTCAACAGTATGAGCAGTTTATGCAGGAAGTAGAACACAGGCGCAAAACGAGCGATTTTCATCTAGCATTGAGTCGCTACGATAGTGAAGCGGGGCGGGATAGCCTCCTTTCAGGTGATTTCTTAGAAGCAGGCCCAGCCGGATGTGACTCAGATAAGTGTCTATATCCAGAGCAGAAGTCTGTGTAGAGTCCACAGTAGGCTGCTAAGCAAAAGACACGCTAGGATGCCAGAAGAATCAGTAAGCAAAAAGCGGCAGCAACAAGGAGATACATAAATGTTCCTCACTGAACTAACACCAATTTTGAAAGAACTGACCCAACAGCCTGTTGCTTTCTTGGGCGGATTCTTTTCTGGAGTATTTCGCCTCAATCTTTCAGATGACCCAGTGAAAAGCTGGTTAGATCAGCAAGCTGGCGTTAGTAGCTACACAGCTACAACTACTAGCAGTGATAATGGCAAAACTACTGGACCTCAATCAATTTCGATTGATTAAGGCTCAATTTAGCTAAATCGGACAAAACTATGGGGTTTACTGAATCAGCAGTAGACCCCATTGCACTTTTGTGTTATCGCATATGTGAAGTAGATAACACTTGTGAACCAAAACAGTAGGATATGATAATACGATATGTACAAGTTCAGTTCTACCTTTGGTTCAGTTTATGGTTTTGCGATCGCCATTCCGAGGCGATGCCCTTTGGGGAATTGCTTCGTGGTTGCTTACCCTAAAAAAATTACCATCGGTCAATCAGACAAGATTGTGAGCAACCTACATCCTCTAATTCGAGTCTGCCTTTCTGAACTTTAGTTCCTCGTTCAGCTTTATCGATCGACATGACCATTTACGTTGGAAACCTGTCTTACCAAGCTACCGAAGACGACTTAAGCTCAGTATTCGCCGAGTATGGCACTGTTAAGCGAGTTGTGTTACCTACAGATCGTGAAACGGGTCGGATGCGCGGATTTGCCTTTGTTGAAATGACAGAAGATGCCCAAGAAGACGCTGCCATCTCTGAACTAGATGGTGCCGAGTGGATGGGACGTCAGTTGAGAGTGAACAAAGCTAGACCAAAAGAGGAGAATAGTCGCGACGGCGGCGGCGGTGCAAAGCGCAATAATCGTTTCTAAACAAGCATTTGATGTCATTAATGGGTGTCTATCTGCACAATAGATAGAACCAAGAGCTGACCCTAGCCGTGACGCGGCACGGCTAAGTTTTGTCTTTCCTGAGCAATTAGGGTAGATAAGGGACGAGTTGTCGGCGTGAATCACGTCACCACTCGTCACTTAATTACTTAAAATTCAGGGAGACGGGTCAATCGCCTAGACAGATACCCAAACCTCTAGCCGTTTTAACTAGGGTGCTGTTGGCATCCACAGCTTGGTATTTGCTAATCGCTGACTCAATCGGCACATTGACCACCTGACGGTTTTGCCAGGTTACGATCTGGTCATATTGTCCTGCGGCAATTAAATCAACGGCAGCAACACCAAAGGCGGATGCTAGTAAACGGTCAAGCGGTGACGGGATTCCCCCACGCTGTATATGTCCCAAAACAGTAACCCGTGTTTCCGCACCACTACTAGCAGAAATCCGGTCAGCAAGATATTGACCAATACCGCCTAAACGACATCCACCAAAGCGATCGCTATTTGTCACCACCTCACCCGCTTCCGTGCAAACTGCCTCAGATACAATCACAACACTGAAGTGCTGACCTCGCTCCTGACGCTCTTTAATTTTGCGGCAGACATTTTCGAGCGTATAAGGAATTTCTGGGATCAGGATAACATCAGCGCCTCCTGCAATCCCCGCAGAAATTGCAATGTGACCCGCATCTCGACCCATTACTTCTAGAATCATTACGCGATCATGGCTAGCGGCAGTAAAGTGTAGGCGATCGAGCGCTTCTGTTGCGATATTAACTGCCGTATCAAACCCAATTGAACGTTCTGTAACTCCAACGTCATTGTCAATCGTTTTGGGAATGGCAACAAAATTAAGATTGCCTTGCAGAGCAATTTTCCGGAGAATCGCTAAACTACCATCTCCCCCAATCCCAATCAAGGCATCAAGACCAAGTTGGTGGTATCCCTCAATAATGTCATCAGAGCGATCGCGTAATGTACCATCTGGCATCGGAAAAGCAAACGGGTTGCCCTTATTCGTTGTTCCCAACACAGTTCCACCCTTCGTTAGGAGTGCATCGACATTATCCGGAGCAAGCGTAATCACTTGCGGGGGACGATGCATTAACCCGTTAGTTGCGCGACAAATCCCCAGCACTTCCCAGTTGTAAGTACCCACAGCACGCTGAGTTACCGCCCGAATCACCGCATTCAAACCAGCACAATCTCCACCACTGGTCAGAACGCCAATCTTTTTCTGTTCTCCCATAAACCTTGTTCAACCTTGAAATTTTGTCTCATCCACTAAATCTGACCTCACAGGTAGTCACTTAGACAAGACAGGCAGTGTAAAGATTTGATTTCTATAGTTCGTCTAAAGTTAGACGCTTCATTGGCAATGCCTCCCTAAGATAAGAAATAAAGATGATCGAGCATTCAGCTTTCTTGAGGCAGTCTTATGAGCAACTGCCCTACAGGTAAGAGTGCATGACTCGATAGGGAGGACGAAACTTATGGCAGATGTGGATCAGCCCGTAGCTCAGGAGTACGCCCTGGATCGCGACTGCACAACGTTGTCTCGGCACGTTCTACAGCAACTCCAAAGCTTTTCGACAGAAGCACAAGATCTCAGTGCGCTCATGAGTCGCATTGCCTTAGCCGCAAAGCTAATTTCTCGGCGCTTGAGCCGCGCCGGATTAGTGGAAGGAGCGTTAGGATTTACAGGGAATGTCAATGTGCAGGGAGAATCTGTCAAGAAGATGGATATCTACGCCAATGATGTTTTTATATCGGTGTTTAAGCAAAGCGGTCTGGTCTGTCGCTTGGCATCCGAGGAAATGGAAAAACCCTACTACATCCCGGAAAATTGCCCGATTGGACGTTACACCCTGCTCTATGACCCCATTGATGGCTCCTCGAATGTAGACATCAACTTGAATGTTGGAGCGATTTTTTCAATCCGCAAGCAAGAAGGAGATGATATCGACGGCGATGCCCGTGATCTGCTACAAAATGGGCATAAACAAATTGCTGCTGGTTATGTCCTGTATGGACCAAGCACAATGCTGGTGTACTCAATTGGTACAGGGGTTCATTCTTTCACGCTTGATCCCAGCTTAGGCGAGTTTATCCTTTCCAATGAAAACATCAAGGTGCCAGACCACGGTCCCGTCTATAGCGTCAATGAAGGTAACTTCTGGCAGTGGGATGAGTCAATCCGAAACTATATTCGTTATGTCCATCGCCATGAAGGATATACCGCCCGTTATAGTGGGGCATTAGTAGGAGATTTTCACCGGATTTTGTCTCAGGGTGGAGTCTTCCTGTATCCCGGTACGTTGAAGAAACCGGAAGGAAAGTTGCGTCTACTCTATGAATCCGCTCCGCTTGCCTTTTTGATAGAGCAAGCGGGTGGTAGAGCGAGTACGGGAACCCAGAATCTTTTGGACGCAGTGCCAGAAGCACTCCATGCGCGAACACCCTTGTTTATTGGGAGTAAAGAGGATGTTGCGCTTGTAGAGTCCTTTATTCAAGAGCGGGCACGGGAGTCAGAAAAAACGGTAATGGCTCGTTCTTAGAAGCTTGTTGTTGGTTGTTGATTCATCAATAACCCTCAGCCAATCACGATCACAAATAGCAGGAGTCAAGTTAATGACATCGACAGCAAATAATCCGATCTTTCAGATTGAACAACAGTATGGTCAGAGTATCTGGATGGATAATCTGAGCCGTACTTTGATTGAGTCCGGTGAACTCAAGCAGATGATTGAGGAACGGGGGATCGTAGGAATCACCTCCAACCCAGCGATTTTTGAAAAAGCGATCATCGGTAATGCCGTCTACGACGCGGATATCGAAGAGGGCATCCGTGCAGGTAAATCGGTTCAGGAGATTTATGAATCCCTAGTGTTTGATGACATCCGCAATGCTTGCGATATCCTCAGACCTATCTATGAGTCGTCCAATGGTCTTGATGGCTATGTAAGTATTGAAGTGCCGCCAATCATTGCTCACGATACTGAAAAGACGATTGAAGAAGCCCGACGGTATTACGCACAAATTGGTCGGGAGAACGTAATGATCAAGATTCCAGGAACATCTAAAGGCTTGCCAGCCGTCGAGCAAGTGATTAGCCACGGAATTAACGTCAATGTTACCCTGCTTTTCTCGGTAACTAGCTACGTTGAGACAGCTTGGGCTTATATTCGGGGATTGGAAAAGCGGGCAGAGCAAGGGCAAGATATCAGCAAAATTGCCTCGGTAGCTAGTTTCTTCCTGAGCCGGATTGATAGCAATATTGATGATCGCCTTGACGAAAAACTCTCTGAGGGCGTTGATGACCTGAATATGGAGGCACGGCTTAAGGCAGTTAAGGGCAAAATCGCGATCGCCAATGCTAAAGTTGCTTATCAGAAGTACAAAGAGATTATTGGAAGCGATCGCTGGAAAGCATTAGCAGAAAAAGGAGCAAAAGTCCAGCGTCTTTTGTGGGCAAGTACAGGCACGAAAAACCCTGAATACAGCGACGTTATGTACGTCGATGAGCTAGTGGGCCCCGATACGGTCAATACCTTGCCACCTAGCACAATTGAAGCCTGTGCTGATCACTGCTCCCCTGCTAGCCGCATTGAAACGGGTGTTGACGAAGCCTACCAAGTGATCGAATCTCTTAAAGATGCCGATATTGAGATCAATCTGGACGAGGTGATGGACGAACTTCTTGATGACGGCATTGCTAAGTTTGTTAAGCCCTTTGAGTCCTTAATGTCATCTCTAGAAGACAAAGTCAAAAACTTGGCAACGACAGTGTAATCAGTTTTTAGTTTTTAGTTGTTGGTTGTTAGACAAGAGAAGTTGTTAATTCCCTATAACATTAAACAACCAACAACTAATAGCTCTTTCTAACAACTCGCCCACTAACCAACCACTAACGACGAACAACCCTATGGTGACTCTGCTAGAAAATCCTCTGCGCGTTGGATTGCAACAGGAGCGGACGCCGGAACCAGCCATCTTGGTGATTTTTGGAGCGTCTGGAGACCTCACCCAACGCAAGCTTGTCCCAGCAATTTACCAGATGAAACGCGATCGCCGCCTACCACCGGAAACCACGATTGTTGGTGTGGCGCGTCGAGAGTGGAGCCACGATTACTTCCGGGAGCAGATGCGCGAGGGCATTGAGCAATTTTCCACAGGCATCGGAGCCGAGGAAATGTGGGAAGACTTTGCCCAAGGGTTGTACTACTGTCCCGGTGACATTGATAACCCGGAAAGCTATCAGAAGCTCAAAGCCCTCCTTGAGGAACTAGATGGGAAGCGGGGGACGCGAGGTAACAGAGTATTTTACCTGTCCGTTTCTCCCAAGTTTTTCCCAGAAGCAATCCGACAACTGGGAGCAGCAGAAATGCTAACTGACCCAGTAAAGAGTCGCTTGGTGATTGAAAAACCCTTTGGTAGAGATTTGAGTTCTGCTCAGAAGCTGAACCGGGTTGTGCAACAAGTCTGCAAAGAACAGCAGGTTTACCGCATCGACCACTACCTAGGTAAAGAAACTGTTCAGAATCTCTTGGTGTTCCGCTTTGCCAATGCCATTTTTGAGCCACTGTGGAATCGTCAGTTTGTTGACCATGTTCAGATTACAGTGGCAGAAACGGTAGGGGTTGAGGATCGAGCGGGTTACTACGAAACCTCTGGCGCACTGCGGGATATGGTACAGAATCACCTGTTGCAGGTGTTTTGCCTGACAGCGATGGAACCCCCCAATTCGCTAGATGCTGATAGCATCCGGACGGAGAAAGTTAAGGTACTTCAGTCAACCCACCTAGCAGACATCAATAACCTAGAAGTTTCAGCCGTTCGGGGTCAGTATTCAGCCGGTTGGATGAAAGGCAAGCAGGTTCCAGGCTACCGGGAGGAGCCTGGAGTTGACCCCAACTCGACTACACCAACGTATGTAGCAATGAAGCTACTGATTGATAACTGGCGTTGGCAAGGCGTACCTTTCTATCTACGGACGGGTAAACGCTTGCCGAAGAAGGTGAGTGAGATTTCAATCCAGTTCCGTGAGGTGCCGTATCTGATCTTTCAATCGGCGGCGCAGCAGGCTAGCCCCAATGTGCTGACGATGCGGATACAACCCAATGAGGGGATTTCGTTGCGCTTTGAGTCAAAAATGCCTGGACCCAACCTACGCACCCGCACGGTGGATATGGATTTTAGCTACGGTTCTTCGTTTGGAATCTCAACCTCTGATGCTTATGATCGCTTGTTGCTCGACTGCATGGTAGGTGACCAAACTCTATTTACCCGTGCTGATGAAGTGGAAGAAGCTTGGCGGGTTGTGACTCCAGCACTGGCGGCTTGGGAGGCACGAACTGACCCAGCGTTGATTCCCAAATACGAAGCAGGAACTTGGGAGCCAACGGAGGCGGAGCAATTGATTAATCGTGATGGACGCCGCTGGCGCAGACTGTAGAGACGTTCCGGCGGAATGTCTCTTACTAGTATTTATTGTTGAGTTGTCAGAAGCCGTTAAATAGCGAACAACTAACAACTAACAATTAATAAATAATGATCAACAGCTCTCCAACCAACAACCAACAACTAACAACTGATAACTGAATATGGCAACACAATCTCCTCCTCTGGTTTCTATACAACCGCCTAAAGATGTTTCCATAAGTGAAATTGAGGCGGAACTTCGCCAAATTTGGCGAAGTTATGGTTCTTCTGATGACAACAGTGATATTCCTTCTGCTATACGAGCGTCAACGTTTAGCCTGATTGTCTATGAACCCGAAGAAACCCAGCAGTTATTGGCAGCACTGGGCTATTATTCGGGTCCAGTTGACGGTATTGTTGGTCCCCGCATGGTATCTGCCCTCAAGGCTGCCCAAAAAGCTTACGGGTTGCCAAGGACAGGTTATGCCGATGCTACAACTAAGGCAAAACTGCATGAGGACTATACAGAAAGACTAAACAACGGCGCAACAGCGAATACAGCTAAAGATGAACGGCTACAGTATTCTCCAGATCTTGAAAGTTCTGGAATTGCTGATGCGATCGCGGCAGCTAATCCCTGCCGGATTATCGCCCTTTGCCCAACCGCTGGTGAAGATGAAGGGGTTACAGTTCAGGTTTCTGCGTCTTGTCCGATTCAGAAGCACAGCCAAAGTACACTTATCTGTTGTGAATACATCACTCTGCGAGGAACAGCAGCGGCGCTGGAACGCAACGCAGGAATGATTTCAGAGTTGGTGATTGGTGAGCTTCCCAAGTTTATCTGGTGGAAGGCAACACCCGACGTAGACTATGGTCTGTTCAAGCGGCTAGCCGATCTGAGCAATAGTGTCATCATCGACTCTAGTACGTTCAATACCGCTGAAGTGGATTTGATGCGAGTACACACCCTTCTGGAACAGGGAATGCCGATGGCTGACATCAACTGGCGGCGGATAGCGGCGTGGCAAGAGTTAAGCGCTGCTGCTTTTGACCCACCAGAGCGTCGTGATGCGCTTAAAGAAGTCGATCGCGTCACTATCGATTACGAGAAGGGGAATGAGGCTCAGGCACTGATGTATTTGGGTTGGCTAGCGAGTCGGCTCCAGTGGCATCCTACGTCCTATGAAAAAGAGGGTGGGGATTATGACATCCGGCGCATTAAATTCACGACACCTGACCAGCGTAGCATTGAAGCAGAGTTGGCAGGAATTCCAATCGCAGATGTGGGTGAAGTTCCTGGCGACTTAATCAGCTTACGCTTGGGTTCGACCAACAATGATGCAGACTGCTGTACGGTACTGTGTTCAGAAACAACGGGTTGTATGCGGATGGAGGCGGGTGGCGGTGCCCAATCTTGCCGCATCCAGCAGGTAACACCTTTATTTGACCAAAAAACTGAGTTCTTACTGAGCCAGCAGCTACAACGTTGGGGCAGCGATGTACTTTATAAAGAAAGTCTGTCGGTGGCGGCTCAGATTCTCGAATTAGCGAGTTAGTTGTTTGTTGGTTGTTGTTTGTTGTTTGCTAATAACTAATAACCAATAATTAATAACTATGACTTTAGTCATCGCTGGAGAACGTAGTGGGGTGGGCAAGACGACAGTCACGCTCGCCCTACTGTCGTCTTTGTCTCGCCAACATCGGAGGATTCAATCATTCAAAGTGGGTCCAGATTACATCGATCCGATGTTTCACGCCTCAGTCACGGGGCGTTCTTGCCGGAATTTAGACCCAGTACTCACTTCGGAAAACTATGTTCGGGGCTGTTTTGCCCGTCATCTTGAGGGAGTAGATTACGCCCTGATTGAAGGGGTAATGGGCTTGTTTGATGGGGCATCGGGGCAGGATGATTGGGCAAGTACAGCTCATGTGGCACGGCTATTGCAACTGCCTGTTTTGTTGGTGTTGGATTGTAGTCGTTTGTCTCGCTCGGTAGCTGCGATCGCACATGGTTACCGCTCCTTTGACTCTAGGATTAAGCTAGCGGGTGTCGTGTTGAATCGGGTGGGAAGCGATCGCCATTTAGAACTTCTTAAAGAGGCATTGGAACCTTTGCAACTCCCAATCTTGGGAGTGCTGCGGCGCCAGGATAACATCACGATTCCTGATCGACATCTTGGTTTAGTTCCCATCGCAGAAATGCCTCAACTGGATGTCTTGATTGAGCGACTTGCCGATCTGGGAGATAGTTGCTTTGACTGGGACCGCTTGTTGCCGTTGCTTACTGCTCCTACCCCTAATGAGTGTTTTCAAACTTCCCCGTTAAATTTAGATCCCCCCCAACCCCCCTTAAAAAGGGGGGAGAATTTAGTTAAAGTCCCCCTTTTTAAGGGGGATTTAGGGGGATCTCCTTTAGTAACAGGGGAAATGCCAAATTCAACGACTTCTGCTCCCCCCCTTAGCAAGGGGTTGGGGGGGATCTTAGAGGTGGAGGAAGAACCCAAAATTCCCATCCGAGTCGCAGTTGCACGCGATCGCGCTTTTAGTTTCTACTACCAGGACAATCTGGATATTTTGCAACAACTAGGTGCTGAGTTAGTTTTCTGGAGTCCACTCACAGATACAGCTTTGCCTACGGATGTCCAAGGATTGTACTTTGGTGGGGGTTTCCCAGAAGTCTTTGCCCAACAACTGGCGGAAAATACCAATGCGTGTGAGTCAGTACGAAAGGCAATTCTTCAAGAGATGCCGACTTATGCTGAGTGCGGGGGATTGATGTATTTGTGTGAAAAGATTACCGATTATGAGAACCAGTCATGGTCGATGGTGGGAGTATTGCCCACAACAACAGTAATGGAGAAGCGTCTCACTGTTGGATATCGGCAAGCAACTGCTCTGCAAGACAGTCCTCTGCTGAGTGCTGGTGGAACAGTTTGGGGGCATGAGTTTCATCACTCCCAGTTGACAGTGATGCCTGAGAAACCGTTGTTTGAGACACGGAGATATAACCAAAAAGAGCAGGGTAAGGTAGCAACTGAAGGCTGGCAAGTGCATCAGCTACACGCTTCCTATATTCATCTCCATTGGGGTGAGCATCCAGAAATTCCTGCTCAGTTTCTGCAAAGCTGCCAGCAGTTCAGTTAGAAAGAGAATTCTCCTCAAACGTGTTTTGCTGGGTTGCTGCTTGCTGCACTACTTCCTGGGGCAGCTTTTTGCGATCACTCTCAAAGATTAATTGATGGCATGCTAGGGTCCGGGGTATCGCGTCTATTTTGGGCAAATAGGCTCAGTGATAGTACTTCTCCTATGTGGCGGAGATAAAAGTACCCAACAACAGGACATTCTTCGAGCGAGGGAATATTGGAGAGATTATGAAAGAAGTGAAAACCCAAAGAAGTAGGAGCTACCGCGAATATCTGATTTCATCTCTCAAAGCTCCTGAAAGGGCTGCTGGTTATATTGGGGTTATGTTGGAATTGGACGAAGAAGGTTTTGAACCTGAACTGCTCCGTTCGGCTCTCAAAGAGGTGATGGAAGCGCGTGAGCAGATGAACAATCTCTCGGAAGAAGCTAAACAGCGTTATGAGAAACTTGACAAGATGCTGTTAGAAACAAAAGGTGCTGAAATTTATAGTCTGATTGAATTTCTGGATGCACTGGGGTTTCGGATTGCGATCGCACCCAAAGATTAAGAGAGGAAAGCTAGCTGGAGGCGTTGCTACCACTGAATTTCTCCATGAGCAAGACGTTCCTCATAGTCTTCTAAATTCGGTAAGTAGTCAGCGAAGTCTGATTCAGCAATTTCTAGATTTCCTGTTTCGGAGAGTGACAGAAGCTGTTCACGGACGCGATCGCATCCGTTAGGTCATACAAGAAACCATTCTGTTTTCTTAGGAGAGGGATAGCGCTTTGTTTCAGTCTAGTAGATCGTATTGTGCAGAGAAAACGCGATCGCAAATTCATGGTATTACCTACCAAGCCAATTTAACTGGATACTGAGCAAATATCGGATCGCGACTAATCAGGACAGCATCTTCAACATTTGCCTGAGCAATCAATAGGCGGTCGAATGGGTCTTTGTGATGGGTCGGTAAGTTCTCCAGTGCTAAAACATCCGTAAGAGTAATAGGTAGCACTTCGATGTAATTAGTTTGCTGCTGGCTTTCAATAACTTGTGCCCAAGGCAGATTGAGTTTCAGTTTTCCTAATTGGAGCTTGATTTGCATTTCCCAGATGCTAGCAACACTTAGCAGTAAAGTGTTTGCCTGATCTTGACACAACTCTAGGGTCTTCTGTGAAAGCTTGGTTGGCTCACTATCCCACCAAATAAAGGTATGGGTATCCAGCAGCAACTTCATGCCTCCCCTATCCAGAATTCTTCAGGTAAAGGCTCATCAAAATCATCACTTGTCCAGATTGCTCCAGTGTGTAACCCTGCAATACGTGGTGTAGTTGGTGAGGCAATTGGTACTAGACGGGCAAGCGGAGTGCTACCTTCTGTCAGTACAATCTCCGTACCTTCAACCACTAAAGACAATAACTCCTTCAAGCTCATCTGTGCTTCACGCACATCAACTGTTTTCGTAGGCATTGCTAGTTCTCCAACATACAACTCAGAATAACTCCTGAATACGATTTCATACAGAAACCCTTGCAGCAATCTCCTGATAAAGAGAAAATGCGATCGCATCCTGAAGAGAACACACGCTTCGTCTACTCTTCCAGAACTTCAACCAAGTCTTCAATTGGAATATCAAATGCACGAGCTAGCTTTTGGATTGCCGTGAAGTCAGTCATTGCCATCGCTTCCCGCCGAGTGTAGCTAGCGACTGTGCTGTAGTTTACTCCCGAACGCTCGGCAACTTCCTTTAATGTCCAACCCTTCTCAGCAGCTAATTCTCGAATTCGCAGCCTAACTAGCCCCATTTTATCCTTGACAGAATATGCAATTGCATATTTAATCAAAATTGGCGTATAAGAGCGATCACCCCACAGCCTGGAAAACTTGAGGGCGATCGCCTTTCCTAACACAACCCACTTACGTGGGAAGGATAGGTCTATGATACCAACACCGCAGACTGGCAAGATGAAAAAGCTAGACCCCGCAACCTTTCGAGAAAAGGGGTGGCAGCTAATTACAGATAGGCAAGCGATTCGCTCGATACTTAAAGCTATTGGCGTCAATGATGACGATTACCGCTCTCTGTATGTCCTGACTGGGGTAGACAATACTGTCAGCATTACTCGTTTTTGCTCAAAATCTGGGCAAAACACGCTCGAACGCTTTGGAGTGAGCAAAATTTATCTAGGAAGCCTCTGATACTGCATGATTACTACAGGAATTCTCAATAACTTGCCTACTTTGGTCAAGCCAAACTTGAATTTGAGAGATTGCGGCAAATCCTGCCAAGAGACTGGTACAAAACCTAAGTGGGTGTAAAACATCGCTAGTTCCTGACCCAAACATTCGAGATAAAGTGGCAAAGTCGCCTCTTGAATTAGATGCTTCGCTAGAAAAGTACCTAAGCCACGCTTACGCCAAGCGGGTACAACCACCAAACTACTCAATTCTTGTGCGCCAGTGAAGTTACGCAACTGTCCGCAAGCCACCATATGTGCCTCCGATGCAATCACCCAGAATTGCTGCCAGCGCACCTGGGTTGGATCAAGTTTTTCAGACAAGACTAATTTGCGAATCGACCAAATATCCTTGGCAGAGGCACGGCGGAGAACAAGTCCTGGTGGTAACGATGAAGAACGCTCAGTCATCAACCTTTGAGGAATCATGTAGTGTTAGCGAAGCGATGATTATAGGTGATGCCAACAGGAATCGCTCACACTAGACAATTAAGTAATATTGCAATTGCCATAGTTAAGTAATAAATTGTCAAATTTGTCCAGCAGTATCAAAAGTATCCTTATTCTTATGAAGGCTGAACACAATAAACAGTTACAGGATTTAGGCACCTCAATAGGGAAGCAAACCTCTAAAGATTCCAGCAACTCTCCTTTAGTCGTTTCTCCCAACCGTGTAAGTCCTTGCATTAACAACTACAACTACTTGAAGTAATGATTGAAAAAATTTTGCTAACCGTCGCTGGTCGGGGACTGTGTGAAGAGATGCTCAATATGCTGATGGAGGTTCCCTTCATGCAAAAAGCATCAGTCACCGTCTTGCACGTTGTACCTCCTCAAGTCACAGCCGAAGCCATGTCCGCCAAGTTGGAACAGGGAGGCAAGATTCTGGCAGAGGCTGTCAAGTCTTTAAAAATAGACCCCAGCCGAATCACCCCTCGTCTCAAACAGGGAGACCCCAAAGACGTAGTACTCCAAGTCGCTGACGAAGAGGATTCTGACCTAATTATTATGGGTTCTAGAGGGCTAAAGCGATTAGAATCCATTTTGCAAAACTCAGTTAGCCAGTACGTTTTCCAATTGTCAGCCCGCCCCATGTTGTTGGTAAAAGACGATACTTATGTCAAAAAAGTTAGGCACGTCATGGTGGCAATGGATAAATCTGATGCAGCTAAACAAAGCTTAAACTTAGCCCTATCACTCATCAAAAACATTAATGGTAGTAAGCTATCTCTGGTTCATGTTAACCCTGATAGTCGCAAATCTAGCGAAGCCACAACGAATGCAGAAGACGATCCAGTTTTAGCCGCCGCCGCCGCTGAAGCGAAAAAGCAAGGGGTGGATTACCGTTGTATCAATAGTAGTGGTAAAGCAGGGCAAGAAATTTGCCGATTGGCGGAGGAAATGAATGTGGATTTGTTGATTCTTGGTTCTCCCGATCGCCGTCCTTCGATCGCCAAAACTCTACCCGATTTGGATAGATTATTGGGATCTTCCCTCTCAGACTACGTCCGGGTATATGCCAACTGTCCGGTTTTATTAGCACGCACGCTTGATTAAACCTAGCTTTGGGGATTGGTGATTGGGACAAATGAAATAGCGATTGTACGCGACTTCCTTTGGATAAGAATTCTTTCCCAGCCACCAGCCCCCAATCTCCAGTCGCAAAGCGCAACAAAAACCCCCACCTAGCTTAAAGCCAGGAATGGGGGTTTTGTTAACGGCAGATTGTAATTAATTTAATTTTTGTTGCTTTCGCGGCTAGCCGTTTGGATGTACAGAACCAACAGGAAAACTGTGGGAACCAGCACAAATAGAATGCTGGCAATAAACCCTAAATCGTTAACTTGCATTGAATCAGTGCCTCTAAATTGTTTTTAGCCCACTCCCTTAGGATATCATTAACGCTCTTATCGCATCGCAGCTATCTTGATTGAGTTTCACGGCTTTGTTTTTACACTTACTGGACCATTCACTAAGGCTTGGCAAGCTAAGCGGTAACTATCAGGCTTCTTCTTAAGTTTTCGTGTTTCTACTGGTGTCCGAGGTGAAAGATTGTCCACCCCTTCTACAATCTCAACAATGCAAGTACCGCATTGACCATAACCTCCACAATTCATCATTTTTCCTCTGAATGTGTAGATATCAACGCCATTTTGCAGAGCTTTCTCTCTTAAGTTAGCTCCATCAGCGGCAATGACCTCTTGGTCTTCCTTGACAAATTTGATATTAGCCATCACTTCTCCAGACTCTCAGCGTATCCTTATTTTATTAAGGAATGTTAAATAATTCTAAGTTCAGGAAACTGGAGAACGACTCCAACTAGGGTAAATCGAAAAGATTACTGTCAGGAAGATTGCTAATTGCCCGTTGCAGAGCAGCTAGCGCCCGATTGTAGTCAAGAATTGCATTGAGTCGGTTGACTCTAGCACGGGTTAGCTCAGTTTGCTGAGTAATCACCTCCGCTTGGGTACCAACCCCTGCCTGAAATCGTAGCCGTGCTAATCGTAAACTTTCTTGGGCTTGTTCCAGGGCAAAAGAAGCCGTTTGAATATTCTCCTCGTTGGCACTTAATTCAAAAAAGGCTTGTTCTACCTCTAAGCGTACCTGATTGCGTAGGTCAGCAAAACGGTTTTCTGCGATCGCAATATCAGTTTCCTCGGCTCTGGCTCTGGCTCTGGCTGCTCCAGCATCAAAAAAATTCCACTGCAACCGCGCCCCTAAAGTCAACCCATCCGCAGGTCCAAGGTCATCGTCCAATACCCCAAGGATATTGTAGCTAGCAAATAAACTTGCTTGAGGTCTGATCGCCGCTAGAGCTGCACGCCGTTGCTGTTGGCTAATATTTCGATTCGCTAGCTGCTGTTCCAACTCGGCTCGATTTTTCAGAGCCAAAATAATACTCTGTTCCAACGATAATTCCCAATCACCAGCCACTTCAATCGGGTCTGCCGCCGAGACTTCCACTGGCTGAGCTAAACTCAACAACTGAGTAAGCTGGCGTCGTCTAATTCGTTGCTGACTAACAGCTCTAATTAAACCTTGGTTTTCATTGGCGAGTTGCACCTGCGCCTGCAAGACATCAAATCGTGTACCTAATCCCGCTTGTTCCAGCAACTGGGCATCGCGTAAACTCCGGGCAGCATCAGTTACAGCGGCTTGGGAAATTTCAACTTGTGCATCAGCCTCCTGCAAATCGTAGTAGGAACGGGAGGTATCCAGGCGCAGTTGTTGAAAAATGCGTTCTACATCTAGCTGCTGGAAGCGCACCTGTTCTCGTGATGCCCGGATATTGGCTGAACGTCGCCCAGCCGTCAATAGGTCATAACTCAATTCCACCGTTCCATTGAAGGATGTTGAAGTCGTATCATCGTCAATATCTTGAGATAATGGATTGTTCGCTTGTGCCTCATCAATGCCTAGCTCCCTACTTGCAGAATCGGAGCGAGTAAAATCTGCACTAAACGATGCTGTCGGATACTCAGCAGCTAAAGCTTCTTGTAGCTGAGCCTGGGAGCGTTCTAAGGTTAGTCTGGCTTCTGCGAGATCTCGATTATTACGCTGCGCCAGTTCGAGCGCCTGTTGTAGGGTAATCGGCTGTGTGGTTTGAACTTGGACTTCCTCCGCTTCAGTAGGGAACAGTAGCGGATTAGCGCTAGGGTTGAGAAATTCTGGTGCTGAACCCTGGTTTCCTGGTGGGGATTGGGCAATGTCAGATGCTGGAGACTGAACAATTGTTGGCGCAACGATATCCTGTGAGGTTTCAGCCACGTCGGGATTATTGGCTGTGTTTTCCTCTAGGCGATCTGCTTGCAGCAGCGCTGAACGTAGCGGTTCCGCTTCGCTAACGCGATCGCGTCCTACTTGCTCAGTTAGAGTCGCTGACGCTTGGCTAACACTATCAAATTTTTCTTTTTCGTCACCAACCCATTCAGGGATTTGTAACTCATTGACAGAAACACTCTCCTCTTCAGCTTCCTTAGCTTCCGCACTTGTGCCACTCTCATCTGAGTCTGTAAGTGAATGATTCGGGACAAGGTTACTTTCTTGAGTATCTGCCTCTGTCGGCACCTCATCGTCTGAGATGACAACCGATGGATTGAGTTCATCGTCCTCCTCAGCTTCTCTTCGGTCAGCCTCTTGTGAGTCTTGAGAAAATTCTACCTCTGGCTTGGCATCCTGGCTTTGGGCCCGATGACTCTGAGGCTCACTAATCAATGGAATATCTTTTGAGGTTCCAGGCTCTATATAGCTCAAAGCGATCGCAGCCCCAACGCCTAAAGCCACGAAATGACGAACACTTGGCATAAGTTCTAAATTTTGGTCTTTAGCTTAAAAGAACTAATCTTCTTGCAGGATTTGCAACCCTTTGCAGAATAATCCCAAGCCTGTGTACTTGGCAAACGATCACAGGAGCTTAGTTTGGCAAAGAGACATAGCTTGAGAAATTCAGAAATTCTCTCACACCCCGTAGACACTCCGCAGCCGTACTAAATTTTTTAATCTTTGTAATCATAAAAAATTCTTTGGGATAAGCCGACAGGCGTTTCTGCTTGGCAGTCACTTTGGTAGCGTTCTTTCTCTAGTTGCTCCTTGATCCATTCAATATCTGACCGAAGACCACTCAAGCATTGCTGTCCCACACTCTTCTGGTAGGGGTCAGTGAGTGCCTGATGTTCAACCTCAAAACTTTCAAGGCGTAGCTGACAGACATTTAAGCGATGCTCCAGTAATTTAATCCGTTCAGCGGGTTCTAGGTTGCCGAAGAAGAAAAACTTGATGAAAAAGCGAGAACGACTGTTCACCCAACTTTCGTGGGGATGCTCAATCATCTTTTGATGCCATCGTTGATGCCCCTTGTCAGTTATACAGTAGGTTTTGCGACTTAACCCGGTTTCTGTCTGGTCTGTTACTAGGGTCGCGATTTCTCCTCGTTCCTCTAGACGCCTCAATAAGGGATAGATTGCACCATAGTTCACACTGATACTACTACTCATAAACAGCTCTAACTGCTGCTTCAAACGGTAGCCGTGCAGCGGTTCACACTGAAGTAGACCTAAAGTTGCTAGTTCAAGCATTCATTTATCTATACCAGACTGATATACTATCGGAAAATATGCGCGTTCAGTCTACATTGCTTTAATTAGTTTTTCAAAACTGGAATAATCACCCTACGTTTGACGTTCAACAACTCAGCCAACCAAGGCAAGTGCAATGGCTAAACTCGGTGCCTCACTTTCTGGTAAATCTCTAGGTATAGTACTTCTACTTTTATTTCTAACCGGGGCTTGTAGTCGCGGTGAAGCTCCTCCAGGTGCAGCAGGAGGCGCACCTCCAGGAGTTCCGGTGAAACTTCAGGAGGTGGAAACAGGTACGATTGAGGAAAGCACTGAGATTGTTGGCTCACTAGAAGCCGATCGCTCGGTGATTTTGCGACCTGTTATAGAGGGTCGAGTCACTCAAATTTTTGTCTCAGAAGGAAGCCGCGTTGCCGCTGGCGCTCCAGTTGTGCAACTGAAGCCTGATAAAGGTCAGGCAGAAGTGACGGGTGCGATCGCAAATGTCAATGCACAACGAGCGGCGTTAAACAATGCCCAAGCTCAAATCAGTGCCGCAGAGGCGGAACGAGTCAGTGCAGAGGCTGACTTGCAACTTCAAAACGATCAATTTCAGCGGATTTCAACTCTTGTTGCTCAAGGAGCAATAGCAAGGCAACAGTTAGACCAAGTGAGACGCGATCGCGACGCTGCTCGTGCCGACCTAAACGCTGCCACAGAGAGAGTTCGAGCGGCTAGAGCAACGTTAGATCAGGAAAATTCTGCCCTCCAGCAAACCCAAGCCCAAGCTAACCTTGCGGGTGAAGAACTACAAGATACCAGAGTGGCTGCCCCGATTGCTGGTGTTGTTGGTGATGTCACAGTGAAGCTAGGCGACTTCGTTAATACGAGTAGCACCCTGACGACGATTATCCAAAATCAATCATTAAGCCTCAACATCACCATTCCAGTTGAACGCGCCTCTCAATTGCGCGTTGGGCTTCCTGTACAGCTAACTGGACCAAAAGACGAGGCTACCATCGGCACAGGTCGAATTAGCTTTGTCTCACCTCAAGTCAATTCCCAATCCCAGGCTATCCTCGCCAAAGCCACCTTTCCCAACCCGGAAGGTAACCTACGAGACGGACAGTTAGTAAGATCTAGGGTGATTTGGAATAGAAGTCCCGGTGTTTCCATCCCCACAACAGCCATATCGCGTGTAGCTGGGCAGACTTTTGTTTTTGTTGCACAACAACCGCAAGGAGAATCCAAACTCATCGCTCGTCAAAAGCCTGTGAAACTAGGCGAAATTCAAGGTAACAATTACCAGGTCATTGAAGGATTGCAAGCCGGAGAAAAAATCATCGTTTCTGGCATTCTCAATTTGTCTGATGGCGCTCCCATCATCCCTCAGTCATAAAGGGAATTGGGAACTAGGGAAGTAGGCACGGGGAACTGAGTACTATCCAATCCCCAATCCCCAATCCCCAATCCCCAATCCCCAATCCCAATCCCCAATCCCCAACCACTAATCCCCTACTTCCATGTTTGTTGATTTTTTCATTAAGCGACCTGTCTTCTCTACGGTCTGCGGTTTGATCATCTTACTGGTAGGAGCAATCAGTATTCCCACTCTACCGATTGCACAGTTTCCAGATATCAGCCCAACTCAAGTCAGCGTTACGTCTAACTACAGTGGGGCAAGTGCTGAAGTCGTAGAAAACGCTGTCACGAACATCATAGAACGAGAAATCAATGGGGTCGAAGGCATGAAATACATGACTTCGAGCAGCAGTAATGATGGCACCAGTACAATTACAATCACGTTTGACCCCTCGCGGGACAAAGATATTGCTGCTGTCGATGTTCAGAACCGAGTGTCTATCGCCCAACCCCGATTGCCACAATCTGTTCAACAAACTGGCGTTCGGGTCAGCAAAGAGTCCAGCAACATCCTCATGGCGATCGGACTCTATACGGAAAATGGTCAGTACGACAACACCTTTTTAAGTAACTACGCTGACATTTACCTGGTAGATGCCCTGAAACGGCAGAAGGGTGTTGGAAATGTCCAGATTTTTGGTGAGCGCAAATATTCAATGCGCGTGTGGCTAGACCCGAATCGTCTTGCCAGTCGGAGTCTAACGCCTCAGGATGTAGTCGATGCGCTCAATGAGCAGAACCTACAGGTCGGTGCTGGGGGGATTGGTCAGCAGCCAGCACCTGAGGGACAAATGTATCAACTTGATCTACGGGCGGTCAGCCGACTCACTGATGCCTCCCAATTTGAGGAAGTTGTCCTAAAGACTGGTGATGATGGCACGCTTGTCAAGCTTAAAGATGTCGGTCGGGCTGAACTTGGGGCAGAAAATTACAGCACATTCCTGCGATTTCGGGGTAATGACGCTGTCGGTTTGGGGATAAATCAACTTCCCGGCAGTAATGCCTTGGATGTTGCCCGTGCTGTGAAAACAGAAATGCAAACCCTTGCCAAGACGTTTCCGCCTGGATTGAAATATACGGTGGCGTTTGACACAACAAATTATGTGGAAACGTCTCTAAGCGAGGTACTGATTACGCTCTTGATTGCGATCGCGCTGGTCGTCTTAATCATTTTTCTGTTCCTACAAGACTGGCGCGCCACCCTGATTCCGTCGATTACAATTCCCCTGGCTTTGATTGGTACGTTTGCCTTTATTAAGGTCTTTGGATTTTCGATCAATAGCTTGTCCCTGTTTGGTCTAACCCTGGCAACAGGTATGGTGGTTGACGATGCGATTGTTGTGGTCGAGGATATCTCAACGTTTATTCAAAAGGGGATGAGTCCTCGTCAAGCTGCGACTGAAGCCATGCATGAGTTGTTTGGCGCAGTCATTGCCACCTCACTCGTACTGATGGCGGTGTTTGTACCCGTGGCATTCTTCCCTGGTACAACGGGAGCACTTTATAAACAATTCGCGCTGACGATCGCTTTTTCGATCGCGATTTCGACCTTTCTTGCCCTAAGCCTTACACCTTCCCTCTCAGGACTCATGCTGCGTCAGGGGCAAGCACCACGCGGTTGGATGGGTTGGATTTTTGGTCGGATTAATGGGTTCCTGGATTGGACAAGACGAGGATATCAGCGATCACTAACTTTTTTGACCCGCTTTAAAGCCGTCGTCATGGGGCTATTTATCCTGTCCTTGGGGGCAACCGTTTGGCTTTTCCTCAGCGTGCCTACAGGATTTCTCCCTGAAGAAGACCAAGGCTATTTCATCACAATTGTCCAAGGACCAGAGGGGGTTTCTTTAAACTACACCAGCGAAGTCGTCAACCAAGTCGAAGAAATCATCCTGAAAGAGCCTGAAGTTGTCGGAACTTTCGCGGTAGGTGGCTTTAGTTTCAGCGGTAATACTGCCAACAGTGCCTTAATTTTTACGACCCTTAAACCTTGGGATGAGCGTAAAAGACCAGACCAGGCAGTCCAGGCGATTATCGGTAAATTATTTGGAGCGTTCGCGGCGATTCCCGAAGCGAGAATTTTCCCCGTTAATCCACCTGCTATTCAGGGTTTGGGCAGCTTTGGCGGCTTTAGCTTTCAGTTGCAAGACCGCAGAGGAAACGAAAGTTTAGAGCCTTTGCTTCAATCTTTCGGTCAAATCCTTGGGCAAGCTAATCAGCCGGGTAGTGGATTATCACAGGTGTTCAGTACGTTTGCCGCGAACACACCTCAGCTTTTAGTCGAAGTAGACCGCAACCAAGCCAAGGCGCTGCAAGTCGATATTGATGATATTTTCAACACCCTACAAACGTTATTAGGTTCGCAGTATGTGAACGACTTCACTTTACAGCAACGGAATTATCGCGTGTATGTCCAAGCAGATAGCGAGTTTCGCTCAAATCCAGAGGACATCAATAATCTGTACGTTCGTTCTGCAAGCGATCAGATGATTCCTTTGGGCAATCTCGTAAAAGTGACAACAACAACTGGGGCACAAACGATTAACCACTACAACCTATTCCGGTCTATTGAAATAACGGGTTCGCCAGCCCCTGGTTCTAGTTCGGGACAGGCAATTCAAGCGATGGAGAATCTGGCGGCGAAAGTGTTGACACCAGGATTGGGTTACGAATGGTCAGGGACTTCTGCCGAAGAGTTAGAGTCAGGTGGTCAAGCGCCAATTATCTTCGGGTTGGGACTTGTGTTCGTGTTCTTGGTACTGGCGGCTCAGTACGAAAACTTCATTGACCCCGTGATTATTATGCTCACAGTCCCTTTAGCAATTTTCGGGGCACTGTTGGCGCAGTCGATGCGGGGTTTAGTCAATGATGTCTATTGCCAGATTGGTCTAGTGATGCTGATTGGTCTAGCGAGTAAGAATGCGATTCTGATTGTGGAATTTGCCAACCAGTTGCGAGAGCAAGGGCTTTCGCTTACGAAGGCGGCGATTGAGGCTTCGGAACAACGCTTGCGTCCAATTCTCATGACTGCCTTATCTACTCTCTTGGGTATTTTTCCTTTGGCAATTGCAACCGGAGCAGGAGCAGGTAGCCGTCAATCTCTAGGTACAGCGGTATTTGGTGGAATGTTGATCGCTACGTTCTTGAGTTTGTTTGTAGTGCCTATTTTGTACATCGTAGTCAAGTCATTTAGCGATCGCTTTAAAGGCGGTGGTAAGTCCAACAAGACGAGACAATCAAAACGCCAAGCCTCTTCTCTAACTGCTGGTGAAGCGATGGCTGACGGGAAAGCCCTAAGGAGTCAAACAGGAGAGTAGAGCCTGTTTGGGCTTAGTATCTGTGAAACAGCGCTACTACTCAGGAAAACAAAAAAGCTGATGGCTGATAGCTGAGCGCTAACTGCTATATTGAACATACCAAAAGCGATCGCCTTCTAAGAGTTAAAGTGCGATCGCTTTTTTGTAACTTACTTAAGTTTGTTTTGAGCAACTTCAAAAAGAGTTATAAACAGGGAATGTTTTTACACTCAGTAGCAATTAATTAACGTCTTACCTAGCCGTTAATTTTTTCTATTGACTCTTGATTCCCTTTCACTGCCCCTTTTTTGAAGTGAAGCAACCATCTGACGTCTAACGGCACTCGCCCAAACGTCAAAATTAAAGCGGTCAAGGCTATCGTTAAACGATGTATCGAGACAATTGCTGGGTTGTTGTTTAATCGAGTTATTCATGTTAAACCTTGGCTAGAAGCCGTTAAAACGATGAGCCTAGAAGTCAGGCAGTAGTAGCTATGCCTATCCCAAATCGCTTTCAGGGCACCTACCACGAGTGCAACTGAACTTTATTTATAAATTGAGAAATCAGCTAGTCCTATTTTTTAGGGCAAGAGCGCCTTCTCTCTCTACCTTAAAACACAATCTCTATCTACCTATGTAGAGAATACATTACGTTAATGCAATTACTGCATTAAGCAGACGTATAGCCCTCCTGGCTGTACGTTTCCATACTTGGGATAGGTATAGGCAAGTTTCCCCAACCACAGGAGGTATGTCGTTCGCTAGAGGGAACAACGACTGGCTTCATCTAATTTTTTATAAGGTAGATAGCTTGCTAACTTAATCAAGAGCCATTCAATGAATTCTGAAGAAAAGCCACTAATTAATCTATCAATTCACGAAAGCTCTGACCCAGAGATGCTTGAACGTGATGCCGAATCAAAAACTGGTAGCAAGCCAAATGACCAAGCCTCTAGTGAGGATAAGCCTGAGGGGATAGAGCCTGACTCTGATGTCATCTACGATGACAGGATAGCGGAGCGAACGCTAAATGTTGCTTCCCCAAATGCGGCAGCGATTGAATCAGGGATAACAGAAATTTAAAAGTTGCGATCGCTTTTGTCGTCCTACTTTCATCGGATTGATCACACGGCTATTTCATCGCTGCTGATTTCCAATTTCTTACACAAGGGGCTAGGGTAATTAAATCTTCAATATTGCGTTGCATGGTGGCGCAAATTGTGTCTAAGGGCAAGTCATTGGCATCATAACCAAAAGGATTTTCGATTTCGATACCAATTTCCTCAATCCCAAATACAGCAAAACTAATCAAACCCGACACAAAACCCGTCCACCCATTCAAGCCATCAACGAGTTGAAAGGGTAGGGAGAGGCAATAGATTAACAACAACTGCTTCAGGTGAATGGAATAAGCTAAAGGAATCGGAGTTTTCAAAATTCGCTCACAAGCCCCTAAAACATCTACCATCGTATCGAGTAGCTTAAGCATACCCGTGAGTTGATAAGTATTGAGATAACCTCGCCTCTGCTGTTCTTGGAGATAGTCTCCAATCCAAAAAGCAATTTCTAGAGGTGGATGATTCATCGTTTTGAGCAGTTGATATTGCTCTTGTGACATCAACGCCTCTAGCTCACTGTTTACTGGCTCTCCTCGAAGATGTAACTTAATAGAAACAGCAAAAGCCACTAACAATCTCAGTGTCGTCACTTTTGCTGTTCGATCTTCTGGCGTATGTTCTTCAATCGCTCCCCAAATCTGCCGAGCAAAATTACGGACTGTATTCACCAAAGTTCCCCAGGCTTTACGACCTTCCCAAAACCGTTCGTAAGCTGTATTTGTCCGAAAAACCAATAGTAAACCTAAGACAATGCTAGGAACAACTCCACTCAAAACTGACAAGGATACAGAAAAACCAAAGTGGTGAAGTATTGAAATAAAAACGCCAAAGACACTGGACAAAAGGACTCTGGGAAGAATAGAGGGAATAACTGACCCTTGTAAACGTAAAGCGACTCGAAACCAGTGATTCTTCTTCCAATCTGTATCATTGCTCAGTTTTGACTTAGCCATATTTGCTCTATCGCATATCGTATCCAAACAAATTGGGGTCAACTTCACCCAAGTTTAAATCATTCAAACCATACTCTTCCCAACGTCGTTCTACCATTGCAGCAACATCTGGATCTGATTCTAAAGTTGCACCCCATTCATGGTCAGTTTCTGGAGGCATTTTTGTTGTTGCATCAATTCCCATGCGACCACCTAAGCCAATTTTTTCGCTAGCAAAGTCCAGGCTATCAAACGGTGTACTGGGCAAAATAAAGACATCCCGCACAGGGTCAACTTTAGAACTAATTGCCCAAACAACTTGACGTGGATCGCGAATATTAATCGTTTTATCAACAACAATCACAAACTTTGTGTAAGTAAATTGTGGTAAAGCACTCCAGAACGCCAATGCCGCACGTCGCGCTTGTCCGGGGTAGGCTTTATCAATGGAAATAATTGCCGCTTTGTAGCTGAGGGCTTCCATTGGTAGGAAAAAGTCAACAATTTCTGTGACTTGTTGCCGCAGAATCGGAGTATAGATGCGGTTAAGTGCGATCGCCATCATCGCTTCTTCTTTCGGTGGACGTCCACTGAACGTTGTAAGATAAATCGGGTCTTTGCGGTGTGTCATGCAGTGGAAGCGAATCAACGGCGAATCCTCTACCCCACCGTAATACCCCATATGGTCACCGAATGGGCCATCTGGCAGTATTTCCCCTGGCGTAATCGTCCCTTCTAGGACAAATTCCGAATCGGCTGGTACTTCTAGATCCACCGTCTTACATTTAGCTAGCTGAACGCCAGAACCGCCATATAGTCCAGCAAATAGCCATTCTGATAAGTCAACCGGAATCGGTGTCGCGGCTGCCATGATAATTAAGGGGTCAACACCAAGTGCGATCGCAATTTCTAACTTTTTCCCTTGTTCAGCCGCCTTCCGCAAATGCCTTGCACCACCCCGCACGGATAGCCAATGCACCGTCATTGTGTTGCGTGATTGTAGTTGCAGGCGATATACCCCAACATTCGCGGTTCCCGTCTCACAATCTTTAGTAATGACTAACCCCAACGTGACAATCTTCCCGGCATCACCTGGGTATGGGCGAATCAGTGGTAACTCCGTCAAATCCACATCATCGCCTTGAGTCACAACTTGCTGGCAAGCTGGGAAAAAATCACGTCCTGGCTTGGCTTTCACCACATCAAATAAGATTTTGCCAAACTCTACCGCCTGGGAAATCTTTTTCGGTGGCTTCGGCTGTTGCAGCATCCCTAGCTTCTTACCCAGTTCCTCAAGTTCCTCTGGGTGCTGCATATTCATTGCCCAACAAATCCGTTCCACCGTACCCATCAGGTTCACGGCTACCGGATAAGATGCCCCTTTGACATTTTCAAACAACAAGCCGGGGCCACCGCGTTGCAGCATCCGGTTGGAAATCTCCGCAATTTCCAAATCTGGGTCAACTAGAGTTGTAATTCTCCGTAATTGCCCGCGTTCCTCTAGTAGTTTGATGAATCCCCGCAAGTCTCTCGCCATAATTAGATATTAAGAAGTATGAAGCGCCATCTTTATATTATGAGGGGAATCCTAAATATGAGGATCGCCCTCTTTCAGCTCAGGAGTAAATCAGGACAACCATCGCAATCATGTTGGATAACCCCAGTGTGACACCCATTAATGATTCTGCCCTCATTGAGGAAATCAGCCTCTATATTTACCAAGCCATTCTCAAAATCCAGCAGCAGCACCCTAACTTGCTAAGGGAAAAGTATAGGAATGTTCCGTTGCACAATCCCAAAAATCAGTCTACCTTCCTCGTAAAGCTGAAAGAAGGATTCAGCAAGGCTCAAGACCAGGAAGCACTGATTATAAATGTCCAAAAATTCCTGCAAATCTTGCTAGTTTCCAGCTACTTCAAGCTACCTGATTACGATAACTTGATAGAAAAAATTCGTTCTTCAACTCAACACTTAGTCTTGGATAGCTCAACAGATGTTGGACATTCGCAGCAAGTCAAACCATTGACATCTACGCTATCGAGAGCATTACCAGAACCTTCAGAAGGAATTGCTATTTTACTTCTTGATGCGGAAAACTTAAAACTTGACGTTAATACCGAAAAATTCTTGACCGGGGTTTGTGTTTATCCTATTCAAATCAAAGTTGCTTTTGCTAACTGGAGTAAGATGGGTAAGCAAGATGTAGAATTTCATGGACGTGGCTACGAACTCATTCATGTTCCAGCGGGGAAAGACAGTGCTGATGTAAAAATGGCAACTGTTGGTTCTTCTATTTTTGTGCATTATCCGACAGCAAGAGAAGTTTTAGTTTGTTCGTCTGATGGGGTAATGACTCATTTATGTAACACGCTTCAAACTCATGGTTTAACAGTATATCGAGTTCGTAAGCAAGCAGACAATTTAACAGTATTTAATAGCAAAACAAATCAAACTCAGATTCTTTCTCTCAAGCCTTCATTAGAAGTTCCCTCGCTGGAGCAAGCAATCAGTCAGCTTAAAGAGTTAATTAAAGTAGAGCAACAAGATACCAACAATCCCTGGGTAAAACTCTCTAAAATTTCCAAATTATTTCACACCAAGTACAAACTAACTATCTCTCAAGTTGTGTCAGCTCATCTTCCAGGAAAGCGAGCTAGAGATATTTTTACCGAAAATAGCAAGGATTTTGTAGTTCATCAGCCTTCAGATGACGCTGAACTGTATCTAACTTTATTTGAAGTTAATCATCCAGATACTGTGAGTCGTCAAAATGGGGTTAAGGAAATTGAGTCAAAAACGAATTCGTTCCCTAGAAAAATCAACTCAAGAGTAGAACTAGAACAAGCCCTAATAAAACTTTTAACTGAATTAACTACAAAATCGCCTGGGAGTTACATTGGTCTTTCAACGCTTGGAACTCAGTTTAGTAGACAATATCATCAACCAATTACCAAGATGATGAAAAGTTTACAGTTGAACGGTAATTTTATAAAATTTTTACAGTCTTGTAGTTATTTTAAGCTGAAGCAAACAGGCAAGGAATGGCAAGTTGCGATCGCTCAACCTGAACCTGCTACTTTAAAATGATGCTACTTAATCACAAATTAGTGAAATAATTCCCCTTGCTTAACCAGTTCCGCTAAGCAATTCCGATATGCTAGCGTGGAAAAGCTTAATTCACCCTAACCAGCCCTTTGTCCATCAATAAGATATGTCCAGATTCATTGATTTAATTGTTGCGGGTGGCCCGGTAATGATACCAATTGTGGGGCTATCTGTCGCAACCTTTGCCTGCGCCTTGGAGCGGGGCTGGTTTTGGTTCCAGTTGTTGAGACAAGAAGATAGAATTGTCCACGATGTTCTGGCTGCAGCACGGGTTGACTTAGACAAAGCTGCCGCTATTGCCTCTCAAGCGCAGGCACTCCCGATTGGTCGCTACCTATTAGCACCATTAAAGCTCAAGAACCCTACCCCTGAAACCTTTCATCTGGCATTAGAAGCTGCTGGTGACAAAGAATTTGTCCGGATGCATAAAGGAGATAAACTTCTAGAAAGTGTGGTTGGTCTTGCACCTTTACTCGGTTTGTTAGGTACCGTAACGGGTTTGATTGTCACGTTTAATAACCTTAATATTGGCGGTGATGGTGCGAGTGAGAGCACAACCAAGGCAGCGGCTGGTATTGGTGAGGCTCTGATCACGACAGCCGCTGGTATGATTGTGGCAATCATTGCTTTGTCATTTTTCCGAATTTTCGTTACCTTACAATCGCAACAAATAGACTATTTTTCTGAAGTTGGTAGCGAATTAGAATTAATCTACCGACAAACTTGGTACGAACCCTCTTTTCCTAATAAAAGCTCATCTATCAGCGATCAGCTATCGTCTGAATATTAGGTCTTCAGAGTAAATATAATATCTAAAATCTAGAATCCCAACTTAACATAATGCGCTTCAAATCTAAGCATAAAAGCTCGCAGATGCCAGAAATTAACCTGGTGCCAATGATGGATGTCATTATGACAATTTTGACATTCTTCATCATTGTGTCCATGACTTTAACAAATCAGCAGAATGCGGTTAATGTGACTCTACCTAGCGCAGGTGAGGGACTCAGTGAGCAGAAAACACCCGATCCACTAGTTGTGAGTATTAACGAGCAGAGACAACTATTTCTAGGGAAGCAACAGATTACTGAAGAGCAATTAGCTCAACCAATGCAAGCTTATTTGCAGCAACACCCAGAAGGAGCAGTTGTTTTAAATGCAGACCGTAAATTGCCCTACGAAGAGGTTGTGAAGGTTCTTGGAAAAATGAGGGATATTGGAGGCGATCGCGTTTCTCTGGCAATTGAAAGCTAAGCACGATGCCGCTTTGTCGGTCTTATTGCTGAGAAACCTCAAGCGCGATCGCTCTGGCCAATTCCTCTGTCTCATCCCTATTCTAAGAAACCATCTGTCTTCTTAGAATAGGGATAGCAGGTTCGTTTAAGAAAGAGAAGGGAAAGGTTTGTCAGTTTCATCGTAGGTATAGCCTTGCTTTTCACGAACTAGAGCGAAACCTTCTTGTAGTGCAGTAAGGCGATCGCCCATCCAGTGGTGTCCCGGAATTAAACCAGCAATACCCAACTTTTCTAAGCGACGTTTTACCTTCCCGGTTGCCCCAACAACTATCACTTGCCGTCCCGCATCAATCGCCTCTTGAATTGCATTTTCAATTGCCAAAGAAGAGGTTACACCCAGGATAGGAACTTCCCCTAAATCGACAATCAAAACATCATAATTAGCAATGGCACTATGTTCTCTCGCAATGGCTTTGGCAACACCGAAAATCATCGGTCCACTAAGATGGAACAGTAAAACTCGCCCGTTTGCTAAATCTAAAAGTTGCTTTTCTTCGTCAGTGAGGACAATTTGATCGTCAGCGTCAGTAATTGCTTTCACGGAATTGGATTGAAGTTCGTCAAGGCGCTCGATCGTCAAGATATTCGCGATAAATACACCGACAGCTACGGCTATCATTAAATCGACAAACACCGTTAGCAGCACCACAGTATAGACAATTCCGGCTGCCTTCCAAGAAATTTTATGAACCCGTTTGAGAAAACCCCAATCAATAATATTAATCCCTACTTTTAAGACAATCCCAGCTAAGACTGCAAGGGGAATACCAGACGTTAAGGGAGCCGCCCACAACACGACGATTAAAAGAACTAAAGCCCGACTAATACCCGATAATGCAGTGCGTCCACCAGCTTGGATATTAACTACAGTAGCCGTTGTCGCTCCAGCACCCGCAATCCCACCACATAAGCCAGTAATCACATTAGCAATACCTTGACCAATTAATTCTTTATTGGATTTATGTTCGGTGCGAGTGAGACTGTCAGCTACGAGACAAGTTAACAGGCAGTCAATGGAACCCACTATTCCCAAGACTATCGAATTAACAAACATTAATTGCAAATTTTCAGGGCTAAAAGTAGGCATCTGGAAATTAGGCAAACCCGGAGTAATTTCTCCAATTGTGGCAATCGTGCGAATCTCAAAGCCACTCAATAAAGTCAGAGAAATTGCCGTACCAATGACTAAAGCGACCAGTTGCGGCGGAACTACGTTTTTAAGTTGACGAGGGTAAAAGAAAAGAATGGCTAAGGTTATTACCCCTAAAAGGGTTTCCCAAGGATTGATGTTAGTGATTAAGGTAGGTAGATTCTGAATCACGCCAAGGACACCCCCTTTAGGCGTTTCTTGTCCTATAAAAGGAGCGATTCGCAGAAAAATCAGAATGACGCCAATTCCGGTCATAAATCCAGAAATCACGTTGTAGGGCAACATCGTAATATATCGCCCCAATCGCAATACCCCAAAGAGGATTTGAAAGACTCCTGCCATTATCACAACAGTAAATGCCATTGCCAGACCATTTTCAGGATTATTAGCGGTTAGTCCGGCAATGACAGCGGTGACAATGACTGTCATCGGGCCTGTTGGTTCAGAAATTAGACTTGGTGTACCGCCAAATAAAGCGGCAAAAAATCCGACTAATATTGCTCCCCATAATCCGGCAGAAGCACCAGCCCCAGAAGCAATACCAAATGCTAATGCCATCGGTAAGGCAACAACCGCCGCTGTTAACCCCCCAAGAATATCTCCTTGTACGTTGCGAAAATGGATTTGATTGGTTATTTGCATGAAAGGTTTTCCTCTATTAAAAAATTGGTAAGCGTTCAGCTATTAGCCATCAGCCGTCAGCTTTAAAATATGCTTTTGGGCTTTGTATTGGCACGAATAGTAAGTTAGCTAAACACCTCTATAGCTAATAAAAGCTGATAGCTGATGGCTGAATGCTTACGTTAACGAAATAGCAATACAGGAATATTGCTACTTCTCAGTAGTTGGGCAGTGGTACTACCAATCACTAAATGGCGAATGCGGCTATGTCCGTAAGCTCCCATTAGCAAAAGACTGATATCATGCTGGGTAATATAGTTGGCGATCGCTTTTTCTGGTTCACCCTCTATGACGCTACAAACTGGCTCAAATCCTGCTTCTTGCAATCTTTCTTTCCCTTCATCGAGTCTAGCGTTCGCCCTTTGATATGAGTCATTTTTTGTCACCTTCAGTAGATGTATATCTAAACTTTTGAAGAAAGGATTCTCTCCTAAAAATTGCAGTATCTTCTTGGCAGTTAGACTGCCATCATACGTAACCAAAACGCGATCAATCCGTTTAAATTCACGGGGAGTCACTAAGCAAGGCTTATGACTACTACGAACAATTCGATCCACATTTGCCCCTAAATGTCCAGAAGCAAAATCTGCTGCTTCTCCCCGTTTACCTAAAACAATCAGAGCTGAATTTTCTTCAAACTCATGAAAACAATCCACCAGAAATCCTGTTTTATGAGTTAAATTAAACTTTTCTATGCCTTCAGCTTTTAGAGTCTCGGCGGCATTTTGTAAAATCAATCTTGCTCGTTGGTTGTTCAGCTTGGCTTTTTCATGTTCTAAATTCACCAACTCATTCAGCAATTGTTCGGAAGCGCCAAGCCCAATGCTACCGCTTAAGTTACCAGTAGATGCTACTTTCTGACTGCGAATATCTGTAACAGACAAAACATTGATTTGGGCATTGACTTTTGTGGCAAACCAAGCTCCATATTTATAAACATTTTCAGCAAAAGATGACCCATCGGTACAAAGTAAAATAGTTTTCATCGTGGTTTTAGACCCTGAAAATTAAAGGATTGAAACGTAAAGATACTACTGCTTTTTCAGGGCATCGGACTTTTGAGAAAGTGCCAATTTATTCAGCAAGGTCGTACTCGCTTCATTCAGCCCGATTAGCTCCACTTCTGCTCCATTGCGGCGAAATTTAAGTACCGCTTTATCGAGTACCTCCACTGCCCCTTGATCCCACAGGTGAGCATAGGTTAGATCGATAGTGACGCGCTCAACCAGTTCTGTAAAATCAAAAAACCCTAGAAACTCATCTCTCGATAAAAAGAAAATTTGTCCGGCTACTTTATAAATGCGATGCGAACCATCTTCACTCAGCATTTTATCCACAAATACCAACTGGGCAATCTTGTTAGAGAAGAATACTGTACTCATGACGATGCCTGTCACCACGCCAAGGGCAAAATTTCGGGTGAAAATTGTTACAAACATCGTCGTTAACATGACGGCGGTTTCAGTGCGGGGGATGCGGGGAAGATTTTTGAAGGATGACCAACGAAATGTACCAATTGACACCATGATCATCACGGCTACTAATGCCGCCATCGGCATTTGCTTGACCCAATCTTGCAAAAACAAAATGGCAAATAATAGGAAAACCCCAGCCGCAAGAGTTGATAGTCTTCCCCGTCCGCCAGACTGCACATTAATCACCGATTGCCCAATCATTCCACACCCAGCCATACCCCCAAAGAAGGCTGTGATGATATTGGCAATGCCTTGTCCTCTGGCTTCTTGGTTTTTATCACTGGGGGTATCGGTGAGTTCATCCACCAGTGAAGCGGTTAAGAATGAAGCCAATAAACCCACGATCGCCAAGGTCAGGGAATAGGGCAGGATAATCTCTAGTGTCTCTACAGTTAACGGGACTTGGGGCAGGGCAAATAAGGGTAGGGTGGTGGGTAACTCTCCCATATCCCCAACGGTGGGAACATCGAGTTTGAGAGCGATCGCAGCTATCGTCATCACCGCCAGTGCCACCAAGGGAGAGGGGACGACTTTGGTAAAGCGAGGCAGAATGTAAATAATCCCCAAGGAAAGGACAGTCAGCACGTACACCGTCGGCGGCACATTCGTCAGTTGGGGCAACTGGGCGAGGAAAATTAACACCGCCAGCGCATTGATATAGCCAATCATCACCGCCCTGGGTACAAATCTCATTTGGCGTCCCAGTTTTAGCACCCCAAACAAAACTTGAAAGACCCCTGTTAACAAGGTTGCCGCAAATAGATACTGCAAGCCATGATCTTTGACTAAATCAATCATCAACAGAGCCATTGCTCCTGTGGCAGCAGAAATTGACCCCGGTCTACCTCCTAAAAACGCCGTCGTGACCGCAATAATAAATGAGGCGTAAAGCCCGACTTTGGGATCGACCCCGGCAATGATCGAAAAGGCGATCGCTTCTGGAATCAGTGCCAGCCCCACGACTGCACCTGCCATAATGTCTCGCCGAGTGTTAAAAAACCACTCTCGCCTCAGAATTGTCCCGTTCAAGTTTCCTCCTCAAGTAGCTGTCTGAAAAAAAGGCAAGACTCTTGACGCACTGCGTTTGGGCACACCTATCATGCGATCGTGAGAGAAACAAGTACTATGAAGAGTAAATAAACTGTTGCTGGCGCTTTAATTCAGAGTCTACAAAGACCGCACTGCAGTAGCTAAGTACTAGGTATTGGTGAAAACGAATAACTCGTTTTAAATCATAAGGGAGCCTTTCTACAAGCTCATGCCTCAAGCACACCTGAGGGGTTAGTTAACTTACTAACTGCAACGCGAAGCAATCTAATTCAGACCAGCCTTTACTCGCCAAGCTTTGTACTGTTGGACGAGAACACCCTTTCTTCACAGCAAGACCTTAGTTCCACGCTAGGGTGGACAATTCCAAATACTTAAAGCTACTGAAGAGATTGCTTTGTGCGACATTACTTGCATCTGTTGCCGATGAATACCCATAAGGAAACTTATGGTTTGAAGCAAGCATATCACAAGGATTTTACAATCTGCAATGAAAATATATATTTTCTACTTTGTAGCCAGGAAACCATTGGATTTGAGCAATTTGCGAGTTATGCGCCGATTTTGGGATTGGCGATAATAGTGCCATTCAGCTTGTAGTAACCGCTAAAGCGGTTATAAAAGAAACTCTATGTACGAACGGTGCGATCGCCTGCTCAAATCCACTGACTCACCGCCGCCTCATCAAGTTGATCACAATTGGCACACACTCACCCAACCGGACACAACCCACTAATTATGTGTAATTATTTGTGTAAATCAATTAAAACTGTTGAATCGCCTAACAGGTGCTATTGATTAGATAGAGTCTTGTATTCCATAATTTAAGCCGTGGGTCACTATCTCGCTACAAAAACGAACCGACTCAGCCTGTTGGCGATCGCTCATCAGTGCCCACCTTAAGTATTGCCCTGTCACTATTACCTTAATTCTGGTAAAGCCTGTGTTGAGTTTCAAGAGCGGCTTTACCTATGGAATGAGCCAATCGAGTTCATGCGACTCTAGACTCTCAAGATAGGGCGAGTAGAAGGATTAAATCATGGTTGTAACATCATCTGAGTTAGAAGACGGGATTGCTCAAGCGGTTGAGCACCGTCGGAATTTTGCGATTATTTCCCACCCCGACGCGGGAAAAACAACACTAACAGAAAAGCTGCTGCTCTACGGAGGAGCCATCCAAGAAGCAGGAGCCGTAAAAGCGAAGCGGACACAGCGCAGTGCCACCTCTGACTGGATGGCATTGGAGCAACAGCGGGGAATTTCCATTACCTCCACCGTATTGCAGTTTGAGTATCAAGATCACGTCCTCAACCTGCTAGATACCCCTGGACACCAAGACTTTAGCGAAGACACCTATCGCACCCTAGCAGCCGCCGATAACGCGGTGATGCTAATCGATGCCGCCAAAGGACTGGAGACGCAAACTCGCAAGCTGTTTGAGGTGTGTCGCTTGCGCCGCCTACCCATTTTTACCTTCATCAACAAGCTCGATCGCCCCAGCCTGACTCCCTTTGAGCTGATGGATGAAATTGAGCAAGAGTTGGGCTTAGCAACCTATGCCGTTAACTATCCCATTGGCACAGGCGATCAGTTCCAAGGGGTGTTTGAGCGCAGAACGCGCAAAATTCACCTATTCGAGCGAACCGCCGCCCACGGCAAAAAGAAAGCGTCAGACACCACGATTAACCTCGACGATTCCCAGATTGAATCACTCATTGATCGCGATTTGTATAACCAGTTCAAAGAGGAATTAGAAATCCTGGAAGGCGCAGGTGCAGAGCTAGATTTGCCAGCCGTTCATCGGGGTGAAATGACACCTGTGTTCTTCGGCAGCGCGATGAATAACTTCGGGGTGGAACTGTTCTTGCAATCGTTCCTAGACTACGCGGCAAAGCCAGAAGCTTACGAGAGTAACCTAGGTGAAGTATCGCCCACTTACCCAGAATTCACCGGGTTTGTATTCAAGCTTCAGGCAAACATGGACCCGAAACACCGCGATCGCATCGCCTTTGTGCGCGTTTGCTCTGGTAAGTTTGAAAAAGACATGGTAGTGAAACACGCTCGCACAGGGAAAAGCATCCGCCTGTCCCGTCCGCAAAAGCTATTTGCTCAAGAGCGAGAGTCGGTGGAATATGCTTACCCCGGCGATGTGATTGGGTTAAACAATCCGGGAGCGTTCACCATTGGCGATACGGTTTACACGGGTGAGAAGTTGGTGTATCCCGCGATTCCATCCTTCTCACCTGAACTGTTTGCTTACTTGAGAAACGCTGACCCCAGGCAGTACAAGAACTTCAACAAGGGAGTTGCCGAGCTTCAGGAAGAGGGCGCGGTACAGATTTTGTACTCCACCGATGAGAGTAAACGGGAACCGATTCTAGCTGCCGTGGGACAACTCCAGTTTGAGGTGGTGCAGTTCCGGTTGGCTCAGGAATATGGTGTAGAAACCCGCTTGGAACCCCTAGGCTTTACCGTAGCGCGTTGGGTGACAGGAGGTTGGGACGCTTTGGAAAAAGCCGGACGACTGTTTAACACGTTTGTGGTGAAAGACCGTTGGGAGCGTCCAGTATTGCTGTTCAAGAATCAGTGGAATTTAGAGCAGGTGGTGTCTGACCAACCGAAACTCGAACTCAGTCCCATCGGCTTGCCGCCTGCTGTGGATTAGATCGCATCCCAGTCTATTCATTAGTTATTAGTTGCTACAGATAAAGCCTTAGGTCATTGAATCTATCTGTGCAAGGTTTGTCGTTGGCGAACCACTCAACGATACCTGAGTTGGTTCGCTGTTAATCTAAAGTACAGTTGCCAAACGCGAGTCTCTAAATTCGCCTTCTCCGGCGATTAACGTTGAAGCTTTTCTTTACGAAGCAGCTCTTACGCTTTGCTATCGCATAAACAACTGAGTGAAGTAATAACTGTTACCTGTGCGCCAAACCCCGATACCTGTTTCTCGATATTCAGGACGCAAGATATTCTTGCGATGACCTGGACTATCCATCCAACCCTGCACTGAGGCGGGCACGGGTTGAGGGATATTAGTACACATAAACAGATTCTCACCCAGCATGAAGTAGAAAATTATTCCTGCTGAGCGTACCCGTTCTACCATCGTGCTACCCTCCGGACTGGTGTGGCTGAAGAAGTCTTTCTCTGCCATCTCCTGACTATAGTCACGCGCAGCCTGAGCTAACTTTTCATTATTCTGAAGTTCACTCAAACCCTGCTTTTGACGAATTTCATTAATCCGCTGGCGCACCTGTGCTTCCATTTGCGCCGTTGCAGGAGATTGGGGTGTAGCAAGGGGAGTTGGTGGGGAACTGGAGGGAGTATCGAACTCAGGCAACTCCGAAAGAAATTGGGTGACAGAATCACATCCGGACAAAATCAGGGTAAGTGCCACCCAAACAGACCATCTCATAGGGTGTTTAGCTCAGGTTGATTTTTTCATTCTCGCCACTACTGGCTTTCTCGCCTGTGGTGATTGCTTTCACTAAGCCAATCGTGTGTGCCACAAAGCTTGACGGTGCATCCCAGTATTCCGCCTTCTGTACATTGACCTTAAGCAAAGCAATATCCGGTTCATCCAGTCCTTTGGGAAACCAGGCTTGGAGTTCTGGCTTCCACAATTCCTCTATCTTGCTGCGATCTTGCACTAATTGAGCGGTACCTGACATTGAGACATATCGTTGCTTATTGGGTGCTGAGAAACTAACGTTGACTTGTTGATGCTGCTCAACTTCCGTGACTTTATGGGAACTGGCATAGATGAAGAACCAGACGCTACCATCAGCTTCGATCTCCCCATTCGTTGACATCGGGCGGCTATGCAGAGTCCCGTCCTCGTCTATTGTCGTTAGCATCCCAGTGTCAATGTCTTTGACGAGTTCACGCAGCTTCTTAATTTCTTCGTTGTGGTCTATGGAAGTTGTCATCTCTAGTTGCTCTTTATTTCGACACGAGTATGAAGGTTCTCTTACGACCGTTGTAATGGCTCGTAAGGCTATGATTCAGTGTTAACGTTCATAGGTCTGGATTGCCTAAGTCTAGGGGTGGAGTTCTGCTTGTCTAGGTTTTAATTTCCATACAGCTAATCCTGGATTTTCAGCCCATACTGATTGCAAAGGGCTAGCAGTTTTTGGGTGAAACGCGATCGCACGCTCTCCGGCGAGACGATTTCGCAATCTTCCGCATACTGCATCACTTCACGGAGAAACCAGAAGGTACTCGATATTTTTCTCACACTCGCCGGACTCGCGGTTGATCGGGTTGTTGGTATTCACCCCTCACTACTAACTTCTAATTCATACTGTTGGCATTGAAGCCGCAGCTTTTGCTTTACTTGTTCACGTACACTCTCTGGCGACACCACTACACAATCTCCCCCGTATCGTAAGACTTCTCGAACTAGCCAGAAGGGATTTGACACGCGCCGCACTACTTGTCGCACTTTTTCTTCCTTTACCACTAATGTGTCATCACTTATATCTGCGTCTCTTGATTCATAGGCTTTCACCATTCCTCGTTTAAAGTGCAAGTACACTTTTAGGGAATCTAACCTTTCCTTACGCCATTGTCCGTCTATTGCAACGATTGACTTAATCCGATCCAGGCGTAGACAGCGATTGTGGATGAGTTCGGGAAAGTCACTATCTTTGATGTCTTCAGTCTCTTCACACCAGATTTGTAGGTAAAAACGCTTTTCTTCAAAGGAAATCTCGGCGTAACGAACGGTGAACGCCAACTCCTGTTCTTGGGCATTGCCATAAAGCAAACGAAAGGGTTGCTGATTGTTGATGTGTTGCTCGACAAGGATACGCCATGCCACGGTAGGCTGGCTCACCTCTTGGAGGAGAGATTGGCGCAGGGGTGATTCCAGGTTTCCCCGCTCTACCAACAGATGTGAGAGGGTTTGAGCTTCTCCAACGTATCCTGAATCAATGAGGACTTTAGTTGCTTGCCGTAGCGCTGCTACTTGAGTTGAGTTTAGGGTGAAAGACTGTCCGACTTCTAGCTGCTGTTGTGCGATCGCGACAATCAAACCTGACACACTGGGTTCTTTGCCCCAGAGAATGTTTAATCGGCAAGCAATCGCCTCTAGCTGCTCCTTGGTTCCTGGCGGAATTGACAGTGTAATCGTTTCTTTTTTTCTCGGCATTTCCTAAATACACTTGCACTTTCTAAAAAGCTATGCCAAACTCTTTAATGTAATTGTATATGACTCGATTACAGACAAGTGCAAGGGCAAGGCGAGAGAGGAATGTTTCTCGCATGGAGGTTTCCTGGCATGAACTAGTCGATCTGGCGATCAAGTTGTCAGATAAACACTGAAAAAATCCACAACAGAAATCTATCGAGCTTGAAATATCGGTAGATTTCACAGTTCCAAATCTTTACTTGCTTCCATAAACTCAGTTCTGAAACTGGGATATCCTCACGAGGCTCAGCATGATTACTGACACGGCTCAAACCAAAATACTGATTAGCGCCCTAGCCGCAGATGTCATACCTGTTAAGAGGTCGGAGTTGATTGTGGCGTTAGCAAGTAAGCCAAATGCGGTGGCGATCGCTCAAACCTTTGACGACCCCAAACTCATCAGGAAGCTAAGGCTTGCAGATAGCAACGGAGTGAGTAACATCTCTCTGGATCTGGATTCTGATGGAGATAGGGTAATTTATCAAGACCAGGAAATCGGCAAGATTCAAATTTTATTCAAGTCACCGCTACCTGGTGAATTACAAGCTCGACTGGCTATTGAAAGCGCGATAGATAGGTTTTTGGAGTATCTGCAAAAGTTACACCAGATAGTTGTGCTGGATGAAAGTAACCATCATGTGCGTGTTTTCATCCCAGTTAACAAAGCCTTAGGAGACTTCAAAACGCACTGGGAACGCTTCCTGAAAGATGTTGCTTTTTCAGCTAAGGGTAATCTCAAGTTCAAGTTACCAGGACTGGTGCAGACGTTTATCGTAATGCTCAACGCCATTACTTTGTCTGGACGTGGTTTCAGTACTTTAGACGTACCGATTTTGACACAGGAGCAATCAAATGTTCTAGCGGCTTGGTATTTTGCCGTTTTCCGAGATGTCAAAAATCGCCAAAAACGCCGTGGGGAGCAAATAGCGGCAATACAAAATTTAATTGATGAGGCACGTAAGCCTAAGGAAAAGGAGTTAAAAGATAAGGAGGCAATGCAGGCAAAGGAACAGAAGAAATACACTGAGTATTTTAAGAAAGGGTTTAGGAAAATTTTGGAAGAACAGAACTCTTTCTGGCAAGAATTAAATGCAATTGAAATAAAATTCACCGAACCGGGACTATCTAAAGCTCAACAGCGCAAGCTACAGAATCAGCAAGAAAAACTTAGAGAAAAAGTTATCTTTAGTCAAGAGTCTGTTCAAGACAAACTAAATCTGCTGGAGCAATGTGGGGGAAATCCATTTGAGTTTGTTCAATTAGACCAAAAACAAAACCCTACTAGGTTTAAGGTTATTGACTCTCTTGCCAATAACTTTAGTAGAACGGCTACAGACCAAATTAACTCGACTCGTGGTGACATATTTACTCAGTGCATTTCTGAGATGTATCGCCTGTTGGAGACTAAGCCGAGTGAGCCATTACCTGAACCTCTACTGACGGAGAAACCCGTTTTGTCAGCTGTGCGATCGCCTGGAGATGACAGCAAAGAATTTTGCTATTCCTGCGGTGTTGCTCTCGATCCAAAAACTGCAAAATGGCAAGTTCTCAGATTCATGTTTGAGCGACCATCTCAGCGTCGCCAGTCGTCATCCAGTGAAGGCAGACCATATATCTGTTCATCTTGTTCAGCGTTAGCATTTGCCTCTCCACTGAAGGTTACAGAGGAGAGTATAATTCTTCGACTTGAACCTACTGATGGAAGCACAGCTACTGAATTAAAGATCAAAGATTACATCAGGATGCTGACTAGTAAAGAGCTACATCTAAGTGCAGGTCGATATTTAGTGCTAGCTTCAGATCGGACTAATGGAGGTGATTTTGCATCTCAAAAGCTGGGTCAGATTCAGTATGCCTTGGTAAAAGTAGCTTCTATTTTCCCCGCTGAGGTTCTAGGCGATTTTAATTTTTCGTTATTTACCCAGAGTAGTCATCCAATTCATCTTGAAAGTAGGTACTTAATTTTTATTAAAGGTTTAATGGAGGGCTATAGCCAGTCGATTGTTATTTCTGGAAAAGAAATCAATATGACTCTAGGTGATGCAGTGCGCTATGTAGAGCAAGATTTACCTTTTTTAGCAGAGTATAGCCTTACAAAAAATTCTAGCGTTTCTCATGTTCTGACGTTAGAACAGGTTCGTGAAGCTTACTGGGAAAGGTTGCAAAAAGATTTGGAAGTAATAGGAGTTTCTATGAATTCAGATAATCAAATATCCAAACGGGCAACTTTGTACAGAGATGTAGCAGCTTTAACTGGCTTAACTTATGCTTTTGCTCAGTCATTGGAGAGTACAGTCAGAAGGCTAAAACCAGAGGATACAGAGCGAGAAGTCAGCAAGCTGATTGAAAAAGTAGAGGATGCTGTAGCTTTCTGTTATTACGCAACTCTCGGAGATGAAAATAAGACAAGCGTTGAAGCACGTTTTTATCACTATCCTGGCAACTACTTTATCTATGAACGGGCTAAAGAGTTACTTGAGAAGCTAGAAATTAGAGGGCGTGAAGAAAAAGATAGCTCAGGCAAAATATACCTGAAGTTCTATGCCGATGATGTTATCAATGCTTATGCTCATTTTGCCAAACATGACTATGCACAAGAAAAAGATTGGAAAGATTTAACCTATCAACTCAAACTTTCTCTGTACACCCGTTTTCCTGAATTGGTTCGCAAACTGAAATCTACAAGTGAGAAATAATCATGGCTACTGGACTTCCAAAAACTGATGCTAAAAATCCACGTCTACACTTTGACATTTATGCAATTCTCGAAGGTTCTCAAGAGCTTTATTTTGGGCATGAGGTACAGGTAAATGTAAACCTGGTTGAGACAGTGAAGCTATCTACTAAGGATGGGCGATCGCTAGAAAAATGCTACATCTCACCAACAAAACGCCGAGGCGTAGAGCGGCGATGTCTGATTTGGGCACCCGTGAAAACCGGAGAACTACTTGGTGATAAACAACAGTGTGGTATCCCTAAAACTTGCGCTGAACCAGACTGTCCGATCTGTAGTTCTTATGGTGGTTTGATTGCTGGGAAAAAAACTTTAATTGGTCGTGTTACACATGGCGGTGGCGTAGCTGTCCAGGAAATTTATCCGGTAGATAAGCAACGAGCGATGCATCCTTCACGCATTGCAAGCCCTGAAACGGGTAAGGATGAAACTCCAATTCCTTTCAAACGCCAATACAACCAACCCGGATTGCTCTATCCAGTGTCGAATCATGCGCTGAGTATCACCGATCTAGAGTTTTCTTCAGTTGCCTATGCTTTCCTAGATGCACTGCCTCGAATTGGTTCTGGTAATCCGAAGGGAATTGCGATCGCAGAACACAATCAAAAACCTCTGCTAGTCCTGGATCGATATCTGGTTCCCAAAGGTAAGCGTCCAATCATCTCTCCTTCAGAAACTAATCCAGAAGTAGCGATTGAGGAGTTTATGCGGCTATCTAGGACACCAGAAATAAATTCTGACCACATTCAGACAAGCCACTTTGAGCGATGGATTGGTGATGCGGCTTTAGAGAAATTGCAAGAGTATTCCAGCAACTTCGTTGACCACGTTTTATAGGCATAACCTATGTACTGCCTTGAATTCAAAATTCAGCCTACGGCAGCAATGACATTTCGCATTCTGCCTGGGTCAATTCTCAACATTGCGACTTACCCCTTTGTTCCTCCAACCACTCTATCTGGATTCCTGCGAAGACTGGTAATGCTAAGTGCGGGGCTAGAAATTCCTGAAACTTCTGTCAATAAGGACAATCCGCCAACTTATGCCTTGCCGCCTCGTTACTTAGCTCTGGGGGCGTATCCAGTATCGAGTAAATGGAGTGGAGTTCACCGTACCTATCGCAAAGGAATGCGCGAGTTTACTCACGATACTTTTTCCAGATTGTATGTGGAGGAGGACAGAGCAAATTTTCAGCTTCACACCTGGGAGTATCTGATTGCAGAGGAATTGGTTGCTTATGTAGTTAGTGAATCTGCTGCTGGGCTAGAACACTTCCAAGACTTAGAAGGGTATGGCTGCAAACTTGGCAAAGAAGGCTATGCAGTAATTACAGAAGTTTCTGAAGAACCAATCGAGCTAGAACGCACAACTATTGCCGCTCATCCATCAACACTTCTGCCGATGGAAGCACTGCTACAGGATCGTCAATTTGTAGGCGGTTGCGATATTTACAACCTTTATCGCTACAACTGGGCAATAGATGTCCAAACTCACTCTGAACAGGAAGGATTTTTAGACAGCAATCCTACCTCTATCCAAGGTTTTGTTCCTTTTGTTGCAGCCTATTTCTCCCATTCCATCAATCCTGCTCCTACACTCGATTACTACACCAATGGGGAAATCTATATCCCTGTCTCTCTCGTAAACCTGTTGAAAGGGGAAGTTTATGTCTAAGCCAGAACGCAAGCATCCTTATAATTTTGGTCGCGTCTTTTTTCCCGAAAAGCCTAAGACACCTATCCCCAATAAAATATATTTTCAACCGCTTGGGAATCACGTCGGTAATGTTGTGCGGTTAGTCCGAGCTTGGAACCTTGATGACTTCCCAGGCGCAACAGTGTCAGACAGACAAGCATCTTTCAAACGAGTTTTGGAAGCTGCCAAAGTTCATGATATGGCAAAGCCTCAGACTTTTTCTATCAAGGTTGAAACTACCCCAAAACATGATCCAAAAGGAAAATTCAAGGAGTATATTTACTCCTTTAAAGGACATCGCTTTGAAGCTGTCACTTCCGATACTTGGGCGCAGTATTTAGCTAGAGGACACCATTACTTCTCTGTTGATGATATCAGCCGCGATTCCTACAATCTGAAGAAAGAGTCACAAGAATACGCTGATATCTTGGCTCAAGAGCCTCTTGCTTATGCCCGTGAACTTTACATATTGGAGATGTGCGATCAGATTGAGGCAGAGTTAGCTTGCCGAATTATCGGAGATGACGATCAGGCAGAATCTCGCGCTTTCATGGATTACACTACTGCAAATTCCGAGTTAGATAACCAAACTTACTTGATTGACCCGTGGCCTTTCAAAGACAACTCTATTCCCTTGTCGTTTGAATATTGGTCTATGCAGCTTAGTCAGGAAGATAAGGAGAGTTTGCAAAGCTGCATCAAGGCAGAGCAGGATTATAAGTTGGGAACGGCTTTGGATAAAATCGTTAAGAATTGGTGGCAGTTTCACAAAGGCAAGCCTGAAAAAGCAGAACCTAAGCCAGCTATCCTTAAACCCTATGAATCAGTTAATAATCTGAAACATTGGGATTGCCAAACTATATACAAGGCATTGGGCGGAGATAAGTTTATTCCTAACCCAATGCAAGAAGAAATGTTTGATGCGATCGCTCATAATAAGCATCCCACAATTTTACTCAAAGCTCCTACGGGTTCAGGAAAAACTGAATCTATTCTATTTCCGGCTTTAGCTCAGGGCTATCGTCTTTTTTTGCCGCTTCCTGCTCGCAGTTTGCTAGAAGACCAAAAAGAGCGGGTTGAGAGATACCTCAAGCAATTCTCGAAATTACAACCAGAACGTGAACTATCTCTCGTGGTTGATACGGGAGCGCAGATGTATCGTTGGGTATATCGCAACGGTGAGGAAATTAAACCTAGAATTAATCCCAGGCGTCATCTTTACAAGGGAGATGTGATTTTAACGACACTAGATAAGTTCCTTTATCGCTATTTTGCCTTTGGCGACTCGCACAAGTCCTTCGTTTTTCCTCTCAGAATTAACCAGAAAGAGACTTTAATCTGCTTTGATGAGGCTCATAGCTACGACGATATCTCATTTACTAACTTCCACAGCCTATTAAAGTCACTTTATGAAGCAGGGCGATCGCTTGTTTTGATGACGGCTACCATGCCGCAAGAACACATTGAGCGTTTTGATTATCTGGATATTATTGATTATATTGATGATACTGAAAATGCTGAGGAATTCTTCCAGTTTCAGCAGCAGGTTCTAAAGCAACCTCACGTAAATCAAAGAGAATTTGAATGGATTAGCAGTCTTAAGCGTGACAGAGAAAATCCGGAAGCTTTCCAAAATGAGTTTGCTCAAATCATTATTAAGGAATGGCAAGTAAAACCAAACCGCAGAATCATTGCTGTAGTTGAAACAGTCAAAGATGCCGCTGCAATTTATCAGCAGCTAAAATTTCAGTTTGGCATTAATAGTGAGAATGACGAGAGATTCTTATTTCTCTATCATGGTAGAATTGCAGATCAAGTTAGACCCGATATTTACAAACAACTGCAAAAACGAGATGCAGGCAATCAATCTTACATCCTGATAACAACCAGTGCTATCGAAGTAGGCTGCGATTTAAATAGCGATGTACTGATTTCCCAGATTTGTCCGCCTGAAAATCTGGTTCAGAGAGCTGGACGCTGCAACCGTAAAGGAAATGTACCAGATGCAAAAATAATCCTAGTAGGTGATGATATTCCTGATTTTGCTAATACTCTTGATGAGGCTGCATTGCAGAAGTATCAAAATACGCTCCGAGATTTGGCAAGTTTTGAAACTGCAAAAATTTCAGAGTGTATCTCTGTTACTCAACAGGTAGATGATTATCGAGTTGTTGAACTATTTTCTATGCTCCATGAATATGTCTACCAAGCTAATCGAACTTGTCAGCATCTCCATAAACGTGGTTTGATTCCTACCAGAAGTTGGACTCCATCAGTCAAGCTAGAATTCATTAGTCAAGAAACTCATAGCATCTCAGTGCCAATCGATAGGCTTTACACTGGCGAACAGTATGCAAATATTCATGCCTATGAAAAATGGTACGACAAGGAAAATACACGTTGGGATACAGAACACTTACTTAGATGGGGGTCAGCTTATGGAAAGGAAATCACTATCAGAATTCATCCAGAAAAAAAGGGGGTAGTTTATGATGTTTCTTTGCAATCATATTCCTATGATGAAGAACTAGGTTTTGTGGAGCTTCCTAGAATCTTCATAAAAAAGTGGGTTGATGGTGCTGATGAAAAACTGTTGCATGTAGAAGGTAAACACAAAGCAATCGTAAGCTATACAAAATCTCTCAGCAAAGAAAGAGTAGATTACTAAGCACAACAAATGGTAACAACCGTTAGAAAGTAAGTGATAGTCTAGGCGATCGCATCTACCCAGGAAACTCAACAATGACCATTAAAGAACTAATCGAAGCACTCTCTAAATTTGACTCAGACACACCTGTAGTTGTGGGTGGCTACGAAGGCGGCTACAACGATGTCACTATCGTGAAAGCCGAATCCATTCAACTTAATGTCAATAAACAGCACTACTATGGCGCACATGGTCGCACTGATGAGCAGTACGAACCTGTTCCTAGTGTGCCATTTGTAGAAGTTGTTTACCTTGGTGGCTTCAACCCCGTTGCAGATGAGTCATACCTGTCTTATCGCTAAACTTCCCCAGTGGAATCTAGAGATTAGGAGTCATGCACTATGGCAAAAGCACTCGATCTGAATCAATCCTATACCGCAAGCAAAATCTTTGAACTCAAAATAGAAGTAGACGAACTGGTTGCTGAATTTGGCTACTCCCTAACTCGTAAAAGGTTGAACTTGCCCCAGTACTCTGGAGAACTCGATCGCCTTTCAGAACTGAGAGAACGAATTGAGGAAGTTTTGCCCTACGTCAACTTAGCAAATGAAGCAAGCCGTCGAGAAATTCTCATTGCTCCGGTTGTACTCGATTTAGTTCACTACACCCATGCCCAGCTAAAAATTGAGTATCCAATTAAAGTAACAGAGCCGCTTCAGGGATGTTTTGATTACTTGCTTAGGACTCAGACGAGATTACTAGTTATTAAAGCAAAACAGGAATATCTGACCAATAGCTTTACCCAATTAGCAGCAGACCTGATTGCTTTAGATCTGTGGACAGATTCAACACAACAGCCAGAAATCATGGGAGCTGTCACAACTGGAACCCTTTGGCAGTTTGGGGTTTTACATCGCGCAAAGAAACAAATTGACCAGGGTTTCAATAGCTATCGGGTGACAGAAGACTTAGAACCACTCATGCGTATTCTTGTAAATGCTTTGTTGATTTAGTCAACATTCAGTTTGCACATCAATTTACAGCACCATCCTAGTATCGTTTTCGGGATGTATGAGCAATGCCACATAGCTTAGTCCTTAATCTCATTCCTGCCTCACCCATCTACCCCCAGTTCCTCACGGGACGCCATCTACACGCCCTCTTTCTCAACCTTGTAAGCTACGTCGATCGCAAATTAGGCGATCGCCTTCACGAGCAAAAAGAGCAAAAAGCCTTTACTCTCAGCCCCCTTCAGATTGCCAAGCGTCCGACTCGTGACCCGATTTTACAGTGGCAACACAACCAACCGATTCCTGCTGGTATGCCTTGCTGGTGGCGCATTTCTCTGCTTGATGATGCCTTATTTGGTCACCTAAATCAACTTTGGCTCAACCTCAATCCTCAACACCCTTGGCATCTCGGTTCTGCTGATTTGCAGATTACTAGTCTCCTGGGTACGCCTCAATCCACTCAGCCTTGGGCAAACTTTTGCACCTATGCCCAACTCTACGAACAGGCTTCCCAATGCGATCGCCAAATTGAATTTTCCTTCTGTACACCGACTGCCTTTCGGCAAAGCCAACATGACTCAGCCCTCCCTACACGAGAGAGTGTCTTTAACAGTCTACTCAATCGCTGGAATCAATACAGCGGAATTGAGCTACCCAAAACCCTAATCGAACAGCCCCTCTTTCCCAGCTTCTTCGATATTCGCACCGAAATGGTAGCCGACCAACGTAGCAAATTCATTGGCTGTGTGGGAGTTATAAACTTTCGCCTCTTAGGAGACGTTGAACCCCTGGTTATCAAGCAAATCAACGCCCTTGCTGACTTTGCTCTCTACTGTGGTGTCGGTAGAAAGACACCGATGGGGATGGGCATGGTGCGGCGATTGAGTTAGTCTTCATCGCCCTTCATCTTACCCAATCCAAATTCCCATAACAGTAATTATCGGTAGTTTAGCCGAAAAATTACTCTGCTCAATGTTCAAAACTCCGTGCGTCTCCTCTAACAAATCCATGAATGACACTGACTACATTCCTATCGCCGCCGTGAATCAATACGCCTACTGTCCTCATCGCTGCTGGCGGATGTTCTGTGCCGGAGAGTTTACTGACAACCAGTACACCATTGAAGGTACCGGACTGCACGATCGCGTACACACTGTTGGCGAAGGACACCGGGAAGAAACCTGGCAAGTTCGAGCAATTTGGCTCAAATCAGAGCGTTACAAGCTCATCGGTAAATCTGATTTAATCGAATCCACCGATGGACAGATTTATCCAGTTGAATACAAACGAGGGCGACGAGGCGAATGGGACAATGATGAACTGCAAGTCTGTGCCCAAGCCTTATGCCTTGAGGAAATGAGTGGGAAAACTATCAATCAAGGCTATATCTACTATGCCCACTCTCATCAACGCCAGCCCGTCGAGATGACGATCGCATTACGAGAAAGTACACTTGCCACCATCCAAGCAGTGACAACTTTATTGAACACGAGTCTTGTCCCTAGCGCTGTTTACAGCAAACGTTGCTCTGGATGCAGTCTTTACACCCAATGCTTACCCCAGGCTGTCGATAAAGTAGGACGTTACCAGGAAGCTTACTAGAAGGTGTTTTCAAACCCTTCGATCCCCCCCAGCTCCTCACTAAAGCTCCGGCCTTAAAAAGGGGGATTTAGGGGGATCTGCACTACATAAACGAAGCTAACAAAGTTTGAAAACACGCCCTAGGGGGCAAAATGCAGGATTTGCAAGTTAAAAGCGAGGATTCAGAATTCGCTAAAGCGAGAAGTTTGCAAACATACCCCAACTCACTAAGGAGTAAATCATGGGAACCGTTTATGTTACCCAAGACGATGCCTTTATTGGCAAGACTGATGAACGTTTGTGTGTGAAAGCCAATCAACAAAAGCTTTTGGATGTACCTCTCATTAAAGTCGATGGCATTGTGGTGTTGGGACGGGCGACTGTTTCCCCAGCCGTCGTGATGGAACTACTAGAACGCCACATTCCTTTGAGTTTTCTTACAGGAACAGGACGCTATTTAGGTCGTTTGGAGCCAGAAATGACGAAAAATATCTTTGTTCGTAGAGCGCAGTGGCAAGCAGATGGAGAATCTGAACAGGCAGTGCATTTGGTCAGAAGTTTTGTCAGAGGTAAGCTGAAAAACTATCGTAATATACTGCTGCGTCGAGAGCGGGAATGTCCTGAAGTGAGTCTGCAATCGGGTATTACTCGGTTAGAGCAAGCACTTGCACCACTGGAGACGACAGCAACAATTAATTCACTGCGAGGTTTAGAAGGCGCAGGCAGCGCTGCCTATTTTGGTAGCTTCAATCAGCTTATCAAAGGCTCAGAGTTTCAGTTTGAAGCCAGACGTCGCCGTCCGCCAACTGATCCAGTGAATGCTTTACTCAGCTTAGGCTATTCGTTGCTTCGTCACGATCTTCAGTCTGCTGTGAATATCGTTGGCTTTGACCCTTATCTAGGTTATCTACACTTTGAACGGTATGGTCGTCCTTCGCTAGCGTTGGACTTGATGGAAGAGTTTCGCCCTTTGGTTGTAGATGCGATCGCATTAGCTGCACTGAATAAGCGATCGCTTTCTCCCACTGACTTTACAACGGAACCAATCTCTGGGGCTGTTTCTTTGACTAAGGAAGGACTTCATACTTTTCTGCGACTGTATGAGCAGAAAAAACAGTCAAAATTCAAGCATCCTGTACTTGGTCGTCAGTGTACCTACCAGGAAGCATTTGAGATTCAATCGAGACTCTTGGCGAAGTATCTGATGGGCGAAACCAAGAAATATCCCCCTCTGGTTCTCAAGTAGAAGTGAGGTTAATAGCACTGATGTATGTTGTCATTAGCTACGATATTTCAGAGGACAAGCGCCGAACTAAGATTCACTCACTGCTTAAGTCTTATGGTCAGTGGATGCAGTTCAGTGTGTTTGAGTGCGACCTAACCGAGACTCAGTATGCCAAGTTACGAGTGCGCCTGAGTAAGTTGATCAAACCTGAGCAAGATAGCATCCGCTTTTACTTTCTCTGTTGCGGTTGTCAGAGAAAGGTTGAAAGAATTGGTGGTGAGCCACCTCGTGATGACACGATTTTCTTTGCTGATGGTGGGGGCTAGCGATGTAGGTGCGTTGTGCGCGGAGGGGTAGGTGTTTAGATGGAGCGTAAGCAAAAAATGGCTGAACTTCCTTGTCGAAAAGGGTTTAAATGCGATCGCTCCTCTAACACCATCCGCGCAACTTGTTTTTTGCTTTAATAGCAATGGTTTCAGCTTATGAACTCTCAGAATTTACTGGCTAGTCATGGCTTTCAGTGTTAGGATAATTGCAACTCGCGCAACTGCACCTCGAAAACTAAATACAGTAAGCTTTTCTGGTGCCTGCGGTTCCAACCACTATGAATCCCTATCAGGGATTGAAACTACCCTGGCAAGCCGCAATCCTGACGTGAAGTAAGGTTCCAACCACTATGAATCCCTATCAGGGATTGAAACCTCAAGTACTGAAGCTCAAGAGCCAGAATAAGCACGAGTTCCAACCACTATGAATCCCTATCAGGGATTGAAACCCAGTATCGCCGCTGACTTGGAAACTGAGGTTTGGTTCCAACCACTATGAATCCCTATCAGGGATTGAAACGGGAACTCCTCAAACCTTTCGATGCGGTAGCAGAACCGGTTCCAACCACTATGAATCCCTATCAGGGATTGAAACGGAAGCCGCTCACGAAGAAGGCACAATATCTGAAGAGTTCCAACCAACATGAACCCTACCAGCAACTCAAAGGCAGAAATGAGTAACAGGGGTAAACTGAGAATGATAAGCTAACAAATGCATTTAAAAACTATCTAGGGTAAAGATTTAGATGACTGGCTCAACCCAGGTTCCGTATCTATTACGGGCAGCCCGTGGCGAAGTATTAGACCGTCCGCCCGTATGGATGATGCGGCAAGCAGGGCGTTATATGAAAGCTTATCGGGATTTACGGGATAAATATCCTTCATTTCGCGATCGCTCCGAACGACCAGATGTTGCAATTGAAATCTCGCTGCAACCTTGGAAAGCATTTCAGCCAGATGGGGTGATTTTGTTTTCCGACATTGTGACACCGCTACCTGCCCTAGGCATTGAGATGGATATTGCGGAAGGCAAAGGACCAATCATTGAGTCACCTATCCGCACCCAAGAACAAGTTGATCAACTGCACCCCTTAGAACCCCAAGAATCTCTTCCCTTTATCCAGGAAATTCTCAAGGCATTACGGCAGGAAGTTGGCAACCAATCAACTGTACTAGGCTTTGTTGGTGCGCCTTGGACACTAGCGGCGTATGCAGTTGAGGGTAAGGGTTCCAAAACCTATTCGGTGATTAAAGGCATGGCGTTCTCAGAACCCGCCATACTCCATCAACTTCTTGGGAAACTAGCCGATGCGATCGCAGTTTACGTCCGCTATCAAATCGACAGTGGTGCCCAAGTTGTCCAAATGTTTGACTCCTGGGCAGGTCAACTCAGTCCTCAAGACTATGAAACTTTTGCCCTACCTTATCAGCAGCGAGTTGTCAAGCAAGTTAAGGAAACGCATCCAGATACACCTCTCATTCTGCTGGTGAGTGGCAGTGCAGGTGTGCTAGAACGGATGGCGCACTCTGGTGTAGATATCGTCAGTTTAGACTGGACGGTTGATATGGCAGAGGCGAGACAGCGATTGGGTTGGGATGTGAAAGTGCAGGGAAATATGGACCCTGGTGTGCTATTTGGCTCACAGGAGTTTATCCGCGATCGCATTCTCGATACCATTCGTAAAGCAGGAAACCGAGGACATATCTTTAATCTCGGTCATGGCGTTTTACCAGGAACTCCGGAAGACAATGTGCGGTTCTTCTTTGAAACAGCTAAGCAAGCTGACAAATTACTAACCGTTCATGCCTAATCCCTAGGGGGTGTTTTCAAAGTATTTGTTATTGCACTCAAAGCAAGGAAGATCCCCCTCGCATCCCCCTTAAAAAGGGGGACTTTGAGCAGATTCTCCCCCTTTTTTAAGGGGGGCTGGGGGGGATCTGAAGGTTTAAAGACACCCTAATCCAATTAAACGCCTCCCTCGTTCTCCCCATTCGGGTTGAACAAAAGCTGATTATCATTAGAGTTAGTGGTTGCGAGTTCAAGCTTTTGGTGACACGCCAAGCGCTGACTACGCAACCAGAACTCACGAAACAAATCCTTGGATTCGGAAGTCCAAACTATTCAAGCCCCAGTTTTATCCCGCTCGTTAAATCCAAAATCGTCGCCTCCAACATTGAATGAACCCTAAGCGGATTTTTTTGACGGGTGCCAGTGGCTGCATTGGTCACTACATCACCGAAGCGTTGATTCAGGAAACTGATCATGAGTTGTACCTCTTGGTCAGGAACCCAGCCAAACTCGGATTTGACTACGAAGCACGTCCTGGTATCACGATTATCCAAGCTGATTTGCTTGAGATTGAACGCTTTGATAAGTTGCTCAAAACGATGGATGTGGCAATCCTGGCAGCAACAGCTTGGGGAGGACCACAGGAAGCGTTTGATATTAATGTCGTTAAAACAATCCGGTTGATGAACCTGCTCAACCCCAGTATTTGTGAGCAGGTTATTTACTTCTCTACAGCTAGCATTCTGAATCGGAATAACGAATTACTGAAGGAAGCGGGTCAACTGGGTTCTGATTATATTCGTTCCAAGTACGACTGTCTGGGACGATTATCAAAACTAGCGATCGCCTCTAAGATTACCACCCTATTTCCAACTTTGGTATTGGGGGGAGATAGCAATAAACCCTACTCCGCTGTCTCATCTGGTATCGCTGATGTGGTGAAATGGGTTGACCTAATTCGCTGGTTGAAAGCGGATGCGAGTTTCCACTTCATCCACGCACGAGATATTGCTCAAGTCGTGCGCTACTTAGTTGACCATCCGTCCTCCAAGGACTTAAATCTAGAGGAAGATGCAGTAATACGCGATCGCATGGTTTTAGGCAATCAACGAGTCACTGCAAACCAGGCTGTAGAAGATGTTTGTGCCTATCTAGGGAAAAAGATTTATTTTCGCCTACCCCTGACTATCTGGCTTGCCAACGTCATTATCGTTCTGTTCAGAATTCAGGTGGCAGCTTGGGATAGATTTGCGATGAACTATCGGCATTTTACCCATCAAGACGTTGTTAATCCAGGGACATTTGGTTTACCAACCTATTGCCCTACGTTCACGGATGTCCTAAAGATTAGCGGCATTCCTGAAGCTAGGAACTGATAAAAATTACTCAACGCTGAAAGCTGACTGCTGAAAGCTACCAACCCCAAGTTCCAGCCCCGCCTTTGAATGGTCCGACAATATCCTTGGTAACCCAACCGCCATAGAAATTTCCTGGCTGTGGCTGCACTTGTTCTCCATCAACGTAACAAGCATCCATCAGATGAGCATAGAAAGCTAAATAATCTTTGATTGGCGCAAAGGTTGGTGTGGGAGTGGGATAAGCCCAAGCCGCATTGGTAGCTTGTTTGTCACCGACAACGACTGTGTAGTAAATTGCTCTTCCCTTCCACTCACAAAACGACCCTTGAGCGGATTTTACTAAATACTCCATTTTGATGTCTTCAGGAGGAAGGTAGTAAACCGGAGGATGGCTAGTTTCTAGGACACGCTGCCCTCTACGAGTATCGGCAATCGTGATGCCATTGAAGATAATCTGAATCGGTTTCGGTGTTTCCTCTAGTCGGGGTGGACGGGGATAATCCCAGACAGACTCTTGACCAGGTTTGGGTTCAATACGGCGGTTCACGCTGATTCATTCTCCTGCTTGCCTATATTAACTATTGTAAAGGTGAGGCGATCGCCTTTCGCTGTACCTTGAGGGGTGTTCCTTTTTCGGTCGGCTGATAGAGAAGCTGTATCTCAACGGCTTGGATAATCTGGATTGTTAAGCGGTGGCTGTGACTAAAGTCTGCACTCCCCCCACCGATATGGTATTAGACAAGCGTAAAAGCGTTTTCTGTGATGGTATTCGATTGAATCCCTGTTAGTGATGCTAGGAATTCATTGGTATTCGTGACACGAATTTGGGTATCACTGCCATCTTGAGTAATTGTGAGCGTACCAAATGTCAGGTTATTGGTTAGCCCAATCAAGTCGGTGCCCACAACAAAGTCAGTGATTGTAGCTTTGCCTTCACCAGTAGCGAGGACGAAGGTATCAATGCCAGTACCTCCAGTTACTTGGTCGTTGCCAGCACCACCACGGAGAATGTCATCGTCAGCACCGCCTGTGAGTTGGTCGTTACCTGTGCCACCTATCAGGATGTCTTTACTATCCTCACCGTATAGTTTGTCGTTACCGATACCTCCTTCTAGGGTGTCGTTGCCGCTACCGCCCCAGAGTTCATCGTTACCAGCTTCACCAAATAACTTATCGCTACCAGCATTGCCGAAGAGGTTGTCATTCTTATCGCCTGCATTGATTTCGTCGCGCTTGTCTGTACCGTTAAGGGTGTCATTGCCTGAAGTGCCGTTGATGACGTTCACAACAGGGTTGACGGTGAGGCTAACGGTTCCGGCGTTGGAGGTAGCGCCTTGATTGTCTTGAACAGTATAGGTGAAGCTATCGCTGCCGAAAAATTCCAGATTCGGAGTATAGGTGAGTGTGCCATCTTCATTGACTAAGATGGTGCCATTGCTAGGGGCAGTTGCGATCGCCAATGTCTCCGACACGATGGTAGTATTGCCATCAGCATCGGTGTCGTTGGCTAAAACCGAGATAGTTACGGCTGTATCTTCGTTAGTTGTAGCTGTGTCATTGTTGGCGACAGGTGTGCTATTCGCTTGCGGTAGGGTAAAGCGGGCAACAAGTGGGTCGTGGTCGCTGACTTGATCTGCAAACTCGGCATTGAGATGTACGATATCAATCTCTGCTGCGGCTGTTGTGCTGAGATTGTCGCTAACCAGGATGTGGTCGAGTGCTTGGGAGTTGCCTTCAAAAACGTAGGTATATTGCTCATTGAGTGGTAACGTCTCAACCAGGTTCGTCAAGTCGTCCCCTTTTAAAGTAGCTAGGGGATTTGAGAACTGAAAGTCATTCAGGTCGCCCATGACTACGACATTCGCATTAGGGTCTTCGGCTAAGATGCTTTCTACAAAGTTGTTAACAATCTCAGCTTGCTGTAAGCGTTGAGCTTCTGAGGTTAGTGTTGGCGGTTGGTTGCTGCCAAATAGAGGTTGGTCGCCACCTTTGGAGTTGAAGTGGTTGCCGATGACAAAGACACTGTTGCCGTTGAAGACAAACTCGCCTACCAAAGGTTTGCGGCTGTTGGCAAAGGCATCGCCATTTGAAAGGTCGGTGTCGATAATTCGACCCGGACTCGCGGAAAGTTCTAGTCCCGCTTCACCACTGGTTACTGTGGTGTTGGTTGTGGAGGTACCGCCGGGAGTGTCTACGAAGTCAACTCGCTCAGGGTTGAAGAGGAAGCCGACGCGAATATTACCCCCAGGTTCACCTCCATCTTGGTCGTCTACTGGATTAACCTGACGGTATTCGTAGGTTGGGGCACCTGCGGCTGCGATCGCATCGATTAAAGTTTGATAAGTTAAGTCAGCATCAACAACACTGTCATTTGTCGCACCGTTGTTGTCCTGGATTTCCTCTAAGCTGATGATGTCAGGTGATTGGAGATTGTTGACGATGACATTGGCAAGGCTTGCGAATTTGGTACTGCCATCACTGGGGTCAAGGTTCTCAACGTTGAAGCTAGCAACGGTTAGTTGGTCTTCAGTTCCAGTTAATGTGGTCGTCTCCCGTGTCAGTCCGCCAGAAGTGACGCTGGGTAAGGATGAAGTATTCAGCAGCTTGTAGTTACCAAAGCTGTAGTCAATCACACCTGTAATCGTGCCACTGAACTTGTCACCGACATTTACCTGGGGTTCTGAGGAAACCAACACGTCATCAATAATGATGCGTTCTGGATTAAAGTCACCCGGTTGGATAATGATGCCACCACGCGGCGTAAGGGTAGTAGCATTCGCCCCATTGTCAGCAACCACAGGGATTTCACCAAAATTGCTGGTAGGGCCAACAGCAACCGCGTTATTCACCTGCACTAGCATTCCTTCCACACTTTCGTAGAAGTCGATGCCGTCTTGGGCTGGGTCGAAGGCGCTAAACTGGTCGTTGTCAATCACTTGAGTGGGGATTGCGCGTCCACCATTACCCAAAATTGTCGCGACGGGTAAAGGATTGCCACTGGAGAGTTTATTAATCGTCAGGCTTCCCCCAATTTGGGTGATAGAAAGATTCCCACTACTAGCACCGCCGGAAGTGAACTCGCTGACTGTACCGCTAACCAAGATTGAGTCACCAACGATAACAGTAGGTGCTGCGGAGGTAAAGACAAAAATCCCTTCTGATGTTGCATCATTGGCATCAGGATTGGGGTCTTGCAAATAAAAGCCATTAGAACGAACAGCGGTGACAATCCCAGGTACGTTGGTAACGGTTTGTCCGGCGAAGGATGAGGTATGAGCAGCACCTTGAATATCGTAGATGCGGGTAGTTCCGGCTGTGGTGTCGTCGTCTGTTACGGTGAGGCTGGTTGTACCACTGGTAAAGTTAGTGGCAGAGGCGGTTAAGGTTACGGTTTGTGAGCCATCTGCGATCGCATCATCAATTGCACTAACATCAAACGTAGTTGATGTCTGATTAGCGGCAATCGTCACAGTGGCAGCAACAGTTGCCTCGCTGGTGTCACTGCTTGCCAAGGTGACGGTGAGAGATTGGCTTATATCTCCGGTGCGGGTAACTGTGCCAGTAGCGGCAGCTTCACCTGCGGCTTCTGAGAAGGAGGCAGGGGCAATACTCAAGCTGAGGGATGGGGTTGAGTTATCACCGACTGTAAATGAACCAGACGGTTGTGTAAATCGGGTAGTGTCGTTGACTGTCCAGTTAGCTGAGTTGCTGATTTTCTCTAGTAATTCTGCCTTGGTTCCAGACGTGCCATTGCTGATGTTGTAGATTGCGTTATCAACTTCTGGAATAGATACGGCTGTTAAGCCATTCGTTAAACCAGCCGGCAATGCCGAGGTGTTGGAATTGGTTGCATCAGTTGCCCACCCTGAACCGTCACTGTTTACCGCATAAATAAAGGTCGGACTGATTGCTGTGCCTTGGTAGGCAAGAATTTGATCACCATCAGCCGAAAATGCCACACTACTGAGGCTGGGAGTGATAATAGTTCCTGCTGTAAGATCTGTGCTAGCCGTCCAGGTAAAGGTTCCCTCGCCACTTCTAAAGCCACCACTGCTAAGCCAGCCATTATCTGTAAACGAAATACTCGTTCCAGAGCCAATATCCGTTAGTAATACAAAACTAAACTCATCAGGATTATCAAAGTTAAAACCAGTAATAGCGATGTCACCAGCCGAGAGCGTTGTGGGAGCCATGAAAATTTCCTTGCGGTAGTTGTTGGAGTGTTTGAGTGTTTGAGTTACTGAGATGCGATCGCTTTTTTCCGCAGAGTTTTAGCTAGCTCCGGATTGAATTTCCAGACCTAGTTATTAGCACTGTTTATTGAGATTGGATCAGCTTGAAGGAGGCGCTTACAAGACTTTAGGGAGGGTTAACCCATGCTTAATAAAATCGCTGACCTAGTTGCCAGGTATCACTGAAGTTCTAAGACAATTTTTCTCAAGACTCGGCGCAGTAGTTTTAAACACATCAGTCATCCAAAAAAAGCGATCGCTGTTCAACATCATTAGTTGGTGCTGTATCTAAGATCAAAATGAGCAGCGGGATAGAGGCGCTTGTTTACAAGAGCCATATTTGAAAATACAAGCTAGATGTTAAGGATTGACGAGTATTTCCTCAAGGAAATGTTAAATAAGCTACAGACATATTACTTGGTCTTTTAACTTGCCACCCCATTCGCTGTAGGAACTTTGCTGTTCACTGCTAGTGGGTAGTAGTTAACACATCTGACTTTGAGTACAGGCGTTTCACCTACCCAGCAGGAAATAATGAAGCTGGCGATCGCAATTCAAGAGACACTTGCTCACAAGTTTGGCAGTTCATGGAAATCGAATCCGTACCCGTTACTATTACCTTATTTCTGATCTCCGTCTTGGTCATTGCCGTCGCTGGAACTAGGATGGCAAGAATTGCTGACCGTTTAGCCGACGCAACGGGACTGGGTGAAGCCTTTGTCGGGGCACTGTTTTTGGGTGGTAGTACGTCTTTAGCGGGGATTGTCACTTCTATAACCGCTGCGGCTCAGAATCATCCAGAACTCGCCGTCAGCAACGCTTTGGGTGGGATTGCCGCTCAAACGATGTTTTTGGGCGTAGCGGATATCGTATATCGCAAAGCCAATTTAGAACACGCGGCGGCTTCTGTTGCGACTCTTGTGCAAGCAACACTTCTAGTGACGCTATTGGCAATTCCCTTAATGGCTATGGCCGGCCCAGACATCAGTGTGTTTAGTGTTCATCCAGCTTCTTTGATCATCCCTATTGCCTATTTTTTCGGGTTGCGTCTAGTTTCTGAGGCACAAAAAATGCCAATGTGGGGTCCACGGCAAACGGATGAAACACGAGTTGAGGAAGTGGTTATAGACAACAAATCTGAGCAATCTGAATTGACCCGTTTATGGTTACAGTTTGCTCTGTTAGCCGTGATTGTTGCGATCGCAGGTTACAGTGTCGGCACCGCAGGGGTAGCTCTTTCGGTTCAGACTGGTCTTTCGGAATCGCTTGTCGGTGGGTTATTTACAGCATTATCCAATTCTTTACCGGAACTTGTAACAATGATTGCCGCCGTCCGCCAAGGTGCACTAACTTTAGCGGTAGGAGGCGCGATTGGAGGGAATAGCTTTGATGTGATGCTACTCGCTTTCTCTGATTTTGCTTATCGTCAGGGTTCAATTTATCACGCTTTAGCGGCTCGACAGGTTTTTGTTGTCGCCTTAACTATTCTGATGACAGGCATCTTATTATTGGGCCTGTTGCGGCGAGAGAAGCATGGAATTGGAAATATCGGCTTTGAGAGTGTTCTGGTACTCATCTTATATTTAGGAGGTTTCTCTCTACTATTCTTCCAAACCTAATCAAAGCAATTAGGTGCTGTGAAAGTGGAGGTGAAGCCAATTCGTTAGCAAGATGGTGGCGATATTCAACAACAATGCCGTTTCAGCCTTTTGATTTACTCGAAAGCAGGGGCAAATTGGGTAACTTATCCAGGACATTCACTGTTTTAAGCTTCTACCCTTTGGCGTGTAGTGTTGATGCCAGCTTTATACTGTTCATCCTGTCGCACTATCAGACGCCGTAATGTAAAAATAGCTGGGTTGACTTCAACAAAAGAGCGATCGCGATCCTTTTGATATATTTCCTGCTCATTTTCGTTCATCTCAATATCTTGCTGAACGACTTTTGCTAGGACAAAGTGCCTGAGTACATAGCGAATCAGGGGTTTGAAGGGGGCTAAAATTTTGGGAATTTTGACTTTGGAAAAAAACAGCCCAAAGGACTGGCTTTCTGTGTTACTAGCTGGAAGTCGCAGTAAGTAAACGCGGGAAATGTCGCCCAGGCTACTGGTAAGGTTAGGGTACAGGTAGCGAACGGTGATTTGTCCCTTTGTTTCCTTGATGCCCCACTTGCTCAAGCCGAGTAACGGTGCTAAGGGGTTTTGATAGGCAACGTCATACTGTGCCTGCATCATCTCTGGCGATTCTTGGATCTTTACCAACTTGGTATCGTACCAAGCTTGATACTTCCGGTGTAGATAACCGTGGAACAAGTCGATCGCATTCTCATTGCAGATCGAGAAGTGCGATCCGAAGCTAACTTCTAACCGAACCAGAAACCAGTCGTCATCACCATATTCGGGAATATCAATAATTGCTCTCTCAGATGCAAGGGCTGGATCGCCAGGGAAAACCCACACCAATCCATACCGCTCTTGCACCGGATAACTGCGAACATTGGCTTTGGGAAGCTTTTGTCCTTGAGTTAGGTAAGGAATTGCAACACACTCACCACTACCTCCGTCAAACTCCCAACCGTGATAGGGACACACAAGATGGCAGCCGTTGACAACACCTTTATGCAAAGCCACACCCTTATGAGGGCAAGCATCGTCAACGACACGAATCTGTCCGGTTTCATCCCGAAAGACTGCTAGGGGTTGGTTCCAAAACTTTGCTGTCAGAATTTTTCCAGGCTTCAGTTTGTCTACACGAGCGATCGCATACCAATGATTCGGGTTAGCGTCTGCTTCTCTTGCAGCTATGTAAATTGTCTGGCTTCTTTGAGCTGTCTCAAGTTCCACGCAAAATCCTCTAAGCTTTTGCCCAAATACTACCAGAACTTAAAGCCGGAAGAGTGGCTTAATACTCGCTGGTGCCGTAGGGACTTGAGCCATCAGGCATAATCGCTAGCCGTAAGTCAGCGCCACTTGTATTTGTACCCTGCATGACAGCTTTGTGGAGATTGGCGTAACGCAAGTTAGCCTTACTAAAATTTGCCCCGGTTAGATTTGCCTCAGTTAGGTGTGTTCCATACAAACTTGCACCAGTTAAGTCAGCTTTTTCTATTTTTGCACCTGTCAGATCAGCATCCCTAAGCTCAGCATGATGGAGGTTGGCGTTGCTTAAATCAGCGTAAATCATGCTAATGTTCATCATTTGAGCATTAGTGAAATTCGCCCCTTTGAGGCTGCTCTTTTTCAAGTCAGCTCCCTGTAAGTCAGCACCTTTCAAGTTAGCCTTGTCCAGGCGTACACCACTCATTTTTGCATCTTCTAAGATAGTATTCGTGAGGTTGGCGTTAGAAAGATTTGTATTTCTAAAGTCTGCCCCAGTCAAATCAAGTCCACTGAGATTCAGATTGCTAAGATCACAACCTGCACATTTCTTGGTTTTGACAATCTTTTCAACATCTACTTGCTTGACTTTTAAGGGGCGAATAACTTGCTGAGCCAATGCATTAGGTTTGGGTAGCGATATACCCAGCTTTTCAATGATTGAAAGACGAATTGCAAGCGGTAGGGTGACTGCTGTAACGATCATTGCGAAACTCAAGAAAACTTTCATACTCATGGTAGATAAATTGGTAGATTTCGTTTGTGATATAAGGTCGCAGCAAATCTAGAGAAGCTAGGTAACTACTTCCTCTTCACTCTCATTTCAACTATTTATTCGTGAAAATAATAAAAACTTAGTTTAAGCGTTGAGAAAACTCCTCAATCGCTTTAAAATTAGCTGCTATCAAATCACTATTGAACATAAGATAACATTCAAGTTTGTGGCTAATATAAATCTCTCAGCGATATATGTAAAAAGTCTGTAAATATGAGGTTATTTTTCCTGATATTTATTACCAAGAAATAAAAATAGTTTTGATTGGAATTTGTTAATAAACTCTCTAGCAAACATACAAAAATCCCCCATTGCTGGGGGCGGTGCCTATTGGTGTCTAAGTTGATGTAACCCTAGACTTATAATCCAAGGAGTATAAATTGACTTTAGTCGTTATACTCCCACTAGGTCACGAGATTCTACACCAACGAGTTGTTGAGCAATCGCCATTCGTGCTTCTAGCTTCGCCACGGTAAACTGGTTACGCAGATATTCTAGATGTGCGATCGCACTTCCCTTTTCAGACATCAAGCGCATCATCGTATTCTGTGCCGTTTGGTATTCTTGGTCAACGCAGAGCAATTCAAAACGCCGTCCCCGACGCTGATTGTCATTCTTCAAGCCTTGCTCAAACGCTGCTACTCGGTCAGCATTGCCTTCCAGACGGGCGATGTGTTGCCCAACGGCAGCAATCTGCGAGTCTAATTCATTAACAACTTGTGCCGCTTGTGCGATCGCAGCAGGGTACTGACTCATTTTCATGTTTATCTTCCAATAAGAAAAGTATTTGTAAGGACACGCTTGGTGTCCTTGTTGTCCGGTGTCGAGGAGGTTGTTTGGACTACGCTACCAATTCTGATCGTTGTGCATTCACACTCACCGTTGGCATATCAATGGGAATCTGTGGCGGTTGAGGGGATGTTTTCTCTAAAACTTTGACTTCAATGTTGACAGCCACTAGATAAGAACCCGTTTCATCTCCCACCGCTTCAGCAATCAACTTGGCAAAATCTGGGCGTCCAGATGTAATTGGCTCACGTAAGGTGTACTGCTCCCATTCGTACTCGGCATTGGGGTTGATGCTGAGAATGTAGTGCTTCGTCATGGGGGTAAAAACCTTGTATTTTCAAGGGGTTCAGGCTTCAACAACAGTCAAATCCTACCTCTCTATTATAGTATTTCTGTACTACTTTTGGGAGTGAACACCTCGACCATCTCGCGAGGATTGTAGAGGTAGAGTGTTGTTAAACCAGACCTCCTGCTGAGGCAAGGGAATCGAAATCCCCGCTTCGTCTAAAGCCCCCTTCAGCCGTCGGCGAAACTCCCGCGCCACTTCCCATTGCTTTAGAGGCTGGGTTTTAATCCACACCCGAATCGTTACACCTCGACTACCAAAATCATCTACCCCTAAGACTTCTGGTTTATCGAGGATTTGTTCGCGCCAATGTCCGTCGCGAGTCATTTCTTGGGCGACGTTATTAATCAGCGCCAGCGCCTTATCCACATCCGTGTGGTAAGCCACAGGAATATTTAAGTCTGCTCGTGACCAATTACTCGAAAGATTGGCAATGATCTTAATTTCACTATTTGGAATCGTGATTAATCGTCCCTCAGCATCGCGCAACTGAGTAATCCGCAGATTCATGTTTTCCACTAAACCACCCACGTTTGCCACGTTGATTACATCCCCGACCGCGTACTGGTCTTCTAGGATGATGAAAAAGCCGTTGATTGCATCTTTAATCAAACTTTGCGAAGCCAAAGACACAGCAACTCCAATTAGCCCTGCACCAGCAAGCAAAGGCCCAATATTAACACCAATTACTGAAAGAGCCACTAGAGTTCCAACTGCAATCCAAGTAACTGTCACAATACTCTTAGCCACACCAGAAACCGTTGAGACTCGCAGTTGTACGCGCCGATTGGATTCTGGAGTTAGTAGGTAATTACTGGCAAGTACTGAGGAAAAGCGATCAATTAAGGCATAGCTCAGACGAGTAACCATATAAGTTGCCAATCCAACAATGCCTATTCGTAAAGGAAACCGTAGCCCGGTAATAATTAAAATCTGTATCATCCGGGTGTAAGGAAACAGCCCCAAAATAAATAAAGTTCCCCCTACCAAAATTCCCGCTTGAGCTAGCTGGAAAAAGCGATGCTGAACTTCTTTGACATTCCATTGTTGCTGTTGAGTTAGCTGAGTTGATATAGGCTGTGTGGGGGACGACTCAGAAGGGGCTAGCTGGTCTTTCGAGCGCTTTGATCGACGTTCCCAATAAGAGATTGCCAAGATAGCGACAGCCATTGCTACACCAGTGCCAGCCGCTACTCCGGCTTGACGAGTCAGAAACTCTGATTGCCGTTCCTGCTTCGCTCGTCTTAGCCCTTCTTCTAACTCTTGAACCAGTTCTTCAGCTCTAGTATCAATATCAACGCCTTTGAGATTGGCATCTTGGTCAGTAACGCTCATCAGGCGGACTTGCCTATCTCCGACAGAGACGTAGATATCGGGTATCTCTCCTTCTGTTTCTTGACGAACCTGTAATTGAGCAGAATCGTTTTTGAAGTAAGTGCTACTAATATCGCTCAATCGCTGATCAATATCTTCAATTCGGCTGTTTAAATCTGACTTAGGAGAGGCGATTTCAAATAGGCAACGACCATCAAGCCGGATACAACCGGGAACTACCTGATTGTTTTGGTCTTGATTCAGTAGGTTGGGAGTTTGCAGGTTCAAATCTTGGATTGATGGAAGCTGAGCCTTGACAGGCAACACAGCGCAGCCTGTAAAAGCGATCGCTCCAGCGATAGTCCAAGATAAAAAGCGTATTTTAAACATACTGTTGAATCAAGAAGTCAAGAGATCAGTCGCAATAAACATTACTTAAGTCATGGCTGTTAGGAGTTAGTGGTTAGTAGTCTCTAATTTTTCTACTATCAGCCTTTTGTAAATGTTTATTACACCCACCTACTTAACAAAGGATTCTTGCTGCTTATCGTCCATCAAAAGAAAGACATTATTTTCAGTAAGCCGCAAAATTTACCCGCTTTATTACGCTTAAACTTATGTCCTTGAGTACTTGTCAGCCTCTGTTTTCACCTCCCTCTTCGGTCAGATGGAGTAATCTAGTTAAGACTGCGATGCAAATTTTTGTTCAAAAGTACAATTCATGACTGCAACTGTTACTCAGCTCAAGCACGAAGTTAAAGACCTTTCCCTCGCTCCACTAGGCAAACAACGGATTGAGTGGGCTGGGAGAGAAATGCCGGTTCTACGGCAAATTCAGGAACGTTTTGCTCAAGAGAAGCCGTTTGAAGGCATTCGTTTGGTTGCCTGCTGCCACGTTACCACCGAAACGGCTCATTTAGCGATCGCTCTCAAAAATGGTGGTGCTGAAGCGGTTCTGATTGCTAGCAATCCCCTCTCTACACAAGATGATGTTGCCGCTTGCTTAGTTGTTGATTATGGCATCCCCGTATTTGCCCTGAAAGGCGAAGATGCTGAAACCTACACGCGGCACGTTGAAATTGCCCTCGACCACCGTCCTAATATCATCATTGATGATGGTAGTGATGTCGTTGCCAGTCTGGTGCAGCACCGCAAAGAGCAAATTGCTGACCTCATTGGCACCACAGAAGAAACCACCACTGGGATTGTCCGTCTCCGGGCGATGTTCAATGATGGGGTTTTGAGCTTCCCTGCAATGAACGTCAACGACGCTGACACCAAGCACTTCTTTGATAACCGCTATGGTACAGGTCAATCCACCCTTGACGGCATCATCCGGGCAACTAACGTCTTGCTTGCTGGTAAAACGATTGTAGTTGCAGGTTATGGCTGGTGCGGTAAAGGCGTTGCCCTCCGCGCACGGGGCATGGGTGCTAACGTCATTGTTACCGAAATTGACCCGACAAAAGCGATCGAAGCGGTGATGGACGGGTTCCGCGTGATGCCGATGGCAGAAGCTGCACCCCAAGGTGACTTGTTTATCACCGTCACTGGTAACAAGCACGTCATTCGCGGCGAGCATTTCGATGCGATGAAAGACGGAGCAATGGTTTGTAACTCCGGTCACTTCGACATCGAAATCGACCTCAAGTCTCTGGGGGCAAAAGCAACAGAAGTCAAAGAAGCAAGAACATTCACCCAGGAATATCAACTCTCAAACGGTAAATCCGTCATCGTACTAGGCGAAGGACGTTTGGTTAACCTGGCAGCGGCTGAAGGACATCCCAGTGCCGTGATGGATATGAGCTTCGCGAACCAAGCTTTGGCTTGTGAGTACCTGGTGAAAAACAAAGGGAATTTGGAACCGGGAATTCACTCTATCCCTGTTGAGGTAGACAAAGAAATTGCGCGGCTGAAGTTGCAGGCGATGGGAGTCAAGATTGACAGCTTGACTCCAGAACAAACTGAGTACATCAACTCTTGGACTTCCGGAACCTAGAATCAGGACGGGTGGGCGATGCCCACCCTTCTATCTTCCACAAAAATGAAGATTTTATCGGCTTGAGCTAGTCATTTACAAACTTGTGATGGAGAATGCCCAGACTTTAACAAAGTGGAGTCCGGGGAGTGTCAACAACCGCTTCTTTCCTATTGGCTGGCATTTGCAGTATTGACTCGGTATTGGGTGGCATTACAGTACTCAACATTTTTTAAATGTAATGGCTAAACTCTCTGTAGAATTACAACGCTATTTTTTTGAGGAAGAACGCTCTCCCCAGGTAACTTTGACTGAAATTCTGCAACTAGCAGGGGAGAGAATTTTTGGTTTTTTGTTCGTTATCCTGTCTCTACCTTCAGCGTTACCCGTTCCTGCTCCTGGTTACTCTGTCCCTTTTGGAATAGCCCTTTTTCTATTGGCTTTGCAGCTCATTTCCGGTGCTAAACTCCCCTGGTTACCCCAGAAGATTAGTAAACATCCGATTGAACTCAAGCAAGTGCAGGGAGTTCTGAAAGCGGGACTACCTTGGTTGCGGCGGATTGAGGTGATCTCTCGTCCTCGTCTGAGCTATATTTGCAACAGTTTGCCGGGACGGGTAACGATTGGAATTGCGATCGCGTTGATGGGCATTTCGATGATGATTCCCATTCCGGGTACAAATACGCTACCCGCTATGGGCATTTTTGTCACAGGCTTTGGCTTAATGGAGGATGACGGCGCGATCAGTTTGGGTGGTTTAGTCTTGTGTTTGATCGGTGGCATCCTTACCACTTCAATCCTGATTGCTATCTTAGTGGGTGGTACAAGTCTACTGGATCTGATCAAAGGTTGGCTGCGCTAGAAGTATTCAAGCTTTGAATTAAAATAACACCTAACCTAATACCCAGCACCCACTTATGCAGGAATGGATACTTAACACGATGAATTCCCTCGGTTACTGGGGAATTGGGCTACTGATGTTCGCGGAAAATCTATTTCCTCCTATCCCTTCGGAACTAATCATGCCCTTGGCAGGATTTACAGTATCAAGGGGTGATATGAACTTCTCGCTTGCCGTTTTGGCGGGAGTCGTCGGCACTATCCTAGGAGCGTTGCCTTGGTACTACGCAGGTAAACTCTTGGGTGAGGAACGCTTGAAGCATTTAGCTGACAAGTACGGGAAATGGATTACAGTATCCAGCCAGGATATTGATAAGGTAACGCGATGGTTTAGTCGGTACGGCAACAAAGCTGTGTTATTTGGTCGTCTTGTGCCAGGAATTCGTACCTTAATCTCGCTGCCAGCAGGTCTTAGTGAGATGCCCTTAGTGCCCTTTCTCATCTACTCAACACTCGGTACTACTGCATGGGTGATGCTACTAACCTTCTTGGGCTTCCAACTGGGTGAGAAATATGAGCTTGTAGAGGAGTACCTGGGTCCCGTTTCTAAAGTTGTGCTGCTTATTCTAATTGTTGCATTTATTGCTTGGGTTGTGATTAAACAACGAAAGGCAAAACGCAGAACATAACTCATCCCCTGCTTTCTCATAGGGGGATACAAGTATTATTTGTTGTTGGTTGTTGGTCGGAAACTAGTTTTTAACAAACAACTAATAACAAATAACTAATAACAAACTTTACACTTTTCAAGAGGTATCACAAAAGCTGGTCACTCGCCCACATCTAACTCGTAAGTTCATCACCACTGAACCGTTAGGGAAAAGTGGTGAAGGAGGCGAACAAAAGGTTTGGGATGCTATCCGAGAGGTTTTTGCAGATAGAGAATGTATTGGCTACTGGCGCTACCCAATTTTTTCTAAGGTGGGAAAGTCTCGGAAAGAGCCTGATATTCTGATTGTTGACTCTTCCCTCGGTTTAATTGTCATTGAAATTAAGTCAGTCACAATTGACCAGATTTTGGCGATCGCAGGTCATCGCTGGGAGTTCCAAAACTTCTACACCACCAGCAGCAACCCGTATGAGCAAGCGGAAAATCAACTATTTGCTTTGCTGGGATATTGCGATCGCGAACCGACTCTCCGCAGAAAAGTACCAGGTCGCGCCCTAGTTTGCTTACCCTTAATTACAGAAGAACAATGGTACGAGAGTGGATTTTACCAACTCCCTAGCTGTCCCCCGATTATTTTTCAAGACCAACTTGACACTCCCAAGCATGGGAAGCCAACTAAACAATCAACAACCAATAACCAACAACTAACTAACAACTCCCTGCTACAGCAGATTGAGCAAACGACTCCCATTATTAAAGGGTGCAACCTAACGAGTGAACAGTGGAAGTTGTTGCAAGCTGTGGTTAGCGGCACTCCTGTTTACCGCACAAAGCGTTCTGTTTCCGTAGGGGCGCACTGTGCGGACTTAAACCTTGGACAACATACGAATCCACAAAGCCGTGCCAGTGTTCTTACCGAAGTGCGGCAACGCTTATCAGAATTTGATTTACAACAGGAACACATTGGGAAAGAAATTCCCCCAGGACCACAACGGATTCGGGGTATTGCTGGCTCAGGTAAAACCGTGTTGCTGTGCCAGAAAGCCGCACATATACACCTAAAGCATCCAGAGTGGGATATTGCCTTTGTCTTTTTCAGCCGTAGCCTCTACCATCCGATCATTGCTCAGTTGGATAAGTGGCTACGTCGCTTCAGTAGTGGTGAAGTAGGATATGACCCAAAGAATCAAAAATTTCAGGTACTGCACGCTTGGGGAGCCAAATATCAACCGGGACTCTACAGCACGATTTGCAGAGCGGCTGGAGTGAAGCGTCTGACGGTCAATGATACTGAACGGAAGCAACCCAATGAAGCCTTAGCTGACGTATGCACACAGTTATTGCACAATACGGTCGTCCCTACGCTGTATGATGCCATCTTGATTGATGAAGGGCAAGACCTAATTGTTGATGATGAACTAAAGTACGAGGGCAAGCAGCCGTTCTACTGGATGGCGTATCAAGCCTTACGACCTATTGACCCCGCTCAACCAGAACAGCGGCGCTTAATTTGGGGTTACGATGAAGCCCAAAGCCTGGAAAGCTTGAAGATACCCAATGCCAGTGAGTTGTTTGGGGAAGACTTGGGGCATCTGGTGACAGGACAGTACAGTGGTGGCATCAGAAAGAGTGAAATTATGCACCGTTGCTACCGTACTCCTGCCCCTATTCTCACCGCCGCGCATGGCATAGGAATGGGGTTGCTGCGTTATGGTGGGATGCTTACAGGCATTACCCGTGCAGAGGATTGGCGGGCAATTGGATATGAGGTAACAGGTCGTTTTACTCCTGGTCAACAAATTACCCTGAGACGACCACCGGAAAATTCTCCCAATCTCATCCCGGAACTTTGGGAAGGGCAAGTGTTGGAGTTTGTGACTTTTCGCGATCGCCAAGAAGAGTTCACCTCTCTCGCCCAAAACATTCTCTACAATCTCCGTCATGATGGACTCAAACCCAGTCGAGAGATTTTGGTTATCGTTTTAGGTTCTGGTTTTGAGGCGATGAAACTAGAAACCGCTGTCGCAGAGTTCTTGATATCGCAAGGCATTGACATCTATATTCCCAGCACTCTGGACTGCAACATCCTCCAAGCCGACAAAGAAAACTATGACCCCAATAAGTACTGGTGTGAAGGTGGCGTTACCGTATCTCGCATCCACCGTGCCAAGGGTAATGAGGCGGACATGGTGTATGTGGTGGGTTTAGACAAGGTTGCAAAGGATGAGAGCAATCTCCAATTGCGTAACCAGCTATTTGTCGCCTTAACCAGGGCGAAGGGTTGGGTGAAGTTGAGTGGTATAGGTTCCTATCCCATGTATGAGGAAATGTGGCGGGTGATGCAGAGTGGGGACACCTTCACCTTTACCTTCAAGCGTCCGCCACAACGAGAGATTAGCGTTACGGATACAGGAGAACTGCTGAAGCGCTATGACACGGGTGGGAGAAATTTTCAGAATGCAGATTTGACAGGGGCACAGTTAGCAAGCGCAGATTTGAGGAATGCTAATTTAATTGGTGCGATTCTCAGGAATGCAGATTTGAGAAATGCCCAGTTGGATGGAGCAAAACTGGTAATTGCCGATTTGAGTAATGCTGATTTAACGAATGCCGAGTTGCGGAAAGCGAAACTGGTAGGGGCAACTTTGAGAGAGGCGCGGCTAAGTGGTGCTGATTTGAGGTGGGCAAAGCTGAGTAATGCAGATTTGAGGAATGCTCAGTTAGTTGGGGCGAAGTTGGTGGGGGCGAAATTGAGTGGCGCTGATTTGAATGGTGCTGATTTAACGGGCGCGAATCTTGAGGCAGCGGATTTGAGTGATGTGAATTTGACAGGGACAAAGATGCCGGATGGAAGTGTTTGTGAGTAGATGCGATCGCTTTGTCAACTCAGTGGCTACGACAGGGAATACTAACCTCAGAGAAACTGTTGCCAACCACGCCCATTAAAGGAGCTATGCATGAGTGCTGTCAAAATTCAGGCTACTGAGTATCCTATCCATAAAATATTTAGCAATGACTTTGTGTTCAGCATTCCCCTATACCAGCGCCCCTATGCTTGGACTACCGAACAAGCGGGAGAACTGCTTGAAGATCTGCTCACAGCTTTGGGAAACGGTAGTGAGCCGATTGATGAGGTAAATCCCTACTTTCTAGGGAGTATTGTACTAATCAAAGGAGATAAGCCAAGTGCTGAAGTAGTGGATGGTCAGCAACGTTTGACTACACTGACAATACTGCTGGCAGTTCTGCGGACGTTGGTACAACCCGAATTTGCCGCTGACTTAACCGATTTGCTCTACGAAAAACCAAGCTTGCTTTATGGTACTCCTCCTCGCTACCGTTTAACTCTGGCTAAGCGAAATGAAAACTTTTTCAAGGAATACATCCAGGATGAAGGTGGGATTAGCAAGCTCAAAGACTTAAACTCGAAGACGCTTTCGGACAGTCGGAAGAACATTAAAGAGAACTCGCTGTTATTTGTCAAGGAATTGCAAAAACTTTCCGAAACTCAGCGGACTCGTCTAGCGCAGTTCATTATTAAACAATGTTTCTTAGTAACGGTTTCGACTCCAGACTTGGACTCGGCATATCGTATCTTTTCAGTGCTGAATGAAAGGGGATTAGACCTTTCTCTAACGGATATTCTCAAAGCAGAGATTATCGGACTAATTCCTAAACCTCAAAACGAAGCTTACACTACCAAATGGGAAGATACTCAGGATAAGCTGGGGCGCGAGATGTTTCAAGATCTATTCGCTCACATCCGTATGATTTACCGCAAGGCAAAGCTTGGTAGCAGTGTACTCAAGGAGTTCCGTGAATTTGTTCGCCCCAGTGATAATCCTCAGGAATTCATCAATACAACACTTTGCCCTTTAGCTGATGCCTTAAACGTAATCAAAACAGCGACCTATCAAAGTGATAAACGTGCAGAAGAAGTAAATAAACTGTTTAAGCAATTAAGTCGAATCGATAATTCTGACTGGATACCGCCAGCTATTCTCTACCTCTCCCGTAATCACAATCACCCTGACCTACTGGTTCAATTCTTTACAGAATTAGACCGCCTTGCTGCGGGATTGATGATTCGACGGGCAAATATTAATGAACGTATTGAACGTTATAGTCGCTTATTGACTGCCATTGAACATGGGGAAGACTTATACACACCTGATTCACCGCTTCAGATTACTTCTGAAGAAAAGAATAATATTCTCAAGATGTTGGATGGCGACCTCTACCTAATTCAGAAAATTCGCCTGTATGTCTTGCTGCGTTTAGATGCTGCTCTTTCAGAAGGTGAGGCTTCGTATAACTTCTCTATTACTACTGTTGAGCATGTGCTACCGCAAAACCCCGCTTCTAACAGTATGTGGATGAAGTGGTTTCCAAGTCCGGAAGAACGAGAAAGATATGTACATCGTATCGGAAATCTGGTTTTGCTCTCCTCTGCGAAAAACAGCCAAGCACAAAACTACGACTTTGAGCTGAAAAAGCAGAAGTATTTCACGACGAAAACTGGCGTTTCACCCTTTGCTTTAACAACTCAAGTGTTGAACGAACAGGAATGGACGCCTGAAGTAATCGAGCAACGGCAGAAAGAGCTGATTGGTGTTCTCAAGAAAGTTTGGCTCTTATAGAGTAATACTGGATTTATATAGTATTAAGCTGTGGTTGCGTGAGCGCACCCTCACCAACTCCCATTAGTCCAGGAAGACATGGTGAAGATGGGAGAGTAGCTCGCGCTCTAACTAGCCCTCATCTTAAATTGAGCCATCCAAGCATCAGTCCCGAACACACCTGCCAAAAGAGCAGGAACACTAAAATCCGCATCCAGCTTTTCCCAGTGCAACCCATCACCGGATGGAGTAACTTCAACCTCAGCTAAATCCTCTGACGAAGCACCTGCCAAACCTTGTGCTAAATCTGGTGGAAAACTGAAAGTCGCCCCACTCTTCAAATTAATTACAATGCGATCGCTACTCTGGTCATAGTATGCAGACTCAGCCCTAGGCTCGACAGCATTCGCAATTGCTGCTGCTTCTCTTGCTTTTGCGATCGCTGCTTTCAGAGTTACCTTATCCAAATCTGGATTAGCCATGAATTTCCTTCCATTTTTCGAGTAGTTCTAATTGGTGTTCAGTGACGATTTCCAGCGCTTTAGCAACATCTTTGTTACTCATTCCTTCAATCTGAATCAGTTCAGGGCGTTCAGTTTCACCACCTAAGCTAATTCTTACCTGCCCTCCACCTTTGAAAACATGAACATGAGGGGGCAAGTGGTCGTTAAAGTAGATGCGGACAGCAAAGCCATCCTTCCTGAGTACAGTTGGCATAAGTGTATTCTGACAGGTTGGTGAGCGATCGCACCCTCATCAACTTCCATCAATTCAGGAAGGCATCGGCACGAGGAAGTGCGATCGCGTTCTTCACCACCTGCTACGATATGCCTAAAGCGGTGTCTCTTGGAGCAACCATCTCAGCTTAACCCGCAAAAAAATAGGAACCCTTTTCAGAGTTCCCATTTTGTTTAGTATTTCAAACTGCTTAGGCTTTAGTAGAAGCACATCAGGACTAGAAGCCCAAGAAGTGTAAAAAGCTTTGACCAGTTGTTAGCTCAACGATGACCGCAGCGAGGAAGCCGATCATTGCCAGACGACCGTTCCACAGTTCAGCAGTGGGGTTTGAACCAAACTCAAACTTGCTGCCAAACTCGCCATATTTGCGCTGAAACTGATCTTCGTAGGTATTTGTTGTTTTTGGTGAGTTAGTCATGATTTAAGCTCCAGAAGAAAATGTGTTTTGTCTTTGTTATTAACAAATGTAAACAATGCTTGCCTGATGTGCCGTCTGCCTTTAGAGGGGAAAGAATTAGTAAGAACGGTTAGAAAACTCTGCCTTGAGGTAGGAGATAGATAGTCGAAGCGAGTATTGTCACGGACGAACAAAAAAATCTGGGGTTTTGATATGTGCAGACAGGATGCCGTTCGAGAAGGCTAGGGCGATCGCATCTTCGCCAACGCCTACATCTATGTAGTTGAGACTTCCAGTTACCAAAAAGGCTTGTATAGGCGATCGCATCCTCACTCCTCTCTAACCGATTCAGGATGATACAATCGGCACTAAACAAAAGAGCAGAAGGAACCGAAGTCCAATAATGCTCTTAATGACTTCCTTGAACACCAACCTTTACCTCCTCCTCGAAAATCTTCTCTTCCTGGTGCTTGCCACATCATTTATTGTGATTGTCGGCTGGGCGTGGAGGTACTCAAAACCCTTTAGCCTTCTGAACCGCTTCCAGAATGGTTTAAAGTCTGGTTTGGTACGGTGCAGGTAGTGGGAGTATTACTTCCACTGCTGGCAATGCTTGTCTGGGGTGTATGGTGGGGTTACTCCAGCGTCTTGACTGTACTGAGTTGGTACTTTGTCATGCTGGGGTTGCAAATCCTCTCCGAGATTTTGACACTCAGGCAGTTTCACTCTGTCGTGTGGGTGATGGTTCCTTATCTATACCTGCCCTATCGCATCTGGCAGCTATATGAAGGTTTGACACTCCTAAGCCCTGAACCTGAGTTGATATGGATACGGAACTTATTGATTATCGAGATTGTCCTGTGGACTTTAAACTACGCCTTAGATCTGTCGCAGCTTCCAAGACTTCTTCGCTGGGAAGTCCAAGACAACAGTGACACCTTTAGCGAGTAGTAGAGTCTACCTCGTAAGGAACTCTCGCATATATTGATTCACGAGTTCAGGCTGTTCCTGCTGTACCCAATGGCTAACATTTGGGAGATAGCGGATTTGCAAGTCTCTTACAAATTCCTGTGTTCCGTAACTTAATTCCTTACCCAGGGCTTTGTCTGCCTCTCCCCAAATCATTAGAGTTGGCACCGTGAGGAGAGTCCACTCTTGTCGCAACATATTATCGAACCCATTGCGGTAATAGTTAATCATTGCTGTTAATGCACCCCGCTTTGCTGCCGCATTCTTATAAGCTTCTATGTCTTCTGGGCTGAAGGTGCTTTTGTCATTTGCCATAGCTGTCAAAGCGGTGCTAATTGCTTGATAGTCGGATGCTTGTAGAATCAGTTCTGGTAGCACGGGTATCTGGAAGAAAAAGACATACCAGCTACGCATCAACTGCTGGGGTGTTCGCAACCCTTCTGTAAATTTGGCAGGATGAGGGATGTTCAGTACAATCAGCCGATCTAACATTTCGGGATGAGCATGAGCAAAGTGCCACGCGATCGCACCACCCCAGTCATGAGCGACTAAAACGCAACGCTCATATCCTAGTCCTTGAATAACACCCTTTACATCCTTAATGAACTCGCTCATTACATAAGCCGATTGCTCTTGCGGCTTGTCACTTTCGTTGTAGCCACGCAGATCGAGGGCAACCACTTTATAATCCTTAGCAAATTCTGGAATTTGGTGTCGCCATGAGTACCAAAACTCTGGAAAACCATGCAACATCAGCATCAACGGGCCTTCCCCTTGAGTCACATAATGCAGCCTAATTCCGTTAGAGACAATGTACTCGTGTTTCCAGGTTCCTTCTAGGACAGTCATTTTATTAATGTCTCCTGAGTAGTTTTTGGAATCCTATCAACTTTTCCTTAATCCAGCCTCGCACCTGAGGATAGATAGGTGCGAGGCTCTTAAGTTTTAAAAAATAGTAATAGAAGTCTAATAGATTCAATCAACTAGGCACCCACAGAAACAATTAACTCAAGCCCTACTTAATAAGGTTTCTTCCATAGGCTGGTTACGAGTAAAGATATTAATTAATGAGTGTCTTATTAAGTTATGTAAATTTATTTAAGCCTAGCTGTATAAAGACAGTTGATAAAGTGCATCACAACTAGATGGATAGGTACGATAGTCTTACAACCTGTGTTTTAGCTGTTGATTAAAACTCTGGTGGACGATGTGGTTGCCTCCGTATCTAGCTTGGTCAACAAGAGCTAAAAAGCTTGACAGCATTAGATTACAGCTTGATGCCCTAGTTGTGCGATCGCCCAGTACAGAACGTTATGTAATTCCTCGTTCTGAAGACAGGTATTTTCACCTCACCTTTTGGACAGACTAGTTGGTTAGCTTTTCTATTTCTTCAGACGAGTTAAACGTTGAAGAGGTTTATCGCTAAAGATTGATTGAATTGATGTAGGAAAAACCTATGCTTATAGACATCAGAAACAAGATAAAAAAAACGGAGATTCAATCATGCAAATTTCTAAAGCGTCCAAAGTGCTTAGTGCTGGTGTAATTGCTGCAAGTTTAGCGGTTGTCCCTTTCACTCTTCCTGCACAAGCCCAAGATAATACAACTGGTACAACTGGTACAACTGGAACCAACACAGAAATTGAAACCGTAGATACCGAAGATAGCTTTGATTGGGGATGGTTAGGTTTACTCGGCTTAGCTGGATTAGCCGGTTTAGCTGGCAAAAAGCGTCAAGAGACTGTTCATCATGTTAATAATGACCCCGATGTAAGAGTACGCACAGGTTCTGACTATCGGTAATCCAGTAGCTTATCTTCAAATAGATAAAACAAAGTAGAGATTCGGAGACTAAATAATGAAAGCTTCCAAATTGTCCAAGTTAGTTGGAGCGGGTGTAATAGCTGCAAGCTTAGCGGTTGTTCCCTTGAGCATTCCTGCACAGGCACAGGATAATACCACTGGCACCTCGACACAGCAAGATGACGCGGCTGATACAGATGGTCCGATCGCGGATGGTACTGAGCGTGACAATAATGATTGGGGCTGGCTAGGTCTACTCGGTCTGACAGGATTAGCAGGTTTGGCTGGTAAGAAGCGTAAAGAAACTGTTCATCACGTTGATAGTAACCCTGATGTAGTTGTCCGTCCAGGTTCTGACTATCGCTCATAGTGTATTTATGGGGTGAGTTCGGGGTGAGCGCCACAGACATGGTAGCTGCTTTCACAATCTCAAAAGGTAACCACCCTTTATTGAGCGAGTGATATTGGTTACTAGATATGAGGGGAAGTAAACAGCTATCTGCCCCGTTCACACCAAAGTACCTTCTTGAGGCATAGACAAGGAGGTGCTTTTGTTATTGATTTCTTTTCCCCCTACTCAAAAGACGGCACTTCATGTGCAGGGAAGCCTGTGGGAGGTGTCGGTTCTACTTCTTCTGCTGTCCAGATTTGCTAGCACGATGCCAAAGCCGAACGTTTTGCTTGTCCCCTAGCCAGGTAAGCTGAGTGATACAAGATTCTGTCTTTTTAAAGACAAACAGGCAGAAAAATTCAAAAAGGCTAATACTCCTGAGCAGACATTACTGAGGAGTTTTGGTTTTATTTCCCTATTTAAATGTTGCAATCTCGAAACAATGGATAAGAACCAAGGCCAAGCTTACTGGCGTGCTAATACCGCTTTGATTCGGAATCTTTTGATTGTTTGGGCGTTAGTGTCTCTCATCTTCAGCATTCTGCTGGTTCAACCTTTGAACGCACTGCGTTTGGGTAGTTTGCCCCTTGGCTTTTGGATGGCACAGCAAGGCTCCATCTTAACGTTTGTCGTGCTGATTTTTATCTACGCCTTTCAGATGGACAAACTTGATCGCAAATTCGGCATCAGAAAGTGAGGGTGAATCATGTCGGTTGAAATTTGGACAATTTTGTTTGTTGCTCTTTCCTTTGCTCTATATCTCTACATCGGTTGGCGATCGCGTGTAAGCGACAGTTCCGGTTTTTACGTGGCTGGGCAAGGGGTTCCAGCAATTGCGAATGGTGCCGCGACAGCCGCAGATTGGATGTCGGCTGCGTCGTTCATCTCGATGGCGGGGTTGATTTCCTTCCTGGGTTATGATGGCTCAATTTACTTGATGGGTTGGACTGGCGGATATGTGCTGCTGGCTTTGTTACTTGCTCCTTACCTGCGGAAGTTTGGTAAATATACAGTGCCAGATTTCGTAGGCGATCGATATTATTCCAACGCTGCCCGTTTAGTTGCTGTTGTTGCTGCCCTCTTTGTTTCACTAACCTATGTGGCAGGACAAATGCGAGGTGTAGGCATTGTCTTCAGTCGCTTCCTTCAGGTAGACATCAATACAGGTGTGATTATTGGGATGGTGGTTGTTGCCTTCTTCTCTGTTTTAGGAGGAATGAAAGGCATCACTTGGACGCAGGTGGCACAGTATTGTGTGTTGATTGTTGCCTTCTTGATTCCCGCTAGTGCGATCGCTTTTTTACTCACAGGTAACCCGATTCCCCAGTTAGCCTTCACCTTCAGCGATATCGTTCCTAAACTCAATCAGCTTCAGGTTGATTTGGGTTTCCAGGAATACACGCAACCCTTTGCGAATAAGTCAATGCTGGACGTACTGTTCATCACAATCGCCTTGATGGTGGGCACAGCCGGACTACCCCATGTGATCGTGCGCTTCTATACAGTTCCTGATGTGCGATCGGCACGGTTCTCTGCGGGTTGGGCGCTACTCTTCATTGCCCTGCTTTATACGAGTGCGCCAGCCTTAGCGACGTTTGCCCGTTATAACCTGATCAATACCTTGCATAACCAACCGATTGAACAAGTCCGGCAACTGGATTGGGTAAGCAAGTGGGAAAACACAAAGTTATTGACCTTTGAAGATAAAAACAATGATGGGCGCGTTGAGCTAACACCTGATAAAGCAACTAGCGAAATTACAATCGACCCAGATATGATTGTCCTTTCAACACCAGAAGTTGCCAAACTGGCTCCTTGGGTGATTGCTCTCGTTGCCGCTGGTGGGTTAGCGGCAGCGCTGTCTACTGCATCGGGTTTACTATTGGTCATTTCCAGTTCCGTTGCCCATGATGTTTACTATCGAATCCTGCGTCCGGATGCATCGGAAGCGCAACGAGTATTCGTCGGTCGGGTGATGGTAGGATTTGCGGTGGCGCTGGCTGGGTACTTCGGGATTAATCCACCGGGATTTGTGGCGCAGGTAGTTGCCTTTGCCTTTGGTTTAGCCGCCGCCAGCTTCTTCCCGGTTATCCTTCTCGGCATCTTCGATCAACGCACTAATCGAGAAGGTGCGATCGCAGGGATGTTGACAGGTCTGATTTTTACAATCTTCTATATTGTGGGCGTGAAGTTCTATGGGATGCAACCCTGGTTCTTCGGTGTTTCGGCTGAAGGAATCGGTACCCTCGGAATGATCATCAACTTTATCGTTACTTTCGTCGTTTCTCGCCTGACTCCACCACCACCAGTGGAGATTCAGGAGATGGTGGAAGATTTACGTTCTCCCAGTGGTGAATTACCCGTTGAGGCAGTGCATTAAGTTAGAGAAGGGAGTAGGGGAAGAAGATTTCTTCCCTTGCTCACTTAAGCTGATGTGCATTTATGGCAGAAGGTAGAAGGCAGAGGGCAGAGGACAGAGGGCTTTTATGTTTATTACTAGTACGGGTTCCGCGTAAATCCTGAGATATCCTTTCAAGAATATGCAACTTAACACATTAAGTAAAAAGGCGATCGCTTCAAAGGAATCACGGTGCAATGCCTGAAAATCCCAATCAACCGAAAGACTATGATGCCGTTATCGGTGGTAATGCCCCAGCTTATAGCGGTCTTGTTTTAGGAGGGATTGAAGGGGTTAAGCAGCGGTTTGGTGTCGGTGATTTGCCAAGCCACAGCTACAGTATTGAACAAAGAATTGCTGCTTTAAACGATGCATTGAACTATGGTAAATCTGGCTTACAATTGGTGATTCAAGCTTTAAATGATGCTGAATGGCATATCCATCAAGCGGCATATTCTCTCCTCAATCCATACTCTGAGAATTATGTCAAGCAAGCGTTACTTCAATACAGTAGTAGACTGGCAAAGGAACTACTAAAGTGTTACGAGATTGGAGAACGGAATTTTCAGGGAGCTAACTTGAGTGGTGTGTACTTGCCTTGGGCAGTTCTGAGCGAGGCGAATCTAAGTAAGGCAAATCTGACTGAAGCATACCTCAAGCAGGCATATTTAAGCGGAGCCGATTTGAGTGAAGCAAATTTGAGTAAGGTCAATCTCACAGACGGAGAGTTGAGTGAAGCTAACCTCAATGGAGCAAATCTTAGTCAAGCCTATCTGAATAAAGCGAACTTGACTCAAGCAACCCTGATTAGAGCAAACTTAAGAAGTGCAGACTTGAGTGATGCAAACCTGGGTAACACCAACCTGAGTGAAGCAACACTAAGTTGGACTAACCTAAGCGACACTAACCTGAGTGGAGCAAACCTGAGTGGTGCTAATTTAGTTGGAGCAAAATTCACAAGCCTCGATTTAAGAGGAGCAAATCTGAGTGGAGCAAAACTAACTGGTGTTAACTTGGATGAGGCAAATCTGGATAGGGCGTATTACAACGACGAAACGGATTTTCCCATTGGATTTAGAGCTTATACTCAACTCATTGAACTCCTACAATAGACGTGGCAAAGCCTTGAGAGATAACTACTACTGCTACGTCACAACAATTGAGTTTTGCAAGAAGCCAATTGTGAACGATAAAACCTTGCGATGAGCAATAATCTCAATCAGCCTAAAGCGTATGATGTGGTACTGGGTGGTCAAACTCCAGTCCCGGTTAATGGTGCCGTTTTGGGAGGACTGTTAGGTGTCAAGCGACGCTTGGCTAGGAATAGTTCTAAAGATAGCCCGTACCTTATTGAGCAACGGCTCGATGCTCTTAAAGAGGCATTAAACTATGGAGCTGAAGGTTTAGAGTTGGTCATTGAAGCATTAAATGATGCTTCCTTGCAGGTACAGCGAACTGCCTACTCGCTACTTCAGGCTTATCAAGAGCCAAGTATTGTACAGGTTTTACAGGAGTACAACCCCTATCAATTCTTCCAATGCCTCTATAAGTATTCAACAGGAAAATCTACCACTTATGCGATCGCCATTACTCCTGATGGTCAGATGATGGTTAGTGGTGGTAATGACAGAATCATCACAGTCCGAAATTTAGGAAATGGCAGAATTATCCGCACCTTCACAGGGCATACTGGCTCAATTTATACCCTCTGCTTAAGTCCAGATGGAAAAACGCTCGTTAGTGGTGGTCGAGACACAACCCTGAAAGTCTGGAACCTCGGCACTGTAGGCAACTATAAGTCAATTTCTCCTACAAGCCGAGTGATTGGTGATGGACTCATCTACACTCTGACAGGACATTCCGAATCGATTAACAGCGTTGCAATTATCCCAAACCAGCAAATTCTTGTTAGTGGTAGCGAGGACAACTCTATTAAGCTGTGGGATTTAGCGACTGGTGAATATCTTGCCACCTTGGAAGGGCATGAAGCGGCGGTTAAGTCGGTGGCGATAACGCCAGATGGACAACTGCTAGTTAGTGGCAGCGCTGACAATGCGATTAAGCTATGGCAGTTACCTGATAACGCAGGTGAAGCGATTTGCCCTGACCCTATCTATACCTTAACTGGACATACGGATTGGGTTAAATGTCTTGCCATTACTCCCGATGGACAGACACTTGCGAGTGGAAGTCAGGATAAGACAATCAAGCTATGGCAGTTGGATACAGGAGAATTAAAAAGTACGCTGGTTGGGCATTGGGGCGAGGTAAATTGCATGGCGATTAGCCCCGATGGACAGAGACTTACCAGTTGTAGTTGGGATGAGACAATTCGCCTATGGCATTTAGGTACGCTTAAACAACTGCATAGCTTGTCAGGACATGAGGGGGCTATTGCCTGTTTTGCCATTAGCCCGGATGGACAACCCCTTGTCAGCAGCAGTTGGGATCATACGATTCGGCTGTGGGGGATGAGTAATTAGGGCTTGCTGCACAAAGCCGAAACCCTTAGCCATCAATAGTTTAAGCGGGATTGATAGTTGCTCAGCTCCCAGGAAATCTGGTAAAATTCGTCAAAACCCTTGCACCCCCGCTCAGGTAGA